>LBRD01000004.1 GCA_000991245.1 Parcubacteria group bacterium GW2011_GWC1_36_108 | reverse complement strand
GACTCTCTGATAGGCATCATAGCAGCAATGGGGGCATATTTAATCCTATATGTGATTAATCCGGATCTGACGAAGATAAATGTTAGTTTTACGCCGGTAAACATAAGCGATTCAGAGGATGCTCAGGTAAGCGGTTCAGTATCAAAAACGTTGGGTAGTAGAAACGGTAAACAATTGGACTCCTCTTTTATTGTTGCATTAAACAAACTTGAAGCAGCAGGCATAAAGGCAAATGTAACATCAGGTCTAAGATCTGTTGAAGCACAAAAAGCACAGATAATTGCAAATTGTGGAGGTTTTCCTCCAACCAGGAGTTGCACACCACCAACCTGCTTGTTAAAAGATGGCGCAAGCAGCTGTCCTCACACCACAGGTAATGCTGCTGATATTTGGGCATTAAATTCAGATGGATCGCAAGCTGCTGGATCAAGAGATCAATGCATGGCTAATATTCAAGCTTGTTTTAATAATCCAAAACAGAAAGCACTTATTACTGGAATGCGCGCAGAAGGTTTTTGTGTACTGTCTTCTGAGCCTTGGCACTTTGAAAAACCAAAAATGTCTACCTCTTGTACGTAGTGGTAAAATATTTTTGTAAAAATAATACAAGAAATAAGCAGATCCAAAACAAAAAGGCTAAATCATTTTTCCAATAAATCGTATCGACTAATCCGTGTAGTATTGAATAAATAAAAAAACCAAGCAATGGCGCAGTGAGAGCTGTATTTTTTTTGTTTTTCAATTGTTGCCAAAGAGTGGTAAAGGTAAAAAGCAATAAAAACAAAAATCCAATAAAACCAAGAAATCCGGTTTGAAGCCAAAAAGCTAGGAAAATATTATGTGGCTGAGGGACTGCCCACTCTAAATATGGAGGATAATATTTTTGCATTGCCAAATATGAAGATTGGAAATTGCCTGGGCCTATGCCAACAATGATATTATCTTTAAGCAGTCGAGTAGAAACTTTCCAGATTGTTGCGCGCGAAGCAATAGAAGAGCGCTGGGAAAGACTGATAAGAGTTGAGAATTTTTCCGTGTTTATTTGAGAAAAAAATAAAATAAACAAGCAAGTAAGTAAAAATAAAACAGCAATAAATATTGCTTTGATCCCTAGAAATTTGTCATTCCGGACTTGATCCGGAATCCAGTCCGTATTGGTCTCAGTAAGTTTTTTACTTGATAATGTGGTAAAAATTTGTGTCGAACCTGGATTCCCGCCTCCGCGGGAATGACAAAGTTGCACAAATAAAGTTATTGCAAGAGAAAAAAGTGTTGCTATCCAAGCAGCATAGGAATAAGTGTAATAAAGTGAGATAATGATTATTATTAAAAGTGCAGTATGCAGAAGTATTTTTTTGTGATTATTTTTTTGTGAAATAGCTGAAAGTAAAAAGTATAATCCAAAAAAAATACCCGGAGCTAAATACATCGCCAATTGATTTGGCGACAAATAAAAGGCGCTTAATCGATTGTCATAAGTAATAATTCCAAAAAGTTTGTAAAAAATAGCCGTTACTGCAACTGCAGCGGCTGAAAAATAGATACTCGCAAATACTTTTTTTATATCAATATCTGATTTTAATGTTGTGTAAATTGCAAAAGAAAAAAACATAGGAACAATAAACCAACCCTTTAAAATTCCAATCCCAGTAAATGGGTTATTATTAAAAAATATTGAAATTAATATTCCAAAAATAACAAGAAGGCAACTAAAAACAAGGATCTTGGGAAGTTCTAATATTTTTTTTAAAAAAAGTTTTTTATTTTTTAAAAAAATCAAAATAATCACAAGTATTGCAAGGATTTCAAAAATGTTAGTTGGAAAATTAAAAATCCTTACCCGTATAAGATAAGCGGGTATGCAAAAAATAAGCAAAAGGGAAAAATTAATTAGCGTTAGTATTTTTTTCATAAATATAATTGGAAACACCCAGTGCAAGCAGCATCAAAAATAACGGCAAAATATGCACTGAATATAAAGGATTTTCAACCAAGGAGTGAACCGCAAAAATAGTTATGCTTGCAACTCCTGCAATAAAGAAAGGTTCAGTTTTTGATAATATCCAAAAACGCTTAAAGGTAATTAACAAAATTCCAATAAAAATAAGAGCAGCAATAATTCCAAGTTCAGCAGCAATATCCAAATATGTGTTGTGCGCATAAATAGGCTCACGATAAGTTGCATTTGATTTTACTGCCAATGAATATGCGCCAATACCAACACCAAGAGGATGCTCTTTTATAATTACAAGTGCTTGTTGCCAATTAGAAAGGCGTGCTTGGTTGGAGCCTTCTTGGACATCGAAAGAGGATGAAAATCTGCTAGCCACTGGATTATGGGGCGCAATTGTAAATAAAAAAACAAAAATTCCAGCACCGGCTAATATTTTGCTTGCAGTTTTCAGTGATACTAATGGAAGAATTGTAATGCTTCCTATAATTAACGCGATGTATCCTCCTCGCGTGAAAGTCAAAGCATCCGCAACAACCAATGACAGTGTTGAGAAAAGGAGCCATTTTTTGTGAGAGGTGGCTGTTGCCCAAAGTGCAATCGAAAAAGGAATAAGCATTCCAAGATAATATGACAGCATATGAGGATCAGGAAAAATTGCAATTGCTCGCATATATGTTGTTCCGCCGCTGTTTATCAGCCAACTTGGATAGGTAAGGACTGCGCCAGCAAATGTTTTACCAAGAAAAAAAGGAGTAATATATGTAGACAAAAAAAGAGAAACACTGTCAATTCCAAAAATGAATTGAGAAGTGAACTGCAGTATTCCAACCCAAGCTAAAACAGTGGCGCTGCTGACAAGAAATAAAAAAGCCCTCTTTTGTCTAAAGGTAGTGTTCAAAATGCTTGCAGTCAAAAAATAAAGCGGTGCTATAGAAAGTGGAAAAAGAATTTTTCGCACTGACCAAGAAAGGTTTGGAGAAAAGAAAATAGAAATAAGCGCAAGAATAAAAAACAGTCCCAGTAAGGATGTCGTCCAGTTTAATTTAAATATTTTTTGCTTATTTTTTAAAGCAATAACCATCCAAATCAAAAATAGTAAAGGAATTAATATTCTTATAATAGCCAAATCAAAGCCATCCTTCGGATTAAGTGCAAACTGAAAGGGTAAAAATAAACAAAAGAATAATAATACATGATAAAAAGTATTATTTTTAATCGAAAACAATTTTAATGTTTGAAATAAGCGCATGGGTATTAAAATGGGTAATTAATTTTTTTTGAAAAACAAAAAGGGTATTCTTAATAACTTTAAAAAAAATAAAGAACAATTTCCGAAATGTTTTTTAAAATAATAATCCTGCGATGCGTAGTAATATTTTTTTTTGCAAGCAGAATTTTGGAAACTTTGTCCACCTATGTGCAAAACCTGGATAAGTGGTAAAACTAGTATGCTTAAATTTTTTTCCTTAACTCTTCTACAAAGATCGACATCCTCAAAATACATAAAAAAGTTTTCATCAAAACCAGAGATCTCATCAAAAAGTGTTTTTTTGATGAGAAAGGCTGCACCACTGACCCAGTCGGCTTCGATAATATTATTTTGTTCCCACAAGTTTTTACCTTTAATGAAACCCAAATTGTTTTTGATGGTGTTGCAAAGGTTTATTTCATAGCCTGCGCTCCACTTTTGTATTTCTCCTGAGGGAATCGTGAGTTGTGGCGCTACTATGCCTACGGATTTATTTTCTAATGCAGCAAGTAAATCCGTAATGTTTCCCTTGATTAATTCAGTATCTGGATTTAAAAAGAAAAGAATTCCTCCTTTTGCAATTTTGGCTCCACGATTGCAGGCCTTGGCAAAACCCTCATTGATTCCATTTTCAATCAGACGAATATTTTCAATTGGCAGAATGCTTGTTATGGGTGCAGTGTCATTATTTATGATGATAATTTCGAATAAGCTGCCATCAGAACGAGATTGCAACGCTTGTATGCAGCGAGAAAGATGCCGCTCGCTTTTATAATTAGTAATAATAATAGAAACATCCATTCACCCTATTAAATAAGATTTGAACACTATAAAATAGTATTCAATCATATTATTTTACTTTTAATTTTATTTTATCGCAGGAGCTAGAGTTTTCGTTCAAATCTTAATTTTTTAAAATAGTAATTTTAAAAAATTATTTAACAGGGTAAACCTTCAAAACTATTTAAATTTCTAATTTTCTAAAATCCTTGTATGCTTGGCTAATCCTTAAGGCTGCAGAATCCTTTTTGATATAGATATTATAAAAGTTCTTTGCTTTTCGCAGAAGGAGATAAAAGAAATGCCATACTTTCCAAAATGCGTTGCTGTGTGTTTGAAAAAACAAAAGACCAGACAGCACAAGCCAATAATTTTTTGAATCATTGCTGCTACTTTGTTCTAAGTGCTGAATAGTTATTGTCGGATCTATTAATAAGTCAAACCCAGCTTTTTTTGAGCGCAGTGAAAAATCAGCATCTTCGTAATACAGAAAAAAGCGTTCGTCAAAAAGACCAACTTTTTTAAAGACCTCTTTTTTGATAAACATTGCACAGCCACTGAGATATTCTGAAAAATAAATATTACCTGAAGATTTTTTGGTTAAGTGCACGCTTTTCATTTTTCTCCACTGTACTTTTCCTCCAGCAAACCAAACACTTTCATTGTCAGCGTTTAAAATAAGCGGGCTTATAATGCCAGCAAGTGGATTTTCTTGGGCAGTTTTTACAAGTGAGGAAATAGTTGTTTTTTCTAAAATGGTGTCATTGTTCAAAACAAAAACATAGTCTGCGAATTTTTCTAGTGCATATCGTATACCAACGTTGTTGCCTTTGGAAAAACCAATATTCTCATCGTTTTTAATGAAGTGCGATCGAGAAAAATTAAGTCTAGCTTTTTCAAAAGATTCGTCTGTGGAATTATTGTCAACGACGACAATTTCGAGATTTGAATAATCAGATTTAAAAACACTAGTAAGGCAATCTAGTAATATATTTTTGCCATTAAAATTCAAAATGACAACAAAAACTTTGGGAAAAACAGGGCTGTTTATAGCCATAAGACAAAAGTTAGCTTTTTTGATTATTTACTGCTTACTATGCTGCGCAATTCTTTTATAGTAATGGTCTTGGTAATCCAGAGTAAAACAATATAAAAAATTGAACTTCCAAGTACGAGTGTTAAGAAGCTGTATGCTTTGAAAATAAAAAGAAATATTGCCATTGCAAATCCGGAAAATAAAATGCGCAGTAAATATTTTAGTGAAGGTTTAAAGCCTGTGTATTTTATAGTAAGAATAAGTCCTGTGAAAGCGACTAAAAATTCTGTTAATGTTGAAATAATGGCCGAAGCTGTGTAGGAATAAGCTGGAATGAAAATAAGATTAGCAGAAACGTTAAACAAGGCGCAACCGATGAGCATCCAAAGCATTTTTTTCTGATTGTTGCTGGCGATGAGAATGTTATTAAATAGTCCGCCAAAAAAGATGAAAGCAAGTGCAAAAATAAGTATTCGCAACGTGTTGGCGGCTTGTGAGAAAGCTGATCCACCTATGAGATTGATAATTCCTTCTGAGAGAAAAAGAGTGCCAATAATAAGTGGCACAATTATAATAAAGAAAACCTTGATGGTCTCATTTGCCAAATGAGCAAACTGTTTTTTATCAGAAAAGATATGACGTGAAAACATAGGAAACATAAGTCCAATAATCATTGCGGGAAAGAATGAAAGATTTTCAATAACCTTATAAGCGGCATTATAAATCCCAACCTCAGTATTTGTCTTAAGAACTGAAAGCAAGATGGTATCTATTTTAAAATAAACAAAAATTACAATTGCTGAAAAACCAAGTGGCGCTGATTCTTTTAGAAATTTTTTCCAATAAACAAAATCAAATTGCAATTTTAATGGTATATATTTTTGCACTAACAATAAAACTACTGTGAAATTGAAAATCATAGCGGCTAAGATGGATAAGATAATGGTTATAAAACCAAGATCATTGCGTACTGCAAAAATAATGATAGCAATTTGAATTATTTTTCCCAAAACCTCGGCAGTGGCAACTTTGTCCATTGCGAGATTTTTTTGAAAGACACCATTGAGAACCATATAGGTGGAAGAGAAAACAAAAGAAGCTGCCGCAATGAGGATACCAATTTTTACATCCTGAGAATAAGGTAAAAAGAAGACTAATATTGGCGTTACTAAAAAAACAGCAACAGATGAAATCAATCGCAAAGAAAAAGCATTGCCAAGAATTTTTTTCTCATCTGCATCAGCTCTCGAAATGTCTCGAGCTGTAATTGCATAAAGACCAAGATCTGCAACGCTGCCGAAAAAAGCAAAAAAAGCTAAAACGGTAGAATAATCGCCAAAGCCTTCTTTCCCTAGGTAACGTGTGATAAAACCAATCCCTACCAATGCAAGAATGGTAGATAGTATTTTTGTGATTGCATTAAAAATCACGTTGTAAGCAATTTTTCGTGCGATTGCCATTAGTTATCTTGGAAGTTACGCATAGTTGAGAAAATGCGTAAATCCTGTATTTGTAGAAATGACATTATAAAAACTAGTCAATCAAGTTGGCTGGCTTGATGACAACTTTTCTGTTTTCTCCTTCCCCAACGCTTTCAGTGGAAACTTGCGCGTTTTGAGAAAGTTCCATATGAACAATTCTGCGTTCATAGGTTGACATAGGTTGCATAAAAACACTGCGTCCTTGAGTGATTGCTTCATTGGCAGCAATCTTAGCTTGCTCAACAACGGATTGATTTTTTTGTTGTCGGTAATTGTTTATGTCTAATGTAAATCTGATTTTTTCAGGAATATGTTTCCTGACAATCAATCTTGCCAAATGTTGCAATGCTTGCAAATTAATACCATGTTGCCCAATAAGAAAATTAGAATCGCTTTCCGCTGCAATATCGCAAGTGATGCTGTCATCGTCTGTTGATTCAATGATTGTGACCTTTCCAGCGAATCCCATTTTTGTGAGCAACTCTTCAATTGTTTTCTTTATAACGGTAGTTGTTTTTTCGTCCATATGATTATATAAAATGAAATATTAATCTTGTTTGGATTTTTTTTCAATAATGATTTGTTGTATTAACATAAACAATGTTCCAGCTAGCCAATAAAGGGATAATCCTGCGGGAAATTTAATACCGATAAATAATGTCAAGAAGGGTCCGAGATAGAGCATCTGTTTGCTCATAATTTGAGCCATATCAGGTTGACCAGAGTCGTCTTTTTTGGGAGCGATAGGTTGATTGGCCATCAACATCTTTGTTTGGAAATATTGCGCAATTGCAGCCAACACAGCAATGATAATGCTTGGCTTGGTCAAATCAACTAACGAAATAAAAAACTGATTTATTTTCCCAGGGTCTGCAACGAAAGAATAAAGTTGCGCTGGATCTACCACAAGACCATTGCTAGAAATTTTTATTAAAACTTGATAAATAGCAATTAAAAATATTAATTGAACAACCAATGGCATACAACCAGAAAAAGGATTAGTTTTATTTTCCTTATAAAGTTCCATTAACTGCTTGGTTTGCTGTTCCTTGTTTCCTTTGGTTCGCTCTTGAAGTTCTTTGATTTTTGGTTGCAATTCCTGAAGTTTCTTTTGCGATTCAATTTGTTTCTTATAAAGCGGTATCAAAACAGTTCTTAGTAAAATGGTAATAAGAATAATAGAAATACCAAAATCCTTACCAGGAACGATATTATAAAACAAAATAAGGATGTTATATAAGGGTTGGTAGATAACTGTGTGAAAGAGGGCTAGCATTTTGTTTTTTGTATCCCATTTTTAAAAGGGGATATTAGATGAGTAAATTAGCTTTAGAGAAAATTTTCTTAAACTCGTCAATAATTTTAGTAAGTTCGATGTTTTGATACTCTGGCTTAATAAGAACGATGATATCAAAGCCGGGTTTGATTTTTTCCAAATATTCTGCGCAAGCTTCTCGAAGAATTCTTCGGGTACGATTTCTGACGACAGCTTTTTTTGAATAGTTTTTGCCGACAGGAAATCCAATTCGGGACACGGGCAGAGAATTTTTTGTAAATTTAATCGAAAGACCATCATATCCAGCATATGCTCCTTTGGAAAATACTTGGGCAAAATCTTCTCGTTTTTTCAATCTGTGTTTGATTGGGAGCATATATATTTATAAAACTGCCACAGTAATGGCATATTTTTTAAACTGAAAGTTTTTTGCGACCAGCTTGTCTGCGTCTTTTGATTACTTGAGCTCCGTTTTTAGTGCTCATACGCTCGAGAAATCCGTGACGGCTTTTTCTTTTACCCTTTTTTGGCTGATATGTGCGTTTCATAATATTTGCTTGATTAATTTATTAATATGAAATACTCGTTTTCCAATAATAGCTGTTTGAATAAGAAAATAGCACCAATTCTTAATTAACAGGATTCCAAGGAATACTATAAACAAGTGTATCAGTCTGAAGAAAAAAGTCAACCTATTCATTTAGAAAAAATGGCGCAACAGAGGTTTATTTTTGAATAATTGATTGGCTTTACTTTCAAAAAACATTAAAAATGATTGACAAGAGTGGATAAGAGGGGATATTCTAAGTTTACAGGGTTAAGTCCAGCAGCTTTTTTGCTTAAATACGAAAAAATATAGCTAAGGAAAAGGAAAAAAGAGACTTATCCACTTATCCACACATTATTAACAGTTGTCAGCTTGAATTGCTGGCAGTAGTAGGTCTAGCGTGATATAATTTTTTTGCACCATTAACAAGGATAAACTTGTATGAATAATGCAGAACTTTGGCAGGCTGCGCTTGGAGAAATAGAGCTTTCTATTTCAAAAGCGAACTTCAGTACTTGGTTTAAAAACACAACAATTCTTTCCAATGAAAATGGCAAGGTTGTTATTGGTGTGCCAAATGGTTTTGCAAAGGAGTGGTTGGAAAATAAATATAATACCTACATCTTTAGAGCGCTGCGAAATTTTCAAGATGATATTAAAGAAATTAGCTGTATTATATATAGCAATGAACAAGCACCTCTTAATGAAATTAAAAAGGTTGATTCAGCAGCTCCAGTTTCAGTGCAACAACTTTCACAAGAAATTCAACAAGGAAATAGTTTCTCGCAGCGCCCTATTCAGCCGATGGCGCATCCTGGAGTGCAAAACAGTGTTCCTTTCGAAAACAACATAAATACACGCTATACTTTTGAAAACTTTATTATTGGCGAAAACAATGAGCTTGCCCGCGCAGCATGTTTTGCTGTTTCTCAAAATTTAGGAAAAATATATAACCCACTTTTCATCTATGGTGGAGTTGGGCTTGGTAAAACACATCTTTTGCAATCAATTGGAAATGAGGTTTTGGCAAACGATCCTTCAAGAAGAATAAAATATATAACTTCGGAGCGTTTTGCCAACGAATTGATCGATTCTATTCGCAATCAAACAGTAAATGACTTCAAATCAACATATCAAGCCATAGACCTGCTTATTATTGACGATGTGCAATTTTTGGCAGGGAAGGAAAAGACGCAAAATGAATTTTTTCATATATTCAATGCTCTTTATCAGATAAACAAGCAAATTGTGATCAGCTCCGATCGTCCTCCTAAAGCGATTGCGACATTGGAGGACAGATTAAGATCACGCTTTGAGGGTGGGATGATTGCTGACATTGGAAAACCTGATATTGAAACTCGAATTGCTATTTTAAAAACAAAATCCGCAGAGAATAATTTTTATTTGGATGAAGAGGCGATCAGATTTATTGCTGAAAATGTGAAAAATAACATCCGCGAGCTGGAAGGTGCGCTCAATAGGATTATTGCTGCTTGTGAATTTAACAAAAAGTTGCCAACCTTGAAATTTGTTCAACAAGCATTGGCTGAGATAATTTCAAGCGGAAAAAAGAAGGGAATTCAACCGCAAAATGTGATTGAAGCTATTTCTCAATATTTCAATATTTCGACTAAGGAGCTCATTGAAAAGGGGCGTAAGAAAGAAATTGCCTATGCTCGCCATATTGCAATGTATTTGATGCGTAGTGAGCTCAATTCTTCATATCCTAGCATTGGAACTCAATTTGGAGGACGTGACCACACAACAGCGCTGCATGCTTATGAAAAAATAAACAGAGAAATAGAATCAGATGAAAAAGTACGTGAGGATGTAGCAGTGCTTAGAGAGAGAATATATGCAATATAGGCTCAATAAGGCTATAAAATGATTGTTAATAAGTTGTGGATAAGTGTAAGATAATTTAGAAAGTTTAAGAATATTCAAACATATGAAGCTAACTTGTACTCAGGAAAATTTCAAAAAGGCTATTTATAGCACAGAAAGAGTTGTAGGAAAGCAAATTACTTTGCCAATTTTGGAAAATATTTTGCTTGAAACTGACAACGGGATGCTTAAGATTTCAGCAACAAACCTTGAAATTGGGGTTTTTCTGAAAATTGGAGCAAAAATAGAAGAAGAGGGAAAAATAACCGTTCCTGCTCGTTTGCTTAGCAATTTTGTGAACAATATTCCAAATGTTGGAACTGTTTCACTTAGTGTTGTTGATCAAACCTTGCACATTGAAAGTGGCTCATCTAAAGCACAAATAAAAGGATTGCAAGCACAAGATTTTCCTATTATTCCAGAAATGGAAGGAGAATTTCTTTTTTCTTTGCCAGCTCAAGAAATGAAGGAAGTAATCCCGCGCTTGGCTGTTTGTGTTTCGTTGGACAGTACTCGTCCTGAACTTACGGGTCTTAATTTTGTTTTGGATAAGCTTGAGGTGCGCCTGGCTGCTACTGATAGTTTTCGTTTGGCAGAGGCTGTTGTAACGCTAATAAAAGACAATTCACAGGCGTATGATTTGTTTATTGAAAAAACAAATTCTGTTATTGTGCCACTTAACACAATTTCAGAATTGTTTCGAGTGATTAATCCGGAAACACAAGACATTAAAATTGGTATTGAGGAAAGTCAGATATTTTTTCAAATTGACAACGTGCGCATCGTTTCACGCTTGATTAATGGAAAATATCCACCTTATCAACAAATTATTCCGCAAGAATTTACCACCAAAGTTTTTCTTTCCAAAGATGATGTTTTGCGCGCTGTTAAAATTGCAGGAATTTTTACTCACAGCAAAGCGGGGGAAGTTAAATTTACTGTAAACTCCGAGGCTAAGGAAGTTTATGTTCAATCAAAAGCAGAAGAGGTTGGCGAAAACAAGACCATCTTGAGTGCTCAAATTGAGGGTCCTGATCAAGAGGCGCTTTTTAATCCTCGATATATGGTAGATGGCTTGCAAGCAATTTCCACGCCGCATTTGGTTTTGTTGATGAATAGTGGCGGCTCTCCCGCAGTTCTTCGTATGGTGCAAGGAGAAAAGAAAGAGGAAATGCTTAATTATACTTATATTATTATGCCGATAAAGAACTAATAGTCTGGAAGCTGTTTGTATGAATATTATTTTTTTGCTCGCCTAGACCCTCTCGAGTCGGCCGGACGTCGCAAAAAACAATATTCATACAAACATTTTATTTATCATGAAAACTCTTGGGTCTTTTATAAACAAAAAAACATTAAACAAAAGTGCTGTTATTGACCAACAAAGTGTTTTTTATGTTTTTCAAATAGTTATCAAAGAGGAATATGGCAGGCAGGGATTGGAGAATATTGTGCCAGTGTCTTTTAGAGATAAAAAAGTGTTTATTAGAACAAACAGCTCTTTCTGGGAAAACGAAATTTTGCTTAGAAGAAAGCAAATTGTGGCCAAGATAAGCAAGGAACTTGGCGGCGAGGAGATAATTGATATAGTGATGACAGCATAAGTTATAATGTTCATAAGGTTATAAAGTTTATAAGGTAAATTGCGGACTATTGCCAAAAGTCTCCAAGCGTGTTAATAATATATAGAACAATATTTAAATAATTATATCGAACTCGCACTTCCCTAATGCTCTCAGGGATGAGTAAGTTCAAATATCAACGTGCCAATCAAAAAATCAGCCAAAAAGTATATGCGAGTGACTGATCGCAAAACACTTCGAAACAAAGTTGTAAAGGGTGTTTTCCGAAATGCTATCAAAGACACCAAAGAAAATATTGCAGCAGGAAAGGTTAAAGAAGCTCAGGAACTGCTCAAAGCTGCTATTAAGGCTTTGGACAAAGCTGCACAAAAGAAAGTTATCAAAAAGAACACCGCAGCTCGCAAGAAATCAAGATTGAACGCTGCCGTGAAAAAACTTGCCTTAAAAAAATAGCGCACATTTGAATGCATCGCTTAGGCGGTGCATTATTGTTTGCACTATACAAAATGGGAGGTGCATATGTGTGAAAAATGTTTGGACGACGTCATAAAATCAGTTAAAAGAACTGATAATTATGAAGAGTGGAGATGTTCTGTATGTGGAAAAATGCAAAACAATGGGGGAAGGCCTCGCTGGGGAGAGGGCTTTGCTAAAAAGCAAAAATAGTCCTTGTAATATTTGAAACATAAAAGCGACCAACTGGCCGCTTTTTTATTTATAGTGAAACAATAAAAGTGTCGAGCGCGAGAACTGGGTCGACTTTGCCGGTTTTGGCAGAGAAATCTATCTCGGCCAGATCGCGGAGCATTTGTTTGGTTTTTTGTTCGGATAAATTTCGGATTTGCGAAAGAGATTTTTGTACAACGTAGGGATGGATGCCGGAAGCTTGTGCAATTTGTGGAGCACCTGTCATTCCTTGCCAATAAAAGTCGCCGATTTTTAGCAGGGTGCGGATTTGATAGGTATACATTGAAAGAATATAAAAAACGTCTTCGCCCTTGGTGAGTTGCTGATGAAAAAGGTCTAGTGCTTTCGATTTGTTTCCACTAGCAAGTGCTTCAATGGTTTCAAACATTGTTGAATCAACTTTTGATTTTACTAACAAAACCACATCGGCATCAACAATTTCGCCAGAATTTTTATAGTTTACTAGCTTGGTAATTTCATTGCTAAGAATATTCAGATCGCTGCCAGTTGCGGCTAAAAGCATATTGAGCGCATTTTTGGTAAAAGATATTTCTGCTGATTGAGTTTTGGCAAATGTCAGCGCCCAATTGGCAAGAGCAGTTCCTTCAAGAGGTGCAAATTCTTGTCTTTTGGCTGTTTTAAAAAGAAATTTGTACAAAGCTCCGTTTTTCTTGGGAGAACCATTTTCATAAAAAATAACAATAGTGTCGGCATCCTTTTCTGTGTCAGGGTTGGCCTTGAGAAGCGTAAGAATTCCTTTTTGCACTTCAGTTGAACCTTTGAGCATACTGTTTTTCACAATAACCAACCTTTTGGTTGAGAAAAGTCCTTGCGCTGAAAAAGCAGTGGAAAGATTTTCAGCTGAAGCACCTTCGCCATAATCAAGAACGCTCAGGTCTGTGCCTGAGCCATTCTTTTCAAGATATTTATTTTTAAGGTCGCTGAGTTTTTCCAAAGAGCGGAAATTGTCGACGCCAAACAAAAAAATTAACATAATATCTAATATAAATTTCAAATTTCAAATAAATTTCAAATGTATTAATTTTGAAAATTTTAACATCGAGACTTTATTTGATATTTGATATTTGGGTTTTGACATTATGATCTCTAGGCTGCTGGTGTCCATCGGAGTGCCTGACCTGGATCAATGATGTCAACCCAAATTTGTCCTGGGACGAATTTTATTTCTTGTCCTGTTTCGTCAAAGAAGAATAGCTTGCTGTCTATTTTACTTTTGTCTTTTTTCCAAGCCCCTTTATATTGCTGTCCGTTCATATAGAAAAAAGCGCTGCCTGAATCATTTTGATCAAACCAGGGATCGCCAATTTGGATGTTCGCATATTGTTCGCCAACTTTGATTGGTGCTGCATCAGCAATCATTACAACGACATTTTTTGGTGCAATTTTTTGTTTGTTGTTTCTGTCAGTGTCTGCAACGCCACCCCAAGTTCGAAAATATGAGTTACTTTCTTTGTCGTAATCATATTCAACGTCAAAAGGTTTTGCATATGCAACACGAAGATTTCCTCCGTTCGGACGTTGATCAAAAGCTGCTTCTGTTTGATGAGGATAACCCAAAAATTTGTTTTCAGTGCTATAGCCAAAAGCTTTGGCACCTTCTAGCAAACTGGTAAATTTAGCATAACCCGTGTCAACTCCACGCATATTGCCCTCAGCTTCTTTGCGGAAACAATATTGTCCTGCAGATTTTCCAGCATCATTGTTGCAATTCATATCATCAATAATTCCACTGTTTAGCACATTTTTGAATTCTTCAATGTCAGCTCGTCCCCAGTGAACATAGATAGAATCAAAACTCTTGGCAAGATGCACAAAGTCGTGGCGAGCACTTCGAAGTGAGCCAACTTCTTCTGGAGTGTTGCATCCATATACTCCCATTAAGCGAGTGATGCTGCCATAAACAGCAACCATTTCTACTACCATATCAGCCTGAGAAAGTCCTGCCAAAGGCCTTGCTGCAACGTCTGCTGGTTGCATCACAGCAAAAGAGCGTTTATTCCAATTGTCGCAAGTAAGTCCGGAAATAGGGCTAACGTCGCCAGAATTAGCAGGAACTGTCTGCTGAGGAGTACCGTTTATTTGGATTTGTTTAACATTTTTGTTTTTATCTCCTGCTAAGAAATAAAAAATTGCTCCCACGATTATCATCGCCACTGCGACAATGATGCCTATTTGTTTTCTGTTCATTGAGTTAGTGATACGAATTATGCAAATAGGATGCTAATACGCAAATATGCTAATGAATCCATTTGCATATACGCATCATTCGCATATTCGTATTATAAATTGTTTATTTTTGGCAAGTTGGACAGTAAAAAGTGCTTCGCTGCTCAACTATTTCCTTTGCGATTATTGTACCACATTTGTGGCACTTCTTGCCAGCTTTTCCATATACTTTTAATTGATTTTGAAAGCCACCCTTTTTGCCATTTGCATCTCTATAATCACTGATCGAAGTACCCCTCATTTTGATGGCTTTTGTTAATATTCTTAAAACAGAATGATGTAAAAGCTTGATTTCTTTATTGGTAAGGCCAGAAAGTTTTCGCAGAGGATTTAATTTGGCGTCGTAGGGAATTTCCGAGGCATAAATATTTCCAATTCCCGCAATAGCAGCTTGATTCATTAAGAGGCTTTTGATGTTTTTACCTGTCACTCGTGAGTGACGGGTTTTATTTTTATGCTCACTGATAATTCTGGAAAAAGTTTGGAGAGTAAAGTTTTTTGAAAAAGGATCAACCCCTTTAGTTTTTTCAATTTGAGAAAGTTTCTCAAGACTTATCAATTCCAGTGTCGCAAATTTTCGTATGTCAGAAAAAACTAAAGCACCGTGTTTTTTTAGAAAGAATATGTGATGAAAATATGGATATTGTTTATGAAACTCAGCCGCATTTTGTTTGAAAATTTTAGAATTGGGGTTTATTTGGAAATTGGAAATTGGAAATTGGAAATTTAGTAATAGTTTTCCCGTCATTTTTAAATGAATAATAATGGCATTTTTGCTGGACAATTCGATGATAATGTTTTTGCTTAATCTTTGAATGCTTTTTATTTTTCTTCCAACAACTTCCTTTTCAAAGTCTTTTGTCTTGATAGCTTTTTCAAAATCTGTCCAAAAACCGGTGATTGTATCACCGGTTAATATTTGCAAATCATTCACGATAGTTTGTACTTCCGGGAGCTCAGGCATATATTAATAAATTTTTAATTTCCAATTTTTAATTTTTAAATAAATCTAAATGTTAAAATTTTTAAACATTTAAACATTAGAACTTTAAAAATTATTTATAAAATTACAAAATTAAAAATTAAAAATTCTCGCGAAGCGAGTTACACTTCTCCCCAATTGTCTCCGATGCTGACATTAACAATCAGTGGGACGCGCAGGGGATGAACATTTTCCATAATTTCTTTGAGTTTCTTTGCAGTTTCTTCCGCAAAATCATTGCGCACTTCCAGGATAACTTCATCATGTATTTGAAGTATCATTCGTACGTTCGTATTTGATTCGTAATTAGTAGAAATTTTAATCATAGCCAATTTTACAATATCGGCTGCCAATCCTTGAATTGGCATATTAATGGCCATTCTTTCTGCCGAAGCAGCAACCTGAAAATTTGGCGAGTTTATTTCGTGCAAATTGCGTCTTCTTCCAAGCAATGTTTCCACATATCCATTATTTCGTGCAAATTCGCGAGTTTCTTTCATATATTCGGCTACGCTTGAAAAGTTTTCCATATATGTGTTGATGAATTTCTGTGCATCTTCGCGAGAAATTCCAGCAGACTGTGAAAATCCGAAAGAACTCATTCCATATATGATGCCGAAATTAAGAGCTTTGGCGCTCGAACGCATTTTTTCAGTGACCTGCGAAAGTGGCACTTTGTTTATTTCAGCTGCGGTAATTTTGTGAATGTCATCGCCTCGGTGAAATGCTTCAATAAGTTTTTTGTCGTTGGAAACGTGCGCCACGCAGCGTAAATCAATTTGAGAATAGTCGGCGCTGATCAATTTGTATCCTTCTTTGGCAACAAAAGCAGTGCGCAGAAGTTGTCCAAGTTCTGTCTTAATAGGAATATTTTGCAAATTAGGATCGGTGGATGAAAGTCGCCCCGTTGCTGCTACCGCTTGATTGTATGTTGTGTGAACGCGAGAATTTTTGTAAACAAGTTTTGGAATAGCATCGAGATAAGTCGTCTTTAATTTGAAAAGCTCGCGATATTCTTCGATTTTTTCAATAATCTTGTGCGAACCCCTAAGTTTTTCAAGTTCAGCAGCTCCCGTGGAAAGTCCTTTCTTGGTTTTTTTAATATCAACACTTGGAAGATTCATTGTGACAAAAAGAATTTCGGAAAGTTGCGATGGGGAATTGATATTAAATTCTTTGCCGGCAAAAGTATAGATTGATTTTTCAAGATTTTTCAATGTGCCAGTAATTTTTTCTGAGATACCTTTGAAAATAATAGTGTTGAGTTCAATGCCAGTCATTTCCATTTGAGCCAAGATTTTTACAAGGGGCATTTCCATTTCGGAAAAAATTGTTTGCAATGTTCCGTCAGTCTTGGCTGCTTCTTTTTGCTCTGCGCTTATTTCTGAGATTCTTTTTTCCAAAGCAGCTTTTAATTTCAAGGAATAATCAGCTTTTTGACACACAATATTTTTTGCAAGTTGCTCATCTTCAGGGTTTGCCACCAAAGAAAGTTGTCCTTTGAATTTTTTTTCAAAAGTAATCTCTTCTCCAAGTTCTGAGAAAATCATTTTTTCAAAATCAAGTTTTTCGCCCGGGTTTAAAACATAGGCAGCTAGCATTGCATCAAAAGAAAGTCCCTCCATCACAATTGACTCAGCAAAAAGTTGCTTATAAATCGCTTTTAAATCGTAGCCAACTTTCATAATTTCCGGATTTTCTAAAATTGTTTTTAATTTGGAAAATGCCTTGCTGGCAGTCGGGAAAAAAGTGGCACGTCCTGTCTTCCAAGAAATTGCAATGCCGGTCAACTTTTCCTCGCTAATTTCTGTTGCAATTGAGAGTTCTGAGACACTAGAAAATTCAGCAATCAGTTCGTCCGCATTTTTTTCATCCGCGATGGTGTATCTAAAATCGACAACTCCGTTGGATGTTTTCTCGCTTTCTTCGTTGGCATTTTCATCTTTTGGTAAGCGCTTGATTAAGCTGAAAAAATTTAATTCAGAAAAAAGTTTTACAATTGTTTCGCGATCAAAATCTTTCAGCACTGATTTTTCCAATTCAAGAGAAACCGGCGCATCAAGTGCAATCGTGGCCAACTCTTTGCTGAGATATGCTTGCGCTTTGTCGCGCACTAATTTGTCTTTGACTGCACCCTTAATTTCCTCGATGTTTTCGTACACACCATCCAGGGTCTGGTATTTTTGCAGCAAGGTGACTGCGGTTTTTTCTCCGATACCTTTAACTCCTGGAATATTGTCAGAGGGATCACCCCGCAAAGCTTTGTAATCAATAATTTGATCAGGAGAAAGGCCATAGCGCGCAAAAACTTTTTCACTATCATACATAATCGAATCAGAAAGTCCGCGTCTCATCGTGTACACGCTTGTGGTGTCATTTACCAACTGCAGGGTGTCCATATCGCCAGTCACAATAATCGTTTCAATTTCCTCTTTGTTTTTCTTAATCTGCGTGGCAATTGTTCCAATCACATCGTCAGCTTCAAACCCTGCCACTTCATAAATCGGAATATTAAAAGCTTTGACCACTTCTTTAACCCTCGGAATCTGAGCATAGAGTTCATCATCTCCTTTTACTCGAGTGGCTTTGTATTCTTCAAACTTTTCATGTCGGAAAGTTTTGCCCGCCAAATCAAAAGACGCCACGACATAGTCCGGCTTAAACTCCGCAATCACACTCAAAAGAGTGGAGGAAAATCCATACACCGCATTGACCAACTCGCCCTTCTTCGTCGTAAACGGCGGCAGCGCATGATACGCCCTATGAATGATGGCGTTACCGTCAATGAGGATGAGTTTCTTGCCCCGTGAAATTCCGACGGAGGAGGACGATTTCACTGAGGTTTCATTATTGTTTTCTTTAGGCATAATAGTAAATATTTGAATAGAATGAGAGTTTAAGGGATGTTTTAAGTATACCGCGCTGTTAGAATAATACAAACATTTACTTGCAAAATTATGGCAGAGGAATAGAATGATTTAAAATGATGTTATTTAACAAAGAGGGGGTGCTATTATGGCTTTTATAAAAATCACTGCTGGTCCTGAAAAAATTGCGGGAAAGGAATTTCCTATTCCTGCAAATATAAGGGAAAGCGAAACTATTTTTAAGGAGATTGTAAAAGAAGGCTGTTTTTGGAAAATAGATATGTCTGGCTTGAGCAGTTCAGCAATTTATGATTTAAAGATAATGGATTTTTCAGCCAGATGCGCCAGGTCTATTTGTATGGGGATTCCTATTTTTATAAAGGATCAGAGGATTGTTGTCTTAAGTGTTAGTAAAAAATCAGTAGACGATGCTTTGCGTAGAGTCATTAACTTGCTAATAGTTTCAGGTGGAAATATGAGAATTGCTAAAGATGATAAAGATGGGTTGAAAATAGAAATAATTCCGAATGTCGAAAGTGATGATTTTGCAGAGGGTATGATTTTTGCAAATGCCTAAATGGTTATTTTTTTCAAATATTTTTGAAAGTATAGAGCGGTTGTTAATTAACTACTCTTTTTTATTGACAAAAATCAATGTTGGTCCATAATTGTGCTATGCGGTGTTTTGCTTGTTGTAGTTGCCTAGATGTCACAGTCATCCTTTCTGCTATGTTCAAGAAAGGAGGTGATGCAAAATGGCAAAACAATACTACATCGTCGATGGTGTTATTTATTTTTCAAAAGAAAACGCGCTAGCCGTTATTCAAGGAAAATAAAAACTCCAAAATGTTTTCTGGTTTTCTGACGTAAAAACAAAAATCAGACTTGCCGCATCAATGATGTGCCATGAAATAAAAAAAGGAGGTCAATATGACCTCGAAAAAAGGACCATAGAAGTATGAGTCCTTTTTCATTTTTGTGTATATAAAAACAGCGTGATATAATGAACAAACAATAATTAAGCGATAAAATATGAATATTTTTGAAAATAGTGTGCTCAAGCCAGTTGAAAATCCTGCTATAAAAAAAGAAGAACCAATAACGGAAACATCACAAGTAGCGACAACAGAGGAAAAAATAAGAAGAACGAGTATTGCAACGGCTGGTGGAATTTTTGATATGTATCTTAAAAAAGATGAAAAGCTTAATATTGAGGAATTTGGTGATGTTTATCCTGCTGAAGAAATAAAAAAAGACAGAGAAAGAGTTGAATACATTAAAAAAGGAAAAGACTACAAGGAACCAACTGACGATAGTATTGTTTTGGAAAATATGTTTACTGATTTAGTCGAAAAATATAATTGGTTTGGCGAAGGTGTTAAGGTTGTTCAATTGAGTGAATTTGATGACAAGATTGCCAGTGGCGCTCATTGCGATGTTATTTTGGAAATACCAACGGGTGAAGATGGTTCGATAGAGAGAATAGGAATAGATCTTACTACCGCGATTAATTATGATAATCTTAGTAAAAAGAGATTGAAATGTCTAGATGCCGTTAAAAGTGGAAATTTTTTCAGTGTTAAATATTTTAAATCAAAAATAGATAATACAAAAGGAAAAATAGATGATGTTCCAGTATTTTTTGCAGGAATTGGCAAGGAAACACTAAGTGCGCTTTGTGATAGCATTGCAAAGCAAGAGAATACCGGAATGGAAATATTAAAAAAACATGAAGTACAACTTATGCTTATTAGAGAACTTCTTGCACAAACCGAAGTTTATTATGGTATTGCGCAAGCCAGTCATGGAGAAAATTCTAAAATGACAGCATCTCTGGATTATTATCAAAGATTATTCGACTGGATGCATGATAATAAAAAAAGCCTCTATTCGAATGGATTCGAACAAAAGGCTTTGCAAGACAAGGTTTTTGCGTATATTGCAAAATTTGTCTAAATTTGTACAGCTCTCATTTTTCTTGTTAGGCGCATTCCGTTGACTATGCGCATTACTTTTAATGCATATTCTTTTCCATACGCTTTGCACAAAAGTTGAAAATCTAACTCAGTCATATTTTTCGGTTCGTCAGTTGTTTGTGGTACGACCGGGGATTCCATTGAAAAACTCCTTTCTTTTTATAACATGCTTTCATTAATGGAAATAAGAATAGATTGTTAAAGAGTAAATATCAATATAGCACGGTTTTTGAATATTGTCAATAGTAAAAAGAGCCTAGAGCTCTTTTTTTGTCGAAATGGTAATTTCCCTTTCTTTCTCACTGAGCCATTGGAAGTTAATCCAGAGCGCGTTGGTGGGGATTAGTTTTCTTACTTTTTCTGGCCACTCAATGATAGTGATCGAATTTTCTTTGCCGGCAAAGTCTTTGAATCCTAATTCTAACAAATCTTTTGAATTTATTCTGTAAGCATCGATGTGAAAAACATTTAACATTTGACCTTTGACCTTTGACGTTTTTTCTTTTGAATTTACTTTATGAACTTTATAACTTTTTACTTTATAAACTTTCGCGATAGCGAACGTCGGGCTCGTGTATGGTCCTTTGATTTTTAAACCTTTTAATAATCCTTGAGTGAAAGTTGTTTTGCCAGCGCCTAGGTCGCCAGACAAACAAATTATCTCTCCACCACAAAGTTCCTCGGCAAGCAGTGAGCCGAGTTTTTTAGTTTGAAGTGAAGATTGTGTTATGAATTCATTAATCATATAACATAAAACATATAGCAAAAATTTAGATTAGTAAAGAAAAAGGCAAAAAGAGAGGGCAGGTCGACGAATGTCGAGCTGCCCTCCAAAGCTGTTGCTAGTAGCTAGCGACCACCACCACCTTTCCGACCATCTCTGGTGTCGTGATGTTTGCGTCTGTCATCGTTTTTCATATTCCCCCAAGGATACCAAACTCCTCGTGGAGGATTATAATTTATGGGTGGGTTGTAATAATGAGTTCGCCCGTAGTAATTATAATCGTAATCATAGTAAGGATATGCCTGCAAATAATAAGTAGCAGGCACATCAATGGTTCTGTAAATCCCTGGTTCTATAACCCTCATAACACAACCAGTTAATGTTAATAATGACAAGACAATCAGAATTGAAAAAAGTATTCTTTTCATAAACTTCTCCTTTTTGACGCCCTTGCGCCTGGAAGTGTGTATTTTTTGTACCTTTTTAAATTAAAGAACTTCAACCGTAATGGATAATTATACACCCAAAGTGGCTTGTTGTCAAGCATTTTATTGACCCCGTTAGAAAAATGCAAAAGTAATTTTTTATAATATATAGTCTAATATATCAAGATACTATACCATAATTTTCTGCATTGTCATTTTTCTAACGGGGTTGACATTACTCAAAATGCCTGCTACTTTATATTACTTAGCTAAATAGTTATAAAGTTCATAAAGTTGGTAAAGTTTATAAAGTTTGTAAAGTAAAAATTCAATAAACCTAAAATCTAGAACCTATCACCTAAAACCTAGAACCTAAAACCTGAAACGATATGAGTTTAGATCTCGCGCAACAATTAGATAATGTTTTGAAAAACGCCAAACACGTTCTTATCTTTATGGCGCAAGATTTTTCTGGCGATGCGGTTGGCTCTGCGTGGGCAACTTATTTCTTTTTGAAAAAAAATAATATTGAAGCAACAGTTGTAGTTCCAAGTGATGAAAATTATTTGCAGCGTTTTTCATTTTTGACAAAACCGGAAGATTTGATGGATTCGTTGGCAGGCGCAAGAGATTTTGTGTTGGCATTTAACACAAAGTTCAACAAGATTACTAACGTGCGCACAGAAAGAGTTGAAGATGAATTGCGAATTTTTATTACTCCAGAAAAAGGTTCAATTGATCCGCGCGACTTTTCTTTTATTCCTGCAAAATTCAAATATGATTTAGTAATCGTGCTTGGCAGTCCCGACAAGGAATCACTCGGAAAGGTGTATGAAGAAAATCCTGATATTTTTTATGAGGTTCCTGTTGTTAATATTGATCATCACACGGAGAATGATAATTTTGGACAAGTAAATATTGTTGATATTACTGCGTCTTCGACATCTGAAGTGGTGGCGGATTTGTTTTCTAAAATAAATGAAAAAAATATTGATGAGAATATGGCGGAAAGTTTGCTCACTGGAATTATTGATGCAACTAACAGTTTTCAGAAAAAAAACACCTCGCCAAAATCATTGCAAATTGGTGCAATGCTGATGACAAAGGGAGCTGATCAACAAAAAATTATTCGCTATCTTTATAAGACACAGCCGCTTCATCTTTTGAAACTTTGGGGTCGTGTGATGGCGAGATTGTATTGGGAAGATGAAATTTCTTTGGCTTGGGCGCCCGTGTTTTTGGAGGATTTTGTGCAGAGCCGCTCAAAACCGAGTGACGTACCTTTTATTTTGGATAAAATTAAAGAAAATTATTCTGCTGGCAAAATTTTTATGGTGCTTTATAACGAAACCCCTGGGCAAGTGCGCGGCGTGATTAAGTGCATTAATAATGATCAGTTGAAAAAAGTTGCTGAGATTCTTGAAGCCAAAGCAATTGGAGATGTTTGCGAATTTTCACTCCAATCTGGAGACACCACCGAAGCAGGACAGCACATCGTCGAAAAACTCCGCACAGGATTGATTGTGTAATAATTTTTTTTGATAATAACTAAGCGAGCAGTTCTTACTGGTCGTTTTTCTTTTGTCCAAAAAGCATTTTTGGGGTATAATAACTTTGTAAATAAAAATAAAAACAATTTTTTTGTATTCATGTTACATGCTATATGTTTCATGTTATATGACTTAGTATGGTAAAAGTTTCGCATAAACAATTGATTCATAATACTGACAAGGATGAGCAGGCGGGCAAGCTTCTTCAGCATATGCGAGGAGAGTCTGAAGAAGAACGAGCAGCACAGTTGGCGAGCGAATATGATCTTTCTTATGTCGATCTAAATATTTTTCCTGTGGGCGCAGAGGATATGCGCACAATCAGCGAGGAAAACTCGCGCGAATTTCAAATTTGCGTTTTTCAAAAAGCTGGCAAGGAATTACGAATGGGTATTATTGATCCAGCAAACAAAAAAACTCTTGATCACATTGAAAGTCTTAAAAACGAAAATGGTTGGACGATTCATTTGTATGTGATTTCAAATTCTTCTTTGGAAAAAATCTGGAAAAGATATGCGGACATTCCGCTTTTGGAGAATTTGGAAGCTATGCAAATCACGCTTAGTGGGGAGGATTTGGAAAAATTTGAGAAAGAATTTGGCAGTATGCTTGATTTGAAAAAGCGTATTCGTGAAATTCCAACCACTCAAATCATTTCAATTATTATGGCTGGCGCCGTGAAAATGAAGGCCAGTGATATTCACTTTGAACCGCAAGAAGAAGAGGTCAGAATGCGTTTTCGTATTGATGGAATTTTGCAAGATGTTGGAAGATTTCCAAATGACACATATCATTTCATTTTGTCCCGCATTAAGATGATGGGAAAAATGAAAATAAATATTCGCGACATTGCGCAAGACGGTCATTTTTCCATTGATATGGAAAATGGAAAAATAAATGTCAGAACAAATATTATCCCAGGAAGTCACGGAGAATCGGTGGTAATGAGGCTTTTGAGTCAAGCTGATATTTTACTTTCGGTTGAGGATTTGGGTTTGCGCGGCTTGGCATATGAAAATGTGCAAAGAGAAATTGCCAAACCTCACGGAATGATTTTAACAACAGGGCCAACGGGATCCGGAAAAACCACCACACTGTATGCCTTGGTAAACAAGCTTAATGTTGCGGGAGTTAAGATTATCACGATTGAAGACCCAATTGAATATGAAGTAAAAAACATTTCTCAAACACAAGTTGCCAAGGATCGCAACTATACATTTGCAGAAGGCCTTCGCGCAGTGGTGCGTCAAGATCCTGATGTTATTTTGGTTGGCGAAATTCGTGATGATGAAACGGCAGACATTTCAGTTAATGCGGCACTCACTGGACATCTTGTGCTTTCCACACTGCACACCAACAATGCACCTGCTTCCATCCCACGCTTTATTGAACTTGGTGTTAAACCCAATTTAATTGCACCATCAGTAAATTGTTTTATTGCACAACGTCTTGTGCGAAAGCTTTGCCAACATTGCAAAGAAGAATATGTTCCAGCGCGAGAAACTTCTGACAGTGTTAAAAAAATCTTGTCGATTATTTCTCCTAAGGCAAAACTTGAAATTCCCAAGACTATTGAAAAATTGTATCGTCCTGTCGGTTGCGACAAATGTCATGGACTAGGATTTAAGGGGCGAATCGGAATTTTTGAGGTGCTCACAATTTCTGAGAATATTGAAAAGTTAATTTTGGAAATGGGAGGAGAAAGAGAAATTGCACAAACTGCTTTGGAAGACGGAATGATCACAATGGCGCAAGACGGAATTCTAAAAGCTATTGAAGGGCTGACTTCAATGGAAGAAGTTTGGCGCGCAACAGGACAAACTGAATTTCTGGAGGAAATTTATGAAAAATTGATGTCACAATCAATGTCTCGAGCAATCGATATTACCGAGGAGGATATGCTTTTGGTTTCACAAAACTTAGAGCCAGTGGAATCACTCAGAAACCTAATTGAAAAATCAAATCAAAAAAGCAGTGCTAAATATATTTTTGCTAGCAGCTTACTGCTTAATGTGGGAGATATTCACATTGAACCGGAAGAAAAAAGCGTGAAAATTCGTTATCGTATGGATGGAATTCTTCAAACGATTGCAGAAATTCCTCTTAATGAATATCCAAGCTTATTGGGCAGCATCAAATTTTTGAGTGGCTTTTCAACGGAGGTGCGCGGCGGTGTTATGGATTCTCGTTTTTCAATTTCTTTAGACAAACCATTTGGAAATATCACAGACACAAAAGTTGATGTGCGTGTTTCGATAATTCTGGGTGGCTATGGCGAAACTGTGGTAATGAGACTTTTAAACAAATCATCGGTTGCTCTTGATTTGGAAAAGTTGGGGATTAGAAAGCAAAATTTGGAAAAAATTATTAGTGAAATTAAAAAGCCAAACGGTGTCTTTTTGACAACTGGTCCAACCGGCAGCGGAAAAACCACGACATTGTATAGCGCGCTGAAAGTTCTTAATAATCCCGAAGTGAAAATCATCACAGTTGAAGATCCGATTGAATATCAATTGGATGGAGTTTTGCAGACCTCGGTTGATGACAAAGAAGGGTATACTTTCCCAACAGCGCTGCGGGCACTTCTTCGTCAAAATCCTGACATTATGATGATTGGCGAAATTCGCGACGAGGAAACGGCCAACATTGCCATTCAAGCCGCTCTTACAGGACATTCAATTCTTTCCACGCTTCACACAAATGATGCAGCAGGCGGAGTTCAGCGTTTGATTAATATGGGAGTGCGCTCAGATGACCTTGCAACAGCCGTTAACGCGCTAATGGCACAAAGACTCGTGCGCAAGCTCTGTGATTGCAAAACTGAAAGGCATTTGACTATAAGTGAGATTTCAAAAATGAAAAAAATATTGGGAAATGTTTCTGAAAAATCTGGAATCGCAGTCCCATCTTTTGAAAAAGTTTATGAAGCCAAGGGTTGTGATAAATGCAACAATATTGGATACAAGGGCCGCACAACAATCAGCGAAGTGCTAGTGGTTGATCGCGATATTGAAGAACTCATCACTCAAAGTGCTTCATCTTCCCAAATCCGCGACAAAGCCATTGAAAACGGAATGATTTCAATGGAACAAGACGGAATGCTCAAAGTTCTCGAAGGAGAAACAAGTTTAGAGGAGGTGGAAAGAGTAATATAGGGCAGGTTTTAGGTTCTAGGAATTAGGTCGTAGGGAAATACAAAAATACAAAATTATAGGTTTTAGGAATTAGGTTGTAGGTAAATACAAAATACAAATTATAGGTTTTAGGAATTAGGTTGTAGGTAAATACAAAATACAAATTATAGGTTTTAGGAATTAGGTTGTAGGGAAATACAAAATACAAAATAAAAAACCTTCTCGCGCTAAGCTTGAAGGTTTTTTTCGGAAACAAGTGCAACTTGTGTTCATTAATCTGTAGACATATCCCGGGAGATAGATCCCCCGGGGAAGTTGCAGTGTCGAGGTGTACCGCCGCCGAAACCGCAATACCCATATCTGGACAAAAAAGCAACCGATATTGATGACAAAAGATAGAAGCCACCAACTGTCTACAGGTTAATGAAAACAACAATACTTTCTCACTTGATTGTTCAGCTTAGCACAGCTTTGTTTTCTTGTCAAGTTATGCTGCGCAAACATGGAGCATGGAACATAAAACAAGAGCCAAGATATTGCTAAACATGCAAAAAATCAGCACACTGCCTGCTTGTATAGAATAATACGTTCGAATACGGTATTTGTTTCAGTATTTTCAATCTTTTAAAATTTTCTGATTTATATCACTAGCTTTTTTGATAAATTTGGCTTAACATATATGAAAAGGTTTAGAATGAATTATTTTTTAGGAACATTTTGTGGAAGTTTTGCTCCATGATTTATGTTCCATGCTCAATGAAATGATTACTACCTCTGAAGAACAAGAAGATGATATTGTTTTAGACACAACACTTAGACCGCAGCGTTTGAGTGAGTATGTCGGACAACAAAAAATCCGCAAAAATTTGCAGATGTTTATTGATGCTGCCAAAAAACGAGGAGAATCTATTGAGCACGTGCTGCTTTATGGCCCAGCTGGACTTGGAAAGACAACCCTGGCTCATATTATCGCTAATGAAATGGGTGTTAATATTAAGGTAACTTCTGGACCAGCAATTGAAAGAGTTGGCGATCTTGGGTCAATTTTGACTAACCTGCAAGACGGAGATGTTCTATTTATAGATGAAATTCATCGGCTCAATAAATTGATTGAAGAAGTTCTTTATCCTGCTATGGAGGATTATAAATTGGACGTGATTATTGGAAAAGGACCATCGGCGCGAACACTTCAGCTTGATTTGCCAAAATTCACGCTTATTGGAGCCACAACCAGATTAGGAGCACTTTCTAATCCGCTGCGAAATCGTTTTGGCGCAATTCATCGACTTGAATTTTATAACGAAGATGAGATGAAAAGTATCATTCATCGCTCTGGTAAAATTCTGGGAATACCGCTTGAGGATAGTGGAGCAAAAGAAATTGCGGTTTCAAGCAGAAAAACTCCTCGCGTTGGAAATAGAATTATTAAGCGTGTTAGGGATTATGCTCAAATCAATGAGCATCAAACAATTGATAGTGCGATTGCAAGAAAGGCTCTTGAGATGATGGATGTTGATCAGCTTGGACTTGAACCGACGGATCGTTTTATTTTGGAAACTATTATTAAAAAATTTAATGGTGGACCAGTTGGAATTTCCACTATTGCTGCTGCCACTTCTGAAGAAATCGAAACAATTGAAGATGTGTACGAACCATTCTTGATTCAATTGGGATTTTTAACAAGAACTCCACGCGGAAGAATGGTAACCGAGCATGGTTATGCTCACATGGGAATTGATATGCCCGAAGACAACCAAAGAAAACTGGTTTAATTAAAGATATGTTTTTTTGTTTGCTTGTTTTCTTTTTGAGCACGTTTTTGACCCAAGACTATGGTCAAAAACTCAAAGAATTGCTGTCGCAATAATTGGCCAAAAAGAAAACAAGCAAACAAAAAAACAAAGTAAAATAACTTTTTGTGGTATAATGAAAAAGTTATCAGTTGTAAGTTGTTAGTCGAGAGTTATTTTTATGCTAATTCCAATTTTTCAAATTTTATATTACCTTGTTTTTTTTGTGATGTTCTTGATGAGCATTTTTATTATTTTTCATATTGTTTTTTATTCGTATTCTTTTCTTTCACGATTGCTAATGCTTGCAATATTCGTGCCAGTAGCTGGCGTGCTTTTGTTTACTAATCTTGTGCTGTTCACTGCTATTAATTTAAGGCAGCTTTTTGCTGGAATTTTATAAATTTATGGATCCGGTAGTGAGAATTCGAAAAATAAAAAATAGTAGGTAATAAATAAAATAAATTTAGAATTAATATAAAAAATATAATTTAAGAAATTTTATCGGCCAAAGGCCATTCGAATTTCTACTACCGGATGGATGGATTTTCAAAATATCACTTTAAAGATCTTAATGGCACCGAGTCGATCGTGAAGGTGCTTCATCGCAACTGGTTTTATTTGCTAACGCAATTCTTTCTCGTGTTTTTGATTGGTGGAATTTTTATAGCTGGTCTTTCTTGGGCACCAGCATTTTTTCCAGAAATGTTTAAGGGACAATATAAGCCAGTAGTTGCCTTTATGGAAAACTTTTTTGTGTTAGCTCTTTGGATTTATTCTTTTTTAATTTGGGTGGATTATTATTTCGACATTTGGATCATCACAACTGAGAGAATTATAAATATTGAGCAAAAGGGGATGTTCACTCGCAGTGTGAGCGAGCTGCGATTTGCAAAGATACAAGATATCACAACCGAAGTGGTTGGATTTTTGCCAACAGTTATCAATTATGGAGATGTGAGAGTGCAAACCGCTGGAGAAGAAAGCGAATTTGTTTTTCGCACAGTGTCAGATCCGTATCATGTGAAAAATATTATTATGGAACTTCAGAAAAAAGCTGAAGCTAAGAAAACGGAAAATTTTGGGGAAATGTTAAAAGAAAAATTAGAAGAGTAGTTTTTATTTCGCAGAGTGGGGGAATAAAATTCGGGTTTACCCCCACACCTGTAAAGGATGAAATAGTAAAAAGTTAGCGTTTTTTAATTGTTATATTTGTAATTCAGATTATTTTTTGTTTATCAAGTAATCCTTAACAGGTGTCGGGGTGAAATCAAGACAAAAACAAAAAGTCCGTGACTTTTTTCAGTTACGGATTAAAAAATCATTTAAATATCAAACACCATTAGTGCTGCTCTTTGTGGCGCTTTTTGTTTTTGTTAATAATAGTTGCAAGGCTGACAATGCAGCCATAATAAGCGCAGTACAAATCAAGGGAATTAACGCTAATGATGATTTTATAGAAATATATAATACAAGTTGTGAGGAAATTGATATATCTGGTTGGAAATTAAGAAAAAGGACAAATTCTGGAACAGAATCATCTATAAAAGTTTTATCTGCGAATACAACTATTAGTGCTAAGGGGTATTTTCTTTGGGGTAACGCTGATTTTGCTAATGCAATCAAATCAGATCAATCAACTGGAGCTACGCTTTCTGAAAATTATAGCATTGCATTTGTTGATGAAGATGAAATTATTGATTCGATAACATGGGGAAATAATGCACATTCTTTTTCTGGATCACATCTATATTCTGAAAATCTAATGGTGTCTAAAGTTCTAAAAAAAGATGTAGAGGATAATTTTTTGGTAGTTTCTGATTATTTTCCAAAAAATTCAACCATTATAAATACTGAAGAATTAGCATTATGCATAAAAGAGGAAGATGAGGAAGAAGAAAAAAACGAATCAGAATCAAAAACATATTCAGACAGAATAATTATCAATGAAATTTTTCCTGCTCCTTTGAAAAACTCTGGGCTGGAAGAATTTGTGGAACTTTATAGTTCAAGCGATAAAACTGAAAATTTGGAAGGTTGGTATTTAAAAGACAGAGCAGGAAAAACTTGCGCTTTGACTGGGAATATTATTGATCCCACAATCTCAAGATTTTTGACTTTGAAAAATGATGCTGACAAAAAATGTACACTAGCACTTAATGACACGCAGGGAGAATTTCTTGGACTATATAACCCTATCGATCTGGTTCCTGTTTTTAGTGTTAGCTATGAAGGCAGTGCGAAAAAGGGACGTTCTTATAATTTTGATGGGAGCGTTTGGTCTTGGAGTCAATTTTTAACAGAGGGGAAAGAAAACATTTTTAATAGCCAACCGTATGGAAAAGTAAAAATCGATGAAGATGTTTTTGCTAATGTTTATGCTGATTTTTCTGTCTCAAGCGGCGACAGAGATGGGGATAAAATAAAAATAAGCTGGGATTTTGGAGATGGACACAAAAGTTCTTTGGCAAAAACCAGACATAAATATGAAAATGTTGGCACATATAATGGCTCCGTGAAATTGTCTGATGGCAGCGAAGATGTTTTGCAAAATTTTGTTGTGGAAGTTAAAAAATTTCCGCATCCGGAAGTAAAAATCATTGCCATCAGCGCTAATCCTACTGGCGCTGACACGGGAGTTGAATATATTACCGTGCAAAACAAATCAAAAAATAAAATAAATTTGAGTGGTTGGAGTATTGCAACTGGCTGGAAAAAATTTATTAATCATCCTATTGGAGAAGATGTGATTATTAAAAAAGATAAATCCAAGGAAATCAGGAGTGATGTTTCGAGTTTCACACTTAACAACACCAAATCTAAAATTCAGCTCAGATATCCTGATGGAAAAGTTGCATATGAAGTGAAATATAAAAAAGTTGAGGGGATCAAAGAGGGCGAAGTGTATGAAAAAATAAAAAGTGGTTGGGGGTGGATTGGCGGTGAAAAAGCAGAAAGTCATCAGTCATCAGCAATCGGTAATCAAAAAGAAACAAGTATTGTGTTATCCGCTGTCAGTCATCTGTCATCAGAAATTCAAAACACTGGTAAAAGTGATTATGAAGAAGCAGTTGCGTTGGTTGAGGTTAAGAGAGAAAATAAATTAATTTCAGCCAGTAATGACGATATCAGAATTGAATTATTAAAAGGTGTTCCACGTGTGAATGAGACACGGGCTGTGCGGGAAGTTGATGGCATATATTTTTTCACCCCACAAATCCCAGAAAAAGAGCATTATGCAATTTTATTTTTGAAAAATATTTTTTCTGAAATTAATTCAGGATTGAATATGATTTTTAATTTTATTTTCAAATAAAAAAACCGTCTCGCGTAGTTTGCGCGAGACGGTGTAATTAAAGTTGGCAGAAATCTTTTTAGTATCTTTTTTTGATAGGATGTTTTTTTGTGGCCCAATTGATTTCCACAACTGATTCATAGCTCCAGTAGCGTCCAGTATAGATGCGAGTTTTCCTGTAATCGATATCAACCGGAATTTTTTTTCGGATTATTTCCCTTAAATCAGAGTCTGGGTCTGGAGTATAAATAGCAGTTAAATCCGTGAAACATCCTCCACCATCTTTACTATTAGCGTATTTGTACCACACATTGTCGTAAATACTGGCCTTGGTAAGAATGACATTTTGAGCGGTTTCTTGCGCAAGAACCTCCTCATCACCCTCAGATGGTGGCGATTTCCATCCCCACGCCGTTAAAGCACTAAAGGAAACAAAAAGAAAAAACACAATCTTTAACATCGACTTCGTTTTCATGGTAAAGCTCCTATTGTTAAGGTAATTTTGGCATTTATGCCAATATGATAGTGTATGTCATTATGGATATGCAGTCAAGAGCTTATTTTTGAAAAAAGTAATTTCCTTGCAAAAATCATTAAAAGCACTCTTTTTTTATTAAAATAAATTATGGTCATCAAAAGGTTGCGCTGATGTCAGCCAAGGAAGAAATCGGACTTATTATTGAAGGAGAGGAAATTCACAAAACAATGAAACTTATTTTTCAACTTATTTGGGATTTGCTGCCAGAGGTTAAGGTAAAATAATTCGGAGTACCGTCTTGTTGTTATCACTCATTCGGAAATGAAAAAGGTGTTGGAAGAGTCCAACACCTTTTAGTTGATAGTTTTTTTCAAACGCTTTTCCTTTTGATAGGGTGGATATTGAGGGGAGATTCCTCAATATAATTACTTGGCGCCTTACAAAGAGGACATTCGGTGGGTTTAAAGTAAGCAAGAATAATTTTTCCACACCTCTCGCCCTTGCGTTCGCTTTTGCAGATATAACGCGTTTGGGTAAAAAATCCTAAAAAAAGTGATTTTAATGACATTGCGAACCTCCTTTTGTATGTAAGTTATATTAATAACAAGTTTGATATGTCCATCGTAATTTGAAAAAGGGTTATTGTCAAAGCCTGTGGCTTGAAATGAGTAGTTTAGGGTGGTAGACTTAGCTCATAGATCACATAACATAAAGCATATAGCATGAAGCAAGATAAAAATGATTTGCATTTTTGTTCAATGTTCCATGTTTTATGATCCATGAAAAATATGTCGGGACATTCACATTGGGCAGGGATAAAACAGAGAAAAGGCGTTAATGATGCCAAAAGGGCTAATGTTTTTACAAAATATGGGCGTTTGATTACGATTGCCGCCAAAGAGGGCGGCGGTAAACCGGAAATGAATTTCAAGTTGCAAATGGCAATTGATCGGGCACGACTTGAAAATATGCCAAAAGACACCATTGAGCGAGCGATTAAAAAGGGAACTGGTGAGCTCAAGGATGGAGCAGAAATTGAAGAGCTTATTTATGAGGGTTATGGTCCTGGAAATGTAGCTATGCTTATTAAAACTGCTACTGATAATAGAAACAGAACCGGAAGTGAAATTCGCAGCATTCTGACTAAAGCTGGCGGAAAGCCTGCAGCGGAAGGTGGGGTGAAATTTATGTTTAAATTGGTTGGAAACATCGCAGTGTCTGTTGGCGACAGAGATCCGTATGAAGTTGAGATGGCTGCTATTGAAGCTGGGGCAGAGGATACTTTGTATGAGGGTGATATTGTGATTGTTTATACAAAAATAGAAGATTTGCAAAAAGTTAAGGAAAATCTTGACAAGGCTGGTCTTATTGTTGAAGGCGCTGACCTTGTTTATGCTCCAATTCAAAAAACAGAGCTTGATCCTGAATCAAAAATTGATTACGAAAAACTTTTAGAAAAATTAGACGAGAACGACGACGTGCAAGAAATCTATGATAATCTTTGATTATCATAGATTAATTTGAAATTTAAAATTTGAAATTTAAAATCAAATCTTAATTTCAAAATGTTTAAAACATTAAAAATTTAATCATTTGGAATTGATTAAAAATTCAAAATTAAAAATTAAAAATTCCCCTAAAACTCTAAGAGTTTTAGGGGTTGATCCTGGGACTGCTATTGTTGGCTGGGCTATTTTGGATGAAAAGAAAGGATGTGTGACATCAATTGCTTATGGGCACATCACAACTTCACCAAAAAACAGCACAGCCGAACGCCTTTTTGAAGTTGTGAAGGATTTAGAACAAATAATTGAAAAATATAAGCCTGATGAGGCTGCAGTGGAAGATTTGTTCTTTTTTAAGAATGTAAAAACGGTAATGAAAGTAAGCCAAGCTCGAGGGTCTATACTCTTGACACTTGAGAGATTTTGTGTTAGCATATTTGAATACACACCGCTGCAAGTCAAACAAGCCTTGACTGGTTACGGTAGGGCAGAAAAGAAGCAAATACAGCTAATGGTAAAGAATATTTTGAAATTGAAAGAGATTCCCAAACCAGATGACACCGCTGATGCAATTGCAATAGCACTATGTCATTTAAATAGCAGAAAAATGAGAGAAATTAAAAATAATTGTTGATAGTTTGCCTTAATTGTAGCTCACTAGAATACATTTTTCTTTTTTCACAGAAAAACAATTGCAACTTTTGACCCAGCGCCAATGAGACTTGTTTTAAGTGAAAAAAGAAAAAGCATTCTAGTTCGTTTTTTTGATTTGTAATCTTATTGTTTTGAGTTAATGTTGCATGTTATATGTTACATGCTCTATGAAAATTATGGAAAACATCAGTCCTCTCATTAAATATTTTATTGCACAAGGTGTGCCGCTTGATACGGTTATCTTGCTTTTAATGTTGCCAATTGTGGTAACGTTGATCGCTTTTTTTCGTCAGGTAATCGGAATTAAGGCTTTTGGTATTTATACGCCTGCGATCGTGACCTTTGCTTTCTTGGCTGTACCACAACTTCGCTACGGCGTTCTTATTTTTATTGTGGTGATTTTGGTTGGAATGCTGCTGCGCTTTGCACTGAAAGGTCTTCGTATTTTGTATCTGCCGCGCGTGGCCATCACACTTAGCATTATTGCACTTTCAATTTTGATGCTGCTTAGTTTTGGAGGAGCAATGCAGCGAACCGGTTTAGCTGCAGTTTCAATTTTCCCAATTTTGATTATGATTACGATCGTGGAAAAATTTGTGGCAGCTCAAATTGAAAAGGGAAATCGCGCAGCTCTCATTTTGGCGGTGGAAACATTGGTAATTTCTCTTGTTGGATATTATTTGGCAAGTTGGCCAGCATTGATAAAAGGCATTGTAGCTTTCCCATGGCTGATTTTAATTACAATTCCAATTAATATCTTTTTAGGGAAATGGGATGGCTTGCGCTTGAATGAATATTTTCGTTTTAGGGAAGTGCTGAAGAATTTAAAGTAATCACTGTGTCATCCTGAATTTGTTTCAGGATCTCTCGTAGCATAACGGTTTGTGCGTTAAAGCTCGGGATTCCGGATCGAGTCCGGAATGACATAATTTTTTTATGTTTGAAATTTTTAAGAATGGAAATAAGTTGCTTGGCATGAATGCTCGTAACCTTGATTACATTCGTCCATACAATAGAAAAAAAGCAAAAAAATTGGCAGACGATAAAATTTTAAGCAAGAGGATGCTTAAAAAAGGTGGAATTCCTGTGCCAAAATTGCTTGCAAAAATCAGAACAGCCGAGGAATTGGAAAATTTCGACTGGTCTTCTTTGCCGTCTTCTTTTGCGCTTAAGCCAAATCGTGGATATGGCGGAGGTGGAATTATGGTAGTGTATGGCAGAAAGAAAAATAGTGGAAAAGTTTTAGTAAGTGATGAAAATGAAATACCGTTGCCTGTTTGGATTAAAGCTGATGGCAGCAAAGTTACAGTGGAAGATATCAAGAGTCATATTTTAAATATTTTGGATGGAGCATTTTCATTGGCTAATATGCCAGACATTGCTTTTTTTGAAGAACGTTTGACTTTGCTTAAACTTTTTAAGCCGTATGCATATAAAGGAATTCCTGATATCCGCGTGATTGTTTTTAATCATATACCAGTAATGGCGATGCTTCGTCTTCCAACAAAAGAATCTGGAGGAAAAGCTAATTTGCAGCAAGGAGGTATCGGAGTGGGAATTGACTTAGCTTCAGGCGTGACCACGACTGCAGTTTTGGGTAAAGGAAAAATTATTGATTATGTCCCAGGCACCAGAATGCTTCTTTCAGGAATTCGAATTCCATATTGGAAAGATATTTTACTTTTAGCTGTAAAAGCGCAGGAAGTTTCAGGGATGGGATTTTTGGGCGCTGATGTTGCGATTGATCGCGAGCGCGGTCCGGTTTTTTTGGAAATCAATGCTCGTCCGGGTCTTGCTATTCAAGTTGCAAACCTCAGTGGTCTTAAAGAAAGACTTGAGCGCATCAAGGGTCTTAAAATAAAAACAGCAGCGCGCGGTGTGCGCGTAGGAAGAGATTTATTCGGAGGAGAAGTTGAAGAAGAAGTCGAAGAAATTTCTGGACGAAAAGTTATTGGCACAGTAGAAAAAGTTAAATTTATTGGAAAAAATGAAGCAACTATAGAAATTGAGGCCAAAATTGATACGGGTGCAATGTCAACTTCTATTGATATTGATATGGCTAGACAGCTTGGCTATGGCGATGTTTTGGATTTTTTTGAAAAAATTGAATTGCCAAACGGATTTTCCAGAGAAGAAGGACCAGAAATTCTTAAGGGCTTGAAAAATAAATATAAACACAGCGATCTTTATGACATAGATTTAATCTATGCATCTAACGGTGTGTCTTTTAGGCCAAAAGTAAAAATGACTTTTGTTATGGATAACTTTGCAATAAATGCGAATGTTAATATTGCCGCCAGAGATGAACTTAAATATGCTGCTATCATCGGTAGGAGAAATCTGGGAAAGTTTTTAATTGATGTGAATAAAGTTAGTTAATAAAGTATTTTATGGAAAACGAAAAAAGTAAAAACATAGTTGTTATTTATACAGGCGATGATTGGGATAGGGAAATTCCAATATCGTACGAAGAAACAAGAAGAGCTTTTGAAAAATGGCACACTATGGCGCTTGAAAAAAATATTCAAATGTATCGTGCAAGTGTGGATTGGTATGATATCAAGAAAAATATTTTTATCAAGGCATGGGCTTTTAGGAGCGGCAAATGGCAAAGAGTTGAAAAAGAAATCACAGCTGATCTTATTTATGATAAGACGCCTGGCTCTAGCGAGCATAAGTTGTTTGATTTAAAAATGGCTATGGCCAGCAATTCAATCGTTTTTAATAATCCGCTTTTTCGAGCCATGGTTGATAGTAAACTTTCGCAGTACGCTTTGTTTTCTGAATATATGCCGAAAACATTCGTGGCAATGAACTTAAATGACCTGAAAATTGCAATTGAAAAAATAAAAACATCAAAAATTGTTGCCAAACCTCTTCAGGGCTCTGGCGGATTTGGTATTGTTATTGGTAATAAAGAAACTATTTTAAAAGAAAAGTTTATTTATCCGATGCTGTTACAAGAATTTGTTAAAAATGAAAATGGTATTCCTGGATTTTCTGAAAAAGGTGAATTGGCAGATCTTAGAATTACTTACATTAATCACCAGCCACTTTATGCTCTTTCTCGAATTGCTCAAGGAGGGTCTCTGTTTACTAATATGCATCAGGGAGCAACGAGTAAACGTGTTCCGCTTGAGAAAATACCGCAAAGTGTTTTGGATGTAACAGAAAAAATTACTGCAAAATTAAAAATGTTTGCGCGTGCTCAATATTCTTTGGATTTCTTTTTTAACGAAAAAGGTGAACCACTTTTTATTGAAATGAATTCTGTTCCAGGCCTTTGTTTGATCGAAGCGCTTAACGATAAGGAATTACAACAGAAAGATTTTGATGCTTTTATTGAAAACATTGCTTAATATAATTTAAAAATATGTTGAAATTTATTATCATTGGTTCACTAACTGAAAACACTCAAGATTTGCTTGATGCTATTGAAAAAGCTGGTCATCAAGGAATAGTCTGTAAATTTTCGGAAATTACTTTTGAAACTATTGGTGACAATCTTGCAGCGATGTGTGGCGAGTTGGACATCTGCGATTTTGATGTGGTTATTTTCAGGGGATATAATAATCATATTTATGAAGCACAGCTATTAGCTGAAATGCTGGTAGATAATGATAAAATAGTTATTGAACAATCACTCGCTGGCGGTTATGTGCGAGGAAAAATGCATCAAGCCAAAAGACTTTTTGAATGTGGTATCGATCATCCAGCAACATTTCAAGCTAATAATTTTGAAGGATGGAAAAGGTTAACAGAAGACGTAGAATTTCCTATTATTGCTAAACCGATTTTTGGAAGAAAGGGTAGGGGGATTCAGAAATTAAACACAGCCAACGAAGCGCTGGAATTTTTTGAAAAAAATACAACTGAATATTTAGCGCAACAATATTTTCCAATCGTAAATGATTTTAGAATCTTTGTTGTCGGTGGCGAAGTTATCGGTGGGTTTCAACGTTTTATTAATGAAGGGCAATATAAATCCAATATTCGTGGAACCAAAGCTGAAAAAATAGAGGTTAGCGTAGAGATGAAAAAAGTTGCCTTGGAATCAACAGCAGCGATGGACTATGAAATAGCGGGCGTGGATCTGTTTGAATATGAAGGAAAAACCTATGTCATTGAAGTTAATGTCTCTCCACAGTGGGAAAAATTCAAATTAATAACTGGAATAAATCCAGCCGAATACATTATTAAATATGCTATTAAAAAAAGACAAAAACAGCATAAAAGTGTTTGATAAAAAGTTTTATTGAAAAAACAATCACTAGTTGATTGTTTTTTCTTTTTTCTCTTGATAAATAATCAGTTTCCTGTATACTAGAGCGGCTTTGAAAAAAGCCGTTTTAAGCATATAATATATTTAGAAAGTAACTTCTTTTGCGAAGTAATTTACTAAGTTAGTATTTTAATATGAATCAAATATTTATTTCAAGAAATTTTAAAAGTTCTTCCAATAAAGATAAATGGAAAATTGTAGGGAAAATTTCCCTGTATCTTTTTGGTGTTGGATTTTTAAGTGTAGTTGGAATCTTTTTGTATTTTGCCAAGGATTTGCCGAGTGCAAATTCGGTGGATGCAAAACTGATTGCGCAATCAACCAAAATTTACGATCGCTCCGGTGAGCATCTTTTGTATGATGTACACGGGGAGGAGAAAAGAACAGTTATACCTTTTGCGCAAATTCCGGATAATGTGAAGTATGCGACTATTGCTTTGGAAGATCAGGAATTTTATTCGCATTTCGGAGTAAACCCGAAAGCTATTTTGCGATCAGCTTTTAAAGATATTATAAAAGGTGGGGCTGCACAAGGTGGTAGCACGATTACACAGCAGTTTATTAAAAAATCATTGCTTAGTGACGAGAAAACATTCACGCGAAAAATAAAAGAAGTTATTCTTGCTATAGAATTGGAGCAAAAATATTCCAAAGATGAAATCTTAGCAATGTATCTTAATCAAATTCCGTATGGTTCAAGTGCCTATGGGATTGAAGCGGCAGCTCAAACATTTTTTTCAAAATCAGCAAAGGATTTAAATCTTGCTGAGGCTGTTCTTTTGGCTTCACTGCCAAACGCGCCAACGTATTATTCGCCTTTTGGTTCTCATCGGGATGCTTTAGTTGGAAGAAAAAATTCTGCACTTAGAAAAATGGCTGATTTGGGATATATCACGCAAGAGCAGGCAGACGAAGCTAAAGGCGTGGATATCTTTGCAGCAATAACTCCAAAACAAGATAATATTCAAGCTCCTCATTTTGTGATGTATGTAAAAGAATATTTGGAACAGAAATATGGAGAACAGGCGGTAGAGCAAGGAGGACTAAAAGTTTATACTACGCTTGATTGGGACAAACAGAAGGCAGCAGAAAAAGCAGTCGTAGAAGGAGCTGAAAAAAACAAAGCTCAAAATGCCAGCAATGCAGCGTTGGTAGCAATGGATCCAAAAACTGGACAAATTTTGGCGATGGTTGGCTCGAAAAATTATTTTGACAAATCAATTGATGGGCAAGTTAACGTGGCTTTGGCTGATCGTCAACCGGGGTCTTCATTTAAACCATATGTTTATCTGACAGCTTTTACGAAAGGTTACACCCCAGAAACATTATTATATGATGTGGCAACAAACTTTAGTACCGATGAAGGAAAAGATTACAAGCCGCAAAATTATGATGGAAAATTCAAAGGACCGCTTCAAATGAAAAATGCATTGGCTATGTCGCTCAACATTCCTGCTGTGAAAACTTTGTATTTGGCAGGAGTGAAAGATTCAATTCAACTTGCAAAAGGGCTTGGAATAAAAGGTCTCAATCAACCTGAACGATACGGTTTGTCTTTGGTACTCGGAGGTGGAGAAGTGACATTACTTGATCACGTTAATGCGTATGGTGGTTTGGCCACAGGAGGAATTCACTATGACAAAACTGCAATTTTGAAAATTCAAGATAAGGACGGAGCGGTTTTGGAAGAATTCAAACAAAGCGCTGGGCAAAGAATTGTTGAAGAAAAATATGTTGCTATGCTTGATTATATTATGTCGACCAATGAACTCAGAGCACCTGTGTTTGGAGACAATAATCCTTTCAAATTTTCAGATCGCCAAGTTGCGGCCAAGACTGGAACAACCAATGAATTTCGCGATGGTTGGGCAATGGGGTACACGCCGTCAATTGCAGTGGGGGTTTGGGCTGGAAACAATGACAACTCCTCTATGAAAGTCGGTGCTGATGGAATTTATGTGGCTGCTCCGATTTGGAGATCGTTTATGAATTTTGCATTGGGAAACAGTGCGGCTGAACAATTTCCAAAATATGAAAAAGAAGATGCCGGCAAACCAATTCTCAATGGAGAACAAGACATTAAAGAAGATGTAAAGGTGTGCGAAATGGATGCCAAGGATTACAAAGGAGATTATTGCTTGGCAAATGATTCTTGTCCTGATGGAACTTCAGACAAAAAAACATTCGGGGAAGTTCACAGTATTTTATTTTATGTGAAAAAAGATGATCCACGAGGAGATTATCCAAAAGATCCATCCGATGATTCTCAATATAAAAATTGGGAAAAGGGTGTGCAAGATTGGTTTAAAAAAGACAAGAAAAAGAACAAAGATCTTGATCCTATTCCAACTTTGGAATGCAAAGAAGAATATTTCAAACCGAAAGAAGAGCCCGAGCCAGAGCCGGAACCAGAACAAGAGCCAGTAGTGGTAACTCCGACTTGCTCGGATGGTATTCAAAATGGAAATGAAACAGGCAAAGACTGTGGTGGTGGGTGTACCGCGTGTTTGATAATTTAAAATTTATCAATTAAAAATTCATTTTAAATTTTAAATTTAAAATTTAAAATTATTTAGAAAAGGATGATAGCAAAGCTTCGAGGTAAAATTGATTTAATGCACGACAATTATGTCATTGTTGATGTCAGTGGTGTTGGGTACAAAGTTTTTGTGACCGTGCATACTTTTGGAATGGTGGCTGGAAAATCTGACATAGAACTTTATACGCATACTTATGTGCGAGAAGACACGTTGGCACTCTATGGTTTTTTGGAGATTGCAGAACTTGAAATGTTTGAACTCCTGATTTCTATTTCAGGAATCGGACCAAAAGCTGCGATGGGGATTTTGGCAATTGCTGATCCGAAAACAATCAGTATGGCAGTTCTCAATGAAGACCCATCGATTTTGACCAGAGTTTCTGGCGTTGGAAAGAAAATTGCGCAGCGCGTTATTTTGGAACTGAAAAACAAAATCACCAATATGCCAAGCGGCGAAAAAGCACAACTCGAAAGCGACTCAGATGCTTTTGAGGCATTGGTGGCGATGGGATATTCTGTCAGTGAATCTCGCGAAGCCTTAAAATTGATTTCAAATGACATTAAAGATGTCGGAGAAAGAGTGAAACTTGCGCTCAAGAGTCTTGGCAAAAAATAGAAAAAGTGTGGTATAATAGAAATACGTAAAAATAAAATAACCCCAGTGAAATAGTATTTTGAGTACAAAATAATTTCACGGGGTAAATAAAAAAATGAACAAAGAAAAAAAACAGGGTTCAATCTTGGCGTATTCCTTGGTTATCATTTCTGTGATGATTGCAATTGCTGGAACACTTTCTGTTGTGGCTATTGTTGAAAAAAAAGGTGCAAGCGGCACTGAATTTTCAATGCAATCACTCCAAACCGCGGACAGCGGAGTGCAGTTGGCTTTGAAGAAATTAAGTAACCAAGGAACAATATCAACAGTATTTACAGGGTTTGGAACGGGTTGTTCTGATGGTAAAGTTACCGGCACGGATGTTGGACCATCAGGTTCTTCATATGAACTGACTTTTTTTAATACTAGTGGAACTGCACTTGGATGCAGTGCTGATAAAAATGAAATTGCCAACATTAAATCTGTCGGAACGTATAACAATACCGTGAGAGCTGTGAATGTGGCAGTGGCTGCAACGGCAGGAACTGGCTATGCGCTTTCATGTTTTCTTGGTAGTGCTGCTAATCAGCTTATTTGTTGTAGAACTGATAATGCAACAGGTGAAACAAAATGCAAAGATGGCGGTCCTAATTTTAATAATTCAAGTCATTGGGAAGATCTTGGAAATACTTCTGGCGATACTGGTTCAACATTTCAAGTTTGGGCAGCAAATTAATCAAAAATTTTTAAGAGTCTCGAGAAATCGAGACTCTTTTTGTTTTCTCTGATTTACTGATATAATTTGGGTATGGAAAATAAAGAAATTCTACAATCGCAGCAATGGCGAAAGTTTCAGGAAGCTGTTGGGAGAAAAACACATTTTGTTGAAAATGACGCATTTTCAGCGAGTATTATTGAGCATGTTTTGCCGATTGTGGGGAAATATTTTTACAGTCCTAGAGGGCCTGTAATTTCCAATTTCCAATTTCCAATTTCCAATGAAATCCAAAATCCAAATGACAAAATTAAAAATGGGATGTGGGGGTTGATTGAATTGGGAAAAAAAGAAAATGCTGGTTGGATTAGGGTTGAACCGGAAAGTGATCAGATGTTGGAAATGATAAAAGAAAATATTTCAGAAAAAGTTGTTAAAGCTCCACACAATATGCAACCGAAAGAAGTTTTTGTGTTGGATATTTCAAAAGACGTGGAAACTTTGTTGAATGAAATGAAACCTAAAACACGATATAATATAAAACTCGCAATAAAACATAATGTTTTAGTGCGAGCAATTTCCAATTTCCAATTTCCAATTTCCAATCAATATGTAGAAATTTTTCTTAAACTCACAAAGGAAATGGCGGCGAGGCAGGGAATTGTGGCGCATCCAGAAGAATATTATCGAAAAATGATTGAGACTTTGCCGGAGGAAATGCTCAAGATTTATGTGGCTGAGTTTGAAGGGAAAATAATTGCAGCAAATCTGGTTTTGTTTTTTGAAAACACTGCGACATATTTGCACGGGGCATCGTCAAATGATAATAGAAATGTGATGGCACCATTTTTATTGCAATGGCAGGCGATTTTAGAAGCCAAAGAAAGAGGCTGCACGCGTTACGATTTTGGAGGTATTAAAACCGTTAATAGTGATAACAGTTGGGAGGGAATCACTAATTTCAAACTGGGTTTTTCACCGAATACTAAATCCATTGAATTTCCTGGGAGTTATGATATTATTATTAACCCTAGGAAATATGCGGTTTATCGAGGACTGCAGAGAGCGAAGGCTTTTGCAGTAAAATTCAAGAAATAATTTTAAGTTTTAAATTTAAAATTTTAAATCAAATCTAAATGTCTAAATTTTAAATTAAATAATTAAAAATTCATTTAAAATTTAAAACTTAAAATTTAAAATTATTAATATATGCACTATATTAAAAAACTTTTTCCCCAAAATATTAAAAACCTGTACCACTTAGCGCAAGCCGTTGTGGCTAATGTTTGGTATGGTTTTCCATCACGAAAATTAAAGGTAATTGGTGTTACGGGAACTGATGGAAAAACAACAACTGTTCAGATGGTCACAAAAATTTTGGAAGAAGCTGGCCGGAAAGTTGCAATGGCTTCAACGATTAATTTCAAAATTAATGGAGTTGAGGAAAAAAATCTTTCTCACTTCACGACCGAATCTGCCCTTACTTTACAAAAATTTATCAAAAAAGCTGTTGATGCAGGCTGTGAATATTTGGTTTTGGAAACATCTTCTCATTCACTAGATCAATATCGTGTGTGGGGAGTTGACTATAAGACGGCAGTTATTACTAATGTTACGCGTGAGCATTTGGATTATCATAAGACGATGGAAAAATATCGTGAAGCGAAGAAAAAACTTTTTGAAAATGTAGAAAAAAATAAAGGAACAAATATTGTTAATTTAGATATGGAGAATCCTAATGAATTTGTGAATTTTAATGTGGAAAAAAAATATGGATACACAACAAAAATTGAAAGTACAAATCTCATAAATCAAAATGATAATGTAAAAATAAAAATTGTAAATGCGGAAAACATTGAAATTGGAATTAATGGCTCATCGTTTGAAATAGGAAATTTTTCTGCTGCTAAATTGGCGGGTATGGATGAGAAAAAAAGTATTAGACTCAATTTGCAATTGCCTGGACTTTTTAATGTCGAGAATGCCCTTGCTGCAACGTGTGTGGGCCTTAGTGAGGAGATTGGGATAGAAACGATTAAAGACGCACTGGCAAAAATAAAGGGCGTGGCAGGGCGAATGGAGGCCGTAGAAAACGATTTAGGGCTGCATATTTTGGTTGATTTTGCTTTGACGCCAAATGCTTTGGAAAGGCTTTATAGCACGCTTTTTCAGGCTAAAAAGTCTGATTCTAAAATTATTGCTATTTTTGGTTCTTGCGGCGATCGAGATCGTGGAAAACGACCTATTATGGGGGGGGTTGTCTCCAAATATGCTGATGTTGTCATTCTTACAAATGATGAACCGTACTATGAAAAACCTGAGCAAATTATTGAAGAAATTGCTGTTGGGATTAAAAATAAAACAGAAGGGCAAAATTTTTGGAAAATTATCGACAGGAGGGAAGCAATCAGAAAAGCGATTGAGATTGCTCAAGAGGGAGATATTATTTGCATCACAGGTATGGGTGATTTTGAAACGATGGTAGTTGGGGATAAGAAGATTCCTTGGAATGATCGGAAAGTTATCGAAGAAGAACTAGTAAGATAGCTTTTCAGGCATTAGCTTTTTAGCTTGTTAGAAAAAAATACAAATAAAAATCACCTTGCGGTGATTTTTTGTTACTAAGAAGCTAATGTCTGAAAAGCTAAAAAGCTATTATGCTAGGAGCTTGATAAATATAGTAGTAAGAATAAGACCAGTGATAGCACCGACAATAACTTCGCTTACTTTGTGACCCATACGTTCTTTGAGTCTGGGATATTTCTCTTCATTTATATTAAGTTGACCAATGAGCATATTGAGATATTTTCCTTGGTCGCCCAAAGTCATTCGAAGACGAGTTGCATCATCGATAATAAGAAAGGCAAGCGCAATTGCAACGGCAAATGTCCCAGTGTGAACTCCTTCATAAAAACCAATGGATGTAACCAATGAAAAAGCAAAAGCTGTGTGCGCGCTTGGCATATGACCGTGGGTAAGGACGTAGCGAATGTCCCAACCGTGTTTTAAACTGTAAAGCACAAATTTGATGGCTTGCACGATAATTCCAACTGTAATTGGAATGAGAAACACTGCATAAGACGTAATAAATTCCATAGGAGTTGTATTATATTATTAATCTTGCTTAATTATAGCACATTATTTCAGTTAAATTCTCTCAATTGGGAAATTCGCAAAATTGATGTATAATTATATTACAAAGTCTAATTAAAAAATCGCTTTTGCAGTAATCTTTACGGCAAACAGTCGGTTAAATTTTTTATGAGTATTTTATTAATTGTGCTGGTCGCTCTGGGATTGTTTCTTGTTTTTGGAATTGGCGTTTACAACAGCTTGGTAACTTTGAAAAACAGAGTTGATGAGGCTTGGAGTGATATTGATGTGCAACTCAAGCGAAGATATGATCTGATTCCAAATTTGATTAACACTGTGAAAGGTTATGCCACTCACGAAAAAGAATTGTTTGAACGAGTAACAGCAGCCCGAACAGCTGCAATGAGCGCTGGAAGTCCTGCAGAAAAACAAGATGCAGAAAATATGCTTTCCGGAACATTGAAATCGTTGTTTGCAGTTTCTGAAAATTATCCAGATTTGAAAGCAAATCAAAACTTTCTAGAGCTTCAAAGAGAATTGACTGATACTGAAGACAAAATTCAAGCTTCACGAAGATTTTACAATGGAAACGTCAGGGATTTCAACATTAAAATCGAAACTTTTCCAAGTAACATCGTTGCTGGAATGTTAAATTTTACTAAAAGAGAATTCTTTGCAGCTGATGAGGCAGAAAAAGAAAATGTCAAAGTCCAATTTTAATCAAATCGAATCACAATGTTCAAATATAGGCACCACGACGCTCATAAAAAGTATGATGATCACAACAAGTCACATTATATTTGCTTGCTGACCCTTATCAGTCTAGTTTTTTTCATCGTAATGGGAATAGGCTACGCAATATATCTTTTTGTGGATGCGATGCCGTCCTCAAATGTTTCCGGTGTGCATATCACGAAAAGCTTGGTTCTCGCAGTGGATGGACTTAAAGGAAATTTGTACAGCGATTCTTCCAGGGGAATTAAGGACTGGATAATTAATACCGATGAAACAAACGGCTTTGAAATTAAGCATCCTAATGATTGGGAGGTGCAAAATAATGCTAACAGTTTTTTTCTCTTAAAGAAATATACCGATATCAGGTCCAGAAACAGCTCATTGGCATCCGCTATTGAGGTTGGCAGCATTTCTCTTGGAGAAAGTGAAAGCTGCGAAGCTGCCGCGGGAAAAAAGAGCATCAAATGGGATCCTGACTGGAAAGAAGAAATGATAAACGGACGTATGGGAGTGAGAACTGGAAAAGTCAAAACAGCCGAAGGGCTTATACGAGATGTTATTTTTTGGAAAAATGAAGAAGAAGGAAAGATTTTTTATCTGGAAGCTACTTATTACACCGATAAATCAACTGAATTTGAAAATATTTTCAAAAATGTAATTTCAGAATTTAGGTTTTTATAGAGCAAACCCTGTTAAATAATTTTGATTACAAAATTAAGATTTGGATTATTAATTAAGGGAGACAAGGTAAAAATTTAAAATTAACTATATAAATTTTGGTTTCATTTATTTTTGAATCCAAATCTTATTAAACAGGGTAAATGGCTACTTTATACACTGAAGCTGACAAAAATACACGTCTAACCTGGATTTATATCGCGGGCTTTTTAGCCTTTGTGATTGGAGTCGGATATGTTTTTGCGGGAGCAATGGGGAATAGTACGATTTTGTATATTGCAGTTGCTTTCTCGATAGTTATGAGTTTTGGCTCATATTGGTGGAGTGACAAGATTGTTTTGGCTATGAGCGGCGCAAAAGAGGTTACTCATGAGGGAAACAGAGAGTTATACCACCTTGTGGAAAACCTGTGCATAACTGCTGGACTCCCAGCGCCTAAGATTTATATTATTGAAGACTCTGCTCCAAATGCCTTTGCTACGGGCCGAGATCCCCAGCATGGCGTTATTTGTGTGACTACCGGGCTTTTGGATAAACTGGAAAAAATTGAATTGGAAGGAGTGATTGCTCATGAACTTTCTCATATTGGCAATCGGGATATCCTACTTTCGACCGTAGTTGTTGTTTTGGTTGGTTTTGTGGCTTTGATAGCGGATTGGTTCAGACATTGGTCCTTTTTTGGCGGTGGGGATGACAGTGATAACAGGAATCCAATTTTGATGATTGTGGGAATTTTGCTTTCATTGCTTGCTCCACTTGCCGCAATAATGATGCAAATGGCAATTTCCAGAAAGCGCGAATTTTTGGCTGATGCCAGCGCTTCACTTCTGACGCGATATCCTGAAGGGCTTGCTAGCGCCCTCGAAAAGATTTCTTCCGACCAAGAACCCCTCGAAGCCGCCAACCGCGCCACCGCACATCTTTACATCTCAAATCCCTTCAAGGGCAACAAGGTTTCCAAACTTTTTTCCACCCACCCACCAATTGAGGAGAGGATCGCGAAGTTGAGGGGAATGAAAAGCTAGCTTTTTAGGAAATACAAACACAATCTTGGAAAAGAAAAAAGGCGTTAGTCATGATTGGCTATGCTTTTTTGTTTCAGTCTACTTTTTAGTTGACGAATTTTTGTTATAGTGATAATATATCAGTATAAGTCACTAAAAATAAAAATATGAAAAAAGTAAGCAATTCACTGGCAATTTTTGAAAATTTTAACATTCGCAGGCACTATGATGAGGAAAAGGAAACTTGGTATTTTTCAGTTATTGATATTATTGCTGCCTTGATTGAGCAAGAAGATTTTCAGGCAGCTAGAAATTATTGGAAGGTTTTAAAGAATCGCTTAAGAGCCGAGGGAAGTGAAGTGGTTACAAAATGTAACCGGTTGAAATTAGTTGCAGAGGATGGGAAAATGCGCGAAACCGATGCGGCTGATGTTGAAACAATTTTGCGTCTTGTTCAAACTGTTCCATCTAAAAAAGCTGAGCCGATCAAATTGTGGTTGGCAAAAGCTGGATACGAAAGAATCCAGGAAATGTCTGATCCAGAAAAGGGAATAAATCGTTCCAGATCATATTGGCAGAAAATGGGAAGAAGTGAGAAGTGGATTCAGCAAAGGATGATGGGGCAAGAAATCAGAAATAAATTGACTGATTATTGGAAAAACAATGAAGTTAAAGAAAGAGATGAATTTGCAATTTTGACAAATATAATTCATGAAGAATGGAGCGAGTTGACTATCAAGGCACACAAAAATTTGAAAAACTTAAAAACTCAAAATCTTCGTGATCACATGTCTGATGCGGAGCTCGTTTTCACGGCATTGGCAGAGCTTTCGACTCGTGAAATCGCACAAAGTATTGAAGCAAGAGGCTTGGAAGAAAATAAGATTCCAGCTAAGCGAGGTGGAAAAATTGCCAGAAATGCCAGACTTGAGCTTGAGGAAAAAACTGGTAAAAGCGTGGTCACTGGAAACAATTTTTTAAATCAAGCAAAAAATAAAAAAAGATTAAAGTAGGTTTTGAATGAAAAACTTTTTATGCAATGGAAATCACCGAAAAACAGCGATAAATATTTTTGGACAGCGCATGTGGCGGAAAAGATGCATTACTATGGTCTTAGCGAGCAGAAAGTTTTGGGCGTGATTCGTGCACCAAAAAGAATTGAAACGAGTATTGTGGAAAATACTGTGGCTGTGATGGTGCCGGTTGGAAATATAAAAATTGGACCTCAAAAACCAAAATGGGGAAGACCCTCCTTCGCTTCTGCTGAAGCTTTGGCGGGCAAGCCTGTTGAAACGTCCTCCTCCGCTAAAGCTACGGCGGAGAACTGGAATCAGGAAATTTGGGTAATGTACCAAACAAAATCTCAAGAGAAAAAATTTAAAGACAAAACGTTAGGTGAGAAGAAAGATGATAAGATTGCTAAGTTGCAAAGAAAAATAAATTCTAGTAAGCAAATTACTATAATTTCTGCTTGGCGTTATCCTGGTGTGAGTCCGAAGAGTAATCCAATCCCCGAGGATATTTTGAGGGAGCTTGAAGAAATAGGATTGCAATAATCAGGGAGTTTTATTGACTGGATTGTCAATAATATTAAGATATGGTAAAATAAAAGTAGATAAATATTGTATCATTATAAGTAGTATAATTAATTTTAATCTAAAAAATATGGAAGAAAACACAACAGGGCAGGAAGGTGTGGAAGTTCCAAAAGCACCTCAAAATGACGATGTTGAAAAGAACAAAGTGATGGCAATCGTAGGATATGTTATTCCAATCTTGTTTTTTGTTCCACTTATTTCAGAAGCAAAAAACAGCCCATTTGCCAAGTTTCATGCAAATCAACAATTGTTGCTACTTCTGGCCGCTATAGCTGTTAACGTGGTTGGAACAGTAATACCAGTCTTGGGTTGGTTTATTATTTTGCCACTTGGAACAATTGCTGTTTTTGTGCTAGCAATTATGGGAATCATTAATGCCGTTAAAGGAGAAATGAAAAAACTTCCTATGATTGGTGGATATGAAATTATAAAATAGTTTTTACTTTGTTTTAACTGCGGGTGGCCTTTCGAGGTTGCCCGTTTTTGTTTATTATGGGAATATATTATAATACGAATACGCGAATGAATGCGAATGTTACGAATATGCAAATGTTTAAATTATTCGCAAATTCGCGTATTGGCATAAATTTGCATAATTAGTATTATTTCTTATAAATATATGACAAAGAAGACAAAAATAGTGGCAACTCTTGGATTGGTTTCTGATAGTAAAGAAGTTTTGAAACAAATGGTTGAAAATGGCATGAATGTGGCCAGACTTAATTTTTCTCATGGCTCGCACGAATGGCATGGAAATGTGATTAAAATTATTCGAGAATTGTCACAAGAATTGGACACGGCTGTTGGAATTTTGGCTGATCTGCAAGGACCGAGAATAAGGACGGTGGTTGTGGAAAACGTGGAAATGAAACCAGGAGAATTTGTGTTGGTCAGTGATATTTTTTATGCGCCTAATTTCCAATTTCCAATTTCTAATTTCCAATCAATTTCAAATGATCAAATTTCAAATGACAGAAAATTTTCACTCGATGTTGAAAAAATTATTGATGATGTGGAAGTGGGGAATGAAATTTTGATTGAGGATGGGCTGATGAAAATTGTTGTTAAGGAAAAAAATGAAGGAGTTTTGCTTTGCGAAGTTATTGATGGCGGAACAGTGAAAAATCATAAAGGTGTTAATATTCCTGATGCAAAATTGCAAATCAGTCCGATCACAGAAAAGGATGAAAAAGATTTAGTTTTCGTGCTTTCGCAGGATGTTGATTTTGTGGCGATGTCATTTGTTTCCACTGGTGCTAACATTGAAACTTTGCGAGACAAGATGAAAAATATTCTTGGACGTGAAGATAACCTGCCACAAATTATTGCTAAAATTGAACGCAAAGAAGCGATAAAAAATTTGGATGATATCATTGAGCATACTGACGCTATTATGGTAGCGCGCGGTGATCTTGGTATTGAAATTGAAGGAACAAAAGTTGCAATTTTGCAAAAAGAAATTGTAAAGAAAAGTTTGCAAGCAATGAAGCCGGTGATTGTCGCAACTCAGATGCTTGATTCGATGATTGTAAATCCGCGTCCAACACGAGCTGAAGTTTCTGATGTGACCAATGCGGTTGTTGATCATGCTGATGCCGTGATGCTTTCTGGGGAAAGTGCTTCTGGAAAATATCCAGTGGAAAGTGTTCGCACGATGAAGGATATTATTGAAAACACCGAGGCTTCTCCTTTTGATGACGTGACACACTTGCTCACTTTAAATGGAGAAGGGGATTTTAAAAAAGTTATTAAGAGTGCATATGAACTTGCCAAAAGCAGCAATGCTAAAGCTGTCGTGCTCGGATCGGCTAGTGGTTTTACGGCGCGACTTTTTTCGCATTTTCGTCCAGAGCAACCAATGCTGGTTGTGACTCATAACAAAAAAACATATCATCAACTTTCTTTAGTTTGGGGAATTAATGCAAAATTTTATGAGCGAGGAGAAGTTTTTCGAGAAGATATTGATTGGCTCATCGAAGATGCCAAGAAAAATGGTGTGCTTGCAACCGGAGACAAAGTTGTTTTGATCTTAGGCCGAACTCCAGATGGGGAACATATTCAATTGGTAGGGATTAAGGAAATCTAGAATAGTTCATAAAGTTATAAAGTTATAAAGTTTATAAAGTAAAATGCAATATGTATGGCTCGCGCCATGCTTTGGAGGGGTCGCAGTGTGGGCCGGATGTGAGGAATACGAACATTCGGCGGGTTTCAAAAGAAACCCTGGCAAAATTTCAACACAGTTTTTTGCTCGAGGCTTTGCCGAGGTTTAAATGTTTTGAATTTTTGAGTGCACCAATTCATTATTATCAGTTTCAATGCGGAGAGATGTCCGAGTGGTTGAAGGAGCACGCTTGGAAAGCGTGTTAGGGGCAACTCTACGCAGGTTCGAATCCTGTTCTCTCCGCTTTGAAACTGAACAAGGGTGGCATATCCGAAAGTGTAGCAAGGGTTTGTCCCTCATTTTCCGCAATCGGTTGCTTTTTTAGTCAAAGTTCTTTAGTCTAAAGATAATGAATAACAACGTTGAAGAAATCAAATCTCGGCTTAATATCGTGGATATTGTGGGCGAGTATGTGCGGTTGACTAAGGCAGGATCCCATTGGAAGGGTTTGTGTCCTTTTCATAATGAAAAAAGCCCGTCTTTTATGGTTAATGAAGAAAAGCAGATTTTTCATTGTTTTGGTTGTGCCAAAGGTGGAGATGTTTTTTCTTTTGTGCAGGAAATTGAAAGTATGGAATTTCGCGAGGTGCTCAAGATTTTGGCTGAAAAAGCTGGTGTGCAATTGGAGGAATATAAAGGCGGGCAGCAGCCAGCGGATAATAAAAAAAGAATAATTGAAGCTTTGGAATTGGCGACGAAATTTTATGAAACACAACTTTGGAAGGGCGTGGGCAAGGATAAAATTTTACAATATTTGCATGAAAGAGGGCTTAATGATGAGAGCATACAAAATTTTCGTTTGGGATATGCTCCAAATGGTTGGGATAATATTATAAAATTCCTAGTTAGTCGCGGGTATAGCATGGATGAGATTGAAAAAACTGGATTGCTGGTAAAAAAAGAAAATGGAGCTGGATATTATGATCGTTTTCGTGATCGTATTATGTTTCCGATTACTGATGTGATGGGAAATGTGGTTGGATATTCTGCGCGCGTGGCACCTGGAGGAGATGAATCGCAGGCTAAATATGTGAACACCCCGGAAACATTGGTATATCACAAAGGAAAAGTGCTGTATGGTCTTTCATATGCAAAGAGTGAAATTAAAAAGAAAAATTATGTGCTGCTTGTCGAGGGGAATATGGATGTGATTGCTTCGGTACAAGCTGGCATTACAAACACAGTGGCTGTTTCAGGCACTGCGCTTACAGGCGATCAAATCACGATGCTTAAGCGTTACACTGAAAACATCGCAATGCTTTTTGATATGGACAGTGCTGGTCAGGCTGCGGCGCAAAAAAGCGCCGATCTTTGTTTGCAAAAAAGTGTTAATGTGAAAATTGTCACGCTTCAAGATGGAAAAGATGCGGCTGATGTGGTGGCTAAGGATCCAGAGCTGCTTTTAAGTGCGGTTAAAAAATCTGTTTTGGCGATGGAATATTTTTTCAATGAGGCGCTTAAAAAATATGACAAAAAAACAGCCGACGGAAAAATGCATATTGCAAAAGAGGTTTTGTCGCACGTGGCTAATATTGAAAATCAAATTGAAAAAGCACATTGGATAAAGAAAATTGCGCATACGGTTGAAGTGGAAGAAAAGGTCGTGACTGACGTATTAAAAGCAGTCGTCGCAAATGCTGGACAACAAAGTCAAACTCAGTATCCTGCTACCTCGAATATTTTGACTGAGCAAGAAGCATCATTTCAAAAGCGTAGTGACGCCGTTAGAAATTCGTTGATCGGGCTTGTTATGAGCGATGCAAAAATATGGAAAGAAAATTTTGAGACACAATTGGACAGTCAGTGGGTAAAAGATGATTCGTTGGTGCAGTTTGTTTTGAAAAATGGAGCAGCGTCTGGTTTTTCTTTTGATAATCTTCTGGCTAGCATCGATGATGACCGAGCTATTGAAAGTCTGCGAAAAATATATTTTAATGCTAAATACCTTTTTACTCAAGAGGGAGTCGTGGAATATTCCACAGAAGAATTGCGAAAGCTTGTTGATGAATATATATCTAAATATATTAAGGAATTGCAAAAAGAAAAGCTTTATGATATCATCAAGCAAATCGAGAACGCTGAACAAAAAGGGGACAAAGAGACCCTCGCCAAACTTATGAGCGAGTTCACAAAGCTTTCTCAAGAAATGCAATCTTAAACAAAGACTGGGTTGTCCCGGTTTTTGGTGTTTTGCTAAGATCTTGTTTGAAAAATATATTCTCTGTTACAATCTTAAAATTTTGGCTGCAAAACTTTCAGGTCTCGTCGTGTTACATTTTATGTAGCACTCCTCAACCTTCAAGTCTTTCGCTCAAAATTTTAAAATTTCGCGACGAAAAATATTTTCCAAACAAGCTCCATGCTTAGTTTTACTTTTTTATAACATTTTGTCTGAGTATGCACTCAGCTGAATATTTATTTGAGATGAAAACAATGAAAAAAAAGTCTAAAAAAGTTGTAGTAAAAAAAGTTATTAAAGTAGTTAAAAAAGCAGCATCAAAAAATGTTAAGAAGGTAGTTGCGTTAAAAAAAACAAAAGTCGTTGTTAAGCCCAAACCTAAAAAAGTTGTAAAATTTATTAAAGCAAAAAAAATCGTGCAGAAAAAAAATAAGAAAATCGTGCAGAAAAAAAATGCTGCAAAAAAGATCGTTGTAGCAAAAAAAACGGTAGTTAAAAAAGCAGCTGTAAAAAAAATACAGCCTGTTAAAAAAGTTGCGCCCAAAAAGTCTGTAACACCAAGCAAGCAAGTAGCGCAAAAAATAGTAGTAAAACCTAAGAAAATTGTTGAAAAAGCTCCTCAGCCAAAGAAAAAAACAGCAGTAGTTGCCAAAGAGGAAGGTGAAAACAAGGTTGATATTATTGCAGAACTTATTGCGCGTGGAAAACAACGTGGTTTTGTGACTGAAGATGAAATCATTCATCTTATTCCGGAAGTTGAAGAAGAGCTTGATGAACTTGAAAATCTGTATGAACAATTGGAAACTGCGGGAGTGAAAATTGTTGTTTCTGATGATATGCTCAAGATTGATTCAGACAAAGAAGCTGAGATATATGAAAAAAGTAAAAAAGATAAAAATGCGGATTCAAATTTGTTGGATGGAATAGAAGACAGCTCTTCTGATTTGGTGCAAATGTATCTTCGTGAAATTGGACGTGTGCCACTCCTTAAATCTGAAGAAGAAATTAAGCTTGCCAAAGCTAATGAAAAAGGGGACTTGGCATCAAAACAAAAGTTGACCGAAGCAAATCTTCGTTTGGTGGTTAGTATTGCAAAAAAATATGTTGGACGTTCGCACAATCTTTCGTTGTTGGATTTGATTCAAGAAGGTAACATCGGACTCTTTCGCGCTGTGGAAAAATTTGATTATCGAAAAGGTTTCAAATTTTCAACCTATGCAACTTGGTGGATTCGCCAAGCAATTACCAGAGCTTTGGCTGATCAGTCGCGCACAATTCGTATCCCAGTCCATATGGTGGAAACTATTAACAAGTATACTCAGATTACTCGAAGATTGGTGCAAGAATTGGGACGCGAACCTTTGCCAGAAGAAATTGCAGCTGAAATGAATTTGGAAGTAGATAAGATTCGTCACATTCAAAAAATTTCCCAAGAAACAGTTTCGCTTGAAACTTCAGTTGGGGACTCTGATGATGACAGTGTGCTTGGAGATTTCATTGAAGACACTGAAACAGTGATGCCACATCAAGTTGCTTCACGAAAACTACTCAAAAATCACGTCGGCGAAGTTTTGCACGACCTTACTCCGCGCGAACAAAAGATTCTTAAAATTCGTTTTGGTTTGGAAGATGGTGTGACTCACACTTTGGAAGAAGTTGGAAAGGAATTTGGAGTAACCCGCGAACGTATTCGTCAGATTGAAGCTAAGGCTCTCGACAAGATTCGTCAACACGGCTCTATTAGTAAACTTAAGGATTACTAGGGAAAAGATAATTTTCAATAATGCCCCCGAAAGGGGGCTTATTGAACCCTTGTCAGGATATTTTTTATTTGTTATACTATTTTTGTTGCCTTGAAAAGGCATTATTTCTAATATATTCCGGCGTAGCGCAGCGGTAGCGCAGTTGACTGTTAATCAATTGGTCGTAGGTTCGAATCCTACCGCCGGAGCAAGTAAAACAAGGCTGTAACAAGCCTTGTTTTTTATTATTAAGAACTAATAGGCGATTTTTATTGACATTCAAACTGTTTTGCTGTAGATTGCCTAGATATGTTTTTTAAAAAATGATCGCAATCGGAGATTGTGACATAAACCAGCGCAGTAAAAGGAGATAATACCATGGTAGAAAAAAAGAACCTCCCAGTGGAGGCAGTGATTGAAAAGATTGGCGCAGGAAACACGTATTTTTTGCTCGGAGAGTCGCTCAAGCAAGAAACTGAGGAGAGGTTTACTTTCGATGGTTGGTGTAGTGTTTTTTCTTTTGCATACTATGCCAAGGATGAAGAAGTAAAAAGCAAGGCTCTTGATAAGATGAGAGAAAAAGCAGCCACATTCTCTGAGCTGGCTTGTCTCTATTTTTCAGAAAAAGATGAAGAAAAGGCCGCAGTTGTATTTAAGCATTTACTAAAAATAGGAACCAGTGAGGATTGGCTGAACCGCTATGCTAACAAGTTGTATCATGCATTCACCATTAAAACTAGAACCGATTTGTTTGAAGCAAGGGCAGAAGAAATAATTAAGGCAGTAATTGTACAATAAAGCCGACCAGTGGAAAACCTTCCATTTTGGTCGGTTTTTCATATCCAATTTTGCTAAAATTAGCTGAATAATTTTTGAAACTCACCCCACTCAAAAGTTTTAAGCTTGTTAAGCATAGGGAACACAACGATAACCTTTATTTATAGGGTTATTTTTTGTATTCAAGTAAGATATTGGAATTTTAGGTGTATAAATTTAAAAGTGATTTAATAATGAATAACTTTGAAGGTATGAATAATTTCACGATTACAGGAAGAATAAATACAACAGCACTTGAACTGCTTGATCAACATTCAGAGGGTTTACGTTGGTCAGAATTGCTCTTGAAAATTAAGAATTCAGACTCTAGTTTTCATTCTAAAACGATTAATGGATGTGTTTGGAAGCTTGTTCAAAAATTTCCAGATGAGGTCTATAAGCCGTCCAAGGGAGTTTTTCGTTTACTTAAATATAAATAAGATTATAAAAAATATTTTTTTATTATACAAAGTGTAATTTTAAGGGTGTGTAAGAAAATAAAAGATGTAGTTGCGAAATTTCTTTAGTGGTTTTTTGTATTATAAAAACAACAAATAAAGACCTTTTATTTTTAATTTAACATAAATATATGAGTAAATATGTTGATGGGTATGTTTTGCCAGTCTCAATAAAAAAGTTGTCAGAATATAAAAAAATGGCATTGCCAATGGCTAAGTTGATGAAAAAATATGGCGCGCTTGATTATATGGAATGTGTTGGAGATGATCTTAATCCCAATATGATGGGCATGAAAATTTTAAAATTTCCTCAAATGGTTAAAATAAAAAAGGGGGAAACTGTTGTGTTTTCTTTTGCAGTTTTTAAATCTAAGGCTCATCGCGACAAGGTTAACGCGTTGGTAATGAAAGATCCTGCGATGAATGATCCGAAATATGCAAACATGCCTATGCCTTTCGATATGAAGCGCATGGCTTATGGCGGATTTAAAACGATTGTTAATCTTTAAAAAATAGTTTAGATAAAAAAACACGAAATATCCTCGTGGTTTTTTGGTATTAAATAAAATAATCATTAATACAAAATTATATGAAAAAAATAAATCCGGTGGTGCATTTTGAAATGCCCTATGTTGATAAAAATCGCATGGCAGATTTCTACGCCAAATCTTTTGGTTGGGAATATAATATGCTAGGCGAAGATATGGGAAATTATGTTGTGGTTATGACATCAGAAGAAGGTCCCAATAAACGACCTAAAGACGTCGGCATGATAAACGGAGGTTTTTATGAGAAACCAAAGGATGAAATGGGTCAGTGTCCTTCAGTTGTAATTTCAGTGGATGATATTAACGAATCCATGAAAAAAATTGAACAACTGGGTGGAAAGATTTTAGGCAAACCTGATGATATACCCGGAGTTGGTTTATATGTTAGTTTTCAAGATACGGAGGGTAACAGAGCAAGCATTCTTCAACCTTCTAAAGAAATGTAAATTTTGAAATATTAAATTAAAAACGAAACCTTTTAGTGAGTTTCGTTTTTTAAAAATGTTTTGACGTGGATCGTTTCAAATTATTATGCAAGATCATTAAACGTTAGATTGGCTCGCTTCATTTCTTCGTGCAGCATTTCTACATGACGCTCAGTTTCTTTATTCATTTTGCAAAAAACATCCTTTAATTTTTTGTTAGTAGGTTTGAATATTTCGAAACATTTTTTTTCAAGCATGGATTGTTCAATGCGCAGGGCTGTCTTTAGCGCCTCACGGTGACTAATGTTTTTTTGTTGGGCCTTGGTAGTTTCTTCAAGAACGAAAGTGATGACTGTATTTATGATTATTCTTGAAAATTTGTTTTCAATAATCGCATCAGTTTGTTCTTTTTCGTTACCAATCTCTGCAGCATGGCGTATTTCTTCATTGGAAAGCTTTTCCCAAAAGGTTCTTTTTTCGGGTATCTTTTGAGCGTAGAGTGAATAAAGTGCTGCAATGTTAATTTCATTTTCTTTAAATAGGATAATTACGGGTTTATTGTTCATAGATTTGTAAATATTTATTATGCTTTTAGTATGCCACAACAATCCCACTCTGCAAATGTTGAATTGTAGAAGAAAGTTAACTGTGCAATAGCCTTAAAATAATTTCTTAAGTGCTGCTGTAGTTTTTGCCCCATTGTCATAGTTATTTTTGGAGCTTTTTAAGTTATTAAACAATTCTTATTGATTATTCAGAAAAATATAAAGACTGTATAATATAAGAATACTTTTAAATATTTTAAAATAAAAAAATGAAAATCAAATTGTTATTGATGTTAATTGGTTTTGCTCTGTTTTTTTCAGCGGGGATTGTTAAAGCAGAATACTCTGCTAACATAATTCCAGCAATGACTACCAATCTTCTTCCTTCTGGAGTGATAACAGTAAGCACAGGACTTGGAAGTATGGTATCAGCCTTTGATCATACTGTGTCTACTTGGATTGCAGATCCTGGGCTACCGCAATGGGTGGGATATCAATTTACTGATAGTAATCCAGTAAGAGTTGCTAAATATGCTATCACGAGTAATGGAAATGCTGCCAATATGGCTCCTAAGAGTTGGGAATTTCAAGGTAGTATTAATGGAGCTGATTGGGTAGTTCTTGATTCCAGAAGTGATGTTGTTTTCAGTGATTTTCAACTTCAAGAATTTGTAGTTGCTACTCCAGAAAATTATTTTTTTTATAAATTACATATTACGGCTATTGCCAATGAGTTCTCATCAGTTGGTGTTTCAGAACTTGAGATGTTTATTGATAATTCATTTGTCGTTTTAGCGCCTACCGTTGCTACTGTTGCAGCTTCAGATGTGACACAAACATCAGCTATGGTTAATGCTGAACTTTTAGATTCTGGAGGAGAGAATACTACAAGACTTATCCACCAATGGGTTAATGAACCAATTGAAGCAAATCTGTGGAACACGGATGGTCCTCCTGGTACAGGTCCTGCGGGTGTGTATTCTGCTGAAATGACGGGTCTCACGCCTGACACAACTTATTATTTTCAGGCCTACGCGTATAATAGTGCAGGATCATCTTATGGAGAAATCCTTTCATTCACTACAGAAGCAGTTCCAGCTCCTCCAATAGTTGTTACAAATGCGGTTTCTGATATTACTCAAACATCAGCGACTGCAAATGGGGATATGACTTTTAGAGGAAATCCGTTTATCCCATCCAGGACTATTTCTTGGGGAACGGAATCAGGAAATTATACCGGTTCTTGTAATTTAGGAATGGGCGTTGAAGGAGCTTTTTCCTGCCCAATGGCAGGGCTTAGTCCTGATACGATTTATTATGTGCAAGCTTATGCTAGTGGCGGGGCAGGAATTGGTTATGGTGAAGAAGTTTCGTTTACGACGCTGCCAATTCCAGACACAATCGGTCCAGATGCACCAATAGCAAACGTTGAAAGTGGAACATATTTTTCTGCTCAAACTATTACCTTAATTCCACCAGTTGGCGATGATGTTATTCCAACAATATATTACACAATTGATGGAACAGAACCAGACAATACAAGCGATCAAGTAACTGGACCAATAGTTATTGATGGTGATGATGGACAAACAAAAGTTTTGAAAGCTGTTTCTTATGATACGACTGAAAACAAGGGAACAATAATGACACAATCGTATGTGTTTGATAAATCTGCGACAATTATCGACCCAAACATAGAAAAAATGGCAGCAGCTGCCCTAAACGGACATATCTCTATTGCTGGCATTGATCCAACAAACACAGCAAATGCAACTTTTAACGTTGATTACACTCTACAATCCGGAGCTGCCTTAGTATTTTTTCCAGCTGGCACAATAATAACTAAAACGGGTGGAGGAAATTTAGATCTGACTCAACTAACAACGCAGGACATCACCCTAAGTTTAAACAGTGAGCTTACCAATGATGCTTTTGGTGCGGTAAAAATAGGAGTACCAAACATTCGCCTTACTTTCTCAACTCCTGTAACCGTAACCATTCCAGTTGGAGCGCAATACAACGGACTAACCCTTAATGTATATTATCAATTTGATGGTGATTCTTCTTGGAATCTAGAAACAACCTGTACTGTTAGCAGTGGAGTGTGTTCTTTTCAAACCACCCACGCAACAAAATTTTCTGCGGGAGAAAGTGTTCCTTCTGATGCAGCCGTAATAACTGCTAAAGAAAGTCACGGAAAAAACTGGAGAATATATAAAAAATACAAAAGAACCCATAATTTGGCAGTAGCAAGGAAGCCTTACGCTCAAATCAAAAAAATTAAAAAAATAGATGCCGGCGAATTTGAAAGATTGAAAAAGCTTTACGCAACATATAGAGTAGCAGGAAGTAGGGCCATTGCTAAGCTAGACAAAAAAACTCAAGCAGACTTCAATCTTTACAGGAAATACCGAATATACAAACAGTACCTTATCCTTAAGGACAGGGCAGGAGAATGAAAAAGATTTTAAAAGAGCTCTTCGGAGCTCTTTTTTATCAGTTTAAAGTTGACCCCGTTAGAAATTTCAAAAGCAGTTTCTAATTGTTAGCAATATTTTATAGATAAATAGTGTATTTATATTTGGCAATAAATGGGAAATTTCTAACGAGGTTGACATTTTTTGAAAAATATTGTATTATTAATATCTTTGGAATAGAAAATTTTTAAAATAACAAGCAAATGAAAAAAAATCCACTGATCATCAAAAATGCTATTTTGAATATGGGCGGTACTATTGAAGAATTTGTCCCTGAAAGGGGCTGTTTTTATATTAACGTTTTGGGTAAACGTATTTTACTCGAGCGTAAAATTTCTATTACACGCCAATCCTTTGTTAGTGGACAATTGACGAGATGTAAGGATATTACACATAAACTTTTGCTTGCTCACAATCTGCCATCTCCTCAGAGTGAATGTTTTTACAAAAAAAGTTTTATTAAACAAGAAGCTGAAAAGCAATTGAATAACTTGAAATATCCAATTATCTTGAAAGATGCTCAAGGTTCCAATAGTAGGGGGATCTTTCCTCTTATTGGAAATTTGCGCGATGCAATGATTTTGCTGGAAGAAGAATTGCCGCATTATCGAAGTATGATTGCACAAGAAATGGTTTTCGGAAAAGAATATAGGCTGCTTGTGTTGGATGAAAAAGTCATCGGAGCGCTTGAGATGATTCCTCCATATGCCGTTGGCGACGGAGTTTCCACTTTGCGTAAAATTATTGAAGAAAAACAAGACTTAACTGAAAAAAGAACAGAGTTTGATGAAAAATTGATTCAGATTTTAAAGGAACAAAATTTTACTTTGGAAAGTGTGATGACAAAAAATGAAATAGCGTATATTAAAAAAAGTTCTTGTTTGGCGGAAGGTGGAGAAACGAGAGATGTGACCGACAGTGTGCATCCTGATATTGAAAAAATTTGCGTGGCGGCATCCAAGGTGGTAGGAAAATATCTTGTCGGCATTGATGTGATGTGCGATGACATTTCAAAGAAACCAGTTGAGCAATCTTTTCATATTATTGAAATAAACGGAAAACCAGACTTATACATTCATTACAACCCAACGCACGGCAGGACAAGAAACGTGGTGGAGGACATTGTGAGATTTATGGTTAAAGTTGCTTAATATTTTGCAATACATTCTTGTATTAAGCGTATTAATATTTGCATTGCTAAAAGTAAATGCAAAAAAATGAAAATAAACTTAAAACAGGAGATAAAAACTTCTTATGCGGTTGCTATTATTGCAACAGTGGCTTTTTTCGCTGGTGCAAATTTTGTTTTATACACAAAAAATATTAAATTTGAAGAACCTGAGATAGTGGTTGCCACCAAGAAACAACATAAAACCCTGCCTGTTAATATTGCCAAACGTCCAAAACCGCAGCCCGTATCGATGGAAAAACTTAAGGCTCAAGGTTGTGTGGCTGATGGTCTTTTGTCTGAATATAATCCGGAAAATGAAAATTTTGTTGCCCTTATCAATAGATCAAATTGTTATTATCTGCATCGCGCAATTGAAACATGGTTAAAACCTCCTGATTTCGAAACAGTAGGATATGTGATGAATCAAATTGAAAAAAAAGATTTAGTATATGGGATGTTTATTGCTGAGGCAATAAATTTCAGAGCGCATTATTTCAACGAACTTAAAAATGAAGAGTTTTCTTTTCGGGATATGTGTCGAGAGGGAAGCGAAAATGTTTGGGGAGAGGGAACTTGCAAGCCAAATTTTGCCAGTCAAGAATATCGAGATTATATTCAATATATAACGCAAAAAGCTATTGATGCTGGGGTGCAAAGTTTTACATTCGGCCAAATCTATATGCAGGAAGATGCAAAAAAAGATTATGCTCCCAAGATTGTTTCCAAGATGAGAGCATATGCAAAGGAAAAAGATGTCGACATTGTTATTGGCGCGCAAACCGGTTCTATTTCAGATGAAAACTATTTGAAACTCTTCGATTATATTGAAGGAGGTGTTGGGCTTGCTGAAGATGGCAGTGTTGAAGATGGCCCTTGTTATTCTGGCAGGGGGAATTGTTGGGCGCTTTTGTGGCACAAGAATTTTTCAACTAAAGCAAAAAACGTTTTGCTTCATCTTGATTGGACTGGAATTCCTAGCGATGATTTGGATATTTTTGCTCGAATGGATCAAGAAAAAAGAGCGCAGACGTTGGATTCTTTATACAAAAAATTCTCTGCACAAAAAATGGGTTTTATGATGCCATATTTCGGAGTACTTTATAAAGATAATGGCGGTTGTCGCGGTCCTAAAAAGAAATTTTATTCTCCTGACAATTCGTATTCTTGCAAAGATGAAGATGCAATTAATAATATTTTGGCAGGAAAAAGCATAAACAGCACTATTTCTGAAATTTCTTCAAATAAAACTGGGACTTAGAGAAAGTTGTCATTTAAGATATAATTAAAAAATAATTAATTAATTTAAAAAACATATGTCTAAAACACAAGAAGACTTGAAAGCTGCTTTTGCAGGAGAATCGCAAGCTAATCGAAAATATCTGGCTTTTGCTAAAGCTGCAGAAAAAGAAGGAAAAAATAATCTGGCTAAACTTTTTCGCGCCGTAGCTGAAGGCGAAACAATTCATGCCTTGAAACATTTGGACAATCTGGGCGAAATCAAAAACTCGGTTGAAAATGTGAAAAGCGCAATTGCTGGCGAAACATATGAAATTGAAACAATGTATCCCGAATTCATTAGCGACGCTCAAAATGATGGAGAAAAAATTTCTGAGAAAGGATTTACTTGGGCTAATGAAGTTGAAAAAAAGCATCAAAAGGAATTCGTTTCAGCTCTAAGTGAAATTGAAGCTGGACAAGACCTTGCTGAGCAAAAATATTTTGTCTGCCAAGTTTGCGGTCAATTGGAATTGGGCGAAGCTCCTGAAGTTTGTCCAGTATGCGGCGCGCCAAAAGAAAAATTTGTTATTATTGAATAACGTTTTTTTGAGATAAAAAATTAAACCCGACTCCTTGGAGTCGGGTTTGTTTGATTTTGGCGGTGGTCGCAGCAAGAGTTCACTTCCGTAAACGTCATAAATGCTATATTCGTAATACTCTAGAAATCTTTCCGCTCCGAAATAAAAATTTTCAGAGTCCTCTGCATCTGGAACGGCAAGTTCTTTGTTGATGCTAAATTGCATTTTGGTTTTTAACCAAAGACTTGTGTCAGTGTTTCCGCGCAAGGAACTTTTAAGAACGCGGTGCATTGTTTTTTTGGCTTCAGCAATTTTTTTCTTTTGGACGTGGTCATTTACTCTTTTAATTTTTTCTGTTAACAGTTGTTTATTGAAAAAATGAACGCCGATAGTAACCGTGAGAATGCAAATGATAATCATTAGATTCCTTATAGTTAATATTGTCCAAATTGCCGTCAAAAGCTTACCCTTAAGTGCGAAAATTATTGCGCTAATACTTTTCTTGGGTACTTTTTTGGTCTGGGCCATTTGTAGCTCCTTTTTGCTGGGATAATGAACTTTGCTTAGTATAATATGATTTTATAAAAAGTAAAGGCACAAGGACTTGGCTTTTTTAAAAATATGCGCTAGAATATGAGCTCAGTGTATTTAAGCATTTTTTAAAAAAACTAAAACCTAAAACCTAGAACCTAGAAACTAGAATCAAAAATATGGCAAACAATGATGTTGCAGTTAGATTTAATAAAGTTTCTTTTGAATATTCACACGACAAACCAATTTTGGAAGAGGCTTCTTTTTCGCTGCGAAGAGGAACAAAAATGACCCTAATGGGACAAAATGGCGCTGGCAAAAGCACTATTTTTAAACTTATAACAGGCGAACTGAAAGAGGATGACGGTTCTATTTTTGTAGATGATCGTCTTAAGATTGCTTATGCTAAGCAAGTTATTCCTCGCGAAGATCTTGATCTGACAGTCAAAGAATTTTTTGAAAAATGTTTTGATGAAAAAATATATAATATTGATCCAAAAATTGATGCAGTTTTGGAAGTAGTTAATCTAAAAGCTCCGCATGATAAGATTATCCGAGCCTTTTCTGGAGGACAACAGGCGCGTTTGCTTTTGGCTTCAGCTTTAATTCAAAATCCAGACCTTTTAATTTTAGATGAGCCGACAAACAATTTAGACAAAGCTGGAATTGCACATCTGACATCTTTTTTGATTGGATATCAAAAAACTTGCATCGTAATTTCTCATGATGCGGACTTTTTGAATTCTTTTACTGATGGAGTTTTATATCTCGATGTGTTCACAAAAAAAGTAGATCAATATCTTGGAGATTATTATGTGGTGGTGGCTGAAATTGCAGCGCGAATTGAAAAAGAAGAAATGAAAAATGCTCAGTATGAAAAAGAGATTATTGCCAACAAGGAAAAAGCAAACTTCTTTGCAAACAAGGGAGGAAAAATGAGACTCGTGGCTCGCAGGATGCGCGAGAAGGCTGAAGAAATGGAAGAGGCAAAAGTTGATGTGCGAAAAGAAGATCAAGCAATCAGAGCTTTTACAATTCCTTCGCAACCAGAACTTTCTGGCGATCTTTTGAAAATTTCTTCACTTACTGTGATTATAAATCATCATCCATATCCAAAAGATGCCAATGTGTCACTCAAAAAAAATCAACATCTGTTGCTAGCTGGTCCTAATGGTATTGGTAAAAGCACGCTTTTGGAATCATTGGCTGCTGGAAAAGCTGCTGGTGCAAAAATTTCCGAAGGTGTACGAGTGGGATATTATCGGCAAGATTTTTCAACATTAAATTTTGATGACACGGTCTATGAATCTTTGGCTGGAGTGATGGGAGGATCAGATGAACACAAACTTAGAAGTGTGGCATCTGGATTTTTGCTAGACAAAAAAATAATGAATTCAAAAGTCGGCACACTTTCAGAAGGACAGAAAGGTTTAGTGGCTTTTGCACGTTTGGTACTGCAAGAACCAGGATTGCTGATCTTGGATGAACCAACTAATCATATAAACTTCCGTCATTTGCCAATTATTGCCGAGGCGCTCAGTAAGTATGAAGGTGCAATGGTACTTGTTTCCCATGTGCCAGAATTTGTTGAGCAGATTAGAATTGATGAAATTTTAGACCTGGAAAAGTAGGGAATATCGCTGTCTATTGACTTTTTGCTCAAGAAATGCTATCATTAAAAGGCAATAGTAGGTACTTCGCAATAGCCTAGTCGAGCTTTAATAGGCGCAGCCCAAACGTGCATTTAACTAAAACTATCAAACAACACAATGAACCAAGGAACAATCAAACGTTTGACAGACCGAGGATTCGGATTCATTTCTCAAGAAGGAAGTGATAAGGATCTTTTCTTTCATGCAAAAGAACTTCAGAATGCTGAATTCAACGAATTGCAAGAAGGTGACAAGGTTGAGTTCGAAGTAAGCGAAAGCCCAAAAGGACCAAACGCAATCAACGTTTCAAAAATCAACTAATACTTTCGTATTTTAGATATTTTTACAAAAACCCTCCTCGGAGGGTTTTTGTTTTGCTATTTTTCTGATTGTGCTATGCTTTATTTGTTAACGATAAGGTTGGTCGCTTGCTCAAAATACCTTTTTCTTTTTGTCACAGAAAAACAATTGCAACTTTTGACATAACACCAAAGAGACTTGTTTTAAGTGAAAAAAGAAAAAGTATTTTCGCTCGCTCCTTATTCAAAGATTAAGACGTTGAAAATTATTTAAAATATGGATTTAAAAACACTCGGTTGGGATTTGTATAAAAAGTCCTTACCCGAAAACATTGATGAAAAAAATATTGCGCGGGTGGCTGTGGAAAACAGGGGCGGTTATTTGTTGTACGCCGAAAGTGGGGAATTGGAGGGTATTATACAAGGAAAATTTATGCGCAGCGCTGAGTCGGAAGCTGATTATCCAAAAGTTGGTGACTGGGTTACTATAGAAAAACTTTCTGGTGAAGCTAAGGCTATTATAAAGTCTGTATTGCCGAGAAAAACCAAGATAAGTAGGAAGCGTGCAGGCGAAGATGTAGCAGAACAAATCATTGCTGCCAATATTGACATTGTTTTTATTGTGCAGGGATTGGATGGAGATTTTAATATTAGCAGGCTTGAGAGATATGTTGCGATGTCTAAAGAAGGGGGGTGTGAGCCAATTGTTATTTTGAATAAGGTTGATTTATCTCCTGATCCAAAGGCGAAGCTTGAAGAAGTATCTCGAAAAATTTCAGGGATTAAAATATTTTTGGTTAGCGCGCACAGTGGTCAAGGAGTGGAGGATGTACGCGATCTAATTCAAGAAGGGTCAAGTGTGGTTTTTGTGGGATCTTCTGGTGTGGGGAAATCCACTTTAGTAAATGCTTTGTTGGGAATTGATTTGCAAAAGACTCAAGAGGTGCGACTTGATGATAGTCGCGGACGTCACACAACCACCAAAAGGGAATTATTATTACTTCCTTCTGGTGGATTATTGATAGACACTCCAGGGATGCGAGAATTGGGGCTCTGGGCTTCTCAGGATGCTCTAGGCGAGGCTTTTGACGACATTGAGATCTTTGCCCAGCATTGTAAATTTAATGACTGTGACCACGTACAGAGCCCAGGATGCGCAGTCCTTGATGCCCTAAAAGAGGGTAAAATTGACCAGCAAAGGTATGACAGCTTTATCAAGCTCTCTGGAAGCCTTGATCATTTTAAAGCCAAGAAAGAGAAAAATTCAGCCCAAGCGCAAAAAAGAAGCAAAAGAGGCCTGATAAAAAAACCGGAATTTATGAAAAAGTAATTCAAGATACTTTGTTTAAAATATAAAAAGTATTATATATAATGTAATAAGCATTAAGTTTAATGCTTATTTTTTGTTTGCCTGTTTCCTTTTTGAGCACGTTCTTGACCCAAGACTATGGTCAAGAACTCAAAGAATTGCTATCGCAATAATTGGCCAAAAAGAAAACAGGCAAACAAAAAATTCAAAGATTTTTTTACTTGAGATTTTTGTCGAAAAATTCCAGCGTGCGTTGCATTACGATTGATTGTTCGTTGATGAAAGTGTGCGGACCATTGGGATATTCGAAGTAGGTAATATCTTTCCCTGCAGCTTTCAAATTTTGCGCAAGATCACGCGACCACTGAACTGGTACATCTTTGTCTTTTGCTCCTTGGTGAAGCAGCACTGGGGATTTTATTTTGTCCAAATAATTTATAGCTGAAATATTTTTCCAAAATTCAGGATTTTCTTCATATGTTCCATATTGCTGGTAGAATTTTTCAGCGATACCGGAAAAATCTTCATCGGGAATTACCCATTTTTCGAAGTTTATTTTATAATCAGCATTAATAGGGGCCAAAAGAACATAGGCCTTGGCAATGTCAGGTTTGGTTACCATCACGTTGAGCGTGATGCCGCCGCCCATTGAATGTCCAAGCATACCGATATTTTCCTTGTCAAAAAATTCAAAAGAAGAATTTTTCACAGCACTGATAGCATTCAAAACATCTTCAACATAACCAGAGCGCGGTCGCACATCATTTTCAGGATCAAAATCAGACTCAGCATGGTTACGATAATCACTATGCAAAACAACGTAACCATTTTTAGCAAAAAAATCTTGTTCACGTTTCAGTCCTTGTCCATTGGTGTAAAATTTTGGATCAATAAAGCCGTGATTCAAAAAAAGAACAGGAAAGGGTCCCTTGCCAACAGGAACATTCAAAATTCCAGAAATCTTAAAACCTTCGCTTTTATATGTGATTGAATAACGCGTGTAAAAATCATTTTTATCTAAAAATTTTACCAGCTGCAAATCGGAGCCAGTAAAATTTTTGTTAGCCATTGTAGGAATAGAATCTTTTGTGAGCGCTGGCCACCGTGGCTCGGTTTCTTGTTTTTTAATTTCATTTTTTACTTCTGTTGGTGTTGTTTTTTCAACAGTTTTATTTCTAAAATAGAAAGTTGAAAAAATTGCCAAAGATAAAAGCAATACGATTCCTATGATGGTAGATATTTTTTTCATAGTTGTTTTTAAATTTTATGTCCGCAATTATATTATACGCCCAAAAAGACTATTTCTTCATACAGGAAATTTTCAACAAAATGGTAAAAATTAAAGAAAATTCCCATTAAGAGTGTTTTTATGCTAGAATTTAAGTACATTTTTTAATTTATTGGATATAAAAATATGGACAGCATAATAATATTTGGAGCTAGACATTTGACGGCGGTGATGATTTTAATTGCATTCGTGTTTTTCTTGAAACTTTCTCGCGAAAAAAAGATGGAAATAATCGTTTTTGCAGTCATCACTTTGCCAGTAATTTATCTGATGGCAAAAATTTCTTCTCTTTTTTATTATAATCCCCGTCCATTTGTGGTTGAACAGTTTGTTCCGCTTATTCCGCATGCCGATAATAACGGCTTTCCATCAGATCACACGCTCCTTAGCGCAGCCGTAGCTTCAGTTGTTTATTTTTTCAATAAAAAACTCGGTGCCCTTCTTTTAATCTTGGCGTTATTAGTTGGAACCTCGCGGGTCTTGGCTGGCGTTCATCACGCAGTGGACATTGCAGGTAGCATAATAATTGCTTTTGTCGTTTCTTTTTTAATGTATAAATATGTTTTGCCGATTATCCTGAAAAATAGTTTTTATCAAAAAATAAAAAAATAGAGATCAATAATTGAATATTTTTTTTCAAAAGACGCCCCCTAGGCGTCTTTTGAGATTTTTTATCTAAAAAAGGCGTATTACAAAGGAAGGAAGTTAAATTTAAAAAGTAGAAGGAGGTGGATGTCTTATGATGGGAAGATATGGAGATTGGGGATATGGCCAAATGATGGGATATGGCGGTTTTGGTTTTGGCTGGATTATTACAATTATTATCTGGGCTTTGATTATCTGGGCAATTATTGCTTTTGTCAGAGCTGTAAGTGGAAAAAGTGGTTTGGATTGGCGCATGCAAGATAAAGAAAATTCGGCTTTAAAAATTCTCAAAGAGCGCTATGCAAAAGGCGAAATCAATAAGGAAGAATTTGAGCAAAAAAGAAAAGATATTGAGAATATGAAATAATGCGTTATACTGGTGCTATGACAAAAGAAACTCAATTTCAAAATGCACCACTAGCAGACAGGATGCGACCTCAAACACTGGAGGAGTTTTTTGGTCAACAAGAATTGGTGGGCGAGCAATCATTTTTGAAAAAAGCAATTGAGGCAGATCAAGTCCCCTCAATGATTTTATGGGGACCACCAGGCAGCGGGAAAACAACTTTGGCTGCAATTATCGCCAATGAAACTAAGGCTGAATTTATTAAAATAAGTGCGGTTACTAGTGGAATCAAGGAACTTAGAAAAACTATTTCTAAAGCAGAAGAAAATCAATGGCAACAAAAAAAGACAATTTTATTTGTCGATGAAATTCATCGTTGGAACAAAGCCCAGCAGGATGCGCTTTTGCCGCACGTGGAAAGAGGTTTGATGACACTAATTGGAGCAACTACTGAAAATCCTAGCTTTGAAGTGAACTCTGCGCTCGTTTCTCGCACGCGAGTTTTTGTGCTCAGCAAATTGGAAGTTAAAGATTTGGAAAAAATTATTCAAAAAGCGCTTACTGACAAAGAGAAAGGATTAGGCGAGAAAGAAATTGAAATCACTCCTGAGATGGTCAAAGAAATTGCGCTACTAGCTAATGGCGATGCTCGTATGGCGCTTAATACTTTGGAAGCAGCTGCAAATCAAAGTAATATTATTACACGAGAATTATTGCGACAGATTATTCAAAAGTCGCATTTATATTACGATAAAGGCGGAGAGGAGCACTACAATATTATTTCAGCGCTGCATAAATCAATGCGTGGCGGCGACGCTGATGCTAGTGTTTATTGGTTAGCCAGAATGCTAGAGGGCGGAGAACAACCAACTTACGTTGCGCGCAGGCTCCTTCGTTTTGCTTCTGAAGACATCGGTTTGGCTGATAATTTTGCATTGGTTTTGGCGAATAATGTTTTTGACGCTTGTCACAAGTTGGGTTATCCGGAATGCAGCGTGCATCTTTCGCAGCTGGTAATTTATTTAGCTAAAGCTCCAAAAAGTGTGAGCGCATATTTTGCATATAATAAAGCTAAAAAGGATGTTGAGGAATACGGAAATCTGCCAGTGCCGATGCACATTAGAAATGCTCCCACAAAATTAATGGAAAAATTAGGATATGGAAAAGGATATAAATATACGCCAGTAGAAGATAGTGAGGGACAAGAATATTTGCCTGCCAAACTTAAAAATAAAAAATACATATAAAATAATAACCAAAAAACAAGATACGAGATACAAATAAATTTCAATAATTAAAAATCAAAAAATATTCTGTATGACTTTACGAACCTTACGACCCTGTTGCCATTGACTTTTGTTAAAATTAGGCGTATAATGAATATATTGGAATAGATAGAGTCGAAACGGGTGAAAGCCCGTTTTTGCTTATTTTTTCCATAAAATTAGCCTGTGTAAGCCATTATTGTGCTGAGAGTATTTAGTAAAATGCTTTGAAAGGCAAAGAAATATGAATAAAAAAACAAATAAAAAAATAAATAAAAAGGTTACAGGTAAGCCAAAAAGAAAGGCTAATGTTTTAACCTTGGGAAATATTAACCCTGATCGTAGTCGAATTTTAATGCTTATCATTAGTATTATTTTTGTGACGACTGTTATGACTATGAGCCAGGCAGTAGAAAAAAATATCAAAAAAGTTGCCGAACAACCCGTTCAAATTAAAGCAGCTACACCTCTTGATCTTGAAATCAAACAAATGGTGGCAGGATATCCTATCGAAAAAATGGTTCCATATATTTTGCAGCAAGATCCAAAAACAGCAGCTTTTCTTGTTGCGATTGCAAAAAAGGAAAGTGCCTGGGGAAAACGTCATCCAGTTTTGGCGGGACAAGATTGTTATAATTATTGGGGATTTCGTTTGAAAGCCGAAAGGATGGGTAGTGGTGGTCATACTTGTTTTGATTCTCCCGAGCAAGCAGTTTCTGTTATCGCGCAGCGTATTGATGAATTAGTAGCGGAGGAAAAAGTTGATACACCAAAAGAAATGGTTATTTGGAAATGTGGATATGGTTGTCAGGATGCTACAAAAACAGTGGCTGAAAACAAATGGATTAGCGATGTTGATCTATATTACAGTAAGCTTGAAAGGTATTTATAAAAAATTGGTAATTTAAATAGAGAAGTAAAAATAAAAACAAAAACAAAACAAAAAAATTGGTGTGCGCTTGTAATTAGCGACACCTTTTTTGTTTTTTTAAAATATGTTATGATGGAAAAACGTTGTAGAACTAACTAATAACAAACAACAAACAACCGACAACAAACAACTGACAACAAAAAATAAAAATGTTGTAAGTTGTAAGTTGTAAGTCGTGAGTTAATATTTATGCAAAACATTCAAGAGGTTTTCAATCACATTCGTGAAATGAAAAAAGAACAAAAAGATTTACGTGATATGTACAAAGATGCATTGGTGCAAGCTGATGAATATGAGGAAATTGTGGAAGAGATCAAAGTTTTGCGAGAAAAAAAGCAAGCTATTGAGGCTCGCATTCAATTGCAACTTGGTCGCGCATATGAAAAACTTGAAGATTTGAAACACGAAGTGGAAACGGAAAAAGAAATGATGAATGACATTGCGCTTTCAACTTTGATGAAAGGTGAAACTGTGGTGGTGAAAGATGAGTGGGACAATGAATACGAACCAGCTTGGAAAGTAGCTTTCAAGAAAGCTAATGGGGGAACAACAACAGGGGAATAAGGGGTCAGGTTGTAGGTATTAGGAATTAGTCCGCCAGCTGGCGGAGTAGGGGAATACGAAAAATAATAAAAAGTCAGCTGTGTGCTGGCTTTTTATTTTCTTTTTTCACACGTGCTTGTTGTTGAGATGAATATATTTTGTCATTCCCGCGTAGGCGGGAATCCAGGATTTGGCACGCACATCTTTTTTGGTCCTGGATCCCGGATCTACTGTCCGGGACGACATTGCTATGTCGATTTCTTAACGCTCATCACTCGTCTTTTGCCTACGCACTTCGCAATGCATAGAAGGAATAAATCAAAAAAAGTATATGAAACACAAGAGCTTGAAATATAAGTGAAAGTAGATTATTCTTGTTAGATATGAAAAAGAATTTTTGGGAAAAATTGAAGAAACCGTTTTTTGTGTTGGCACCGATGGCTGACGTTACTGACATTGCTGAGAGGCAGATGCTTGTTAAATATGGCAAACCAGATGTTCTTTATACTGAATTTGTCAGTGCTGATGGACTTGCTAGCGAAAAAGGACGAGAAGTTTTGATCAAGGATTTACGTTTTAATAAAAACGAACATCCAATTGTGGCCCAAATTTTTGGAGCAAATCCCGAAAATATCAAAAAAGCTGCGCAATTAGTGAAAAAGCTTGGTTTTGATGGTGTCGATATTAATATGGGGTGCCCTGACAAAGCAATTATCAAACAAGGTGCAGGGTCAGCACTGATGAAAAATCCAAAACTTGCTCGCGAGATTATTCGCGCAGCCAAAGACGGCGCAGGAGAAATGCCGGTATCAGTGAAAACGCGTATTGGATTTTCAAAAAATGAAATTGAGACTTGGCTGCCTGAAATTTTGGCAGAAAAACCAGCCGTAATTACAATCCACGGACGCACAAAAAAAGAAATGTCAGAAGTTCCTGCGCATTGGGACGTGATTGCTCGCGCCAAGGAAATTGCCAGTGGAAGCGGCGTTTTGATTATTGGTAATGGCGATGTTGAAAGCTTGGAAGATGGAAACAAAAAAGCTGAGCAGTCGAAGGTTGATGGTGTGATGGTTGGCCGCGGAATTTTTGGCAATCCTTGGTTTTTTAATAAAGAAATAAAAATCGAAAACATCCCGCTTAAAGAAAGATTTGCAGTGATGATTGAGCATAGCAAACTTTTTGAAAAAGAACTTTCAAGCCAAAATATTAAAGGTTATCACGTGATGAAAAAGCATTTTAAGGCCTATGTTTCAGGATTTGACGGTGCCAAAGAACTCCGCGCAAAGTTGATGGAAACGGAAAATAGTGGGGAAGTGGAAAAGATTATCAAAAATTATTTCAATAGCATAAAATAACTGGAGAAATAAATGACGAGTCATCGGTAATCTGTCATCAGTAATCGTGATGGCATTGCGTTTGCTGAATCTTGATGACTGATGACCATTGACTGATTACTCACGCAGAAATATGTGATTATGCTATACTAAATGTATAATTATAAAATAAAAAATTTATGCATATAATTCTCCATTGGTTTTTGCGGGCTTTGGCAATTATGATTACGGCTTATTTGTTGCCGGGGATTGTCCTTAAAAGTTTTTTTGTGGCATTGATTGTGGCTGTGGTGTTGGGACTTTTTAACACTATTTTAAAACCTATCTTAATCATTCTGACTCTGCCAATAACAATTTTGACATTGGGACTTTTTACGCTTGTTATTAATGCTGGGATGATAATGCTCACTAGCAATATCGTTGATGGTTTTTATGTGCAAAGTTTTTGGTGGGCACTTTTGTTCAGCTTGATTCTTTCTTTGGTCAATGCGATTTTGCATTCTTTTGAACCAAGTAAAAATCATCATTCCTCATCCGAGCAAGAGTAATTTGAGCGAGGGTAGATTTTTTTATTTTGTATTTTTTTGCACTGCTCGTTGCTGGGGCAAACGTAACTTTGTCATTCCCGTGAAAACGGGAATCCAGGTTATTTACTAATCCGTGAGACTTTCTGGATCCCGCATCAAGTGCGGGACGACACGACTTCGTGTCGATTTCTTAACGCTCATCACTCGTGTTTTACCTACGCACTTCGCAATGTGCGTAAATAAAATAAAAAAATCCAAACAGATCGTTTGGATTTTTTTAATTCTTGTTTTGCTAGTGACCAATTACTAGTTGCTAGTTACCACTCTGTTTTTCTTCGTCCATTTTATTTAAGATTTCTTTGATTTTTTGGATTTGATCCCAGTTGTGGATGGAAATAGGCGCAGCATTTTTGTTGATCTTCTTGGCTCTGGTAATAATTTTCTTAAGCTGTTTTTCATCAACCATATCAGAGCGGGAAACTAGGATATATTCAGGTTTTTCTAATAAAGCTGGATTGAAAGCTTTAAGTTCGGCTCGAATAGTTTTATAGTCAGCCATAATATCCTCACTGTCAGCAGCGAGAAAATGGAAAATAATTTTGGTGCGTTCGACGTGTTTTAAAAATTTTATTCCCAAGCCTTTACCATCTGAAGCTCCCTCAATTAGTCCTGGAATGTCAGCCAAAATAAGACCATAATACACGCCAAGGTTTGGCTCAAGCGTGGTGAATTGATAATTGGCAACTTTTACGTTGGCATTGGTAAGTTCATTGAGAAGAGATGATTTTCCAAGATTAGGAAGTCCGACAAAGCCGATGTCTGCAATCATTTTAAGTTCCAGTCGCAATTCAAAGCCCTCTCCTGGTTTTCCCTCTTCAAATTCTTTTGGTGTTGTATTTCTGGATCCTCGAAATTGAAAATTTCCTCTTCCTCCTCGTCCTCCTTTGGCAATCAAAATTTCTTGTCCAACCTTGGTTATTTCCTGATCAATGCCAGTGGTGATGTTATGGATAACTGTTCCAACTGGAATTTTGATCATTTCATCCTTGGCATCTGGTCCATCACAAAACTGACCTTTGCCTTCCCGGCCGTTTTCAGCGTTGACTTGCTTTCTGAAGCGAAATTGTCCAAGCGCATTAAGGTCGGAGACACCGACAAAAATGACAGATCCTCCTCTTCCTCCGCTTCCGCCAGCCGGTCCAAGACTCATCAAGTTCTTGTTGAAAGCCACGCAGCCTTTGCCACCATTTCCGGCAGCCACTTCAATTTTAATATCGTCTATTAACATAAGAAAAGTTTGTAAAGTCCTTAAAGTTCATAAAGTTCATAAAGCAGGACCAGCTTTAATGAAAACGAAGAATAACACAATAGTCTGGGAAAGTAAAGACCAAGGGTGGACAAGTAAATAAAAGTATGTCATTATGTAATTTATCAATAATGTGAAAAATATCTATAAATATGAGTTCAAAAAAACTGATAGAAGAACAATTTGATGTCGTGGTTGTTGGCGCTGGTCCCTCTGGGATGATGGCTGCAATTCGCGCTGCGCAAAAAGGCGCGCGGGTGGCCTTGGTGGACAAGAAAGAAGAGCCCGGAAAAAAACTTTTAATGGCAGGAAATGGTCGCTGCAATTTGACACAGGATCAAGACAATGTTGTTGAGCTTTCAAATCTATACAAAAACGGTAGGTTTTTGCTTTCAGCCTTCAATGCTTTTCGCCCTGGCAGTGTGCAGGAATTTTTTGCTGGAAATGGCGTGCCTACTAAAGTTGAAAAAAATGGCCGAGTTTTTCCACTGAGCGATAGAGCTGAGGATGTGCTTGGCGCACTTACAAATGTTTTGAAGGAAAATAATATTACTTTTTTATATAAATCTCACATCGTTGATTTTTCTTTGGATGGCGAAAACAAAATCTCAAAAATTAAACTTAAAAAACGTGAACTTTTTCCAAAAAATGTGATTATTGCGGTGGGCGGAAAATCATATCCCGCCACTGGTTCAATGGGCGATGGCTACCAATGGGCAGCAAAAATGGGACATAAAATTATTGAGCCGATGCCAGTTTTGGTGCCGATTAAAATTAAAGAAGATTGGGTCGGAGAACTTCAAGGAGTTAGTGCTGGCAGTGTTTCCATTACTGTTTATCAAGGTGGCAAGAAGAAATTTTCTAATGAGGGAGACTTAATGTTTACTCATTATGGATTTTCTGGACCGCTGGCACTTAATATGAGCAGGAATATTGCCAAGTTGGTTTCCCAAAGTGATGATGATATTAAATTTATTCTTGATTTAAAACCATATCTTAATTTTGAGCAATTGGATGAAATTATCCTAACTGATTTTGAAAGAAATGCTGACAAGAAATTATCAAATTGTTTGCATGATGTTTTTTCACCGAAACTTTTGGATTTTGTGCTGAGATATTCTGGATTAGATATGGAAAAACATGCAGCTAAAATAAGCAGAAAGGAAAGACATATTTTGGTGAATCTTGTTAAAAACTTGTCGATTACTTTTGATAGTCTTTTTGGTTTTGAAATGGCGATGGTGACTAGCGGAGGAGTTTCCACTAGGGAAATTGATTCTCGCACCATGGGCTCAAAAATTGTGCCAAATCTTTATTTTGCTGGGGAAATCATTGATGTTGATGGTCCAACTGGTGGATATAATCTTCAAATGTGCTGGTCAACCGGCTATTTGGCCGGCGAATCGGCAGCTAAAAATTTGAAATAATTCCTTTTTTCCTTTACTGCCTAGTTTGTCGCTCAAAGGTTCTTAATTTTTGTCACGGAGAAACAATTGCAACTTTTGACATAACGCTAGCGTGACTTGTTTCTAGTGAAAAAATAAGAAACATCCTCACTCTTGCTCTTTTTTTGCATCCCGCATCTCATTTGCACCATATGAAGTATGTAGGCAAAAAACAAGTGATGAGCGTTAAGAAATCGACACAGCAGTGTCGTCCCGGACTTGATCCGGGATCCAGGTTCGCGCACAAGTCAGGCTTAGTCCTGGATTCCCGTTTTCACGGGAATGACAACAAGAAAGAGTTTTTGCGGAAAAAGAAATGTGGAAAAAAGTCTTTGATGCTTTCGAATAAAAATATTTTAAAAGCGTAATAAGATATATGAAAAATAAATCATATATTTTTTTGTTTATAACTATTGCAATATTTGTTGTTGCTGGTTTTTTGTATGTGAAAAAAGCGAATGCACCAATAAATAACTCACAATCAACAACTGACAACTCGCAACAAGCAACAAACAACTTACAACCGACAACTGACAACAAAAAAAATACGGCAAATAATAATCAAAAACAAGAAACTATTGATCCGCTTGATAATGCGCTTTCGCGGATAACAAAAAAACCATTTGGAATTTATGTGAACCCAAAGAATTCACCGGTAAATCCGGAGCGTTTTACGGGATATCATAGCGCGGTTGATTTGGAAGCAACTATCGAGGAGCAAAATATTGATGTGGCTGTGAAAGCTTTGTGCGACGGAAAATTATTATCCGCAAGAACTGCTAGTGGATATGGTGGAGTTGCCGCTGCCAGTTGCGAGCTTGATGGTCAGGCTGTCACGGTTGTGTATGGTCATATTAAATTATCCAGTATTACGTTTAAAATAGGGGATCAAATGAAAGCCGGAGATTTTTTGGCGAATTTGGGGACAGGATTCAGTAATGAGACTGATGGGGAGCGCAAACATCTACACCTAGGAATTCACAAAGGAGCAAATATAAATATTTTAGGATATGTGCAAAATAAAAATCAATTGGATGATTGGATAGACCCGTCTAAATATTTGCAATAATTTTCAATTTACAATTCACAATTTACAATCAATTCACAATTAATTAATTTTCAAACATTAAGTCATTAAAACATTGAAAATTTATTAGAAATTGGAAATTGGAAATTGGAAATTTGAGGCTTTCTGTTCGTTGACAGAAAGACGAAGTTCCTGTATACTGGGGTTAATTGTAAGTGTCTTACTGGTTTTGCCTTTGTGGTTAAAATTAAGAGAGGAGGTCGCCTTACAAGCGTAATAAGTTCACAAATGCAAAAACTATGGCAACAAAACTTTATGTAGGTGGTCTTCCATATTCAACTTCGGAAGATGCTTTGCGAGATCTTTTTGCTCAAGCAGGATCTGTTACCTCAGCAACAATCATCATGGATAAAATGACTGGTCGTTCAAAAGGTTTCGGATTTGTTGAAATGTCTTCTGATCAAGAAGCACAAGCAGCAATTGAAATGTTTGACAAAAAAGAGTACGAAGGTCGTACTTTGACTGTAAATGAAGCTCGCCCAATGGAAGCTCGTCCTCCACGACGTGATTTCAATGGTGGTGGTAACGGTGGTTACGGAAGCCGAAACAACTACTAGTTAATAGTTGTTGAGTCACAAAAAAAGAGGCAGCAATGCCTCTTTTTTTGTGACTCAAATTTAAATCTCAATTAGTGTAGACCAATAATTTCCGGGATAGTTTTGGAAAAATTGCATCCAATAACGCGACAATGTTTGTTGCATTTTTTGATATTGAGGCGCTGCTGAATAGATGCCTTACTAGAGAGAATATCTTTTAAACTCTCTTTGGCAATATTTCCAATTGTTGCTCCCTTAAAGCATAAGGATATATTTCCATCCGGATATACAACAAGACTGCGCTGGCCAGCAAGACAACGTCGCTTGAGTGCGCTTTTTTGATCGAGATAATATTGCTGAATTGCGCGGAGACTTGCTTCGGAATTCTTTACTTTTAGTTGACGATTTTTATTCAACAAAGAAAACAGTTCGTTTACGGATTTTTCATCTGGCCATAAATTTTCGATAGTTTCAATTTTGTTTTTGCCTGATATTGGTGGCAGGCCTATCGGTTCGTCTAGTGGCTGAAGGACGATATTTACAGCTGCATATTGTGGCTGGTTGTAATATTCAAGCAGTGTTGGAATAGAGGATATATTTTTGGAAGTGATAAGGACTCCGATATCTGTTTTGATATCGTGCTGACGGAGCAATTCAATGGCACTTTTGGCATGCTCTGCTGCACCTGTTATTCCGCGCAGTGCATCGTGGATGCTGTCAGTGATGCTATATAGGGAGATTTTTGAAAAAGTGATTCCACTTTTTTTTAATGCTATGACAGTTTCTTCATCTAATAATGAACCATTAGAATTGATTCCAACATTTGCAAAAAATGTTCTCAATTGTTTAATGGTTGAATAAGTCAAATCTTTTCGCAGTAATGGTTCGCCGCCACTTAATTCAATGGAAGTATTTTTTGAAAGAGTTTTTTTGAGTTGTAAAACAACCTTGCGCCAATTTTCGCCAGCGAGTTCGGGATATTTATCCATTCGCCAAACAGTGCAAGAGTTGCAACGAAAATTGCATTGATAGGTGATGGTTAAATTTACGATTTCAGGAATCACGAAATACTTACCGGTAGCGTAGCTTATTTCTTGCAGAATTCTTTTTTTAAACTTATTTTTTATCATAATAAAATTGTATCATGAGAGGAAAAAAAGTACAGAAAATGGACAAATGCTTAAAAGTGTGCTATAATAGATATATGTGATAAAAGACGGGTGAAAGCCCGTCTTTTTGTTTTAAAATAAAAATTTTTTAAAAATATGGCAGCAATAGATTTTACAAAAAAAGGCCTAAATCAGATGATTTTTGCCAAAAAAACAGTAAGCGCGACAGCTGGCCGAAATAGTTCAGCGTTTAAGGAAATTTTGGCAGATAAAAATGTTTCTAATGTGATTAATAAGGCTGGCGAGAAAAAAGTTTTTTATGATGCGCTCAAAAAAAGAGGAATGTCTGCAGGCAGTAATGGAATAACTAAAAATGTTTTTAAAAAAGTTCTGGGCGACATTGAACATTCGGGAGAATTTTCTCACAATGAAATGATGGATTTGCGAAAGCATCTTGTTGGTGGATCAGTATCTTCAAGTATTATTCGTGAAAATAAATCCGCTCATATTGACGATAAAAGCAATAATCACAGTTCGCGCAAGAGCGAAGTGAATATGCGAAAGATTTATGATGAAATTATGAGTAAACGGAAAAACATTTCGCAGGAAACAAAAAATGAAGCACTCAATTACGGAAAATCTCATATGTTGAATTTTGGTATGAGTACCAAAAATATTCGCGCTGCTGGCGAATTGTTGCGTGATCCAAACAAGGAAGTGATTGATCACAATAGACGACATCCATCACAAAATATTGGTGAAGAAAATAGCAGCGCCAAAGATATTTTAAAACGAATTCAGTCATAAAAATTTTTTTGATAATTTGAAAGACCAATGTTGCGCATTGGTCTTGCTTGATATTTTTTTAATAGTGGGTTATTCTTTTTTGAAGTAGTAATTTAAAAATTTATGAAAGGGTGGTGATGCGCGATGATGGGTAAAATTGTGGAGATACCTTTTAGCTCCAGTAAATATGAATTTAATGAGGCAAATTTTGGGGTGGTGTGTCGCGAGATCAGAGAGTTTATGATTGTAAGGCTAAAGAAGGTTAATCAGTTGCAACGTCTCACTCATCCAAATGAAAGAGGGGAAAGCGGTTATCTGTGGTTTCCGTTTCCGCAGAGCAGATTTGATCATTCGATTTTTTTTCTGGCTGTAGCGAAGATAATTTTGAGCGAGTCTGGATTCTCGGAGCAGTTTGTTCAAAAATTTTTGCTAACATTGCTTACTCACGACATTGCAACTCCTGCCGGCGGAGATGCGACGATGCGCCTGAACAAACAGTTTTTTTGTGAGGTCAAAAACTATAGAAGACATATGATCGAAGCTGGTATTAGTATGAAATGGAGAATGCTGTACGATTTTGATGATCAAGAAGCTGAAAGATGGGTTGAGGGTTTTGAGTTTGCTGGTTTTTTGCTTAATGTGTTGGACAGAATGTCATATGTTGCGCTGGATCTTTATCATCTCGGCAAAAATAAGCCCGCAAAAATCTTGCAGTTGTTGAAAAAACATCCACTCATTATGGATGTATGGCGGGATATTTGTGTGACAAAGGAGTGTGTGTATTTTTCAAATGCATATCGCTTGTATCATTTCTTGCTTTTGCGCGCATTGATGCACACAGAATTTTATCTTAATCCTAATTGCAGGAAGTTGGAACACATTTTCTTTTCGCAGATCAAGAAGCTATTTGATTCCGGAGAGATTTCGGTTGATGATCTTAGGTATAAGGATGATCAGTGGTTAGAATCAATTGTCAGAAAAGGAAAAGATCAATCTTGGTGCACACAACCCGAAAGCATTGATTGGCAATGCTTTGACAATAAGGAAGATGCGGATGCTTTTCGTGCGGGCAATAATTCGGTTTTTCATATTGAGCACATTAAGCCATTTGAAACGGGTATGCATTGGCTTGTAATGCACAGAGGTAAAATTATGCCTCTTTGTAAAGCATTGCCAAAACAGTTTGCGGTTAGAATTGAAAGTCTTTCAAATATCCGTGAAGGTTGGTATGCATATTATCATAAGTAGACGGGTTGTCGAGATTGTTCGACAACCTGTTTTTTTATTGTTGATTTATTGTGATAAGTGCGCTAGGCTGTTAAACATATGATTACTATAAAAACAGCTGAATTCATAAAAGGAGTGGTGGGGTCAGACCCAATCCTGAAAGAGAAACTTCCACAAATTGCTTTTGTGGGGCGCTCAAACGTGGGAAAATCCAGTGTGATTAATGCTTTGACAGGCACAAAAGGCTTGGCGATTTCTTCTTCGACTCCAGGGCGAACTTTGCAGCTAAACTTCTTTTTGATTAATGAGAAAGCATATTTCGTGGATCTCCCAGGATATGGCTACGCTAGAACTTCACTTGCTCAAGCTGAGAAAATGCGCAAGATGATTATGTGGTATTTGGAACACAATGAATACAAACCAAGCAAAATCGTCCTTATTATTGATGGAAATGTCGGTCCGAAAAAATTTGATATCGAAATGATGGAATTACTTAGCGAAAATGGATACGAAGTGATTGTATTGGCCAACAAGATGGATAAAGTGAAAGCCAGTGAGTTGGTGAAAAAACAGCGGGTAATTATGGAATTGTTGGACACTGAAAATATTATTTATTTTTCTTCTAAAACAAAAAAAGGAAAAGAGGACTTGCTTGAAAAAATCTTTGCATAAAAATAAAAAAACCGCTTTAATATAAGCGGTTTTTGCTTGCTTTTATATTCCCAATATGATTAAATAATATACTTAGTTGCTTAACAAATAAAGTTTTGAAAAGATTTCACATTGTGCTAATTTTTTTGTGAAAGGAGGATGCTATGAAAGATAGGCATGAACATAGAGGACCCTTTGATCCGGTGGCATTTGAGGTTTTTGTGCGGACTTGGAAAACAGTCAAATTAAAAAAGGAGCTGAATCTTAAAACGATACCGCCAAGTTTCAGAGATTTCATAATATTGTTGGACGATGAAATATTTGAAGTCTTGGACGTTAAAAAGGGTAACAGTGTGACATTGTGTTTGTGCGGTAAGGTTCCACATACTGAAGATTGTTTGACCTGGCCTCATTTGAGCGTTGTAATCGAAGATTTGGAAGGGAACATCCGTCCAATTCATAGTCTTTGGCTCGAGCCTGTTGAATTTCTGCCGGATGAAAAAAATTCAGTTGGTAGCGTCGTAATTCAAAATCCTGCGGAAACAGAAAAAAGTGGGATTGCCGAAGAAGTGGTTGCACAAGAAATAATTTCCGAAAACGTTTTAGGAGGGGATGCGCATTTGGCTGAAGACATTGTTGAGGGAATCCCTGAACAAGTAATGGAAAATATGGCACAAGCTTTTCTGGAAAATTTCTCGAAAGTTGATCGGATGGAATTTATGGTCGTGTATCTCAACAAAGAGGGTACATTGTTGGTTCGTCCTATCGATGAATTTCCTTGCGATGATTTCATTTCTGATTACAAAACAGGCCAATGGCTTTTTGGTGATCTAGAAGGGGCTTTCGGAGAACTTGTCTTTTTGGAGAAAGATTGTCCTAGCAAAGGATTTATTATGGTGATTGAATCTAAGAATGCTCAATTGCAGAAAATGGCAACCAATTTGTATTATTGCAGCAGGGCTATTTTCAGTGAGCAAATCATACAAAGCATAAGAGCGAAAGTATAGAAAAATAAAAAACCACATTTCCAATTGGGGATGTGGTTTTGTCTATTTTTGGTATCATTTTCATTAGGTCTGCAAAACATTTGGGAAAGTTGACATTTTATCTCTTTCCTGCTATATTTGTATGGCTTTGGAAGTCTTACTGCCTGGCGGCAGTTTTTTTAATTATATTGTAAATATTGTAAATTTATAGGGTTTGTTGGTTTATAAAGTATTTTACTTTACGAACTTTAAAAACCTTAAGAACTTTACGAACTAAACATTATGGAAATTCGAAACATTGCAATTATCGCTCATGTGGATCATGGCAAAACAACCTTGACTGACGCCATTATGCGCCAGACTGGAATGGTTGAAGAAGGTGTAAGTATGGATAATAACGCGCTTGAATTGGAGCGTGGTATTACGATTTATGCTAAAAATACCTCAATCAATTATCGCGATACGAAAATTAATATCGTTGATACCCCTGGCCATGCTGATTTTGGATCAGAAGTTGAACGCGTGCTGCGTTCGATTGACAGTGTGCTTTTGATTGTGGATGCGCAGGAAGGACCTATGCCTCAAACAAGATTTGTTTTGAAAAAATCTTTGGAATTAGGGCTTAAGCCGATCGTGGTAATCAATAAGATTGATAAGCCTGCTGCTGATCCTGATTTGGTACAAGAACAAGTTTATGAATTGTTTATGGATCTTGGAGCAACTGACGAGCAACTTGATTTCACAACTATTTATGCTAACGGTCGCGCTGGAATTGCTAAAGAACATCTTACTGATGAATCAGATAATCTTGAACCATTGTTAGATATGGTGTTGCTTAAGGTTCATCCTGCAAAGGCTGACAAGGCTGCTCAGCTTCGTATGCAACCATTCAACCTTGGATATGACAACTTCCTTGGGCGTTTGGCTGTAGGAAGAATTCATGAAGGAACAATTAAAATGGGAGGCAGCTATCTTTTGAAAAGAGGCGACGAGGTTATTGAAAAGTCTCGTATTACTAAGCTGTATACCTTTAAAGGAACAGTGCGCGAAGAAGTTCAAGAGGCTTATGCTGGAGACATCGTGATGGTAGCTGGTTTTCCAAAGATTGATATTGGCGAAACAATTTGCGAAACAGAAAGCCAAGAAGCTTTGCCGGCTATTACAATTGATGAACCAACAATCTCGCTTCGTTTTATGGTTAACGATTCTCCGTTTGCAGGACGCGAAGGAAAATATGTGACTAGTAAACAAATTCGCGAACGATTGGAAAAAGAATTGGAAGTTAATGTTGGTCTTAAAATTGATTTTTCAACTTCAGAATATTACACAGTATTTGGACGAGGAGAACTTCATATCGCCGTACTTTTGGAAAACATGCGACGCGAAGGATATGAAATGCAAGTTTCACAACCACACGTTATTATTAAAGATGTTGATGGTGTGAAATCAGAACCATTTGAAGAAGCAACAATCGATGTGCCAAGCGAATTGGCTGGAGGGGTTATTGAATCAATGGGAAAGCGAAAGGGAATTATGACTGATATGCATGTTCACGGCAGTCAAACCAGACTCTTGTTTGAAGTTCCAACACGAGGAATCTTGGGTTTCCGTGGACAGTTCGTTGTTGATACCAAAGGTGAAGGAATTTTTTCTTCACGTGTAATTGGTTTCAAGCCTTACGCTGGAGAAATCAAACGTCGCGAAGTTGGCTCAATGGTTTCAATGATTGCTGGAAAAGCACTTGGCTTTTCATTGGCAAACTTGCAAGAACGTGGATCGTTATACATCGCACCAGCTACCGAAGTTTATGAAGGAATGGTTATTGGAAACTCTTCTAAAGGTCTTGATATGGCAGTAAATCCTATCAAAGGAAAACAACTTACCAATATGCGTTCTTCTGGAACTGATGATGCCATTAATCTAACTCCACCATTAACCCTTTCAATTGAAAGAGGTTTGGAAATTATCAACGGCGACGAATATCTTGAAGTTACTCCACACTCAGTTCGTCTTCGAAAACAATTCTTGACTGAAAACGATCGTATCAAAGCGACAAGAAACAAGAAGTAAAAACAGCTTTTCAGGTATTAGCTTCTTAGCTTTTTAGAAAATTACAAAAATGCACAACAAAAAATCCCGATTTTGGTCGGGATTTTTTTGTTAAAGAGCTAATGTAAATATTTTGCAATATTATTGCAAGGAAATATCACGTATGGTTTGCGCTACGATATTGGTTCCTGAGATAGTTCCAAATATTCTGATTTTATCACCTTCTTTGATATCAGAAGAAGGTATGGTGTTCCATTTACGATTTAGTAGGCGGGTTGCTCCAGAAATTGCAACTGTGTAATTTTTGTTCCCCTGGGTCATTATTAAAGAATCGGCTGAAATAGATTGGACAATCCCAGGAATGGTTCTCCTGTGAGTGACACTTCTGATGTTTTCTGCTTTTTTAACGCGTGTAATTTTCGAAGGATTTTCTTGCCTTTCGAGCTTTAATCCTCTGTTATTTTTCATCATGCTGGCACTGGCTGTCAGCGTTAATCCAGAAGCTCCAATTGCAAGCGCTAAACCAGATATCGCAAGTGCATTTCGTACGTTTTTCTTCATAGTTTTTATTTTTAGGACTTACGCATTTTCTCAACTATTTCTCTTTTGGCACGCTTTTGGATAAATACTCACTATCCAAAAGCTCAAGAGTCGCTGTCGCCAACTACTGGCCAAAAAAGAAATGTTTCGAAATGCGTAACTTTTAATTTTTTAAAAATTATACTTCACTTGAGCCAAAAAATATTATTAATTTGGAGCAAGCACTTTAATGGATACGCAAGAGAGATTATTTTAATTCAAATTTAATAAGTTGATTTTAAGCTTGGATTCGTTTACAATACGCATAGTAGGGATATGGTAGGGGTAAACAACTAAAAATAAAAAATTTAAAAAATCCCCTCGACGCTCTTTGTTTTCTAACTAAAATTTTCCCCCAATCAACACAATCACAGAAAAATTTTAGAGAAAACAAAGGCTTACTCAATCAAACAGAATTTTTAAAATTTTCATTTTTCAGTTGTTTTTAAAATATATATATATGGATTACGAAAAATATCTAGAAGAAATTAAAAGTTATATTAAAAAAAGCAGTAAAAAACAGCGTGTTTTGGCTGTCTTTGTTTTGATAACTATTTTGGCGGCGGTTGTTTTTGCAATTAATCCTGAAAAAAAACTTTTAGAAAGGCGCAATTCTCAGCGGCGCAGTGATGTGGCTAATATTTTAAACTCGGTTTATCAATATTCCATTGATCACAGTGGCGAGCTGCCAGAATCAATTACTACTCAGCCAACCGTTATTTGCAAGAGCAATGCATTGTCTTGCGATGGGCTGGTTGATATTTCTGAAATTACTGATGATGAAAAATATCTGCTTTCAAAAGTGCCTGTAGATCCAAAAGAAAAAAACGCAAACAGTTCAGGTTATCAAATTCACAAACTTACCAATGGCAGAATAAGCGTGTCAGCGCCTTTAGCGGAGAATAATGCCGTAATAAGCTTAAGTAAATAGTGTATGATGGATCCGCATTTTCAAAATAATTTTGGGGAGATTGGTTTTATTTTAGAAACAATTAAAAATGGTTCCTATTTCGGAATCTTTTTATTTTCAATGCTTGTAAGCTATATTGTTCCCATTCCCGAGGCTGTTTTCTTGCTGCTAGTTGGATTTTTAGCAAGAAAAGCTGGTTTTGACTTGGAAGCTGCTGTATTTATAAGTATTATTGGCACAATAATTGGGGATAATATTTTATACAGACTTAGTTTTTTTGGAAATAAACATATCGAACGCTTTAATCGCAAAATGCGAGCCAATAAACTTATTCAATATGAAAACTTGGTTATTGATAATGTTGGCAAAACAATATTTTTTTTGAGATTCATAACGGGAGTGAGATTTTTTGGTCCGGTTATTTCAGGTACGCTTAGAGCGAGTTGGAAGAAATTTTTCTTTTATAATGCTATTGCTACGACGCTACACGCTGTGTTTTTTATTTTATTGGGATTTTATTTGCATCGAAGAATAATCCCGCTCGTAGCGGAAGTTGAAATTGCGCGTAATGCTTTGCTTTTTTCTTCTGTTTTAATTGTGGGAGTTTTGCTTAAACTTTTTTCCCGCAAAAAAGTATGATAATCTCCTTATTTCTCCCTCTCCTTAGATAAGGAGAGGGCTGGGGTGAGGATAAAAAAGAATAATTCCATACTACTTCCTCCCCTTGAATAAGGGGAGGATTGAGGTGGGGTTGAGCTAGGCTCCACTCAAACCTCTCTGTCCCGATTCCGTATCGGGACATCTCTCCTCATCTGAGGAGAGAAAGATTTGGAAGAAAACTTTCAAAAGTATTCTTTTATTTTTACAAATTCTTCGGCAAGTTCAGGATGGCAAACAATTTCCGTTTTTCCATCTGGCAAGATGTTGATAAATGCATCAATATTTTTAATCCAATCGAGACTTACAAGATAATTGGAAGATACGCAGCCATCTTCTCCGCAAGCTCTTTTGTTAATAATTCTAAGAAGATGCAGAATATATGCAATGATTGTGTGATGACGCATTTTTATGCTATCGCCAAAACGAATGTATGGGATAGTGTATTTCTCTTGTAGTTTGAGTGCTACCTTAAAAAATGGTGGGAAAAAATGAACATGCTCATGAGAATTTATTCCGTCAGGATATTTTCCGAATATAGTTTGAAATTTTTCAACTTGCTGCTGCCAATCAACTCGAACTTTTTTGGTGGAAACCTTTCCTGTTAATATTTTTCCTAAAAATTCAATCACCCTTAGAAATGCACCGAATCTTTTTTTGCGGTTGTTATCAAATTTATGAAGAATATCCAAATGAATATCCAGTTTTACGCCAGAATGGATAAGCTCACTGGCTTCTTTGGAGGAAATTTCTCCGTTAATCATAATTCCGACACGGTTTATTTTTCCAAGTGATATTAAATAAAGTATATTTCTATTTGCCCTTGGGCTGATACCGAAATCATCAGCACTAACGATGAGTTTTTGGCGATGTGATTCTTGAAAGGCTATCATAATTGGGTTGGTCTCTGTAACAAAATAACTCATACATTTTGCGCCCATCTTCACATCATTTTTGCTTAAAAAAATTCTCGAGTTATCTCGATAGCTCTCAAATTTTTTAAAACAAATCTGACGCAAAGCTAAACACAAACTGCACAATTTATTTTGTTACAGAGCCCTAAATTTGAAAAAAATGTTTATATATGATATAATTCTAGCAAATTAATACGTTAAGGTAAACAAAACAATTCACCCTGTTAAATAATTTTTAAAAATAGTAATTTTTAAAAATTAAGATTTGGATTTATAGTCCAAAGTTACTGGTGAAAATGTAAAAATTAAATATGAATAAGTTGGCGCTTTTTTGAAAAGATCCAAATCTTATTTAACAGGGTAAATGGAACTAAAAAATTTAAACACGTATTTTTTCTTTCTTATTTTGTTGGGCATTAGTGGAGTGACTTTCTTTATTTTTGAGCCATTTATAATGGCGATATTGTTGGCAGCTGTTTTTGCTGTTATTTTTCAACGCCCATACAAATTTTTTGTTCGCATAACAGGAGGAAGAAGCAGGGTCAGCGCATTACTTACTTCTGTTTTTGGTATTATTATTTTTGCAGGTTTGTTTTTTGGAATTGCCGGCTTGATTGCGACTGAGGCTGCTAATCTTTTTCAAAATTCGGTAAAAGCAGGGGATGCATATTTGAATTATGTTGATCCGATTGTGAACAATGTTAACAAAAATCCTTTGCTTAAGTCTTTTGGTCTTGAAAATTTGATCAATAGTGAATCCGTCAGCAAGGCTGTTTCACAACTTGGGCAAGGAGCCTTTGGTATTTTGCAAAAAACATATCAAGGAGTTGCACACTTTTTGTTCTTGGCTGTGGTTATGTTTTTTACACTGTATTACTTTTTGGTTGGCGGAAGAACTTTGGTTAAAAAGCTTATGTTTCTTAGTCCACTGCGTGATTCACATGAAAAATTGCTTATTGAGAAATTTATTTCCATCAGTAGAGCAACAATGAAGGGCACACTGGTAGTAGGAATCGTACAGGGAAGCATTGGTGGGATAACATTCGCTATTGTTGGTGTTCCTTCTGCTATTGCCTGGGGAATTGTGATGTCTTTTCTTTCGCTGATCCCAATGTTTGGAACAAGTTTAATTTGGTTTCCTGCCGGGATAATAATGCTGCTTATTGGAAATATTTGGCAGGGAGTTGTTATCTTGGCAGTAGGTTTGGGTATTATTTCTATAATCGACAATTTCCTCAGGCCGGAACTTGTTGGTAAAGATACACAAATGCATCCGTTGGTTGTTTTCTTTGCAACGCTTGGAGGAATCAGCTTGCTTGGATTTCTAGGATTTATTATAGGACCGATAATCGTGGCGCTCTTTCTTACTTTGTGGAATATTTATGCAGTTGAATTTAAGGGTCAATTGACGAAATACAACACCTAGCCATATGACATGTAACATATAGCATGTAACAAAAAATGCAGCAGAATCCTATGGTTTATGCTGTATGTTATATGCTATATGCTATATGATTTTTATCAACATCTTCCTTCTTTTATTGATCCGGTTGCTTTTACAATCGGATCTTTTTCTGTGAGATGGTACTCAATTTCATACATTATTGGTTTCTTGGTGGTCTATTTGGTTTTGATGTGGAGAATAAGGCTAAGGGAAGTAAATAATATTTATCAAATTTCCAATTTCCAATTTCCAATTTCTAATAAAATCCTAAATCCTAAATCAGAAAATAAAAATACAAATGAAAGCGCTAGGTTAAAGGTCAATGGTCAAATGTTAAATGTTGTAATTGATTTTTTAATGGTTGTGTTTTTTGCGGGGTTGCTTGGCGGCAGATTAGGATACGTTTTGTTTTATAATCCTTCTTTTTATTTTGCTAATCCGCTGTCGATTATTTCTCCGTATGATTTGCAAGGGCATTACATTGGCTTATTTGGAATGAGTTATCACGGAGCATTGCTAGGAGCAATTTTGGCTGGTTATGTTTTTACATATATAAAAAAAATAGATTTTTTATCTTGGGCAGACTTTATAATCGTTGCGCTGCCTGCGGGATATTTTTTTGGTAGAGTTGGTAACTTTTTAAATGGAGAGCTGTATGGACGCGTAACTAATTCTCCACTGGGAATGTATTTCAGTGTTGATTTAGCGAATTTGCGTCATCCTTCGCAACTGTACGAAGCTTTTTTGGAAGGAATTTTACTTTTTGTTGTTCTTTGGCTGTTGCGCAATAAAAAAAATAAAAAAGGAACTTTATTTGGAATATATTTAATGTGCTATGGTTTTTTTCGAATCATTGCTGAGCAATTCAGAGAGCCTGATTCACAGCTTGGATTATTTTGGAATTTCTTAACAATGGGACAACTTTTATAACATTTCTTTTTTGGCCAATTGCCTGCCTGCCGGTAGGCAGGTTGGCGACAGCAACTCTTTGAGCTTTTGGATACTCGCCCCGTCAAATTGTTCACAGCAGTGAACACCAGCTTTGCTGGATTTGACGGGGTAAATATTCATCCAAAAGCGTGCCAAATAAGAAATTGTTGAGAAAATGCGTAAGTCCCAATAGTAAAAGTATTTAATTTGATTTTTTTGATATGAGTAAACGAATTTTTGGTGTTATTATGTTGATTACGATGGCTGTGGTTGTTGGAATAATCATCTGGGGGATTAGGCAACCTGAGAAATTGGATGCTAATCTTCCGTTGCCGCAGTCAAATGTTGAGCAAACTGACATTGTTTATTATTTTGGTCAAGAATGTTCTCACTGCAAGAAAATTGAACAATTCATTAAGGACAATCAGATTGATCAAAGAGTGATATTTGCAAAAAAAGAAGTTTGGCATAATTCTGCCAATAATGAGGAACTTCAGGGGAGAGTTAGGGAGTGTTCCTTGGATCCGGAGAAAGTCGGGGTGCCATTTTTGTTTGCACGAGGAAAGTGCTATATTGGAGAGATAGATGTTGAGAATTTTTTTAAAAAAGAGGCTGGAATTGAATAAGCCTCTGTCCCAAAATAACTCATACATTTCACACTCATCTTCACATCATCTTTGCTTAAAAAAATTCTCGAGTTATCTCGATAGCTCTCAAATTTTTTTAAACAAATCTGACGCAAAGCTGAGCACGAACTGCACAATTTATTTTATGACAGAGCCTAAAACCGCTTAAAACTAAAAATGCAGCAAAAAATAAAAAGACAGCAAAAATTTTTAGATATCACGCCTAACAAAACACAACAAAACGTTGTTAATTTTCGCAGTGGAATAAAAAATTCAAAATCAACACTTTTTTCAAGGGGCAAGCGAACGCAGGATTTTTTTACTGAAGATTCAAGATTGTATATAACTCCGAAACAACAAGCCTTGCTTAGAAAGGGTGTGAAGATTAATCAGAATTTGCACAGATGGGACAGTTTGAGTTCTCGTGTTGTCACTGAGTTTGTTCGTTATCAACCAAGTGAAACAAGTTTGCTTTTGAAATATTTGGAAAAACGCTATGAAATGTTTAATGACGCAACGGGCGACGCGGCTAGAAGTTTTGTGGGTCAATTTTCTACAGTCAGACTCTGGAACGCTTCAATTGTGGGTGCGATTTTGTTTGGAATGGTAACAATGACTTTTGTTTATAAATATCTTGGTCAGGGGGCCGCAGCTGCTGATGATGTTTTGATGCAGCAGGCGATAGAGAGCCAAGCGACAACCGTGTATAGTGCTAACACTGAAGGTGATGCCGCATCTTTTGCTGAGCAAGTGGCTCAAATCCAACAAACTCAAAGCAAGCAAGCCTTGGAAGATGAAATCACGCAGATGGTTAAGGGATATCCTATTGAAAAAATGGTTCCTCGTATTGCCGAGCAAGACAGAACAGTTGCCGCCTTTATTGTTGCTATTGCTAAAAAAGAAAGCAACTGGGGTTTGCGTGTGCCAGTGCTCGATGGACAAGATTGCTATAACTATTGGGGCTATCGGGGCATAAGAGAAAGAATGGGAACAGGTGGACACACTTGTTTTGATGACACTACGGATGCTGTTGACACTGTGGCCAAAAGAATTACTGCCTTGGTGGAAGAATATGACAGAAACACTCCTGAAGAGATGGTGGTTTGGAAATGTGGATCAAATTGCGCAGTCACAGGCGGTCAAGCATCAGCCAACAAATGGATAAGTGATGTGACGATGTATTTTGATGAATTAAACACCGATCGCTCATAACAACACACAAAAGCATAGCGATTTTAAAAAAGGCTCTATCAAGAGCTTTTTTGCTTATTACTTTTTAAAAATGGCTTAGATAAAGCATTTTAAAGAACAAGTCTCTTAAAAAGTGCATAAAAGTGCTTGACCGCAAAGCTTGTTTTTGGTACCATAAGATCTGCGTCCCAACACCTTGTTTATAACTGGGGCCATTAAATTGTTAAAAATAACTTATGAGTAAACCCTTGTGGTTTAAAGGAAAAACAGTGCAAAATTGGAAAAGTGATGTTGCACGAATAAAAATTGTTATCAAGAGAAGCAATATTCTTTTTTTTGCTATTGCGCTTGCAGTTTTCGCTGTGTTGACAAGTTTGTGGGAAAATCAAACGGTGTCTTATGCTAAGAAATATGCTACCAACAATGCAAATGTTCAGGTCAAATCTCCACTACTTGAAGAACAAGAAGAATTGTTTGGCGAAAATGTTGTTAGCGACAGGCAAGCAATGATTCTTAAAAAAGAACTTTTGAAGCAAGCACAAGAAGATGGGAATATAGATTCAGGTCAATTTGCTCAAAAAATATATGAAATAGTTGGAGATGCGCCAATTCGTGAGATGGTGCCATTTATTGCTAAGCGAGATGAAAAAGTGGCAGCATTTTTGGTTGGAATTGCAAAAAAGGAAAGCAGCTTCGGTTTAGCCTCTCCTTCAAAAGACGGGAAAACCTGTTATAATTATTGGGGATATAAGTCATCAGGCGAGCGTGGAACTGCAATGGGATATGCTTGCTTCGGAAGTGCTGAAGAAGCAATTAGGGTTGTGGGTGATCGTATTGAAGTTTTGGTTAACAAGCAAAGAAACACCCCAGCTCGAATGGTTGACACTTGGAAGTGTGGCACAAGCTGCGCCGGCGACCCCGGAGCGCCCAGCTGGACTTCAACCGTGGCACTGTATTTCAACCAACTCGTGACTAAAGAAGGTTAAGATTCTTTAGTTTTTTTAAAAGCCTCCTGATTAATCAGAAGGCTTTTTTTTGTGGGTTTTTTGGTGTATAATAGGGGTATAATAAATTTTTAATTTTTAATTTTTAATTTTTAATCAAATCCGAATGTTTTAATGTTTAAATTATTTAAACATTTTAAAATTCATTTCAAATTAAAAATTTCAAATTTAAAATTGTATCCCGATGTCTTGGATTTTTGTTGCGGTAAGTGCATATTTCTTGGGAGCTTTTGCGGTCTTGATGGACAAGTTTCTTTTAGGTTCCAAGAGAATTTCTTCTCCGCAAGTGTACACTTTTTACGTGGGAATTTTTGGATTGGGCGCATTTCTTTTTGCGCCATTTGGTTTTGATGTTCCTTCTGCTTGGCAAATTGCAATAAGCCTTATTTCGGGAGCTGTTTATATTGGTGGAATTTTTGCGCTCAATCTTTCAATTAACAAAGCTGAGGCAAGCAGGGTAACACCTGTTGTTTTTTCGGTGGTTCCGATTGCAACATATTTAATATCCTTCGTTTTTAATGATGAAAAATTGACAGTCATTCAGCTTGGCGGAGTTGCGCTGCTTATATTTGGCGGGTTGCTCATTTCTTTTGACTTGCCGCTTAAACTGAATAAGAGAAAATTTTTTGTTGGTTTTTATTTCTCTTGTTTGGCTGGAGTGCTTTTGGCAATTTCGTATGTGATGTTTAAGATGGTTTATGTTGAGCAAACATTTTTAAATGGTTTTATGTGGACCAGGGTCGGCGGTTTTGTGGCTGCACTTTTGCTTTTGATTGTCCCGACTTGGCGCAAGGCTATTTTCAAAAGCTTTTCTCATGCTAAAAAACCTTCAAAGGAACATATCGGCACGGGAGGAATTTTTATTGCAAACAAGATTTTAGGTGGAACGAGTTCAATTTTACTCAACAAGGCTTTTCAGTTGGGAAGCGTGACGCTGGTTAACTCGATGGTATCGCTCCAATATGTTTTTGTGCTTATTCTTGTGGCGATAGCTGCCAAAAAGCATCCAAAAGTTTTTGAAGAAAAACTGTTGTTTTGGGATTGGGCTCAAAAAGTTGTTGCCATATTGATCATTGCAGTAGGAATGGTTTTAATTTCAAGATAGAAACCGTTGTCATTCCCGTGAAAACGGGAATCCAGGTTACGTGTTAATCTCACATAATGATGATATAAAGTAGGGCTGGATTCCCAATCAAGTTGGGAATGACAAAGCGGTGCTGGGAATGACAAAATGTTAATTTGCAAAAAAATGTTTACTTTTAATAAATAAAATATTATAAAATGAAAAAAGAAAAAACCAGTTTAAACAAAATAAGCTCGGCATTGGCTGGCCTGGGGCGTGCTATCTCTTGGACACTGGCGGTGGTTGTGATTGTTTTTATTCTTTTGTTTATATATGTAAATTTGCCAGTTAAGGAAAACACTGATGATGCAAAAATCGGTGTGACATTTTCATATATTTATGCGGAGCAAATTGGACTTGATTGGAAGCAGGCATATTTGGCGATGTTAAGTGATCTTAAAATTAAGCATATAAGATTGCCAATATATTGGGACAGAGTTGAAGGCAAAGAAGGCAGCTATGATTTTTCTGCTATTGATTGGCAGTTGGAACAAGCGCAAAATGCTGGTGCGGAAATAATTTTGGTTATCGGTCAAAAAGTTCCACGTTGGCCGGAATGTTATGTGCCAAAATGGGTGGGGGAAGATCCAAGCAATCTTGATCAAGTGAGACTTAAGGAAAAACTGTTGGCTTTTGAAGAAGTTGTTATTAATAGGTATAAAGATAATCATCCAGAAATTGTTCGTTGGCAAGTTGAAAATGAACCATTTTTAAATTTTGGAATTTGTTCTAAGGTTGACACTGAACTTTTGGACAGTGAGCTTGTTAAGGTAAGAGAGCTTGATCCTAGTCGTCCTATTGTGGTTACTGATAGTGGAGAATTGAGTTTATGGGTAAATGCTGCCAAGAGAGCTGATGTTTTTGGAACTACTATGTACCGAGAAGTGTATAGTCAAAAAATGGGTCATTGGCGTTATCCAATAGGGCCAAATTTTTTCAAGATAAAACAATTGATGATTGAGATTTTTGCTGATCAAGAAAATGCTATTGTTATTGAGCTTCAAGGCGAGCCGTGGGTGGCAGGATGGACAATTGATGCTCCCGTTGAAGTTCAACTTGCTTCAATGAATGCCGAAATTTTGAAAGAAAATATCGAATTTGCCAAGAAAACAGGAATGAATGAAATTTATATTTGGGGTGTGGAGTGGTGGTATTATATGAAAACAGTTCAGAACAATCCAACTCTTTGGGAAACAGTTAAAACAGTTGATATTCAAAACAACGCAATATAATAATGGCTGTAAATATTCCGATTAGAATGCTATAATAAGAAAATAGTAAAAATAAAAAAATATTATGAACATAAATTATTCATTGCATAAATACTTTTTGATTGTTATGTTTATTGTTTGTGCAAGTGCAGTTGTGATTTTTGTAAAACAAAGAGCAAATGCTTCGGATAGTATTTCAGTTGTTGTTCCAATAAATGGTGTTTGTTCGGGAATAAACGAAACACGAGTTACCAGTAAGCCAACAAGTGGCTTGTGCAGTACAGGAACAGCATCTGATGTGATGGAAAATAGTGACGGTTGGGCTTGGAAATGCTTGGGCATAAACGGAGGAGGAAATGCTTATTGTAAGGTTATTAAATATATCGTGCCTGTTTTGACAACTGTTCCAACGACAACAACCACCACAATACCTGCAACTTCTACAGCTCCTGCTATAACTTCTACTACAACCACTGTGGACCGCGTGACGAATGTTGTGGATGAAATTGAACCAAAAATTACAGCGCCAACAACCAGTTCAGTGTCGGCAACTTCTTTACCAACTACAATTTCAAAAACAACTCAAACAATTTCTGTTTCAGACGATTCTGAAAAAAACACTGAGGAAGAAAGGCAGCGAGAAAGACAAATTTCTGAAACAGTGATAAAACCAGAAACCACCAATAATGTTGTTGTGGCCCCGCTTGAACAGCAGCAAGCTGAAGAAAAACAAATTTATTTTTCTCAGGAAGAAAAAGAGATGGTTAGAAGTGAAATAATAAAACCACCCGTTATTGTTGCAGCAAAAAATCTTGTACAAAAAAATAATCCAAAAATTGCAGGCGAGACTAATGCTGCCTTGAAAGTTGAAAAAGTGGTATTGGTGCAGAAAAATAATGGAGTCAAGCAGCTTGAATTGTCTGGAAAAGCGCAGCCTAATGAAATTGTAACTTTGTACATATTTAGCAAGGATCCTATTGTTATTAGTATCAAAGCAGATGCTGATGGTTTGTGGAATTATGAGCTGGACAAGGAATTGGCAGATGGACAGCATGAAGTCTATGTGACCGTGGCAGATGACGAGGGTAAAATTGTTTCTAAAAGCGAGCCTATTGCTTTTGTTAAAACAGCTCAAGCTGCCGATATGATTCCATTCTCAGAATTCCGAGAGGATGAATCACCTGTAAAAAACTCTGCTCAGCAATTTGTTTTGATAGCTATAATCGTAATGTCGATATGTTTGGCATTGGCCTTGGCTGCAATTGGATTTTTAACTCGCAAAGAAAGTTTTAATGAAGGAATTAATTAAGCGTGGAATAATTTTTGTTAAAAATAATCCAACAATAATTTCTTCGTTGTTGCTTATTTTTGTTGTGATCGGAGCACTTTTTTTAAACTCCTATTTTATTCTGGCTCGTTTTCAAGAAAATTCAGATAAAATTTTGAGAGCAAAGGCGGTGCTCGCGGAAGACATTATTAGTGTTGTGGCTAAGCAACATTTTGAAAACTTGTCACAAGACAGCATTTTGCTTGAAGAAAAAATAATAGATATTCAAGAGAATGATCCTGAAATCGCTGAAATCGCTGTCTATATGCCAACTGCGACAGACAATGTGTACAAGCCTTTTATTTTGGCAAAAAATGTTCTCTTGAATGAGACAGAGAAGGTAGAGGTGGAAAAAATTACCCAAAATGCAATAAAATTTTCCTTGTCAGTTGAGGATGCGTTTGCTTATATAAGTTCTTCAGGAGGAAATCGTTATTGGAATGTTGTTAAAACTGTTCGCGCGAAAGATGGGACTGCAAAAGCTGTCTTGCGTTTGAAGTTATCATTGGTTGAAAATGACAGGCTTGTTGGGAAAATAATTTTACAAGTGTATATTTTGTCTGTTGGTGCGATGCTGGTTGTGCTCTTGCTTGTCTTGAATCACATACGACTTTTTGCTTTTGAACTCAAGGCTAAAAAGTTAGAGGAGATAGATCAGATGAAAGACGATTTTATTTCAATGGCAAGTCATGAATTAAAGAGTCCATTAACTGCGATTAGTGGGTATAGTGAACTACTTGAAGACACCTTGGAAATAAGAGAAAATTTGCCTGACAATAAAGTTCATCAGAAAAAATATTTAAAGAACATTAACATTTCTGTAAACAGATTGAAAGAATTGGTGGAAGATTTGTTGGATGTTTCACGCATTGAGCAAAACAGATTGCCGATTGATTTAAAAGAAATAGATTTGTCCACGATTGTTTTGGAACTTGCAGATGAGATGAGTGTGTTGGCCAATGAAAAAGGATTGGAACTCAAAAAGAGCGTCCCGGAAATTTGCAATGTTTTGGCAGATCCAGAAAGATTAAAACAAATTATTGTTAATTTGCTTAGCAACGCAATTAAATATACACCTGCCGGATCAGTGGAAATTCAGATTAAAGAAGATGAAAAAACTGTGTTTTTGACCGTGGCTGATACGGGGCTAGGAATTTCAGCAGAGGATATGAAAAATTTGTTTTCCAAATTTTATCGAGTCAAAACGCAATTTACCAATGGAATTTCCGGAACAGGACTCGGTCTTTGGATTGCAAGAGAAATTGCACAAAAAATGGGTGGGGATTTGAAAGTGGAAAGTATAGAAGGAGTTGGATCGCATTTCACATTAAGTTTGAAAAAAGCAAAAATAAATAGATAAGAAACTAAAGCAGAAAGAATGAATTTTTGAAAAAATCCCTCGACGCTCTTTGTTTTCTAACTAAAATTTTCCCCCAATCAACACAATCACAGAAAAATTTTAGAGAAAACAAAGGCTTACTCAATCAATTAGAATTTTTTAAAAATTCATTCTTTCTGCTTTGTATAAAAATTATGGATAAAAAACAAAAAATTGCTATTTTTGATATTGATGGAACAATTTTCAGAAAAAATCTTCAGTTTGAATTGATCAACGAACTTTCTTGGATGAATATTTTTCCTCGCAAAGTGCGTGATCAGATTGTGACGCTTTATACAAATTGGTTGGAACATAAGGGGACATATGAACAGTATCGTCTTGGATTGGTTGAGTTGTATGAAAAATATATCCGCGGTTGCAAGCTTGCTGATGTTGAGAGAGCAAGCAAAATTGTGATTTCTTTTCATCAAGACAGAACATATATATTTGCTGAACAAATGATTAGAAAACTTCGCAAAGAAAATTATCATTTGATAGCGGTGTCAGGATCACCCATTGAAATTGTGCGAGAATATGATAAAACGCATCTTAAATTTGATGCCGTGTTTGGCAGTGTGTATGCTTTTGATAAGAAAGGTGTTTATACTGGAGAATCACAATATGAGCCGGTAAAAAACAAAGGTAACCTTGTGAAACAATATGTCTATGAACACAATCTGACACTGGAAGATTCATATGGAATGGGCGACACAGAATCTGATGCGAGTTTTTTGGATATCGTTTCAAATCCGATTGCATTTAATCCCAATGAAAATCTTAAAGCGATAGCTCAGGAAAAGGGCTGGAGAATTGTGGTTGAAAAGAAAGATGTGGTGTATGATATATCAAGAATCATAAAAGATTGTGACATTTCTTTTTAATAAAATAAAAATAATTAAATTATTATGAATACTGTAATCATTTCTGTGCTTGTTATTTTAGTCATTATTGTTCTTACTGTGGCAATAGGTTTGATTCGCTTTACGTTCAATGATTTCTTGGAAAAGGTTGTCAAAAAAACCTTGTGGCTCTGGCTTCCTTTTCATGCGCTTAAAAGACTGAGTGGAGAGTTTCGAAAAAAGTATATGAAATAAAGTCGCTGATAAAACGCTGATAATAAACGCTGATATTACGCCAATTGCATACGACTATAAAAATAAAAACCCTCTTGTATGAGGGTTTTTATAATATCTGCGAAAAATCAGCATGTTTTTTTGTCAGCGTTATTTCAGCGTTATTTCACTTTTTCCATAAACTTTGCAAAGATTGCTGGGTTTTCGGCAGCCATTTGTGAAAGCACTTTGCGATCAGTTTCAATGTTTTTTGATTTCAAGATGGCAATAAATTTGCTGTATGTAATGTCAAACAATCGAACTGCATTGTTAAGTCGCAAAATCCAAAGAGCTCTGTTTGTTCGCTTCTTTGCTCGACGATCGCGATGAGCATATTTTCCAGCTTTGATAACTGCTTCTTTGGCAGCAACATAATTTTTGCTACGACGCCATCTGAAACCTTTGGCCATTTCCAATACATTTTTTCTGCGTTTTGATGCGGCTACACCGCGCTTTACTCGTGACATATGATTACATGGATCATGGAACATGAAACATGGAGCAGAAATGCCGTAATCGTGCAGTACTGAAATCCTATGTTATATGTTCTATGTTTTATGTTATGTGATTTAATTATTTTCCAATTGAATATGGAAGAGCTGCAACAATGTTCTTTTCATCAGCTCGAAACATACGTTTATCTTTTTTCTTTGCTCGTCCTTCAGCTCCTGTTTCCTTTGAGTTGTAGTGGTTTTGTCCTGTTGCTCTGCGAATCACTTTGCCATTCTTGGTTATTTTAACTTTCTTTACTACTGACTTCTTCGTTTTCATCTTAGGCATAAAATTTACTTACAACATACAACCTACAACTTTCAACAAATCGCCGTCTTGCATTTTGTTGAGAAGCTAAGTTGTTTGTTGTTTGTTGTTAGTTGTTAGTTGTTTCTGTTGGGGCAATTATTACATTGAAGCCGCCGGGGAATCTTTTGATTGGGTCTTCAATTTTATAGGCAGCAGTGATGCCTGTGATAAAATCTTGCAAATTCTTTCTGGCCAAATCTTGATGAGCTTTTTCTCTTCCACGCAGCACAATATCAATCTTCACTTTGTCGCCTTGTTTGAGAAATTTTTCTGATTGAGCTCTTTTAAATTCAACATCGTGAGTATCGGTTCGTAGTCCCAATCTAACCCCTTTTATTTCAACCTTCTTTTGCTTGGCTTTTGCAAGTCGCAATTGCTTGGATTGCTGATAAAGGTGTTTGCCATAATCCATTATGCGGCATACTGGCGGTTGTGCTTTTGGGGAAACTTCAACCAGATCAAGTAATCTTTCTCTGGCAAGCGCCATTGCATCCAATGTCGACATTTCTCCGAGTTGTTTTCCTTCATCATCAATCACAAACACCATGGGAACTCGAATTCCATCATTGATGCGCAGTTGCGCCGGGCCTGTTTGCTGCTTTGGTTTAAATCTAAATCGCTTTCTAATGGGAGTATGAAATCATCGCAACATTTCTAAAATGTTTTGTGATCTTTTTATATCTTATTAAACAAATACTACTTTATAATTTTTAATTTCCAATTTTTAATTTTGTAAATAAATCAAAATTTTTAATGTTTAAAACATTTAGAAATTAAGAAATTATTTAAAAATTATAAAATTAAAAATTATAAAAATTTTCAATGCGGTGGAGTTGGCGAGAATTGCACTCGCGTCCAAAATTGACAATCCAAAATCCTCTACAAGTTTAGTTTGTTTCATCCCCGATAAATCGGGGTACGACAATTTGAAGTAGGAAACAAACAAAACCTTCAAGTGCCGTTTTCAGAATTATTTCGCATTTTGTGTCCAAAAAACCACAAAACACTATTCTCATTTTTGACACCGAGGTCTGCTTACGAGAAATCAGCAGTTCGATGGCTTCGAGCCTAAGCTAAAGCAGGTGAAAAACCAGCAAATGCTTGCGCAAATGTAGCTTTCGCCTTTGATATGAAGTTTGCACTTATATCTTCGCCACACTTTTTACGATACAGCAGCGGTGATCGACTTGCATATTTTGAAAAGTACAACCTGTCGAAACTAAACAACCCCCGGCCGCAACACTCTGTAAGGGTTGAGTGCGGGGAATGTCAATTTATTTTCGTGTGCGGAATTTCCAAATCCCAATTTCCAATTTCCAAAAAAAATCTAAATTACAAAATGTCCAATAATAAACAATACCTTTGGCATTAAAAGTTGGAAATTTTGTTAGAAATTAGATATTGGTAATTAGGAATTTTTCATGGCTCTTCCTATCTCTCTTTCACTCTCTCTTTTAGTGATGTCTGAGCGCTTGTCGTGAGCCTTTTTTCCGCGCGCTACAGCGAATTCCAACTTAATGAGTCGTCTCTTAGTATACACACGAAGAGGTACTAATGTCAAGCCTTTTACGTGTAATTTTCCAATCAGGGACTTGATTTCTGACTTTTTGACTAATAATTTGCGAGAACGAGTAGGATCGTAGGCTATTTTGAAGTCGGCATAAGGATAATGTGAAATAGTGGCGTTAGTTAGGTATAATTCGGACTCGTGAATTGTTACAAAACTACCCTTAAGGCTTATGTGACCCATTTTTGTTGATTTTGTTTCCGCTCCAGACAGCACTAAACCAGCCTCATATTTATCAAGAAGCTCGTAGTCAAAATGCGCTCTTTTGTTGGTTGCTAATGTTGGCATATACCTATAATGCCTTAAAATCAAACAAAAATCAACAGACTATAGGATAAAATTGGCTATATGCAATATATGGTTTTGAATATTAAATGAAATGTCTAATTCTTGTTTGCCTGTTTCCTTTTTGAGCACGTTTTTGACCCAAGACTATGGTCAAAAAATCAAAGAATTGCTGTCGCAATAATTGGCCAACCTGCCTGCCGGTAGGCGGGAAAGAAAACAGGCAAACAAAAATTTCAAAGCTACTTTTTAAAAACCATGCATTGCGTATGATTCGATAAAATTTTCCATTTTTCTTCTTTTATGTTAAAATAATAAAAGAAATATAAAATTTGTTAAATAAAATAAAAATATGGAACAAAAAATAAAAACAGTGTTGATAGTTGAGGATGAAGAAGATCTTCGTGAAATATATTCAAGAGCGCTTATGGCTGGTGGCTACGAAGTTTTGCAAGCAACCAACGGTATTGAAGCATTGGAGTGGCTTGAAAGAAAATCTGAAAAAATAGATTTAATATTGTTGGATATTGTGATGCCTGGTATGGATGGCTTTGAAGCTTTGGAAAAAATCAAGAAAGATGAGAGATATGAAAAAATTCCAGTATTGGTTTCTACCAACTTGGACAACGATGATGACAGACGACAAGCATTGGGAATGGGCGCAAAGGAATATTTTGTGAAATCTCAGCACACTCCTTCTGAGCTTGTGGCTAAGGTTAAAGCTGTTATAAATTAAAAAGAATAATTGGCTGCTAAAAACAGTGCAAGCCTCACATATTATTTCGGAATGCTTTTGTAAAGATGTCTTTTGGCATCTTTTTTGTCTATCATAATTGACCAAAAAGGTAAAAGGATGTAAAGTGTAATATACGTAATAAGTGTAAAATATGACTAAAAAAAGCCAAAAAATTGAATTACTCGCGCCGGCGGGCTTGTCCGCCAAAGCCATTAAAAATGATGATAATTTGAAAAGTGTAAAAATTTTGAAAAAAAGAGAAGATAAAATTGAATTACTCGCGCCGGCGGGGAGTCCGGAAAAACTGAAATACGCCATCAGATATGGTGCGGATGCTGTTTATTGCGGAGTCCCAGACGTTTCAATGCGCGCTCGTGTGAATACTTTTACAGAAAAAGATCTTTTGGAGGCTGCAAAATTTGTGCATAGTGAAGGCAAAAAAATATTTGTTACTTTGAATATCTATGCGCATAATTATCACTTGTCAAAAATAGAAGCGCATTTGAAGTTTTTGAAAAAAGTTAATGTTGATGCTGTGATCGTGGCCGATCCCGGAGTGATTATGTTGGTAAAAAAACATTTGCCAAAAGTTGCTATTCATCTTAGCACGCAAGCTAACACAACCAATTGGCAAGCCGCTAAATTTTGGTATGACTTGGGTGTGACAAGAATAGTTTTGGCCAGAGAAATTACGCTGGAGGATATTGCTGAAATAAAAAAACATATTCCAAAATTAGAGTTGGAATATTTTGTACACGGTGCAATGTGCATGAGTTATTCCGGGCGTTGTATTTTGAGCAAATGGATGAGTGGTAAAAGCGCGAATCTTGGAGATTGTACACAACCGTGTAGGTGGGGATATCGAACTAATTTCCAATTTCCAATTTCCAATTTCCAAACAAAAGGAAAAAAATCAACTTTTAAACAAGATGTGCGAGAATATAAAACAATGGAGGTTGAGGAAGTTCAGAGTGGGCGGCCGGTTTTGTTGGAGGAGGATTCTCACGGAACATATTTTTTCAACAGCAAGGATTTGAATTTACTTTCGCATTTGCAAGAACTTCGTAGCGCGGGCGTGACGTCGTTTAAAATAGAGGGGCGCAATAAGAGCGTGTTTTATGTGGCCAACGTTTGTAGGGCCTATAGGAGCGTTCTGGATGCAATTGAGACCAAAAAAACAGCTCCTGAGGCCAGAAAAATTCAAAAATGGGCAGCCAAAGAATTGGATAAATTGGCAAATCGTGGCTATACTAAGGGATTTTTGCTTGGAAACGAGCCTGAGCACGGTTTTTCTGGACAACAGGCTAATGGAGATTTTCAGTTCGTGGGTGAGATTTTGGCTAGTTCTGGCGTAGAAATAACTGCCAAGATTCACAATGTGGTGAAGCCTGGTGATAAGCTTGAAATTGTGGATAAGGATAAAAACATTGCTATTAAAGTTTTGGCAATTTACAATCAAGATAGGGAAGAAGTTTCCTCAGCGCACGGTGGACACGGCAAATTGTATTTTTTGAAAATCAACAAGAAAGATATCCAGCCGTATTCATTGCTGAGAAAGATTGCTGGAAAATAAATTTGTTTTGAGTGTGGGTCGCGAGAATACATTTAATCAATAATTTCGAAGTCTGAATTTCGAATTTCGAATCAAATCTGAATGACATAATGTTTCAAACATTTTTGCTCCAGGCTTATCCCTTGGGGAAAAAATTGAATCATTGTAAATTCATTTTTGCTTCAAGCTTATCCCTTGGGGACAAAATTCAAAATTAGAAATTCAAAATTAATTTAATATTATGAACATCCAAGAAATTTACAAGTTGGCAATTGAAATGGGAATCAAAGCTGATTTCCGCAGCAAAGAAAAAATTCAAAAACTTTTGAAGCGCGAGAATGAGAAATATGCCGAACTTTCCAAGGTAAAAAAAGAAATTTTTGATAAGGAAAAATTAACCAATCCGTATTCTGATTCAAAGATTCATTTTGCTGGAGGAAGTAAAAATATAAAAAAAGTGATGGCAGGAATTGATATTGATAGTAGCGAACTGATGATGGCGCGCTATCTTTCTAACCATAATCCAAAAGGGCAAATTGATTTGGTAATCGGACATCATCCAGAAGGAAAGGCTTTGGCTGATTTGTCAGATGTTATGCATATGCAAGCAGAGATACTTAGTCAAAATGGTGTGCCGATCAATATTGCTGAAAGTTTGATGAGAGTTCGAATTAGCGAAGTTAGCCGTGGAGTTAGCGCATCAAATCATTTTAAAGAAGTCGACGCTGCACGCTTGCTAGAAATGAATTTTATGAATTTGCACACTCCTTGTGATAATTTGGTAGCAAGGTTTGTTGAAGCTAAAATCAATAAAGATAAGCCTGAAACAGTGGGCGATGTTTTGAAATCTCTCTTGGAAATTCCAGAATATAAAGAAGGTGCCAAGCGCGGCGCTGGCCCGTGTCTCTTTACTGGTTCGGAAGAAAACAGTGTTGGCAAGATTGCTTTTACGGAAATTACCGGAGGAACCTCTGGAAGTTCTAAATTATATGAAAAAATGTCACAAGCAGGAATTGGTACAATTATCTCAATGCATCAAAGTGAAGAGCATCGCAAAGAAGCAGAGGCTGCTCATATTAACGTGGTAATTGCTGGTCATATTTCTTCTGATTCAATCGGAATGAATTTATTTTTGGATGAGCTGGAAAAGAAGGGAATTGAAATAGTACCATGTTCAGGTTTGATTCGCGTAAGCCGTATAAAAAATGGACTGAAAAAGTAAAAGTTTAAAAATTTTGACATTAAAATTTATTTAAAAATTCAAAAATTGGAAATTAAAAATTTATTTATATGAATTATAAAAAAACAACTTTAAAAAATGGGCTGAGGATTTTGACGATTCCGATGAGTGGAACTCAAACAGCAACTGTGATGTTGATGGTGGGGGTTGGTTCTCGCTATGAAACTGAAAAACAAGCAGGGCTTTCGCATTTCATTGAACATATGCTTTTTAAGGGAACAACAAAGCGTCCAACTGCACAATCAATTTCTGAGGAACTTGATTCAATTGGTGGAGAATTTAATGCGTTCACTTCCAAGGACAAAACTGCATATTATGCCAAAGTTGATTCTCGTCATATTGAAAAAGCGCTTGATGTCGTTTCGGATATTTTCTTGAATTCAAAAATTGAACAAGTTGAAATTGACAGGGAAAGAGGTCCAATACTTCAAGAGCTTAGTATGTATGAAGATGAACCGCGCCGAAGCGTGGGAGATGAATTTGAAAAAATGCTGTACACTGACCAGTCATTGGGGCGAGGCATTGTTGGATATAAAAAAACAATTTCTGATTTCAAACGAAAAGATTTCGTTTCGTATATGAAAAAATATTACTCTGCCAATGAAACTGTTGTTTGTGTGGCTGGAAAGTTTGATGAAAAGAAAATTGTTTCGCAGATAAAATCATATTTTTCTGATTTTCAAGTTGGAGAAAAAGTGGCAATGAAAAAAGTTGTGGAAAAACAATCTTCTCCCAAGGTGCATATTAAATTTAAAAAAACCGATCAGACGCATTTGATTATCGGAACACGAGCCTATCATCAAAATCACAAAGACCGCTATGTGTTGGCAATGCTTTCAGTTATTCTTGGCGGCAATATGAGCAGTCGTTTGTTTATTAAAATTCGCGAACGCCAAGGATTGGCATATTTTGTGCATACTAGTGTGGACACATATCAAGACTGCGGATATATTGCAACTCAAGCTGGCATTGATCATAAAAAAGTTGAGCAAACAATCAAGGCGATTTTGGAAGAATATAAAAAAATATCACTTGAAAAAGTTGATGCAAAGGAATTGCAGAAAGCCAAGGATTATGTGAAAGGACGAGCCGTTATGGGCTTTGAAGCATCGGATGATATGGCAATGTTTTTTATTGATCAAGAAATGCACAAGGAAAAAATTCTTACGCCGAAAGAAGTTTTTGCAAAAGTTGATGCTGTCACGCTTGAGGATATTTTGCGCGTGAGCAAGGATGTTTTCCAAAATAACAAATTAAATCTAGCTATAGTTGGACCACACAAAAACAGCAAGAAAATTGAGGAAATGCTGAAGTTGTAATTTTTGAAATGTTATGTCTGATAAATTAAATAAAAATATTTTGGCGACAGTTATTTATTACGATGGGTTCAATTATCCATTGACTGCTTTTGAAATATGGAAATATTTAATTAGGACTGATTATTACGCACCAAAAAATGATGTCATCAATATCTCCTTGTCTGAAGTTTTCGGGCATCTGCAAGACAAAAGCTTGAATAAATATATTGAACACTTAAACGGTTTTTATTTTCTGAAAGGAAAAAAGGAAATAGTTGAATTTCGAATTGCAAATAATAAAACTTCAACTGGAAAAATAAAAAAATTGCAGAGAGTTGTTTGGTGGCTCAGGTTTTTGCCATTTGTGAGAATGATTGGAATCACGGGTGCGCTTTCAATGAAAAATGCGAAAGCTTCCAGCGATTGGGATCTGCTTATTGCACTTAAATATGGAAAAATCTGGACAGGAAGAACCGTCGTGACAGGAGCACTCCATCTTTTTAAAAAGCGGCGGCACACTTCGAAAGTGGCTGACAGAGTTTGCTTGAATTTTTTTGTGACAGATCAATCGTTGGAAGTTATCACAAAAGACTTGTTTTCAGCCAGTGAATATATGTTTTTCTTCCCGCTTTATGGCGCTGACGTTTATACAAAATTTCAAATAAAAAATAAATGGATCAGAAAAATAAAACCAAATTATGCCCTGGGGGATATTATGCCGCCCAAAGCTATGCTTGATTCTTTTTTTTCAAAGCGGATTAGGGAAATTGGGGAATTCGTGTTTGCTTCAAGTTGGATTGAAAATGTCTTGAAAAAAGTTGAAAAGAAGCGCATTATGAGCAATCCCAAAACTCATCAAGAGGGAAGTTTGATATATGCCAACGATGACGCCCTGGTTTTTCTCCCAAATCCCCATGGACCAGTTGTTTTCGAGAAATTTAAGGAAAAAATAGAACAGCTGAATGGATAGATAGAATATACAACAAAAAATAAAATTATACACTTTTCTGCAGCTGCAGGAAAGTGTATAATTTTGTAAGAATAAAACAAGGTATTTTTGTAGAATGCTTTATTTAAAGCAAAAATGCACCCTTATATTTGACAGAATATCATTTTAGGTGTATACTTACAAATCAGTACTTTTACATCTCAACTTGTGATTTGCCATAGCAGAAAGTGATTTTTTTTGAGATTTTTTCCTGCTGTGGCAAAGCCGATTGGCGACCTAGCCCAACAGTTCTGTATTTAATTTGTAACTGGTTCGTAAGAACATTGTTACAAACATGAAAGGAGATAACAATGAGTGAATTAATGCTCGATGTTGGACAGGCGAATGAAATCAAGCTGGCAGCTCGTCGTGCTGGTGCAACCAACGCTGATCTCAAGAGATTAAGTGAAGGAGATGTATTTGCAAAATTACTTCCATATCTTAGGGGTATGGCCGAAGTTGTTTTAACAAAGCATATCATTGATTGCGATGCCGAGCCTTTTATTCCTGATGGATTGAAAGTAGAAAAGCATTGCAAAGATGGGCAGTTTGAATGGGACATCGATAAGGTTTCATTGCATCTGTCCAAGGAACAGGCGTGCGGTAATTCAATTGAGGGCAACAAGCTTCGTAAGAAGCTGGAAAAAATGCCAATTCTAAACGCTAATGTTTTGGATTATCTATTGAAAAACTCGCAACTTATTCCAGAAGACTGGAAAGGCAAAGCAATATTTTTTTGGGGGACGATTTATCGCCGCTCTGATGGCGGCCTGTACGTCCGTTGCCTCTACTGGCGCGGCGGTCAGTGGGACTGGTTCTACGACTGGCTCGGCCACGATTTCAATTCCAGCCGCCCTGCTCTTTTGCGCGCAAGTTGAAAATTTGTAATTTTGAAACCTTGTTTCTCTTGGATCCTTTGAATTTTTGATCCATTGAAACGAAAAATTAACACCTGTACGATTCTGTGCAGGTGTTTTCTTTTTTGCTATAATAAAAAAGGTAATAGGTGAATATGCGGATGTTTGCCTGTTGGCAGATTCTGGCTACCGAATCCAGTATCCATGCATCGAGAGTATTTGTGTTTGTCATATATGGATTCAAATAGAGTGATGTATGTAGACCTGCCTGCCTGTCGGTTAGGTAGGAACTTTCAAAAAAAGAAGATACTTGGTGTATCGTGCTATGGTATTTTTGATACCGAATAAAATTCAATCCCGAGAGTATTCGAAGGGTGGTGATACAGGAGGCATGATATACATTCGCAACTCTGATGGCAACCTGTACGTCCGTTACCTCAACTGGAACGGCGATCAGTGGAACTGGAACTACAACTGGCTCGACAACGATTTCAATTCCAGCAACCCTGCTATCTTGCGCGCAACTTTCTTTATTTCTCTCCTTCAGATTTTGTGGGAGAGTTTTGTTTTGAAAGAATTTTTCCAAGCCATCCTCCCGACATTCTACCGACCTCGTTTGTTTTTTCTGAGATTAGGATATAGTGTTTTTCCTCAAGTGAGTTTGTTTCCCAAAGAATCATAAGAAATATTTTCAAAAGATCTATTTTCCTTACTATGAATTGCACATAGGGAATCTTTTCTTCTGCTTTCAAAAAGTTTGCGATTGCAATTTTTTCAATAATTTCAATTAGAAGATTGTCAATCTTTTGTCCCAAGGTGTAGCGATGAGTTTTGGGAATTATTTTATAATATTCGCACCATAAAATATACAAACTTTTTGCTTTTTGAAACAATGGGGAAATTGTGTTGGGGGGGGGTCTTAATTGTTGAATTATTATTATGAAAATTCAATTGAGTCATACGTTTGAAAATATTGTTAGTGTCGAAAATTTATTGGCGGCATGGAAAGAATTTGAACGTGGAAAGAAGGGCAGAAAAGATGTGCAAGATTTTTCAATGCACCTTATGGATAATATTTTTTCACTTCATGAGGACCTTTTCAATCATACCTATAAACATGGCGGGTATCAAGCGTTTAAAATAAATGATCCAAAGCCTAGGGATATTCATAAGGCAACAGTACGCGATCGACTTTTGCATCACGCGATTTATCGAACCCTGTATCCATTTTTTGATCGGACATTTATTTCGGATTCATTCTCGTGCAGAAACAATAAAGGCACTCACAAATCCATAAATCGATTTATGGATTTCGGAAGAAAAGTTTCAAAAAACAAAACACAAACTTGCTGGATTTTGAAATGTGACATTAGAAAATTTTTTGCCAATATTGATCACAAAATTTTGCTCGATATTTTGAAAGAGTATATTCCTGATGAAGATATCATATGGCTTTTGGAAAACATTATTAAAAGTTTTTCATCAACAAAAGAAGGTGTTGGACTTCCACTTGGAAATCTTACTTCGCAGCTTTTTGTGAATATTTATATGAACAAGTTTGATCAATTTGTGAAGCATAAATTAAAAGAAAAATTTTATATTAGATATGCTGATGATTTCGTGTTTCTCTCTGAGAATAAAGAAATTCTGGAAGGCAAAATAATTTTGGTTGAAAAATTTTTAGAAAAAGAACTAAAGTTGCAACTTCATCCAGATAAAGTTTTTATTAAAACTCTTTCTTCCGGCGTTGATTTTCTTGGTATGGTTAATTTTTCAAACCATAAAATTTTGCGAACAAATACAAAAAGAAGAATGATGAAAAAACTGAATTCCAAATATTCAGATTTGCAAAACGGTTTGCTTTCAGAAAAATCATTCAATCAATGCCTGCAGTCATATTTCGGAATGTTGACACATTGCGATGGTCACAAAGTCCAAAAAGATATCGAAAATATTATACACTTTCCTGCAGTTGCAGGAAAGTGTATAATATAACAATAGAAATAAATATAATAAAAAATAATTATGGAAAAGAAAGTGGAAAAGGAAAAGAAAATAAAAAAAGAGAATTTCAAAAAGGCGATTACAAAAAGTGTATTGAAAAATAGTCTGACGGCAACGGCTTGGGTGTTTAGCACTGTTTTTGAATTAGGGGAGATAACAATAAGTTCGTTTCTTTCTCCGTCTTTGTATGCGGATTTGCCAAGTGGAAATCCATTTGCAATTAGTGGTACTGCTAGCAACAAAAGAAAATCAAAATTTAAGGAAATTACAATAAGACAAAGCATTCGCAGACTTCGTAAACATGGATTTGTAGAAGAAAAAAATTCTAAATATATCTTGACTGCTAAGGGGCAGGAATTAGCCAAATTTATTTTAGGGAGAAAAAAGAGTCAGACAAAAAAATGGGATGGAAAATATCGGGTGGTTATTTTTGATATTCCAGAGAATAAAAACAGAGTTCGTAATTGGTTGCGGGAAGAGTTGTATGTTTTAGGATATAAAAAATTGCAGAATAGTGTGCTGATTGGAAAAGATGCTTTGCCAGATGATTTAGTGCTAGAAATAAAAAAGCAGAAGGTGGGGAATTGCGTAAATTATTTGTTGGTCGATAAAGTTTATAAAAATATCTTCTAAATACGCATTTCTGTACTGTATTCTCAGTTATACACTTTCCTGCACCTGCAGGAAAGTGTAAGTCTACTCCAATGCAACATGAGCTTGAAATGAATACCCATTCTAACGCAAGATGAGCTTGAAGGGGCTAAATCTGCTAAGATATGGGGTAATTCG
>LBRD01000003.1 GCA_000991245.1 Parcubacteria group bacterium GW2011_GWC1_36_108 | reverse complement strand
CCATATCTTAGCAGATTTAGCCCCTTCAAGCTCATCTTGCGTTAGAATGGGTATTCATTTCAAGCTCATGTTGCATTGGAGTAGACTCGGGGTTGACAAAATCAACACCACTTGCTTTAATGGTAATAGTTATTTGGAAAAATTTGATGAAAGGAGGGCTGCGGTATGCTAACTTTTACTCGTTGTTCGATATCTGCTGTTGCAATGGCTTCCGCAATAGCTGCTGCAGACCTCAGGGTTAACAGTATAGGAATTGAAATACAGCACGAAAAAGGAGCTCCAGTTCATTTCGTTGTAAGAATTTATAATGATGATTATGGAATACCTTCGGCGCGCATTATGGATGTCGCGTACGGGGTATGGCCGTCTTCCCAGCAAGCTTCGCCTAATGGAGTGGCCGCCTATGGCGAAATCTTTGCTGGCGTGTCCGCCCGCTGCCGATCTCCTTGTCTCGCGGCTCCCACAATATATTTGTGGGAGCCGCTTTTTCTTGCTTAAAACCAATTGTAGTTTTGTTTTCAAAGATTGATATTTTATGATATAATCTTATCATATGGAAAAACATTTTCTTCCACAAAAATATCCAGATTTGGCTGGTAGCCAACCAGTTGAGCGTGCAGTGGATAAAAATATCAGAGAGAACAAAAAACTTCCAAAAGAAGAAAGAGAAAGAGGTCCTGAAAACAAACAGGATCGTGTTGATGCATATATGAAACGAATTGAAAAAATCGTTGACAATGATCGTGGCTTTGAACTTCTCAAACAAAAAATTCTAAATCGCTTTACCTTAAACATAGAAAATCCAGAAACACTTGAAAGAATTGCAAATGGACTCTATGAATCTGAAAAACGCATCGCAATTGAGCGTGGTCAACAAGCTGAAGTCCAAAAACTTGGATCAACTCAGGAAATCATTGAAAAATACAAACCACTCGTCAGAGAAAAAGCTGAAATTCAAAAAAAGACACTTTCCGCGTGGCTGGATGAATTGAAACAAAATGATTCCCAGCATCCGATGTGGTTTCGATATTTCGTTATGAGAAGTTTGGAAAAAATGGGAATGCTTAATGATGAAGGAATCGACTATTCAAAGCGTGGGAAAAACACGGTCGCACCTTTTCCAGAACTAAATCATGAAGCACTTGGTTGGGTGTATAAAAAACTTGATGAGGGAATTGACGAAAAAGAATTCCAGCCGCAAGAAAATCAAACAGAAGAAGAAAAAGTAAAACTCCAAGAAAAACGACAGACAATCGAAAAACTTATCAATGTAAAAGATTTTGCAAAACTCTATGCTTTTGCAACCATAGAAACGACAGGAAGATTGAATCGTGAAACGATTGAGGGAGAATGGAAAAAATATGACCAAGGCGGAGACTATCGAATTTTGGAAAATGACCTTAAAGACAAAGGAACTGGTTGGTGCACAGCCACAGGAAGTGCCAAACAACATCTCGAAGGTGGTGATTTTTATATTTACTATTCTAAAGGATCAAATGGAACATATTCTGAACCGCGCGTAGCAATTCGCATGGAAGGCGACAGTCTTGGCGAAGTGCGCGGAGTGAATCACCGGCAAGAACTTGAACCACAGCTGGTGGACATTGCTCAAGAAAAATATCACACCCTTCCTGGGGGAGAAACGTATGACAAAAAAGCGCAAGACATGAAATTGGTCACAAAATTAACAAAGAAACAAGAAAAAGGCGAACAATTTACCAAAGAAGATTTGATTTTCCTATATGAAATTGAAAATACAATTGAAGGTTTTGGATATGACAAAGATCCACGCATTGAGCACCTTCGAAAACAAAGAAACGCCAAAGAAGATGCACCAATTGTTTTTGAATGTGAACCAAGTCAAATTGCGACAAAAAAAGAAGAAATTAATGAAAATACTAAGGCATATATCGGAGAACTTTTTGAAGGGATTTTTCAAAAAAATATTGAACATATCTACACCTCCTTTCCTGAAGGAAAGTTAGAAAAATATCAAATAGAAATTGGAGGAAAAACCAAGGAGCAACTTGAACAAGATATGAAAGAGCAAGATATCTATGTTTACGACGGGGCTAAAGCTTTAATGAATAGTTCTGATTTTGTCACTTCAAAAAATGCTGAAAATGCTGATTTAATAAAATTAACTGTTAAAGATCTTGGTTTTTCAAATGGTGCTACAACTGATGAAATTTATCAAAAAGCTCAAGATTTTGGCTTGGAACTTTGCCCCGCAGAAGTTGGTCCGCAATTAAGATTGCAAAGTAAAATTAAGGAGTGGACATTGATTGCTATGGAACAAATTCTTCGCGATGGCGATCCGAGCGTTTTCCGCTTGGATAGTGACGGCGGCAGGTTGAAGTTGGACTACTACGATGCCAGGCCGGACGAGCGTTGGTATGACAGCCGTCGTTTCGTCTTCCGTCTCCGCAAGTTTGAAACTTAGAAACTTTGCATTTTTGTATTTCTTTTGAATTTTGTATTTTTGACCCTTTGAATTCAAAATCCTGTCCGTAAGGACAGGATTTTGCTATACTAATTTATTTGTATTATTGCACATTTTGAAATATATGTTATAATTTAAATATGAGTAGAAAGAAAATAGCAATATCTAAAGTGTTATTAAAAAAACTTTATTATAAAGAAAAAAAGTCCAAGTATAAAATTGGAGATATTTGCGGTTGTAGCTTTAAGACTGTTTTAAATCGTATGAGGGAATATGGGATGGAACCACTTTCAAGATCAATAATCCAAAGCACTTATTTGAAAAAAGATTTTAGTGGAGATCTTACGGAAAAAGCCTATATGATAGGTTTTAGACTTGGTGATTTGAATGTTTATAAAACAGCCCCTCATTCAGAAGTTATTGTGGCAAGATGCAATACAACAAATGACACACAAGCAAATTTACTGAAAAGAACATTTGGAAAATATGGGAAGGTTACAATATCAAAAGGTAAAAACGAGGCTTTTTCTGTTAATTGCTTTTTAAATGGTAGTTTTGATTTTTTAGTGCCAAAAATTTTAGTAGTTGCTGATTGGATAGATGAAAATGAAAAATACTCGACAAGTTTTGCTGCTGGGTATATTGATGCTGAGGCAAACATTGGTGTTTATGATAATAGAGCTAGATTCAAAATTGACACATATGACAAGCATATTATTTTTTGGTTTTATAATTGGTTTAAAAGAAACAATATTCAATGCCCAAAACCAATAAAAATTGGTTATAGTGGTCAAATATATGATAAAAATAAGGGGTATAAATATAACAAAGATCTCTGGAGGGTTAGGGTGAGTGAAAAATCATCCCTTTTAAAAATTCTAGAAGTGTTGTATCCTTATCTAAAGCATACTAAAAGAAGGAGTGATGCAAGAAAATCAATTAAAAATATACATGAAAGATCAACAAATAATTAGGAATTTTGCCATAATCGCGCACATTGACCACGGGAAGTCGACTTTGGCTGACCGTCTTTTAGAAGTGACAAAAACCGTGGAAATGCGCAGGATGAAAGAACAGTTGCTGGATCAAATGGATTTAGAAAGAGAACGTGGAATCACGATCAAGCTTCAACCTGCCAGAATGAATTATTCAAACGATGGTGTTGATTATGTTTTGAATTTGATTGACACTCCGGGGCACGTGGATTTCGGTTATGAAGTGTCGCGCTCATTGGCAGCCGTGGAAGGCGCAGTGCTGCTGGTGGATGCTACCAAAGGTGTGCAAGCACAAACACTTTCAAATTTGTATTTAGCCATTGAACAAGATTTGGAGATTATCCCTGTGGTAAACAAGGTTGATTTGCCAAATGCCAATGTGGAAAAAACCAAAAAAGAAATCATCCATATTTTGGGTTGCAAGGAAGAAGAAATTCTAGAAGCTTCTGGGAAAACAGGAATCGGTATTGATGGAATTTTAAAAGCAATTGTGGAAAAAATACCAGCGCCGAGGGGGGATAGTGAAAAACCACTGCGCGCTCTTATTTTCGATTCAAAATATGACACCTATAAAGGTGTGCTGGCATATGTGCGCATTGTGGACGGACACGTCAAACGCGATGATGAAATTCGAATGATGGCAACGCAAAAAGAAAGTGGTGTGATCGAAGTTGGATATTTTAAGCCTGAATTTTCGCCAACAGAGATGCTGACTGCGGGAGACATTGGATATATCGCCACAGGGCTTAAGAGTGTGGAGTTTTGTCGTGTGGGGGATACGATTACCGTGGAAGGTGATGCTACTCACGTGCAAGCACTTGAGGGATATAAAGAAGTGCGTCCGATGGTATATGCAGGACTTTATCCTCTTGAAGGCGATGCATATAATGCGATGCGCGATTCTTTGGAAAAATTGAAACTCAATGACGCTTCTTTTGTTTTTGAACCGGAAAGCAACTTGGCTCTTGGAAAGGGATTTCGTTGTGGATTTTTGGGACTCTTGCATTTGGAAATCATTCGCGAACGTTTGGAAAGGGAATTTGATTTTTCGCCAACCATTACCACGCCAAGTGTGGTATATGAAATAAAATTGCGTGGAGATGATGCTGTCAAAAAAATATACAGCGCCACTCAAATGCCCGACCCTTCGCAGTTGGAAGAAATTTCTGAGCCGTATGTGAAATTGGACATCATCACTCCGGCTGTTTATTTGGGTTCGATTATGGAACTGATGGGCACACTGCGAAGCACATATCTTAATACTGAATATATTGATTTGGAAAGAATTTTGCTTAGCTTTGAAGTTCCGCTGATGGATATTATTGTGAATTTTCACGATGATCTCAAAAGCGTTTCCTCAGGTTATGCCTCAATGAGCTATGATATTATTGGATATCGAAAATCAGACTTGATTAAGTTGGACATTCTTTTGGCTGGCGAAATTGTGGAAGCGCTTGGTCGCATCGTTCCTCGCGATCGTGCTCACAATGAAGGCAAAAGAATTGTGGAAAAATTAGCCCAGGCTATTCCTCGTCAAAACTTTGTGATTCCAGTGCAAGCTTCAATTGGAGCCAAGATTATTGCGCGTGAAACAATTAGACCCTTTCGCAAAGACGTGATTGCAAAACTCTATGGTGGCGATGTGACTCGTAAAAACAAGCTTCTCGACAAGCAAAAGAAAGGGAAAAAGAAAATGCGCAACATCGGAAAAGTCCAAGTCCCATCCGAAGCCTATCTCGCAGTTCTCAAACGTTAAAAACGTGTTGTGTTGTTGCTAATAATTTGGTAAAATAAATATATGAGTCATAAAAAAAGAAAAAGGTTTGCACATGCAATTTGGGTAGTTATTTCAGTTTTGGCGATCATTTCGATGGTTGGTTTTTCGTTGTCTTCGTTATTCATTGGGCAGTAAGAAGAAATGTAATTTCAATATTGTTTTCCCCTGAGATAAGGGGAAATGTCACGAAGTGACAAAGGGGTTGAGCGGAGTATTTTAAGTTTTTCAACCACCCCTAGCCCCTCCTTATCTAAGGAGGGGGAGAACAAAGAATCTATCATTTTTATGAAAAAAAAGTTCTCATATGTGGTGTTTGTTTTTATTGCTGGGATTGTTCTTGCTGTTTTTATATCCGTCAGTGCTGTGCGAGAATCTTATCGCAGCAGAACGATTGAAAAAGAAGTTGAAACATTAAAACAGGAAGCTCAGCGCATTGAAAATGAAAATGAAGCTATGCGAGAACGTATTTCATATTTTGAAACTCCTGAATTTCAAGAAAAAATAGCCAAAGAAAAATTAAATTTGCAAAAACCTGATGAAAATGTGGTTGTGGTAAAGCAGCGAGTTGAAAAGCAGGTTCAAGAAATTGATGATCAAGGCGGGGTTGTCCAAGATGAAAAAGTTGATCCTAATTATCTTAAGTGGTGGAATTTTTTCTTTAAATACTAAATTCACCCTGTTAAATAATTTTTAAAAAATAATCATTTTTAAAAATTAAGATTTGGATTATAATCCATTGTATAGGGTGTTGTAATTAAGTAATTAATCTAAATAAGCAAGAAAGATTTTCTTTTGGAAATCCAAATCTTATTTAACAGGGTAAATGAAAAAAGAAAACGAAAAAAGAATAAAGGTGTCGACTTTGGTATATGCCTTGCTAATTTTGGTAATGATTGTTTTGAGCATTGGAAGCATTCTTGCCTATGGAACAAGAACTGAAATTGGCACAAAAATTGCAGCTGCAATATCAAAAGCAGTTCCTTTTCCTGCTGTCATTATCAATTGGAGTCGCATCATTTATATAAATGATGTTCAAGATAATATGGCCTCAATAACAAAATTTTATCAAACACAAGATTTTGCAAAAGAAGGTTTGCGTATTGATTTTTCAACTGAAGATGGGAAAAAACGTTTGAGAATTAAGGAGCGAGAAATTATCGACAAGATGGTTGAGGATGAAATTATTGAGATTTTAGCCAAAGATGCAGGAATTTCTATTACTGATGAAGATGTGGAGAAAGTGGTAACACAAAAATTGAATGAGTTTGGAACTGCAGATGATGTGAAAAATGACTTGCTGAAATCTTATGGATGGACTATGGATGATTTCAAAAAGCGTGTAGTCCTGCCAAGTCTTTATGCTGAAGCTTTGGCTCAAAATGTCGCAGCTGAAGGAGTCACTGATAATAATAAAGCAAAGAATAAAATTTCTCAGGCTCAAAAAGAACTTGAAAGCGGAAAAGATTTTGTTGATGTTGTGCGTAGTTACTCTGAGGGGCCATCCAGGGAGAAAGGTGGGGAACTTGGCTGGGCAAAAAAGGATCAAGTTGTGCCAGAGCTTCAAGAAATTTTATTTGGAAAAGATGTGCCAGTGAAAAACAGTATCGTTGAAAGTTCCATAGGTTTTCACATTGTGGAAATTGAAAATAGAAAAAAAGAAAACAGTGAAGATATTTTGCAACTAAGACAGATATTCGTTGCAAAAAATACTTTTGCTGATTGGTTGGAAGACAAGAAAAAACAAATGAAAGTTTCAGTTCCATTGGCTGATTTTACTTGGAATGCTGAAACTGGTTCCATTGATTTTGAAGATGAGGATATGCGCATTTTTGAAAAAGAGCAGCGAGCAAAAATTCAGGGCGACGCATCAATATTATTCTAAATAATAATTAATAAATAACCCTAGTTATTATTGTGCCGCCCTGTTGAATATAAATAAATTCAACTGGGTAAACAATTTAACGGGGTAAATAATATGACAAAACCAGTAGTAAACGAAGACTTGTGCATTGGGTGTGGAACTTGTGAATCATTGTGCCCAACAGCATTTAAAATGGAAAATGGAAAATCACACGTTATTGTTGAGCAGTGTGGGGATTGTGATTGCCAAGAAACAGTTGATAGCTGTCCTGTGAATGCAATTTCTATAGAAGAATAAAACTTTTTTTATCTTGTATATAATTAAATAGACTTAAAAATCTTGATATAATTAAGCTTATTTGAGTTGGAAATAACAATATGGAAAAAATGCAAAATGAAAAATTTGAAAAAAAAGATGATCAACAAAAGATTTATGGTCAATTAACTAAGACCACCCTGATAGGATTGGTTTTGATGACGATGCTTCTGGCATCTTTGTTTGGAGCAGTTTTTGGTCTTATGTCAGCAGGCGCAGTGAATATTTTTTCTCTTAAAATTGGTCAAAAAATAGGGCAATATTTTCCAAAAGTTGATTTGCATAAAATAAACCCTGAGGTAAGCAGGCAACAGGTTATTGTGGAGGATTCGGCTGTGATTGATGTTGTGGAAAACGTTTCTCCAGCAGTGGTCAATATTGTTATTTCCAAAAACATTCCCAATGCTGCTAACAGCTTTAATGATCCCTGGGGATTCTTTGATCCTTTCTCCAGTGAACCTTTTGGTGGTAGCAATGGGGATACCCAAACAGATCAAGGAACACAAAAAAGGACAATTGGTGGCGGCAGTGGATTTTTCATCACATCAGATGGGTACATTTTGACAAATCGTCACGTGCTTGAGGATCAGCAGGCTGATTATACTGTCGTTACTAATGATGGCAAGGAATATGTTGCAAAAGTGTTGGCACGCGATCCTGTGCGCGATGTGGCAGTGATTAAGATCGAAGGTAATAATTTTCCAGTAGCGACATTGGGCGATTCTGATGTGCTGAAGATTGGTCAAACCGTTGTTGCTATCGGAAATTCTTTGGGAGAATTTTCTAACTCTGTTAGTCGAGGAATAGTTTCGGGATTAAAAAGAAATCTTAGTGCTGGCAGTGGTTTTGGCGATAGTGAAAGATTGACCGACATCATCCAGACAGATGCTGCTATAAATCCTGGTAATTCCGGTGGTCCACTTTTGGATATAAATGGTAATGTTATTGGAATCAATGTCGCTGTGGCTCAAGGAGCACAAAATGTTGGTTTTGCTTTGCCGGTCAATCAAGCCAAAAGAATAATTGATCAAGTTAAAAACGGTACCAAGATCTCAGTTCCATATTTGGGTGTAAGATATGTTATGATAGATCAAGCAGTTCAAGAAGAAACACAACTTCCTTTCAATTATGGAGTGTTGGTGCTGCGAGGAACGAAAATGACTGATCTGGCTGTTATTCCTGGGTCTCCTGCTGATAAAGCTGGTATTGTGGAAAATGATATAATTTTAGAAATCGATGGTCAGAAAATTGATCAGAAGAATCAACTTGGCGATATGATTTTAAAATATAATGCAGGAGATGTTGTTACATTAAAAGTTTGGCACAAAGGCGAAACGAAGGACATTCAAGTAAAACTGGAAGAACGTAAACAATAAAACAACATACAACATACAACATACAATGTATGGCAAGTAAAGCATTTGTTTGTAAATCTTTCGGAATTGTTGATTGTTGTATTTTGTCTGTTGACCATTGATAATTATGGATATAAATAAGCTTACAATAAAAAGTCAGGAACTGCTTAGGAAGTCGCAAGAATACGCACTTTCTCTTGGGCAACAACAAATTGATATTTTTCATTTGCTGTTTTCACTGATTTCTCAAGGCGGATCAATTGTTCCTGTTATTTTCAAAAAAATAGGAGTTGATATTGAAAAAATAAAAAACGAAGTAACACAAGAAGTTAAAAAATATCCCAAAACAGAAGTTGGCGCGCTTGGTCAAGTTTTCATCACGCCCGCCTTGGTTCAAATTTTGGAACAAGCAGAAAAAGAAATGGCACACATTGGCGATGATTTTGTTTCCACTGAGCATTTGCTGTTGGCGTTTCTTTCAATCAATTCTCCTGCCAAAAAGATGCTTGAAGACAACGGAGTTTTTTATGATATGGTTTTGCAAATTCTTTCTCAAATTCGTGGAGCGCAAAAAGTGGACAATCCTGAACCGGAAGGAAAGTTTCAGGTTATTGAAAAATATACCATCAACCTTACCGAGCTTGCACGTCAAGACAAGCTTGATCCTGTGATTGGACGTGATGAGGAAATTCGCCGTGTGATGCAGGTCTTGAGTCGTCGTAGAAAAAATAATCCTGTTTTGATTGGAGAAGCGGGGACAGGGAAAACCGCTATTGCTGAAGGACTTGCACAACGAATTGCTTCGGGCGATGTTCCAGAGACACTTAAGGACAAAGAATTGATTTCATTGGATCTTGGTTCAATGTTGGCTGGTGCAAAATTTCGTGGAGAATTTGAAGACAGATTAAAAGCAATCTTGAAAGAAACAGAGCACGCGGATGGAAAATATATTATGTTTATTGATGAATTGCACACCTTGGTTGGCGCAGGTGCAACAGAAGGCTCACTAGACGCATCTAATATGTTAAAGCCAGCGCTTGCTCGTGGAAAATTAAAAACTATCGGAGCCACAACCACCAAGGAATATCAAAAATATATCGAAAAAGATGCAGCACTTGAAAGACGATTTCAACCAGTGTTGGTTTCTGAACCTTCAGCATTGGATTCATTGGCAATACTTCGAGGGATAAAAGAAAAATATGAATTACATCACGGCATTAAGATTACAGATGGCGCTCTTTCTGCTGCAGTAAAATTGTCATCCCGCTATATTTCAGACAGGTTTCTGCCGGATAAGGCTGTTGATTTGATTGATGAAGCAGCTTCGGCACTTCGAATGGAGATAGATTCAATGCCAATTGAAATTGATCAGATGCAGCGAAAAATTCGTCAATTTGAAATTGAAAAGAAAGCGATCCAACGAGACAAAGCCAAGGATTCGCGTGGAAAAATTTTGCAAATAAACAAACAGCTTGCGGAGCTCAAAGAAAAATCCAACAGTCTAACTTTGCAATGGAAAACAGAAAAAGATCTCATTACTGCGACTCGTCAACACAAAAAAGATATTGATAAGCTTAAATCAGAAGCTGAAATCGCTGAAAGAAATGGCGAGCTGGACAAGGTTGCGGAGATTCGTTATGGAAAAATTCCATTTTTAGAGAAGAAAGTTAAGGAAGAGGAACGTAAATTAAGTAAAATTCAAAAAGAAAATTCTATCTTGAAAGAGGAAATTACTGAAGAAGAAATTGCTAGAGTTGTTTCGCGTTGGACCGGAATTCCTGTTTCAAAGATGTTGGAAAGTGAACTTGAAAAACTTGCTTATATGGAAAAAGAATTGGCCGAGCGAGTTATTGGTCAAGATGAGGCGATTAAAGCAGTCTCAAATGCCATCAGAAGGTCGCGCGCTGGCATTTCAGAAGAGAATCGTCCAATTGGTTCATTTATTTTTCTTGGTCCAACAGGCGTTGGCAAGACTGAATTGGCAAAAACGCTGGCTGAATTTTTGTTTAATGATCCAAAATCAATGGTGCGCTTGGATATGAGCGAATATATGGAACCACATTCAACTGCGAAAATGATTGGTTCGCCCCCTGGTTATGTGGGATATGACGAAGGCGGACAGCTCACGGAAATTGTGCGCAAGCGGCCGTATAGTGTTATTTTGTTTGATGAAATTGAAAAAGCTCATCCGCAAGTTTTTAACATTCTGCTTCAAATTTTGGACGATGGGCGATTGACTGACTCCAAGGGACGCATCGTTAACTTTAAAAATACGGTTATCGTGATGACTTCAAATGTCGGTAGCGAGATTATTTATAAAATGGAATCATTTGGTTTTCAAAGTGAGCGCAAGGAAGACACCGTGAGCGAAAATGAGATGCGCGCCAAGGTGCAAGCAAGTCTGCGGGAACAATTCAAACCAGAGTTTCTTAATAGAATTGATGAATTGATTATTTTTCATCCACTCAACAAAAAAATACTTTTGCAAATTACCAATCTGCAATTGGCTTTGGTGCAAAAACGACTTGATGAAAAAAATATTAAATTGAAAGTTTCCAATGATGTCAAAGCATATTTGACGCAAAAAGGTTTCGATCCAGTCTACGGAGCGCGTCCACTCAAACGCATCATCCAAAACGAAATTCTCGACGAACTTGCTTTGGAAATAATCGAAAAAAAGATCGTGGATGGCGACACAGTCAAAGTTCAACTTGAAAAGGATAAAATAATCTTTGGGAAATAGTTTGAAATTAACACGGAAAACTCAAAAAACGACACATAATTTGTGTTGTTTTTTGACATATTTGCCATAAAATGCAAAAATTAGCAATAGGGGAGATGAAATGCTTTAAAATAAGAGATGCTCTCCGCAATCCCTTTTAAATTTTTGGCGCAAATTCATTATATGTTTTTTCATTTTCATATCTTTTTGTATAGTTTGGTCTTCTTCTTTATTTTGGAATTCATTGCTGGCGACGTAATCAGCTCCAGACTCGCTGATGTTTCTGGCACTGGTGGTGGTATCTGGCTTGCAATTCTCGCTTTTTTGCTGCTGTTTGTTTACTTTTATCAAATTACCAAGCGTGTTTCTCAACGAATCAGTATGACTCCAATCCCGCTGCTGCTCGTTGTTTCAACGCTGGGTCTTTTGTATTTTGTGCAATCCATCAAGCAGGAACAATTGCTTATTTTGCTCAGTGCATTTGCATATTATTTTTTGCATATTGCATTGTATCGCTTGCGCAGCTATGAAAAAGATCAAACCGCCAGGGGAATAATCGCTGCAGGAAGCGTAGCTACAATTTTTCTTTTCAATGCTACCGCTTATGGAATATATTTGAACTTTGCCATTTCACTTTGGATTTTAATGACAATGCTGATGGCTATAACCGTTTTGGTAAGCTTTCAATATTTCTGGCTTATTAATGATAATAAAAAAAATGTGCTTAACTACAGCCTTGTTTTGGGATTTGTGATGGCTGAAATTGTTTGGGTTTTGAATTTCTGGCCTTTCGGATACTTGACAACAGGCGTTATTAGTCTTATTTTCTACTATGTGTTCTGGGACCTTGTTCAATGTCATTTTTTAAACACACTCTCAAAAAAACGCGTTATCACAAATATGTTTTTCTTTGGAGTATTGGTGGCACTAGTTCTTTCCAGCACGCGTTGGTTGCCTGTCTTGTAAAAATGTTTAAATTTTTTAATAAAAGCAAAAATATCAGAAGTTACGCGTTTCGAAACATTTCTTTTTTGGCCAATTGTTGGCGACAGCGACTCTTTGAGCTTTTGGATATTGAGTATTCATCCAAAAGCGTGCCAAATAAGAAATAGTTGAGAAAATGCGTAAGTCCTAAATATATATAATGAGTAAAAAATCAGATGCAATAAAAAGTGTTGCAAAAATAAGCGCAGTGTTGTTTATAATTTTTAGTGTTGGTGGAATTGGTGGCGTGTATTTTGATCAACAAGTGCTGCCTTTTATTCGTACAAATAAATATTTATCTGGTATAAATTTTCTAAAACATTCTGCTGAGAATGTTACGGTTATAAATAAAACGGAACAAGTGACAATCAAGGAAGATGATTCCATCAATGAAGTTGCATCACAGGCCTCAAACGCTGTGGTTAATATTATCTCGCTTGGCTCTCAAAAAGATGTAATAACAAAACTAGCAACAAACACCGATCAAAGCGGAACGGGAATTATTGTTACCAGTGATGGCTTGATTGCGACTTATCGATCTGCAATCATTGAAAAAAATGCCACTTATAAAGTGCTTCTTTTTAACGGTGCTAATTATGACGCTAAATTGTTGGGGATTGATGAATTTTCTGATTTGGCATTTCTTAAGATTGATGTTTCAAATCTGACAGCGATTTCTTTTGGCGATTCAAGCAAGGTTTATCCAGGGAAAAAATTGGTAGCAATCGGAAATTCTTTCGGCGAATATCAAAATCGTTATGCTTCTGGTTTGCTTAGCAACCTCGCCAAGACTTATAACTTGGCAGGAAAAACAGTTTCTTCGTCTGAAAAACTCGAAGGTGTTTTTGAAAGTGATTTCAACAATCAGAAAGGATATATTGGTGGACCTGTTATCGGTTATAGCGGCGATTTGGTTGGAATCAGTGGTGCTATTGTTGTTGATGGACAGAATCAATATTTTCAAATTCCTTCTAACATAGCTCAAAAGGCTTTAAGCTTGGCACTTTCCGGCGAACTTGAAAAACGTCCATTTTTGGGTGTGTATTATGTTTCAATCACGAAAGAATATGCCATCGCACATAATTTGAATCGTGATCGTGGAGCACTTATCTTTTCTCCTTCAGGCAAACAGGGTCTTGCAATAATTTCACTTTCGCCGGCTGAAAAAGCAGGATTAAGAATCAATGATATTGTTTTGGCTGTAAATGATCAAAATATAAATTTGGACAACCCACTTTCAAACTTGATCAATCAATATAAAAAAGGGGACAAAATAGAATTACTTGTTGAGCGTGACAGCAAGGAAATAAAAATTTCCGTGGAATTGTAGTTTTTTAAATCCAATTAGGCAACCAAGGGAGGTAGCAGATGAAGGATGTTTTTGAGCGTCACAATGTGAGGGATGAAACAGGGGAGAAAGTAAAACCACCAAAGACAAAACGCCAAAAGGGCTTTCAGGTGCGTCTTGCTCTTGCTTTTAAAAAAGGCGGCGAGTTTGCAATAAAGATTGGTGCAGCCAAAGGAAGGAGATTTGAGGAGGCCTGCACTGCCTATGCCGAGGCAGGAATAAAAGATGTTGAAAAAATCATTAAAGAAAATGATTGAGAAAAATTGTGCAAGGGGTTCATATTTATATGAATCCCTTTTGTTTTTTCACTAAAAGTGTATGATTAGTATATGGATAAAGCACTTGCAATTATGCTAATATTTTTTCTGGCAGTGAATGCGCTGGCGTTTTTTATTATGTTTTTGGATAAACGCAAATCAAAAAAAGCTTCAGCGGAAAGAATTTCAGAAGGAATGTTATTTTTCATAGCAACGGCTTTTGGCAGTGTTGGAGTGTATGCTGGGATGTTTGTTTTTCATCACAAAACTCAAAAGTGGTATTTCTTGGTTGGAATTCCACTGCTTATTCTCCAAAATGCTACGTTGCTATATTTTATAAAAGAAAATATTAATGCATTTTGATTGTATGATAAAATAAGGTCGTTTTTCTTGTTGATATTATCCCTATTGACAGAAAATTAGTTTTATGCTAGATTAATAAGTCCCAGTAAATAAGTTATTAATTAATCAAATTTATAAACGTATGAACAAGAAAAGCTTTGCTATTGCAAAAAAAATGACAGTGACATCAATAATTGTGGCAGGAATCTTTGTCACAGGTCTTGCATTGGCTGATGTTGAAATCGACATTAAAAACACTAACGACGTGACTGCTACAGGTGGAACAGCTACTGCTTCTCAGTCTCAAGGACAAAGTCAGTCTCAATCACAGAGCCAATCTCAAAATTCAGGTTCTCAGCAATCTCAATCAGAGAGCCAGTCTGCATCACAAAGCCAATCTCAATCAGCATCAGCTGCTGGTGGAGTGTCTACTGTTAGTCAATCTTCAAAAATTAGCGTTGATATTGATAATGACAAAAACAAAGTTCATTATGATAAAAACGGAAAAAGAATTGTTAGAAAACTTCCAGCAACTGGTGCTGGTTCAACCGGACTTATTGCAGTTATGATGGTTGCTTTGGCTGGCGTGGTTCTTGGAGCAAAAAAATATTCAGCTAAACTTGCTTAATTTTTCTTTTATTTCACAAACATATGAAAACCATAACAAAATCAGTAGTAATGTCACTTGTGATATTGGCAGCAATAATGCTTCCAGCTGGTTTTGTTATGGCAGATGTTAACATTAGTATTAAAAACACTAATGATGTGACTGCTACTGGTGGAAGCGCTACTGCTTCTCAATCTCAGTCTCAAAGTCAATCACAATCTCAGAGCCAATCGCAAGACTCAGGCTTGTCACAATCTTCTTCTCAATCGCAATCACAGAGTCAGGCTCAAAGTCAAAGCCAAACTCAATCAGCATCAGCCACAGGAGGAAGCGCTACAGTTAGCCAATCTTCTAATGTCAGTGTTGATGTTGATGGCGATGACGACGGGGATGATCGTGAGGATGAAGATAACAAAAAAGATGATAAAGACGATGATGATAAATATGATTATCACAAGAAAGTTACTTACGTAACAAATGATAATAAAACTTATCACAGCAATGTTAAGAAAAATATTGTCATCAAAAAACGATTACCAGCAACAGGAAGTTCTTCAGCAGGATTGATCGCATTGGTTGCACTTTCTATCGCTGGAGCAACTGTTGCAGTGAGAAAATATGCCACACAGTTAAGATAAGACAAATTAAATTTAAAAAATATTTCGATGTTTAATATATCTGAAAAAACAAAATTTCAATTAAAAAAGGTTGCTGTGCTAAGCATCCTTTTTTTGGCATTGTTTGCATTGGGATTTTATGTGGTAAACCTGCTTGATTTTAGACCTGTTGTGAAAACAACGTCGAAACCAGTGCCTGTTATTGATTTGCAAAAAGATGAAAATCTAATAAATAGAACCAATGCTGATGGCATCAATTTGGCAGATTTTGCAGCTTGGGCAAAAGCAAATAATATTGTTAGCAAGGATGTGTACGACAATGATTCTGATGGCGATGGTTTGCTTAACTATCAAGAATATATTCACGGAACTAATCCTAGCAATATTGACAGCGACAGCGACAAATTTTCTGACAAGCAAGAAATTGTTAATGGATATGATCCAGATGCACCAGGGGATGCTAAACCATTGGTGTTTGTGAAGATTGAAAAAATTGCCGTTGATGCTCCGATGATTTGGTCACAAAGTGAAGACGCAAAACAATCGCTTAAAGATTTGGAAAGCGGTCTTTCTCATTTTCCAAAATCAGCAGCCCCTGGAGAAAAAGGCAATGTGATAATCTCAGGACATTCTAGCAACTATGTTTGGGCTAAAGGTGATTTCAATTATATCTTTAAAAACCTTAACGATTTGGAGGTGGGGGATATTGTTAATATAAAAACCATTCAACAAAACGGTAAGACTATTTTTTACAAATACAAGATAAGTGAAAAATTTGTCACTGTGCCCGATGATGAAAAAATATTCGCCAATCCTGATGCTCCAGTGCTGACTCTGTCTACTTGTTGGCCACTTGGCACAAACTTTAAAAGACTGATTGTTAAAGCTGAGCTTATAAAGTCATAAAGCATATAGCATATAGCCCCAGTTAAATATTTTGGAGTACCAAAATTTAACGGGGTAAACATAAAACAAAAATTTCTTTTGTCATTCCCATGAAAATGGGAATCCAGGTTTAATTCTGTGACGATAATAAAAGATTGATTTGTGTATAGAACCTGGATTCCCGCCTACGCGGGAATGACAGAGTGTGAAAAATAAAAACAAAAAGTACCCTCCAAAATCCGCTTGTTTAAGCGGATTTTGACGATATAGAGTTTAACTCTTGACAAAAGTGCTATTTTCTGCTAGACTGTATAGTTCTAGAAAAAGCATCTATTTTTGAATCGGAGCTCATCTCATTAGGGAAGTATTCCAGAAATGAGGTCCGTTAAAATATAAATGTCAGTTGTTTTGACAATTAAATAGGATTTTACATATAGTTTTAGATTCATAATCTATCACAAAAAAATAAAACACGAAAAAGGAGATTTACCATGAAAACGACGAGGATGTTTCTGGCAATGATGTGTTGTATTATGCTCACCGCGGGCTTTGCGGTTGCTGATCCAATTCAAAATGTTGATATTGGTATTGATAATAAAAACAATCTAAGTGCAACCGGTGGTGCTGCGACTGCAACTAATACGCAAAGCCAAGCCATGACTCAGTCTGAATGGCAGACACAAACTGCTGTTGGCGGAAATTCCAATGCGACCGGTGGAACTGGTGGAAAGTCAGATGCAAATTCTGATTCGAAATCGGAAGTAAATGGTTCAGGTAATTCTCAACAAGATGCACATTCAAGTGCAATTGTTGAAACACCGAGACCATTCCTGAATTTGCAGTACGGAACAAGCTTCATTAATCCGTCGACACCAATTCCTGGTGGCGAATGGAAACTCTATCACTCAGCAGCGTATTCACATTTCAAAGCTGCACAGGTAGAGAGAATGAAGCGAGGGTTTTTGTTTTCGGACCTTTGGCCAGGAAATTGGAAAACTCACCTAGAAATTTCGATGATAGGCGAGAGAATTTCCGGCAATCCAGCTTGGATTTCAGTGATGAATTATTGGCCCCACTTCGAAATTAATAGGGGGGACGAGATTTTAGCTGAAATTCACATCAATGGCGATGCCAACATGCCGGATGCATCATTCCTCGGAATGGCAGCAGCCGCTTGTATGGAAGAAGCAGGGTCAAGTCGCTTTGCGATAATGACCAAGCTGAATTTTGACGCAGTGACACGAGGCTTTTCAATAAGCCTTGGCGGAGTTGCTGGTCAAGCTTCTGGCATAAAAGGTGTGACAGGAACTGGTGGTGGCCAAATCGGCACAAACATTGGTTCTGTCGATGAGCGTCCGGTATTCATTGCACTTTGTATGAATAACGGCCCCGTTGATATTTACAGAGCCCCTGTTCCGCAACCGCCTCCTCCTGCACCTCCGGTTGTAAAACCGGAGCCTGCACCGCAACCTGCCGCATGTGACCCAAGTAACATCTGGGCACAGATTAATGAATTGAAGCGACGGATTGCACTTTGCACTCAGTTTTGCTTCAATAATCTTCAACTGCGCGCTGCACTTGGCGAGAAATACATTGATCTTGCGGTATGCACGGGCGACAAGCGGTACCTGAACGATGCGAATAAAAACTTTGAGATAGCTGAGCGGAACCTCAAGTTCGGCAAGGACATCAAAAAGCATCGCACCGAAGCTTCGGCAATTATGCGGCGAGTATATTACTTGCAGGCAGGTTGTCTTAATCAGATATACGGACTTCAAGTGGCAACAGATTTTGCTAACAAAAAACACTTGGAGAAATTTCCGGTAGCATTTGAACAATAACCCAAAGCGGGTTTCGCAAGAAACCCGCTTCCAAAATTTTGTTTCATCCCTTAAGGAGGGACACCATGAAAAAGTTTCTCGTAAGTTTCGTTTTTATTTTTTTGCTTGTGCCGATGGCGCAGGCGTTCTCGGTGCCGGAAGAGGTGCAAGTTATGCCTTCTCCTAACACTCCCGTCGCTTATCCTGAAGTGTCGCCATCGTTTACTCTTGGCGATGTCAAGAAAGCAGTAAATAAGGGAATGGGTCGTGTTAATAAAAAGATCGCAGCTCTCAAAGCTGAGATCATAAAGAAAGACACTGAAACTGCAAAGTCGGTTGATGCTCTCGGGCAAAAAATCGACGGACAAACCAGTGAGATAAAAAAAATTGGCGAGGGTGTAAAAAGCCTCGACAATAAACTTACTGGTAAAGGTGGCGAGTTTGAAAAATCTCGCAATGTTATGTGGTCCGTTGGCAAGGAACTTAGCGATTCAATTGCTCTGTATCTTGTCATAGCTGCAGTAGTTATTGTTGTTTTGGGCTTAGTATGTTTTATTTTGCTCAAAAAAACCCTTAACCGGGTTGAAGACAAAGTGGACAACATCGATGTGAAAATCGATGATGTTCCAATTAATACAGCAAACAGGGTTAATGCGTTTGATCGCAGCCCCCTGAATGTGGTAGTGAGTGGACACAATGTCGTCTTCCTTCAAGATGAAGATACGCTAAACAGAAAAGTGTATCAAATTCTGATGGTTGAAGACGGTGTTAGCTCAATGGATACACCTGCGACATATGAATTGCAGGTCCGGGCCAATCGTGATAAAGCCGAAGATTCACTTCGGCGCACGATGCGGGAATACTTCAATGGCAAACTTATTGCCAAAACTGATCCTGCGTCTATACTGACGCTTAATCTGATCAAACACTATGAAAGCACAGGCAAGCTTTCAATAGTAAAGTTGCCGTAGAAAGATCGGGGTCTGGATAGATATCATCCGTCCAGACCCCACCCAGTTTTAATATTATGACGCGATATGCGCATAATAACCAAAGTGCTTCGATAGATCACTTTGAGTGTTGGACTTTGTGATATGCAAAGACAACAGGTAACACACTGTGATATGCAGTGAGCAGTAAACGGTTTCAAACCCGAACTAAAAAACAACCCTTTCGCTCTGATGGCAGAGAAAAGGTGAATGTATAAAGCAATGTCGGCCACTATTCTAATGAATATGTGGTCTTTTTGTTTGTCAAAAAAGCTATCTGTAGCCGAATATGGCCCCGCCTGCCCGCTATGCGTAGCATTGCGGGCAGGTTGACAAAATATACAATATTTGATAAACTAACAAGTCCACTAAATTGAAAGAGAAAGCTTTTATGAAAGAAAAATCCATAAAATCTAAGCATAACATCTCTGAACTGGGATTACGTAGCAAGAGATATTTATTGTTTGTTGGAAGTTTAACAAAGCGCGAAGGTGCTCATTATTTGATTGAGGCTTTCAAGCAACTGGAGGACACAGCAAAAACACCAAACAATTTCAAGTTGGCAATTGCAGCAAATGGAGATGAGGTTGATGATGAAGATTATGTGAAATATTTAAAAACGATTAGCGAGAGAAGGGATAATATAATTTTCTTTTGTGCTCGAAAGAAAAGTACAATCAAACAACTGTTTTCATCTGCGTATCTTTATGTGCAGCCCTCTGAAATAGTTTTGTCGCAAGATACTTTGATGGAAGCGATGGGATATGGACTTGCTCCACTGGTAAGTGATGCAAAAGAGAACGTTAAGGTTGTCGGTAGTAATGGTTTTTTCTTCAAAGCAAAATCAGTTTTGAATCTTCGTGACCGCTTGGCATATTTGCTCAGTCGCAGCGAAGAAGTTTCTGTGATGAGCGATCGATCCAAAAAACGCGCACAAAAATATTTGGAGAAAAAAGCAGTATTAAATAACAAGGCAGTTGTTGAAAAGGAAATAATTTTAGAAAAAAATATATGGAAATGGAAAAACTTATTGAAAAAAAATTAGTCAATCGCGTGGGTTTGTCATCGCGAGTGGTTGTGGTGGGAATAATCTTTTCCGCTGTTTTTTTCTTGCTTTTGATTGATTTGTTTAAAACATATCAAAGTGAAATTTCAATTTTAGTAAGCGCCAAATCACAGGTTGCTGCCAAACAGCAGTCTCAGATTGTTAGTAATATTTCAGAGCTTCCAAAAACATTGGCTTTTTATGAAAGGATGCTAAAAAACAATTCTGATATGCGAGATGTTACTAAAGGACTTTCTCCGCAAAAAAGAAAAGATAAGTGGAATGAAATGCTAACAGTAAAGCGAGCCGGTTTTGATGCTTCTGTTGTTAAGATTGCAATCACAACCTCTCATAAAGCTGATTCTGAGCAACTTGCAATCAAGACTGCCCGCACTCTTTTCGATACTTCAGCTTTTTATTATAATATAAAGAAAGATGTTGATTTACGAATTGTTGATGGTCCGATTACTAGGGTTTATATTTCAAATTGGTTTTGGCTTTTTATATTCAGTATTATTGCTGGCTTCTCAATTTCTGGGCTTTTGCAATATTTGCTTTTTGAAAGTAAAAAGTTTTCAATCAAAAAACCTGAGTTTTTGAAAATGGGTTCATTTTTTGAATTCAAAAAAAATCCAAACATTCCCGTTGAAGAAGAATTGGAAATGCTTAATAATCTTTATAAAAACCAGCAAGCTGAGCAAACATTTGATTTTGAACAAGAACAAAAAGAAGAGTTTGGAAATTTGGAATATGAGAAAAAATTTCAAGAAATGAAAAAAATTACCAAGAGTCTTGAGCCGGACAAATATCCTAATTTTCCTGAAATGCCAATTGCTCACAAAGTTGAAGCTAGTGCGCCAGCCAATCTTCCAATTGCTGACGATTCATTCTTTATTCAAAATGAAGCGCCAATAGAATTAGAATCTGCACCATCACAATCAGTAGAAAGTGAACAGGATTCGATTTCCAGCGAAACGAGAGAACCAACTCCCGAAGAGTTGAAAAAACGCTTGAACGAACTTTTGAAAGGAAAAATCTAGAAATACGAATGACGCAAATTTTATGCTAATACGCGAATATGCGAATATTTGTATTCGAATTAATTTGCATATTTGTATCATACGCATTCATTCGCAAATTCGTATTATATTTTTATGAAGAAATACTCCTTAAAATTCTGGGTTATTTTCTGGAGTGTCTCCGGTCTTTTTTTGCTAGGTTGGTTTTTTTATTGGAATACTCAAAACAGGGGAGTGGCTTCGAGCGTGGAAAATGTTTTGTCTTTTTTGCCAATAAATGATTCCCAAAAAAAAGAATACCAGGCTCTGACGAAAGTTGGAGATTTTTTGCTTAAAAGTGATGACAAAGAAAAAAAATTGCTAGTGCTGTTTCAAAACAATATGGAGATACGCCCAGGTGGTGGTTTTATCGGCGCATTTGGGATTGTGAAATTGAAAAATGGAAAAATTATTTCTTTGGAAACGCACGACCTTTCTAATTTCGATGCAAAAATTCCCAACATAATAACTCCACCATATCCACTTGAAGAAACGGGAGTGGCTGATTTTTGGAAATTGCGCGACTCCAATTTTTCTCCTGATTTTGCAATAAACGCCAAAAAGGCTGAAGAATTTTATCAACTGGGTGGAGGAGAAGAAGATTTTGATGGTGTGATTGGGATTACTGCAAATGTCTTATCTTCCATTTTGAAAATAACAGGTCCGATATCCATCGAAGGATATCCCGGAACGTATAATAGTGACAATGCAATTTTGTCATTGGAATATCAAGTGGAAAAAGCTTTCGAGGAGCAGGGGATTGATCGTGGCGAAAGAAAGTTAGTAATGGCTGATTTTGCTAAAGAAATTGAAAATAGGGTTTTTGCTTTTTCTGTTTCACAAAAAATTGAACTTGGAAAAATTCTCTTGGAAGATTTGAATAAAAAAGACATCCAACTTAACTTTAAGGATAAAAAGTTACAAAATGAAGTTGAGAATGCTAATTGGGCAGGAGTAATGGATCAAAATTGGGATAAGGATTATTTAATGATCGTGGATGCTAATGTCGGCGCTTTTAAGAGTGATTACTATGTTAAACGATCGATTGATCATACAGTTGATCTTTCCAAGGAAATCCCAGTTGCGTATTTGAAAATAACTTACAATCATACCGCTACTCAGAAAGATTGGATGACGCGAGATTATCGTGATTATTTGCGAGTATACATTCCAGAAAATTCCCAGCTGATTGATCAGAAAAATTTTGATGATACACGATTTGGCGCTGAATTTGGCAAGAAATATTTTGGAGCAATCGTGCGAGTGCCAATTGGAACATCTAAGACTGTAGAAATAAATTACAATTTGCCGCAAGAGTTAAAGAATGATTATAATTTAAAGATTCAAAAACAAGCAGGACTCAATGATGTGCCAATAGTTTTTCATCTTATAAGGGAGGATGGAACAACAGAGGAATTTTCCAAGGTTATGAATAGCGACCTAGTTCTTAGTGACTTAAAATAGTTTACAAGCAGAAAAGAAAAAGGGTTGCCAAATGGCTGCCCTTTTTCTTTTCTTTAAAATATATTATGATTAAGAGGCTAAAAGTCTATGTCATTCCGGACTTGATCCGGAATCCAGGATTTAGCACATAACAGTTATCCTAATAATATCTATAATAATATTTATAATCGTATTGCAACATCCTGGATTCCTGCCTCCGCAGGAATGACAAGGGGATAATCTTATCTTATGGAAATTGAAAAAACAAAATTTGAAGGGGCTTATTTGATAAAGCCAAAAGTTTTTGATGATGAAAGGGGATTTTTTATGGAATCATATTCAAAGAAAAGATTAAAAGATCTTGGAATTGAAGCTGATTTTGTGTTAGATTGTCATTCTAAATCAGTTACCAAAGGTGTTTTGCGCGGTCTTCATTTTCAACTCCCGCCTTACACTCAGGCTAAATTGGTGCGTGTAACCAAGGGCGCTGTTTATGATGTAATCGTGGATTTGCGTAAAGATTCAAAAACTTTTGGACAATGGGAAGGCTTTGAGCTTACGGATAATAATTTTTATATGCTTTTTGTGCCAAAAGGTTTTGCTCATGGATTTTGCACATTAGTTGACGATACTGAATTTCAATATAAGTGCGATAATGAATACACGCCTTCTGCTGAAGGTGCAATTGCGTGGAACGATCCAGATTTAAAAATATTTTGGCCGATAGAAAATCCGATTTTGTCAGACAAGGATGCAAAAGCACAAAAGTTCTCAGAATTTAATTCACCATTTTAAGTCATATAACATAAAACATATAGCATATAACAAAATGCATTTAGAATTTTTGTTACATGTTACATGTTACATGATTCATGAAACTATTAGTTACTGGTGGTGCCGGTTTTATCGGCAGCAATTTTGTTCACTATATTTTAAAAACTTATCCAGATTATGAAGTTATTAATTTGGATGCACTGACTTACGCTGGAAATTTGGAAAATTTGAAGGAATTGGAAGGCAATCCTCGTCACAGGTTTGTGAAAGGGGATATTTGCGATGCCGATTTGGTGGATAAATTGGCTAAGGAGGTTGATATTATTGTGCATTTTGCCGCAGAATCGCACGTAGACCGCTCTATTTTGGACTCAGCGGCGTTTGTACGTACAAATGTAATAGGAACGCACACTTTGCTCGAAGCTGCCAAGAAGGCAGGGAATTTGCGCTTCCACCACGTGTCTACAGATGAGGTTTTTGGGTCTCTAGGACCTCAAGACGCACCTTTTTCAGAGGTAACGCCTTATGATCCCAGATCGCCATATAGCGCCTCCAAGGCAGGCTCAGATCACTTAGTGAGGGCATATTTTCACACTCATAATCTCCCAGTCACGATTTCAAATTGCTCCAATAATTACGGCCCATATCATTTTCCAGAAAAATTAATTCCATTGGTAATTACAAACTTAATGGAAGGTAAAAAAATTCCTGTATATGGTGACGGCTTGCAAGTTCGCGATTGGCTTCACGTTGAAGATCATTGCAGAGCAATTGATACTATTATTCACAAAGGTACGATTGGAGAAACCTATTGTGTCGGTGGTAATGGAGAAAAAACAAATATTGAAATTGTTAAAACTATTTTGGGACTTCTTTGTCGCGATGAAAGTTGGATTGAATATGTTGAAGATAGAAAAGGACACGACAAGCGTTATGCAATAAATTTTGATAAAATTAAAAACGAACTCGGCTTCGAGCCTCAGATAACTTTTGAGCAGGGTATCGAAAAAACGGTAGCTTGGTTTCAAGCGAATGAGTCTTGGTGGAAAAACATCAAAAGCGGAGATTATGAAAAATATTATCAAAAGCAATACAAAAAATAATGGGGAGCAAGCATGAAATTTTGCTAGGACTTACTACCACGCCCAAGTCTGATTGGCGAGGAAAGGTGGAGGAAATGAAAAAATTCGGAATCAAGAAGATTGCGCTTTTTCCGACATTTCTAAGAGTTGAGCAGCGCAAAGAGTTGTACGAGTTGCTTGAACAAATCGAGGATTTAGAAATTCCTCACGTGCATCTAAGGGATGATATGGAACAATGGGAGTTGGATCTTTTTGAAAATAAATATAAGACTCAATTATATAATGTACACATTAAACATGTTTCAGTGCTGACATATCGACAATATTTATCAAAAATATACGTTGAAAATCATTTTTGCATACTTCCCATTGAGGTTATTGAGAGCTGTGCGGGAATCTGTTTTGATGTTTCACATCTTGAATCATCCAGAATCCGCAGAAGGTCAGAATATGCTCAAATTATAGATACATTAAAAAAATATACCGTAGGATGTTGTCATATATCTGGGGTCAATAAAAATTTATTTAATATAAAAAATTATTTTATTGGATTTGATCGTCATTACATGAAAAATCTTAAGGAACTTGATTATATTGGACAATATCGGCAATATTTGCCATACTATATCAGCTTAGAACTGGAGAATTCCTTTGAGCAACAGCTAAGAGCAAAGGAGTATATAGAGAAAATAATAAACACATAACATATTTCAAGAGTTATAGGTTCCGCTAGACTTTATGAACTTTATAACTTTATGAACTTTATAACTTTATGAAAGTTTTAATAATAGGCGCCAAGGGAATGCTTGGACAAGAGTTGGTTGAGGTTTTTAAAAAAGACAGTGATTACAAGGTAACGGCTTGGGATTTTGCTCAGATTGACATCACTGATGAAAATCAAGTAAAAGAAAAAATTTCTAAACTCTCGCCAAATATAATCTTGAACGCTGCAGCATATAACGCAGTAGATGCTTGTGAAAAAGACAAGGCTGAGTTTGCCAAGGCAAAAATGCTAAACGGCAAAGCTCCTGGATATCTTGCAAAAGTTGCTAAAAAATTGGATGCGATACTTGTGCAATATTCTACGGACTATGTTTTTTCTGGTTATCCTGATATTCCAGAGCCAAGCGGTTGCAGTGGTTCATGTGGATCATGTTCGCTTCATGAAAATTTTGCACCTCAAGTTGGATTTGATGAAAATGCAATCGCACAGCCAATTCAAAACTATGGAAAATCAAAATTGATGGGCGAAGATGCAGTTGAGAAAAATGGTGAAAAATATTATATCATCCGCCTCTCAAAACTTTTTGGAAAACCTGCAACTTCAAAAACCGCCAAAAAGAGTTTTTTTGATGTGATGTTGGAAGCTGGTAAAAAAAATAAAGAGGTTAAAGTAGTAGATGAAGAAACAAGTCTTTTTACATACGCACCAGACTTGGCGAAAAAAACCAAGGAGATTATTGAAGCTGAAAAACCTTTTGGAATTTATCATGTGACCAATGAGGGTCCTTGCACTTGGTACGAAGCAGTTGTAGAATTATATAAGATGGCTAAGATTAAGACTAAAGTGGTTCCTGTGAGCTCAGATGAGTTTCCCAGGCCTGCTGCTCGGCCATATGTTTCAACATTGATTAACACGAAATTAAATCCACTGCGAAGTTACAAATTGGCACTGCGAGAATACCTAAAAAATAAAAAATAAAACATTTTTAATTTTTCAAATTTTCAATTTACAATTCACAATTTTCAATTAATAACCAATGACCAAATTTTCAAACATTTAAACATTGAAAATTCAATGAAAATTGAAAACTGATCATTGAAAATTAACAGATATGGCTTTTGAAATAATAAAAAAACAAGACAAGCAAGTTTTTGATGCTATCAATGGCGAAATGAAGCGCCAGCAGGAGGGAATGGAATTGATTGCGTCTGAAAATTATGTTTCCAAAGCTGTGCTTGAAGCACTGGGCTCTGTTTTTACGAACAAATATTCGGAAGGATACCCAGGCAAGCGATATTATGGCGGGCAACAATATACTGATGTTATTGAAACATTAGCCATTGAGCGTGCAAAAAAACTTTTTGGCGCTGAGCACGTGAACGTCCAACCTCACTCAGGCGCACCTGCCAATATGATTGCATATAACGCAATTTTAAAACCGGGAGACACTGTGCTTGGGATGGATCTTTCTCACGGTGGACATTTGACACACGGACACCCTCTGACACTTTCTGCACAAATATATAATTTTATTGGATATAAAACAGGCAAGGATGGACTGATTGATTACAAAGAATTAGAAAAAATGGCCATCAAGCATAAGCCAAAATTAATTCTAGCTGGGTTTTCCGCATATACAAGGCAGGTTGATTACAAAAAATTTGCGGCAATTGCAAAAAAAGTTGGCGCAATTTCTATGTTTGATATTGCGCACATTGCGGGACTTGTTGCAGGAAAAGCAATTGATAATCCTGTGCCATTTTTTGACATTGTGACCACCACCACACACAAGACCCTGCGTGGTCCACGTGGAGGAATGATTATGTGCAAAGTTGAATTTGCCAAAGCAATCGATAAATCTGCTTTCCCTGGATTTCAAGGTGGACCGCATATGAACAACATTGCAGCCAAAGCTGTGGCTTTTGGAGAAGCGCTCAAACCTGCGTTTAAAGTGTATGCCAAACAAGTGATCAAAAACGCCAAAGTTTTAGAAAAAGAACTAACAAAACGTGGATACAAAATTATGTTTGGCGGCACAGATTATCATATGGTGCTTGTTGACGTGATGGGTAGCAAAGAAGTTACAGGGAAAGAAGCGGAGCATGCTCTTGATGAAGCCGGAATTACAGTCAATAAAAATATGATTCCAGATGACCCAAGAAGCCCGATGGATCCAAGTGGAATTCGAGTTGGCGTGCAAGCAATCACGTCGCGTGGAATGAAAGAAAAGGAAATTAAAATGATTGTTGAGTGGATTGATGCTATCATTACAGCGCATAATGATAAAAAAACATTGGCTGAAATTAAAAAAGATGTGACGAAATTTTGTAAACGCTATCCAATATATCCAAAAGTTTAAATAACTATCAACTACCAACTAACAACCACCAACTACCAACACCTCTTGAATATTTGTTGAAAGTTGTTGGTTGTAAGTTATGAGTTAATTTTATGGGGGATTTAAAAGTAAAAAAACGCAAAATGAAAGGAATAGTGTTGGCTGGCGGAACAGCGACAAGGCTTTTTCCAATGACAGCAACAACTAGCAAGCAACTTTTGCCAGTATATGACAGGCAAATGATTTTTTATCCACTTAACACTTTGATTAAAGCTGGCATTAAAGATATTTTGGTTATTGTGGCACCAGAACATTCTGGACAATTTTTAAATCTACTTGGATCGCTATTGAAAAAACATGGGATTCATATTACATTTGAAGTACAGTCCTCGCCGCGAGGACTTGCTGAAGCACTGACGCTTGGCGAAAATCATATTGGAGAAGACAACGTGGCTCTTATTTTGGGAGATAACATCTTTGAAGATGATTTCGCTTCTCAAATAAAAGAATTTAGAAGTGGTGGTCATGTGTTTGCCAAAAAAGTATCAGACCCAGAAAGATTTGGTGTTGTGAAATTTAACAAGAACAACAAAGCTGTTGAAATCGTAGAAAAACCAGTTGAATGGATTAGTGACTATGCCGTGACCGGACTTTATTTATATGACAACAATTGCGTTCAGATTGCCAAAAATATGAAGCCATCGGATCGCGGAGAAATTGAAATAACAGATGTTAACAAAGCATATCTCAAGAAAAAACAATTGGAAGTTACATTGTTTGATGGGCAGTGGCTTGATGCTGGAACTCCAGATTCTCTTTTGGAAGCAAGTATCATTGTTAAAGAAAAGGGGATTAGTAGAAATTTTCATCCGATTTTAGATGAAGCAATCAAAGAATTCAACGAGGAATTGAAAATTCGCAGCAAAAAACGTTTACAGTAAAAATTTACATATAAAAAAACATGCAAAAGATTAGAAAGGCAATTTTACCAGTAGCAGGATTTGGAACAAGATTTCTGCCAGCTACAAAAGCACAACCAAAAGAAATGTTACCGATTGTAGACAAGCCTGTCATTCAATATCTTGTTGAAGAAGCAGTGGCTGCAGGAATCGAGGAAATTATTTTTGTTACTGGCCGAGGTAAACGTGCAATTGAAGATCATTTTGACATTTCATATGAATTGGAAGACACATTGGTGGAAAAAAACAAACAAGAACTGCTAGAAACCGTGCAAAAGATTTCAGGACTAGCAAAATTTTCATATGTGCGTCAACCAAAACCATTAGGAGATGGGCACGCGCTCTTGCAAGCAGCACATTTGCTTAATGGTGAGCCAGCCTTGGTTATTTTTGGTGATTGTCTGTATGACAGTGAAGTACCCGCATCAAAACAATTGATGGATACTTTTGAAAAATATGGGGATCCAGTAATCGGACTTAGTGAGGTTCCTATGGAACAAGTTAGCGCATTTGGTGTTATTGATGGAGTTAAAATTGACGACAACACCTATGAGATTAAAGGTATGGTTGAAAAACCAAAACAAGAAGATGCTCCATCAAACTTGGTGGCTGTTGGGAAATATATCATTACTCCAGAAGTTTTTGATGTTTTGGCTACGATGGAAAATGGAAAGTCTGGCGAAATACGATTGGCGGATGCTTTTGATATTATGTTGAATAACAAACGTCCGATGCACGGAAGAGTGCTCGAAGGAGAATGGCTTGATACAGGAGATAAGTTTAATTTCGTGAAAGCTACCATTCATATGGGGCTAAAACATCCGGAAATTGGAGATAAACTTCGCGCGTATCTCAAAGGTTGCAAAAATATCTAGAAAAATCCCGCTCAAAAGGCGGGATTTTTTATAGGGAAAAAATTTTTGAAATTTCTGACTGGTTTGACATAAATCAATCAATATGCCAGAATAATTAACCATCTTTTAATAGGCAACAGGGATATGTATTGGATATACCTGACCATATTTACTTTTATAGTTTTTGTTCCAACCTTCGTGCGAAAGGGATTTTATACTTTTGATGTGACTCAGACTCAAGAATTTGTGATTTTATTGCTTGGCTCCGTCGCTATGTCAATGTATTTGTTTTTGGATAGAAAGATGAAAAAGAATGTTGCTGAAAAAGGCACTATTCAAATTCAAGCCAGTCGAATGAAAAAAGATTTGCAACAATCTTATTCGTATATTGGAGAAATAAATCGCAAGCTTGATATTTTGGAAAACATAGCTCTTGGATATCCTGAAAGTTCCAAGCTGACACACAAAAATGAAAGTGAATTGTACGAATCAATTATGGACGCTATTGAATTGTTTGGAAAATCAAAACAATTTGCACTGCGGTTTGTTTCCGCAATAGATTTTTCTATGCTTAAAGAAATAAAAAGTATTCCAAAAAATAAATTGGAGTTTTCGTTAAAAAATCGTAAAGTTGAAATAAACTACTTTGAATCGGAAGATTTTATTGTAGTAACATCGCCCAAGGCTATTGATAACATTTTTTCGTACATCGTGATGAAAAAGGAAATACCAAACCAAAAACTTGATGATGTTGAAATGATGAAAACTCTTGCCGCACAAGCCCTGTTTATTTTTATGTTTATGCGCCACAAAAAACAAATAAAATGTGTTATTTAAAAGGGTTGACCCCGCTTAGAAATTTTACAAGGCATATTTCTATAAATTACTAGTTTTAAAAAATAAAGCATAATTACGGATTAAAAAATAATTAAAAATTTCTAACGGGGTTGATTATTTTAAAAAGAATGACTATAATTTAATAGTTGCAGAGTCCTAGATACTTTACGAACCTTCTTTACCCAGTGAAATCCGGCTTTGCCGGTGCGAAGCAATTTCACGGGGTAAACTTTAAAAACTTTACGAACTACTTTATATGCAAGTAATATTCCTACAAGATGTTAAAAATGTTGGCAAAAAAGGACAAATAAAAAATGTTCCTGATGGTTATGCTCGCAATTTTCTTTTGGCTCGCAAATTGGCGACAGTAGCAACGCCGTCAAGTTTAGCTGGTGTTAAACAAGAAGAAGATAAAAAGAAACTCCAAGCAGCATTAGGAAAACAAACTGTTCAAAAATTAGCCACAGCCATTGAAGGCAAGAAATTTATTCTCAAAGCGCGCGCGAAAGACGGAAAACTTTTCGGCTCAATTACCGCTAAGGATATAAACAAAGAAATCAAGAAGGCTGGTTTTGATATTCCAGAAAAGGCAATCGCCGCTGATCATATTAAGGATTTAGGAGAAAAAAAGGTAACTATCAGCCTTGATTTTGGGATAAAAGCAGAAATAATCCTAATGGTTGACCCCGCTTAGAAAAATGAAAATATAAAAGTTTACAGTATAATGGTCTAAGTTTTTAAGATTATAAATTAACAAAAAGTTGATTTGTCATTTTTCTAACGGGGTTGAACAAGCTTAAAAAAAGGTATATACTAATAAATAAGAGGTTGAACTTTTTAGCAATAAAACAGGGGGTCGCATTTAAGCGACTTTTTGCATATAAATTACTAACAATACAAATACGCAAATTAATGCAAATGATGCAAATATGCAAATGTTTTTCATTCGTATATTTGTAGATTCGCATAATATTCGTAGATTCGTATCGGTATTATGGAAAATCGAAAATACATCTTTGTGATGGGAGGCGTGATGAGCGGTGTGGGAAAGGGGATTACAACATCTTCAATCGGTGCAATTTTGAAAGCCCGAGGATATAAAGTAACCGCACTTAAGATTGATCCGTATGTGAATGTTGATGCTGGAACAATGAACCCAACTGAGCACGGAGAAGTTTTTGTGCTGGATGATGGAGATGAAACCGATCAAGATATGGGAAATTATGAGCGTTTTATGGACATCACTCTTTCTCGTGATAACTATATGACAACTGGTCGCGTGTATGAATCAGTGATTCATCGTGAACGCAATTTGGAATATGCCGGAAAATGTGTGCAGGTTGTGCCTCACATTCCCTTGGAAGTTATCGATCGCATCGTGCACGCGTCAAACAAGGACAAATCTGAAATAACTCTTATTGAAATTGGTGGAACCGTCGGCGAATATGAAAACATCTTGTTTATGGAAGCCATCCGAATGATGAAAATAAAGCATCCGGAAGATGTGCTTTCTGTGATGGTAAGTTATGTTCCTTGCCCTAATATGGTGGGTGAAATGAAAACCAAGCCAACTCAACATGCTGTACGAACAGTAAATGCTGCTGGCGTTCAACCAGACATTATTGTGGCGCGCTCCGAAATGCCGATGGATGCCAAGCGCAAAGAAAAGATTTCTAATTTCTGTTCTGTACCAGAGGAATGCGTGATAAGTGCTCCTGATGCTAAAAGTGTATACGAAGTTATTACCAATTTTGAACGTGATAATTTAAGCAAAATTATTCTCAAAAAACTCAGACTTAAACCAAAAAAATCTGATTTGAAGCAATGGGAAGATTTAATCAAGCGCGTAAAAGGTCTTAATGGCAAAGTTAAAATTGGAATTGTAGGAAAATATTTTGGTACAGGCGATTTTGTTTTGTCTGACGCTTATATCAGCGTGATTGAAGCAATCAAACATGCTGGATATAAGGCTGGAGTGAAGACTGAAATGGACTGGATAAACTCTGAAGTTTTTGAAAAAGATCCAGAAAAAATAGAAGATCTTTCCGAATATGACGGAATTTTGGTTCCGGGGGGATTCGGTGGACGCGGAATTGAAGGAAAAATAAAAGCTATTCAATATTGTCGAGAAAATAAAATTCCGTATTTTGGAATTTGTTATGGTATGCAACTTCAAGTTATTGAGTTTGCCAGAAATGTTCTCGGTATGAATGATGCGCACACTACTGAAGTTAATCGCGATACTAAAAATCCTGTTATTGATATTATGCCTGAGCAGAAAAAGAATTTGGAAGATGGAAATTATGGAGCCACAATGCGTCTTGGCGCATATGATGCGGTTTTAGAAAAAGGCACAACCGCATACGGCGCTTATGGCAAAGCAAAAATTTCTGAACGTCATCGTCATCGTTGGGAAGTTAACCCAAAATATATCAAACAAATTGAAAAAGCCGGTCTTATTTTTTCTGGAAAATCTCCAAATGGAAAATTGATGGAAATCGCAGAACTTTCCAAATCAGATCATCCATTTTTCCTCGGCGCCCAATTCCACCCAGAATTCAAATCTTCCCCCCTCAAATCCCATCCACTTTTCTTTGAATTCGTAAAAGCCGCAAAAGTAAAAGCAGGGAAGAAATAAAACAAGTTTTTAAAGTTATAAGGTTTGTAAGGTTCATAAAGTAGAATACATGCCTGAGGAATATCTTGACATTGTTGATGAAAATGGCAACCTGACCGGAGAAAAAGAACTTCGCAGTGTTTGTCATGAAAAAGGTTTGTGGCACAATGTTGCTGTGGCATATTTTTATCGAATTAAGAATAATAAACTTGAATTACTCGTACATTTAAGATCAAAATTTAAAGAGCAGAATCCTAATAAGTGGTCAATGCGTTTCGGTGGGCATGTGGAGGCAGGTTCAACCATAGAGGAAACCGTTATTAAGGAAATTTGGGAAGAAGCTGGTGTGAAAATACTGCTTGAAGAAATAATTACTGGAGCAAAAAGTTTTTACGATGGCGAAAATAATAAGGAAATTGGCAATAGTTATTATTATAATTTCAAAGGTGATTTAAGAGACTTGACCTTTAATGACGGAGAAGTGCAAGAAGTTAAGTGGATGAATATTGACGATATAGAAAAATCCATGAGAAATGATTCAAATATATGGGACTCTCAAAGTATTAATAGATTCCTTATTAGAAAAAATGATATACTTTCTAAAATAAAATAACGATAAAGCAAAAGAAACCTCTCTCGAGGTTTCTTTTTTTAGTCTTGTGTTTCTGAAAAGCTAACAAGCTAATGCCTAATAAGCTGTTTTTACTATTTTGCTTTCTTAGCGATTCTTGCAACCAAATGCTTTCTAACAGTCTTTCGCATATTTGGTTTTCTTGCAACTTTCCAAGCTCCTTTTTTCTTGCCGGCTTCGTTGGTCTTAAGATTAACGCGAAGTTTTGCTCCAGCTTTCTTAGCACCAGTCTTTCTTGGTTTAATTTCAATCGGTGTGTCAGATTTTTCAACTGCCACGTAACGACGAGTTACCAATACTCCAGTAAAGTTACGAACTTTTTTTGAAGTGAATTTTACAATTCCATCAACGAGAGCCATCAATGTATCATCATTGCAACGCATCACATTTTTTCCTGCATGATAAGCAGTTCCACGTTGTCGGATGATGATGTTTCCAGTTTTTACTTTTTGATTTCCAAAGATCTTAACACCAAGTCTTTTCGAGATTGAATCTCGTCCGAGTTGGGTAGACCCACCAGCCTTACGATGCGCCATAATGAGTAACTAGTCATCAGTAATCAGTAATCAGTCATCGGACTGGTTAGGTTAATAATTCCTAGGGCAAAATTAATTTTAAAAAAATATATCCGCTCAATAAAAACTTACCTCAATACTATATCCATAAATATAATTTTGGGTTAAAATCAAATAGCGGGGGACATTGTGATAATCGTAAATCATTTGATATCGCTTGGCGGCGATATGCACCCAGCGCGGATGCACAATTGACTGAAGCCATCACTCAGTGTTACAGGATTTATTCTAACAGAATTAATGATTATGTCAACCCCGTTAGAAATTTCAAAATTATACTTTTAATTAATATTTAGCCCTTATTTTTTAATTCATAATATCTAGAAATACAATACTTGTGAAATTTCTAACGGGGTCAACCAAAATTAAAGACTTTTTTCTAAAAAATGAGACTAAAATCGTGCTTTTCATCGGTTTTTGCCTAATTAGCGCTATTTCATTTGAATTTGGGATGCTGCAAGGTCAAAAATGGCAGCAAAAGCCCCTTATAATTGAGAAGCCTTCCGATATACGAGAAGGGCAAGAAAATGTAATTCAGGGCAATTCAGAGGCCGCTGAAGCGACTAAAACTACCACAACACCTCAAATAGCCGTCAAAGGTGCCGCAACCACAAATACTGCAAACTGCGCCTATGTCGGCAGCAAAAATTCCGACAAATTTTACCTCCCAACCTGCTCCTACGCCAAACGCGTCAAACCCGAAAACCTGGTATGCTTTAAGAGTGCCGACGAGGCACTTGGGCAAGGCAGAACCGAAAGCAAATGCGGCAAATAAAACTTAAAGAGGTGTCCGGATTTCCGAACACCTCTTATTGACAGCAATGAACCAGAATAGACCTTTGAACGAACCGAGAAAGGCTGGTATTTCAAGGACGACTCCATGGAGGCTGGCGCCAACATTTCATAGTCTCCCAGCTATCCTACACATTCCTTGGTAATCTAAACCAGTCAGGGTAGGGATTCGAACCCATACACGCCTCAGGCCCCGTTTCATTTGCTCATTAATACAATATCAATTTTGAAACATTTGTCAATGCATATTAAAATTAATAAAAAAATAAGATCTACAAAAATATAGCAAGCACTATCATACTATCGAGTGTGATAGTGCTTGCCGAAAAATAAAATAACAAAATTATAAAAATAAAAAAATCTATGGCGAAATATTATTCAAAATTATCCAAAAAAGAAATAGACAAAATTTTATACCAGCTTTGTCTGGCAATTGCTGAAATTAAAGATCCTAACGAAGCCGCGGAGCTTTTACGTGATCTACTTTCTTATAGGGAATCTGAAATGATTGCCAAGCGTCTCAAAATTGCTGAACTGCTAGTTAAAGATTTAACCTATCAGGACATTGAGGAAACCTTAAAGGTCAGTGCAACAACTATTGCACGAGTGCATGAATGGCTGCAAATTTCAGGGGAAGGATATCAAAAGGCAATCGCACGAACCAAGGAAAAAATAACAAAGCAAGATAATGCAAACATCGATTTTGAAAATTGGAGTTCTCTTAAAAAGAAATTTCCTGCCTATTATTGGCCGGATATTTTGTTAGAAAATATCGTAGCAAATGCCAATAAAAAACAAAGGGCTCAGATGCAAGTTGTTATCGATAAGCTAGACAAGGCGAAAGAAAAACCAGCAATCTACAAAAAACTAAAGCGCCTAATCCTTGCAAACTCGCATGTTCAACAATAATATTAATGCAAACCAGAATCGGCAAACACTATCACACTCGATAGCGTGATAGTGTTTGCCGATAATATTTTGGAATAAATTTGAAAGATGTGGGGAAATCGGGTATGCTTTAAGAATAAATACTAGAGTGGATGCCGGTGCATAGCAAGCTGTTTAATAGTTAATATTTTGTATAAATTTAAATTAGCAATATGTCTATTGAAAATTCATTGGAAAATAAAATTGAACAGCATAAATTCGAGGAAAATCCCTTTGAACACGAAATTGTTTCGCAAGAATGGATAAGCAGTGTTGAAAATGAAAAAGATATGGCCAGAGATAAGGAAATTTATCCCAGACTTGCTTCTTGGATTAATAAAATATCTCCAACAAAAGTTGTTGAAATAGGATCTGGACAAGGCATATGCTCAAGTAAGATGGAAGATTTCAATGGAAAATATATTGGTGTTGAACCATCAAAAATCTTAACTAAGCGAGCAAATGAATTATACAAAAATGAAAATAGGAATTTTGTAATTGGTAACGCGTACAATTTGCCATTAGAAGATGAATGCTGCGATGCAAGTTTTGCTATTAATGTTTGGTTTCATTTAGAAAATCTTAACCAAGCCGCAAAAGAACTTGCACGAATATTAAAACCGGCAGGCAAGTTTATGATTATTACTGTAAATCCCGATGAATATGAGGGCTGGATAAAATCGTATGATAATATAGAAGAAAATGGTAAAAAAATTATCGGAAAAGCAAATACCCCTATAACACCACTCACAAGAAACACTTTTTATAAGCATTCAATGAAGGAAATCGATGAATCATTTAAAGAGAATGGTTTAATAATAAATTCAATTGAGCCATTTGACTTTGGTAATGGCGGTACGAAATATTTTATGCAAATAATTGGAACAAAATAATATGGAAAATAAACGGGTTAAAACATTTGAGGAAATTGAGGAGCATTTGAGGACTAATTTGATTCAGATTGGAATGGAGATTGGGGAGATTGAGAATTTTTTGAAATTGGGAGAAGAACTTTTGGAAAAAGAAAGAAAGCTGCAAGAGGGAAGCCCAGTTAAAAACGAAGAAATCATTGCTAAGTATAAAAATGATATTGAGAAATTGCAAAAGGGCTTGGAAATGTTTTTAGGGATCAAGGAAGAGATGGAAAACACTTTAGCCAAGCTTACTGAAACAAAAGCCAAAGCCGACGAGCATATTAAATAATAAAAAAGTTTATAAAGTTATAAAGTCAAAAGTTTATAAAGTGGAATTACAAAAATACTTTATGAACCTTACAAACTTTATGAACTTTACAACTATACCTTATGAACAAAAAAACAATCGTTATTTCACTTGGTGGTTCATTAATTGTACCGGAAGAAATTGATTGGAAATTTGTTAAGCAATTTAAAAAAGTTATTGAGGATGGAATTGTCAAAGGTTTTCGTTTTATTATCATTACTGGCGGGGGGAAGACTGCAAGAAAATATATTGAAGCTGGCGCAAAAGTGGGCGATATTGATGATGAAGACAAGGATTGGATTGGGATTCATGCCACCAGAATGAATGCACATTTCATCCGAACTATTTTCAAGAAATATGCACATCCGACGATTAACAAAAATCCATATGATTTGGAAAGTTTTTTAAAAGCCAAAGAATCAGTTTTGGTTGCGGCTGGATATAAACCTGGAAATTCCACGGATTATATTGCAGTGCTGCTGGCTAAGCATTTTGATGTTAAAAAAATTGCCAACCTTTCCAATATTGATTACGTTTGTGACAAAGATCCAAAGAAACACAAAGATGCCAAAAGAATCAAAGAAATAAATTGGAATGATTTTCAAAAAATAGTCGGCGAAACTTGGGATCCAGGCTCCAATGTTCCATTTGATCCAATCGCTTCCAAAATGGCAGCCAAAGAGGGGATTGAGGTTGCAATTTTAAACGGCAAAAAAATGAACAACTTTCAGAGATATTTGGATGGGGAGAAATTTGTGGGAACAATGATAAAATAGCTTATTAGGCATTAGCTTCTTAGCTTTCTAGAAAAACAACTCAAGAGGGTTGTTTTTTTGTGTATCTATGCTAGTTTGTATTCAGAAGTAAAAATCCCATTGCCCAAGGAGGCACAAAATGGAAACAACGAACCGCATGGACGGATGTTCGGAAAAATTGGCAAAGGCTCTTTTAAAACTAATAGGCATAATCTTGGAAGGTAAAATGCGAATAAGGTTAATGAAAAGGATGGAATGTTTTGTGTATGAAATCATGGAGGAAGCTAAATTTTTCTATTTTTTAAGCAGAAATTATCCGGAGCTGCTTAATAAATTCGGGGATTTTTTTGATCTTCTTTGGGGCAACAGTGTAAATTCTATCGTTGATCATAAAAAGAAACAGGGGTTGACATTTAACATAGCAAGTTCTATTTGTGATATGCAAAATAAATCCAAGTGGAAAAATATTCGCGTAAGTAAATTTGGAGGTATTCAGCCTAGTGCTTTTGATAATCCTAAAACACTACAAGAAACAGATGCCGCGCTTCTTGTTGTAAAGAATTACCAATATTGCTGGATTCATACGGATAAATCAATAAATGAAAATCTTGCATTGAAAAATTTTCCTAACAACGTGGAAGTTGATTACATTATAACTTTCAATGAGGATAGCATCGATAAAACCCTCAGACTTTCATTTTTTAAGGTAGGCAAGTGGGAATAAATTAAATTTGCATATTTTCTAGTAATGTTATAATATCGTTTTAAGACGATCGAGTTGGCGAACTCTGTCTTACTCACCCTGAATGATGGAAACTGGACTGCCAGCCCAAGTATTGGGGAAAAATAAAAAATAGGGGTGAGATTAAACGTATTTTCCACGAACGTGGAAGCCAGTATAGTAAGCATGATTCGAACGGCCTGCATCAATTGAACCCGCAATTTAAGGTTTGAGCGATCTCACCCTAGATTTCATCAAAAAACTATGCTAAGGCGAACGAAAAGGCAAATAGAGATTTCTCTGTTGCCTTTTTTCTTTTTTTGAAAAATTAAAGAGCTCTGCACGATGATTCTCGCGCAGAGCTCTTTTTAATGTTGTTGCTTTTATTGCATTGGCAGCCAGAAATAAAATTCATTTTGGCCATTTTCGTTTATACGATAACCAAGATCACCACCTAGTAGACGAATGGTTTTTCTGTTAGCATACAAACCAATTCCGCTACCATCTTGGTCTTCATTTTCCTGCTGAAATTTTCCAAACAATCTGTTGCGAACGAAATCTTCGTCGAGAAGTTTTCCGGAATCAGATACGCAAAAATAAACCTTACTATCTTCCATATATGAATCTATTACGACCGTTCCTCCATATTCAAGATATTTTACTTCGTTATCTACAAAATTATCAAAAATAGAAGATATCCAATCCTTATTTGTTCTGATAAGAATATCTTGGTTCTCAATTTTATTTACTACTTTAATATTCCTCTCTTTTATTTTTTCAGAGTAAGCATATAAAATAGGTCCTAATATGCTTTGCTGAATATTTGTTCTAACTTTGCGTATCAAAAAATTATTTTCACCAGGACTGATCATAGCCAATTGAGTCAATGAACTCATAACTTTCAACTGAGCAAAAGTGTTAGTCTTATGAACCAACTTTACTCTATTGAAAATTTCATCATTCATCGTACCATATTTACCTTCAATAATTCTTGAAAGAAAACCTGTTGCTGATATGATTGGCTCCTTAATCCCATGTGATTCGTTTAACACGAGATCTGTTAACGCTTGTTCATATTCCATCATTTTTGTTACATCCATGGCAAAACCCATTAGACCAAGGAATTTACGTTCCTCATTATATCTTGAGTCTATATCCATAGTTAAATAACTTTCATTCCCATCAGAATCAGCTAATTTTTTAAGCTTACCGCGAATGGATTTGCCAGTATTCTTAATGTGCGCCAACCAATTTTGGTCACCCTCTTTTTCAGGAAAGCATTCAAAGATTGATTTACCAATCATACTTTCCATATCTGTATTCAAATAATTAGCCATTGCTTGACTAACCTTTGTGAAACACAGCTGCTCATCAGTAAAAAACACAAGTACTGATAAGTGACCCATTAAATCATTAAACATTCTATTTTCTTCCATTTCGTACCCCTTTCCTGTATGTATTTTATATTTTATTGTTAATGTGCGAAGGCTGTATTGTGACATATTATGTATTTTGTGTCAATACTTGTGCAAGCAGGTATTAATTGATATGTTTAAGCTATAGAAAAACAATATGGGGAAATTAGTATTTGATATTGAAACAATCGGGGATGATTTTAACTTGCTGGATGAAATTTCACAGGAAGCGCTTACCCGTTGGATCAAGAAAGAGACAACTTCGGATGAAGAATACGAAAAAGAATTGGCAGAAGTGAAAAATGGGCTTTGTTTTTCGCCACTTACGGGGCAAATTGTGGCTATTGGAGTGTATGATGTTGAAAAGGACAAAGGCGCAGTGTATTTTCAAGCGCCAGATGGTGGCGTTTCTGATTATGAAGATGGCAATATAAAATTCAGAGTTTTGGGCGAAAAAGAAATGCTGGCGCAATTTTGGAACTTGGCTGAAAAGTATGATGAATTTGTCAGCTTTAACGGGCGCACATTCGATGTGCCTTTTTTATTTGTCAGAAGTGCTATTAATAAAATACGTCCGACTAAAAATTTAATGGCTAATCGATATCTCTCAAGCCAGCCGCAAAATGCCAAACATATCGATTTACTCGATCAATTAACTTTTTATGGTGCAGTTCGTCGCAAAGGAAACTTGCATCTCTGGAGCAAAGCTTTTGGCATCAAAAGTCCCAAAGAAGAAGGGATTTCCAGCGATGACGTTGGTCAACTTTTCAAGGAAAAAAGATTTCTCGACATTGCAAAATATAATGTAGGGGACTTGCAAGCCACCAAGGCGCTGTATCAATATTGGGAAAAATATTTAAAATTTTAAAAGCCGATCAATTGATCGGCTTTTTTGAAATATATTCAATTATTTTATTTTTCTGCTAAGCTTGCTGGTCTTTAATAGTCCATTATCAAATCCTAAAATAATAAGATCTGTGTCCTCATTGATATCTTTGGTTGTTGGGTATGTTTCCCTTCGTATACGTTCTATATACGATTCCACTGCGGTTTTAGAAACGTAATCCGCATAGGGGATTAACCAAACGGAAGTTAAAAGTACTAAAACAAGAAAAAACATGATTGCGCTTGGAGTAACTAGGAAAATTAGCACCGCAAGAACAATCCAAACGAAAAAGCCAAACCAATAATCCAGAAAATATTTCTTAAAGAATTGTTTTTCCATTGGTAACACCTCCTTGGAGATCAGGTAAAGTCTTCGCCTTGTAATCCAACGCCAATTATATTTCCTTCTTTATCGATATAACCACTATTGTAAAGATCTTCTTTGAAAATACTTACTAGTTCTTTTAGAACTTCGTCATTAGAATTATACTCACAAACAACAGGATCAGTTTCCATTTGCAATACCTCCTTGGATTTAGTTTTTAAAGAAGATTATACAGCTTAAATCATTTCTTCTTGATAGTCAAACTCTTGCTTTCTTTATCTAAAACGCGGGCGCGTTCAACGTCCTGCCGCGTGCTGACCGGCAGCACACTCATAATATTTTTCAGTGCGATGCCATCAACCTTGAGGACTGACTCCCATTTATCCAGAGGCTCCAGAATTTCACGAAGTTGTTTTTCATCATATTTATAGGTCTTGCGCAGTGTCTGAGCAATGATTCCTTCATCAGAAAAAACTCTTTCAACACCTTCTTGCTCCATATATTTGGTAATTTTTTCTTGCAGCTCAGCAAACTGAGTTTTGGTAGAAGCAATAGCTGATTTAAGATTGATATAATCACCAATGGCAGCATTAATTTCTTCACTATCAATTTTTCTCTCCTCCTTAAATTTATGCTTCCACATCGGACAAATCTTTTGAAAACCACACCAATCGCAAAGTGGAGTAACATTAGGCACGAAAATTCCTTTTTCAATTTCCGCAATAACATCTAGGAAAAGTTGGTTTGCATTTTTAAGTTGTTCAAGTGAACGCTGTGAGCTCAATTTTACGCCGTGCTTGAGATAATAAAGGCTAACGGTAATCTTATCCAGATTTGCAGCTTCTTTTGGGTAGCGAGCCAAAAATGCGTTCAAGTAAACTGATAGCTGCAAATCATTATCCACCTTGTCTTGCGAAGGCATTTTTTTGGTTGTCTTATAATCAATAATTTCATAGCCATCTTCTGTTTTATCAATACGGTCAATAATACCGGAAATAGTATGGTTAGCTCCATTTTTAGGATCTATTATTTCAATAGCAAACCTGCTTTCCAAATCAACAATATTATATTCAGAAACAATATTATTTTTATAATATTGTTGAATCATCGCCACACCCATTGAAAAAGCGCTGCGTTCTTCAAGTTCATCTTCAAAAACATCACTGTTCCAATTTTTGGAAAAATAATCCAAAGCATCTTCCAATTTCGGGGGTAGTAAAGAAGGATTATGAATAAATTTCATCGTGCCATGAACAAGCGTTCCAAAAACAGCTTCTTTGCTTTTGGGTTCTTTAATTTTGTCGATATTTTGAAATTTATATTTCAAACTACAATTTTGAAAACTATCGAGTGCTGAATATGATAAACGCATAAGAATAGGTTTTAGGTGATTAGGTGCTAGGTTTTAGGTGATATGATAACTTAATTTATTATAACAAATAAGAGTTTTTGAGCAAGAAAAAAAGGCTGTGTCGCTGCACAGCCTTTTTACCAAATATTCCTTATTTCATCACAAGGATCACATCGCAAACCTGGATTAGCAAAGAAAATAAGGGGTGTCTTGTGCTGGGGACAATTTGCCTTGTCTTTAGCGCTACACCAAAGACACTCTTTTTTTCTTCCACTATCCTCACACCCTATGATTTTTCTTTCATCATTGTCCAGACAATCTGGACACAATAAAATTTTTTCCATACATCTCCTCCTTCTTACTAAGGTACTATGATGATATTTTTCTACTGTAATTATACTAAATGTTAACTTTTAAGCAAGAATGATACGATTTGACAATTTGTATAAAGCCTATTATTATGAATGTATACTAATTTAGTAGACATTAATAAAAATATGAGATTCTCCACTAAAGCAGAATATGGACTTAAGGCTATGACTAACCTGGCTCAATGTTATCCAGCCCAAAAAACAATAGGCGAGATTGCCAGTCAAGAAAATATTTCTCAAAAATATCTTGAGAGACTGATGGGAATCCTTCGAAATGGGGAAGTGGTACAAAGCTCAAAAGGAAAACAGGGTGGTTATGTGTTATCGAAAGACCCAAAAAAAATTCCGGTTGGCGAGATCATAGAACTTTTGGATGGAGATATTGCGCCAATGCGCTGTGTAGGAAAATTCTGTTCCAGCGAGCATAAATGTCCATCAAGTGTTGTTTGGAATAAATTAGGAGTGCAAATTAAAAAAACACTGTACGGGATGAAATTAAGTGACCTAATAAAAAACTAGCTTAATTAGAAATTAGCATTTAGAGTGAGCAACCTAAAAACTAAAACCTAATACCTAAAACCTATTATGAAAATATATTTAGATTACGCAGCCACAACTCCAGTTGATGCTAAAGTGTTTGAAAAAATGTTGCCATATTTTTCGCAGAATTTTGGTAATGCAATGAGTGTGCATAGTTTTGGTCAAGAAGCCTTAGAAGCAGTTGATGATGCCAGAGCTAAAGCTGCACTTTTTTTCCGCGCTAATGCTTCTGAAATAATTTTTACCTCTGGAGCCACGGAGAGTAATAATCTTGTTGTAAAGGGAGGTTTGCGTTCATATTATTCCATTGCCAGAAAAGCAGGAGAAAAACCACATATCATTACCAGCAAATTTGAACATCATTGCGTTTTAGATGCTTGCAAATTTGCCGAAAAAGATGGACTTGCTGATGTGACATTCGTTGCGCCCAATAAAGAAGGCTTAATCGCAGTTAAAGATATCAAAGCAGCCATCAAACCTAACACGATTTTAATTTCCGTGATGTACGTTAATAATGAAATTGGCACAGTTCAGCCGATTGCTGAAATAGGGAAGTTGCTAAAAAAAATAAATGTTGAGCGAGCAGAAAACAAGCTGCCGCGCATCTCATTTCATACTGACGCCACTCAAGCTATAAACTATTTTGATTGTGATGTGAATGAACTTGGAGTTGATTTGCTTTCAATGTCGGCGCACAAAATATATGGTCCAAAGGGGATTGGACTTTTGTATGTTAGAAAAGGCACTTTGATTAAACGTGTGCAAGATGGCGGCGATCAAGAATTCAGGCTGCGCGCAGGAACGCACAACGTTCCAGCAATAGTTGGTCTTGGAGAAGCAATTAATATGATCAAAACTCCAGCCGCGCAAAAAAATATTATTGAAATAACCAAGCTGCGAGATTATCTTATCAAACGTGTACTAAAAGAAATCCCTAAATCATATCTTAATGGCTCATTAGAAAAAAGATCTCCAAATAATGCCAATTTTCGTTTTGATGATGTTGAAGGAGAGGGATTAATACTCTCACTTGATTTAGACGGCATCGCGGCTTCTACGGGCTCTGCTTGCTCATCTGGAGCACTTGATCCATCGCACGTTTTGCTTTCTTTGGGACTTAAGCACGAGCAAGCTCACGGCAGTCTCAGACTAACCTTAGGAAAACATACCACCAAAAAAGAACTAGACACTGTCATTGAAAAAATAAAAGAAGTTGTAAAACGCCTGCGAAAAATTTCCGGCAACGTCCTCGCAGACTTCCAATAGTATTGAGTTTGTGGTTCGAATATATTTTTATTTTTGTCACAGAAAAACAATTGCAACTTTTGAAATTAACAGCCAATGAGACTTGTTTTAAGTGAAAAAATAAAAAATATTCTCACCACAATTAATTTACTTATTATTTTGGTAATTATAAAAATTAGAAATTTATATGCAAAAATATTCAAAAAAAGTTTTAGAACACTTTACCAAACCCCATAATCAGGGGAAAATTAAAAATGCAGACGGTGTTGGCACTGTTGGCAATCCAAAGTGTGGCGACATTATGCGCCTATACATCAAGGTTTCCAAGGATAAACAAGGTCAAGAAATAATCAAAGATGTGAAATTTGAAACACTGGGTTGTGGTGCAGCCATTTCAACATCATCAATGACCACTGATTTGGCAAAAGGGAAAACCATCAAGCAAGCCTTGGAAATAACCAACAAGAGTGTGGCAGAAGAACTAGGAGGACTTCCAACAGCAAAAATGCACTGTTCAAACCTAGCTGCTGATGCGCTTCACGCTGCTATTAAAAATTATAAAAATAAAAGGTATTAACACCCCAGGGCAAGCCCTGGACCCTTTGGGCTTACCCCGACAAAGTCGGGGAAGGTATTAAACCTTTTGGTATCGTCGCTCACTCGGAAATACTCGTCTGCTGACGAATCATTTCGCTCGTTTCACTAGATAATAAAAAATAATCCTATGCCAAATTTAAGAGAATTAAAAGTAGGGGATGCGGAAAAATTAAAACCACTGTTTAAGATTTTAACCGGCAAAGAAATCCTTATTGATGATGCGTCATTAGTTGCTGATGCAAATGCTGTCTGTTTGGTTTTTGAAGAAGGAGATGAATTGATCGGCTTTGGGTCCCTGATAATTCACAAAGTTCCAACGAAAGGGGAGGTGGCTAGACTTGAAGATATTGTTATTGGCGATAATAACCAAGGAAGAGGTCTTGGACGAGCATTAGTCCTAGGATTAATTGAAATTGCAAAGCAGCGGAAAATAAAACAAATAAATCTTACAAGTAATCCGATGCGAGTTGCTGCGCAGAAGTTATACGAATCAGTTGGTTTCGTTAAGCATAACACGGACACATTCAGAATGACTTTTTAGTTTTTAAATTCAAAAATTAATTACTTCAATCTGCACACATCTCTACATTTTGATATATAAATAGGGTAGAAGACACCTTATTTATAAATATATACAATGTCGCACATTATATCTTTTACGACATATAATACAAATAGAACATCAGTTAGTCATATACCACCAACTATCCAATAATATCTTTTGTATTCATATTTAACCCTACTATCAATCTACTGATGCTATTACTCTGCTCAACCAATCAAATACTCTCCAAAACCATATCTGATAATTTCAATAATCATATTCCTTTTTTGAGATTTCTTAAATAATATCTCATTTTTAACATAATCGTGAAATAATGCCTAAGATAAGCCATATTAGGAGGTATACGTATACCACTTTTTACCCAAAGGGGCCTTACAGGTCAATTTTGAGCGTCGTTTTATGGCTTGTTTAAGCCATAATTTGGAGGTCATTTTAAGCTCTTTTTGGGGTGTATTTTAGCTGTTTTTGCCCCAGGATTGTATATTTTATTACTTCTAGTGTCTGTATATAGATTAATCAAATACAAAGCTTCTAGAGCAAAATAAGAGGTCTTTTTGCTATCTCTAATATACCAACTACGGACATACATTTAAATGTTATTATCTATAAAAATTTAAAAAAAATAAATTTTAAAATTTTTTGAAAAATTACAAAAAATAATTTGAATAATGAGCTAAGCGCACATTGTCATCTTCGGCTTAACTGGGATCCAGAGTGATGCCTAGTTCCAGATTTCCGTTTTTACGGGAATGACAGCGGCGATAAATAACAATCCTCTACTAAGATTGGTCCGCCCTTTTTAATGTCGCACAACCCCTTTGTATATAAAAAATAAAAACATATAAATACAAAATAATTTATATGTTTAGTTTGGCTACAAAAAATAAGCTGCATTTCTAATCATTATACACAATCATTTGATCAAGATATGTGCTTGTGCTTGTACCCATAGCACCAACTAAAGCGCGAGAAGTGTCCAAATATAAATTAGCACCAAAATATGGATCATGAACAACATACTTCCCTGTTTTAGATTCTTTCGTATGAATAACCACATAGTGACCACCTTTTCCACCTGATTTTCCAATATAAACAATTACGGGTTGTTTGTTTTTCACAAGTGAATCAATTGCTGTCCAACTCAAATTTCTATGTGATGACCCATATGTATCCACAAGTGTTATTTTGGCATCTGACCATTCATTCATTTGCCATTTCATAAGGTCAAATGAAAAAATCGGTTTTTTTGCCAATATTCCAGGGGTTATTTTACTATCGCCATAAAATTTTGCAACCATTGCAACTGAAGTCACTGCGCATCCCCAGTTTTTCATATCACTAGTTGAGTTTCCAATATTCACATCAGCCCATTTTGGATCTTTCTGAGAAAAAAACCAACTGGTTGAAGCAAATACTGATGAAGGTGGCGTATTTTTTTTAATATATTCATCTGCTGAAAGCCCACCAACACTAAAATTTCCACTCAAGAAGAGTTGATCCATATTCAACAAATCTTGTTTTTGCTGTTCAACACGTTCAAGAAGTTGTGCATAGCGTGCTTCTTCGCCCTTTGTTTGTGCTAGCAAAGTTTCTTTTTGTTTTTTTGCAGACTCAAGAGTAGAACCTTGATTCTGCAATTTTTCTTTTGTTACCACGAATTCTCCTTTTTTCTTATCAAGTTCTTTGCTTTGAACCTCAAGATCATCCCTAATTTCCTTAACGGAAACAACCAAATCCTTGATTTTATCCCCAGTCTGCGAAAGCCTGTCTTTTTCAACAATAAAAGAAGCGATGTTACCACTAGTTAAATATGAAACAATTGGACTTGCCAAATTCACTTCATAATATGCTTGCATCAAATTTGCCAACATTTCTTTCTGTGACAAAATTGTTTCACTCTTTTCTTTGATTTGCGCTTCAATGCGTGTTATTTGGCTGTTATAATCATCAATTTGTTGTTTGCTGACTTCTATTTGAGCTTGAACCTGTTGAATACTAGTATCAGTTATAGCCAACTGATTGTTCAATGTTTCGCCTTGCTTCTTTTTAATATCAATAATCTCGCGATAGACATCCGCGCGTTTTTCCAATTCCTCTATTTTTTCCTGCGTTTCTTCTTGCGCCTCAGTAATCTCATTTTCAATGCTATCAGTTTCAGCTTTAATATTTTGCCAAAACAAAAAAGATATTCCAACGCCAAGCGCTGCAATTAAAAACAAACTTATATATTTCTTTTTTTGTTTTATATTGATTTTCATATCCACCTACGAGTTTTAAAGCTTTTTTATCGCTTCAGCTATTCTTTTTAACGTTTCAATTTTTCCCAGCACCCAAGCACATTCAAATGGTGATGGCGATTTTTGCGCACCAGTTAATGCCATACGAAGTGGCCAAAGCAAGTCCCCGCGCTTATCCCCTGCTACTGCCAATAGTTTTTCTTCAATTTTTGCAAGCATCCAATCATTTTCAGGAATTTCATCAAGCACTGTTTGCGCAGTATTCAATGATGCTATTGTTTCCTCACTCGTATTTGTTTTCCAGTGTAACATTTCTTTTTCATAAGAAATATCTTGAAAAAAGAATTTGTTTTCCTCGCCCACGTCAGTAAATTTTGCCAAACGCTCTTTTTCTACAGTCAAAACCCTTTTTAAATAATCATCAGTTTTTTTTTCATCAGATGCTTTCGCAAAAAAATCTTTCTCGGTAAAAAATGGCAGTGCATTTTCAAGCAAATCATCTGCAGAAAGTTTTTTAATATATTGCCCATTAATCCAATCCAATTTTTTAATATCAAAAACTGCGCCAGCTTTGTGCACTTTTTCCAATTCAAATTTTTCAATCAATTCCTCCATTGAAAAAATTTCCTGCACACTTCCCTCTCCAGGATTCCAACCAAGCATCGCCACAAAATTCAAAATTGCCTCCTTAAGATATCCCTTAGCTAAATAATCCTCCACAGCGACGTCTCCTTGTCGCTTAGAAAGTTTTGACCTGTCCGGATTTAATAATAATGGCAAATGTGCAAAAACAGGAATTTCCCAACCAAAAGCTCGATACAACAAAATATGCTTAGGCGTACTAGGAAGCCAATCTTCTCCACGAATAACATGTGTAATTTGCATCAAATGATCGTCAACCACATTCGCCAAATGATAAGTTGGAAAACCATCAGATTTTAAGAGAACTTGATCGTCAATATTACTAGTATTAAATGAAACTTTTCCACGAATCATATCATCAAATTCCACAATTTCATCTTTTGGAACTTTTAATCTGATAGTTGCGGGACATTTTTCTTTCAATTTTTGATTTATTTGATCAGGACTAAGATTTGCCAAGCAATAACGATCATACATTGGCGCACGCTTTTCTTTTTGTTGATTCTCACGCATCTCATTTAATCTAGCTGGCTCACAAAAACAATAGTAGGCATGACCATCATTAACTAGTTGTTGTGCATATTTCTTGTAAATTTCAGTTCTTTCTGACTGAGCATATGGTCCAAATTCACCAATTTCTACAGTATTAGGATATGTTTTTGATTCTACTAATTTTTGAGATTCAGAATCTTTAACTTGAGATTTTAAATAATTTCCTTCGCTCCAAATAATTCCCATCTCATTCATAGATTGCAACAACTGTTCAGCAGCACCATTAACAAACCGTGTTTGATCAGTGTCCTCAATACGTATCAAAAAGTCGCCACTAGTTTTTTTGGCAAACAAATAATTATACAAAGCCGTCCTGAAATTTCCCACGTGCATATAGCCCGTCGGCGATGGCGCAAAACGCACACGAACTTTTTTTTCTGATTCAGTCATATTTCATTGTCATTCCGGACTTGATCCGGAATCTAGTTTAGCTCTTCAGCTAGACTCGGTTCTGGATTCCCGTTTTCACGGGAATGACATTTTTTAACTACTTATTAAACAAAACTCTAATCGGAAAAACAATAACTGCGTTTATAATTCTTTTAAATCTATATTTTGGCTCTTGAGCAAATCTCCATAGCCATTCTAAACCAATTTTTTGCATCCAATGTGGAGCGCGCGAAATTTTTCCAGTGACAAAATCAAAACTGCCACCAACTCCTATAGCCAATCTTATTTTACCCCGACAGCTATTTAACTGCAAGCTTGAATTTTGTTTGTTTTTGAGTAAATTTATAAATTTTTCCTGCGCCGGAAAACCAAAGTTGCACAGGACTAATGTCTGATCAACATTAGGTATAATCTTTTTATTCCTTCGAGAATCAATATCTCCACCAAAAACTTCAATGTTGGGATATTTTTCATTTAAAACCTTTTTAATCTCATCAAACGAGCTCAAACCATTTTTATGTATTGCCAAAAACAAACTGAGGTTTTTTTCATCTGCCATTTTAAGTATCATATCCATCAGATCAACTCCCGCGATTCTGTTTTTAAGGCGACCCCCATACCTCAAAAATGCATACCAAATTCCAACGCCATCAGCCACATTCAAATCAGATTTATTCAAAATATTTTTAAATTCCAAATCTTTTTGAGCTCTCAAAATAAACTCCGGATTAACAGTAGCAATTTGATGAAGATTTTCTTCATTCAAAAAAAATTCTATTTTTTCAAGAATTTCTTTTTTAGAAAAATTATCAATCCTCACACCAAGTATCTGCATTACTTTATGAACTTTACAAACCTTATAACCTTACGAACTATTTTACGCCAGCGAACATTCTTCCAACGAAACATATTCCGCTCCCCCGCCTTTACTTTCCATAATCGAAAGACTGTCCACCGTCATTGAAACATTAATTTTCTCAGAAATTTCAGGCTTTTCGACAAGTTCATCCCATTTCAGCTTGCGAATGCGCCCCAGCGTGATGTGCGGTCGAAATTCCTTGTGTGTTTCCGGTCTCATTCCAAGAGCTCGCTCGACTTGTTCATTAAGCACGCCAAGCTCACTGCAAGGCTGTCCCGTGAGCCAAACTGTTTTGGGATCAGCAGGATTTGGTCCAAGTTCGATGCGGTCAAATTCCAAATCAAAAGCTTCAAAGTTTTCCACAGCCACTCTGACTTTTTGACAAATTTCAGGCAGCACGCTTTCATCAACATATCCCACAAAAGACACAGTGATGTGCAAATTTTCCTCTTTCATCCATTTGATCGGCAAATCAGACCACTTGGCTATAATCTGAGCCAACCGTCTTTTTAACTGTCCGGGAACCTCTATTTCAACAAATATTTTTTTCTTTTGCATTGCCCTATTATAACAGCTTTTAGCGTTAAATCAACCTTTTTGAATAACATCTTTGCTTTTACCATCCCCTACTGGTAAAATAAACAAATTCAGAAGTTACGCATTTCGAAACATTTCTTTTTTGGCCAATTGTTGGCGACAGCGACTCTTTGAGTTTTTGGATAGTGAGTATTTATCCAAAAGCGTGCCAAAAAAGAAATCGTTGAGAAAGTGCGTAAGTCCTAACAATAAAAAATTATTAAGATAATCCCCGCAAAAACATATGAAAGATTTAAAAACCTTTGGAGAATTAATGAAAAAAAGAGTTGTTCAAAAAGCTCCTGCTTATCAGTGGCAAGAGCTGGCACTTAAAATTATCAAAGATTTTGATGTTCCCAATGACAAACGCGGTTCCATCTTTCGTGTCTGCAAGCAATACAACAAACAAATCGTTGAGCGCGCAATGAACGACACCAAAGAGCTTTGCAAAACAGGACAAAAGTGGAATTACTTCTTCAAAATTATTGGCAAGAAATCAGATGCGCCGAAAGTCAAAACCGAGCCACTTATTTGATCAACTCTGATATTGAAAAATCATTGAAATATAAAATAACAAGCCCAAGTGTAATTGCAAAAGAATGACTCAGCGTTGGATTTCCGGGAAAGAGATACAGATCCATAATCCCCCAAATTCCTCGCCAAAAAATAATAAGCCCAATTCCTGATATTAAATGATACAAGAATGGGTTTTTCTTTTTGTGATGTTTAAACATAGTTTTTGTTTTTTTATTTTTTTACCTAGTCTTAATTATTTAATTGATTGCAAAATTGCTTGTTCTAATTTTCCAGGTTCATCCGTGCCTATTCTATACATTTTACCATTCTTCATTTTTATTTCAACCGCATCAAAACCGGAAACGTTGTAAATCCACATTTTTGGCCAGAGCCACATCTTTATTCCCCATCCATAATACCAATGATTCTTCACTGTTTTAGCAGAAATTATATCATCAAGCGAAAACTTTTTTCTAAAAATACCGTAGCCAAATTTTATTCTTAAATTTTCTTCATCAATAATTACTTGAAGTGACCCGAAGGAAGCAAGAACAGACAGGATTAATAACATTACAGCAGTAACAAGAAGATTTGTGCCCGAATCAGCCGAAGGTGGCTCGGCAGCAGCCATAATATAAATCCGTGCGAAAAGCACCGCCACAGCCAACGTAACAACTAACATCAGATAACCAATTTGAGTGTGTTTATATTTCATAAGATTAAGATTGCTTATTATTATTTTTGAAAATATTCTATTTTTTAATTTTCTTCCTATTGTTAGATTTCAGAAAATTCTTTTCTGAAATCACTGGTCTGCCAATTCTTCTTTCAATTTGTTTTCTAGCTGTTCCTGCTACTTCTCCGCCAAGTCTAGCATCATCTTTCAATCTTTGTATACCTTTGGAATCTTTGGTTTTATGAATTTCTTTTGTGGTTCGCTCGCCCAGCATAGTCAAAATTAATTCGAAGTCATCCATGTGGTCACGAAGATTTTCACGCTTCAGACTTTTTACTTTTTTATATTCATTTGGTTTTAGTCCAAATGTGGCCTCAGATATTTCTGCAGTTAAAATTTCGTAATCTTGTTTATATTTTGCACCTCTTTTTTGCCATTCATCTGTCAATTCTTCGCGAATTGCAATACCACGCATACGCATTTCAATCCAATCTTCAGGATAACCTTTTAGTTTATATAATAATCTTGTCCGTTTGCTGGCAAGTTCTGGGTTTTCTACCTCTTGAATGCGCTCATAACCAACCTTTGCTAGCCAACGTTTCAATGGTTCAACCCTAGGAGATGGTATTGATTGAATAATACGAAGCATTCCTTCTGTATTTGCACAATCTGTTTCATATTTTTTGCCATCAGAAGCTTCCAATTTCAGTTGTACCCAAATTGGGGACAACTGAAGATCAGTAAATTCACGCTGCTTAACCTTGCCCCAATATTGCCTTGGAGTTGGACTGTCCGTTATGACCTGTATAATATCCACAACAGAAAACCACCATTCCTTTTGAAAAATGATTTTTCTGATAGTTTTTCCCTTGAAAATGGCAATGTGACTTTCTGGATTTTGCATAAGTTTTATTCTTTATTTAATTATAGTGATATTGTATCATTATAATTAAAAACCGTACACCGTAACTTATCCACAGCATTTTTAAAAAATTTCGCACAACATATCTAAGTATGAGAAGTTTTTCCCCGCTTGACAATATTGATAATTTATCTAATAATAGTATACTAGCACATTAAACAAGGAGGTGATTAATATGGAAAAGCGTTGTCCATACGAAGATGATGACTGTAGACATGCCCAACATTTTCCCAATGGATTTGGTGGTACTATAATCTTGTGCACGTACTTGATAGCTTCTTGTGACGAAAAAGAACACAACAAACTAAGCGAGGCTTCAATTCAGGAAATGTCGAGGGCGATATAATGACAAATGTAATTACGACCGCACAGAATACTGTGCGGTTTTTTCTTTACCTGAATTTCAAAAGGGCTTGAAAAAAATATTAATGAATTTGTTTTTTGATATTTCCGACAACGTATCGGCATCATCTGAAGTTGCGCCCATATTCATTGGCTAAAACTTCAACTTTCTGCCTGCCTTAATTATATCACTAAACTTTGCCATATCACAGCGCAATTTGGGAGAGGAAATTTTTCAAACCTTGGCGTTAAAAAGTATAAAAGTGAAAAATTTCTGAACCAGATATGCCGTGTTAGCTGATGTATTTTTTTGTCTTCTATTTTATTAATACAAACTTTGTTTTATTACTAAGAAAATTTGATTTTTCGTTTTGTTTCAAAAAAAGAGGGGTAGGGGTGAATTTTTTTGAAACAAAACTCCTTATTGTTTTTCTGGAATTCCGATGATGAATTTATCTTTTTCTGTATATGAAATTTTCGATGCAAATAATTTAGACATATTGTATGCTATCTCAATTTGTAATTTTTTTCTAAAATTTTTATCATTCAATAGTGTCTTAAATTCTTCAGTTTTTAAATCTTTAAAATCAGAATGATATTTTTCTCCAATCAATTGCACCATCTCTGGATTATTTACGTTTTCCGAAGTTATACTGTCTATAATTAGATCTGATCTATGTAATTTGTGGTAAGCAATTACCTCATCAAGCTCGGATTCAGTAAAGTCAATTTTTTCTCCCGTAGGGACAGACTTTCCATAAGTCTTGTTTCGTGTTTCCCAGTCTATTTTTTGCCCTCGCATTCCAGCAATATAGTTTTCGAATTCTCCAATCATCCTACGAGAGCTAGTGATATGGTCAGAATTTAAAAATGTTACATTTTTTTTCAAACTTCGTAATCGTTCATCATTTTCCGCATCTTCGCTATGTACTTTTGTTGAGCTTCCTTCCATGCGAGCATAGATATCTTCGCGTATGGCAAAGTTTGCACCTTGCAAACCGCCATTTAATGCCTTTAATAGAAATCCACGCATATCTTCCATGAATACCCTGAGCTTGTCGGACGCATTTTTTCCCAATGCTTTTTCCCAATTCTCATCAAAAATAACACCACCGCCATAGGCGGCATCGCCATACTTATTTGCTGCCTTGATAATTTCTGATACATATTGCTCACCAACAATTGTATCAGCGTCAGTTCCTGCAATATACATCGGTTCTCGTTCAGATTCTTGATTTCTGCTAAAACTTCTTGCAAGTACCAAATCACTTCCTAATTTTCTTGCCCAACCAACACCACCTTGCTCGCCCGTAAATTCTTTTAAAATAGCATGGATATTTAAAGATGGATTATTCCTTTTGAATTCTTCTATTGCTTCAAGTGTTTGTTGATTTGATTTTTTTATTTCCTCGCTTGATTGCTCTTTTTGATTGACTGTAATCAAAACCTCAAATTCATCAGGATTAATACCTTCACCATTTTCATCTTTCTGCTCTGCTAAGGATTGTAATGTTTTTTGAATATCACGCCCCTCGTTGCATGCTGGAATGACCAATGAAAGACGACAACCCTCTTTCATTGGCTCAATTCCGAATTCTTCTACTAATTTATCAAGATTATTTTTTTTAATATATTCACGCGTCGCCTTCTCTCCCTTTTTAAATTCCAAACTATTAAATTTCTTTGATTGGCTATCAATAAAAGATAGTTCTTGACTCATGTTATCTTGAAGCAATTTTACAGATTCTTGATTACCGCTATTTTTTGACCCCTCCAATACGGTTGAATATTTATTTTGTATCTCAGCTTGTTTTTGCTCAAATTCTTTTCTATTACTTATGCCAATGCTATCAATCGCTTTGTCGGCTTTGTCATAATCATCTCTATTTGGCTCACCGCTTTTTTCGCCCTCTAGCACTCTTTTTTGTTTTGCCTCTTGTGCATCATTTCTAATAACAGTAGCTTCGCTCTGGGCATTTTCTAATGAATATTTTTCCATACTGTTTTTAAAAATAAAATAAATCTTTTTTTTGCGATTCCAGGAGCAAAAAAATATCCCATTACCCCTCTTTAAATAAATTAAAAATCAAATTTTCTGTCCCTATTTAAATCACAAATCTAAAAATCACTACTAAAGACAAAAAAATATTTCAGCTAACGTTACTCATATCTGAAGTTTTTGCGCAATGTAATTGCACAAAAATTTGGGTCGAAAGAAATTGACTTTCATCTGAAACATTAAAGTGTCAATTTCTTGAGCCAGATATGAGTTGTTGTGCGATGTAAATTTTTTATCTCGTTTTTTATTAAACTAAACGTTGTGTTGCGTCTAAGAAAATTTGATTTTTGTCTTGAAAAAAGGAAGAGGGGTAAGGGGTGAATTCCTTTTTTCAAGACTCCTTATTGGTATTTTTTTGGATATTTATAAATTCTCTCCCAATATTTTCTCTATTTTCTCACGCATGTGCAGATGCTCATATCTCTTGAAAACTTCATCGTACTGCCCACCCTGGTAGTCTGGATGATTTGGATTATAGCTGGCAATTCTTTTATAATTATCATTGACATGCTTGTTATTCATCGCTTTTAAAAGAATATCCTTATTGGCTGGGTTATTTTCATCCAATAAACTTTCAATTACCTCATCTGAGGAGGCATATATTATGTCTCCAAAGTCTCCATCCTCTGAGGTGATTGCTGCAGCAACAATTTCTCTATTGTTCTGCAATCGTGGAGAAGCCTCTCTAAGAGCTAATCCACGCGTAGTAACTGCTGCCATAACAACATCTTCATCGTCTTGCATCTCCTCTGGAAGATACCCGAGAGCCATTCCGTTTCGTTTTACCGCCTCCAAAGCGTAACCCTTATCATTACGCACTTTTTCAGAAGCAAGCCCTGGTGCCTGACTGGTACCTGAAATAATCAATTTAAGCATAAGCTTCTTGTTATCTCTAAGTTCAGGATGTTCTTCAAGAGTTTTCTCTATCGCAGACCTATTCGTGTTCCAAGTCGATAAATCCATGTCCTCTTTTTTAGGATTTCCCATGAGAACATTGAGCTTTTGTTTTCCAGTAAGCGCATCCCATTCTCTTTTCGTGTCCTCATCTTGCGCGAGAAGCATCATGAATTTGTCAGCACTCATTGAGCCACTTTCGCGCTCTGTAATTCTTTCAATGTCCTGCGCTATTTTATAAAACTCAGCTGCTTCTTTTTGAACAAAACCACCTTCAACGTCAGAATAATTTACTTGTTCTTCTTTTGGTAAATCCTCAACTTTTTTATATTCAGGATTGTGTGGATTAAATTTTGGTTGTTCCATGCTCATAGTTTTATTGCTTAAAAATAAATTACAAATGAATTAATTTTTTCTGCTCCCCAAAGAGCAGAAAAACACATATTACCCCTCTTAAAATAATTAAAAAATCAAATTTTCTGTCCTTACTAGCATCACTAAACGCTAATATTAGTATAGATAAAAAATTTATTTCGCACAACGTCGCCCATATCTGAAGTTTTCATCCCGTTTAGCAGGATAAACTTTAATTACAGGCTGATATTTTTTTTAATGCACTCCGCCTAAACCTTCATCAAACCAAGGGATGAAAATTTGGGCGGAGGGAAATTGACACTCAATATTGTTTTTACTAGCGTCAATTTCCTGTAGCCAGATATGGGCTGTTATGTGCTGTAGCTAGAAATACCCATTCCTTATTTGTGTTTAATTTTTTTTGGCGAATTTTTCTTATTTCTTTATTTCTTTCATTAATTCTTCAGCACCTTTTTCAAAATTGTTTTTAACATCGTTTATATATTTTTCAAGATTTGCTATGACAGCTTCCGCTCTTTGTATTTTTGCATTTTCGCTTTTAAGTATGCTGGCTTCTAACTCCTGTCTTTTTTGTTGATCTTCTTCTTGCTGTAATAACATGTCTTTTTTATGAATTACAAAATCTGATATTGTTATTGTGGTGTCTATTACAACCTTGCTTAAGCGCATATACTGTTCTCCAAAGTCTTCAAATAATTTTTTTGTTAATTCATTTATTTTTTTATCTATCTCATCAAGCTGCTCGTCGTCTTCATAGTTAGCTTCTCTTTTTAGGGCAGATAGGCTTTCTGTATATGATTTAACTAATTCTTTAACTCGATCATTGAATTCCTTATAAATTGTGGCTTGCAGTTCTATCTCAATTTTATGGGTTTTTTCTGGGTTAATTTTTTTTGTTTCATCATAATCACTGAAAGATGCTTCCCCTGCGTGAACAGCATTTTCTCTCGTCATGCTCTCAAGTTTTTGTTCTTCAGTCATGACATCTTCTGCTTTTTTTATTTCAGCTTGCGATGGTTGATACATTTCTTTCATAATGTTTGTTGTTTAATTTAATTAATATTAATTTTACCTTGAGTTATTCGACCCTGCATTTCGCCAAAAAAAATTCTAAAAGATAATGGGGTATTTCTGGCTATTGCACATAACTCCTTTATATACGAACTTAGTGTTTGATAGTATGTTGAAAGTTGCAGGTTATGCGAACTTTTAGTATAATACAACCATCACTGATTTATGAATAAAATATAGCATATTTTTTATGAATCTCCAAGAGTTGCTGGAAAAAATCAAAAACGAACTGAAACTTCGAAATTACAGTCCAAGGACAATTGAGAGTTATTTGTCTTGTCTGAATGAATATTTCAAATACATTAAAATTATTAAGCGCGAACCGGAAATTGAAGTAATTAAGAAATATTTATTAGAAAAACAAGCTCGTGGACAATCCTCACAGACGATGAATGTGCATCTTCAAGCTATTAAATACTTTTATAGAGAAGTTTTTAAAAATAATATTGAAATTGATATCAAATTTGCCAAAACTGCCAGCAAATTGCCCGTAGTACTTTCTAGGGATGAGATTGGAAGAATGATTGATTCCATAAGCAATCCGAAACATAAGCTGCTCATTTCCCTTTCCTATGGCGCAGGTTTTCGCGTCAGTGAAGCAATAAATTTAAAGATTAAAGACATCAATTTAGACGAATTAACAATTCATATAAAAGGAGCTAAAGGAAACAAGGATAGAATAAGTGTAATTTCAGAAAAATTGAAACCACAATTGCTTAATATGATTGCGCTTAGAGATTTAAATGATTATGTTTTTGCCAGTAATCGCGGAGGAAAATTAGATGAGCGTAGCGCACAAAAAGTTTTTGAAAATGCTCTGCAAAAAGCTGAGGTTCAAAAAGAAGCCACTTTTCACTCACTTAGACATTCTTTTGCCACTCATCTGCTTGAAAATGGGGTTGATGTGCGATATGTACAAGAATTGCTTGGACATGCTAATATAAGAACAACACAGATATACACGAAAGTAACTAATCCAATGCTTAGAAACATCAAAAGCCCATTTTAAACACTAGCTATAAATATGAAGTTAAAAATCCTAAAAGATCCCAATCCCCTTTTGCGGGTGAAAACGGTGAAAATTAAAGATCCTCTTGCTAAAGATGTGCAGGAGCTTGTTTTAAATATGATTGAAACGATGTATGCCAATAATGGTGTTGGCTTGGCAGCGACGCAGGTTGGCTCAAATTTGCGCGTGTGCGTGATTGAAACGGAAGGTGTTCAATATGTCCTCATTAATCCCCAAATCACCGCCAAATCAAAAATTAAGGTTGTTTCTGAAGAAGGTTGTCTTAGTTTCCCGGGGAAATTTTTTCCGATTTCTCGTTACAAGGAAGTGCAAGTTAGATATATTGACGAAAACGGCAAGGCAAGCAAGCTCAAGGGTCGCGATTTACTGGCCAGAGCCATTCAGCACGAACTTGATCATCTTGATGGTATGCTCATTATTGATAGAGTGAAAAAAACACGTCAACCTAAAATTAAACCGAATGATGTTAAAAATAAAAAATAAATTAATTGTTTGTCATCCTGAACTTGTTTCAGGATCCAGTTTAGCTCTTCAGTCAGACTCAGTCCTGGATTCCCGTTTTCACGGGAATGACAATGTGAAAATATTTTTATAAAAAATAAAATGGATTCAAAAAAAATAAAACTGCGGGTTGTTTTTATGGGAACTTCCGATTTGTCGGAAAAAGTTCTCAGAGCCTTAATTGACGATGAATATAACATCGTGGGGGTTTTCACGAAACCTGACACCAAGGTTGGACGCAAACAAGAAATTGAAAAACCTTTGGTAAAACAACTGGCTGAGCAAAGCAGCATCCCCGTTTTTCAACCTGTCAAATTTAAAACTGATGCAGTTGAGGAATTGAAAAAACTAAAACCCGATCTTATTATCGTAGCGGCATATGGAAAAATAATCCCCAAGGAAGCCTTGGAAATCCCAGGTTTTGGTTGCATCAATGTGCACGTTTCGCTCTTGCCAAAATATCGCGGTCCATCTCCTATCCAAAATGCTTTGCTTTCAGGTGAAACAGAGACTGGCGTGACCATAATGCTGATGGATGAAGGTGTTGATACGGGAGATATTTTGACTCAGGAAAAAGTAACCATCCAGCAAAACGACACAACTGCAATTTTAATGGAAAAATTGTCTTTTATAGGCGCAGCGCTATTGTTAAAAACTATTCCTCTTTGGATTGAACGCAAAATCCAGCCCACTGCTCAAGATCACAGCCAGGCAACGCTTTGCCAATTGATTGAACGCGAAGATGGTAGAATATTTTGGACAGACAGTGCTCAGGATATCTTCAACAAATATCGCGCCCTCACTCCTTGGCCGGGCATTTTCACTTTTTGGAAAAACTCTGCGGAAAACATCAGGCTGAAATTAATTTCCATCGAGCTACAAAAAATTAATCCGATCGAAAAACATCAGGTTGGCGAGATTTTCGAATTGGGAGATGATATTGGAATTCAAACCGAAGAAGGCATCGTCATTCTCAAGGAAATTCAAAAAGAAGGCAAAAAAACTGCAACCATAAAAGAATTTATCAACGGTTATCCAAATTTTATCGGCAGTATTTTGCAATAATTCAATATTATAAATTGAATATAATCACAAGTAAATATGGAAATAGAAAAAGACAAAAAAGAAAAAATGATTATCGGTCTTGGTTTTGGTTTGATTCTTTTTGTTATTGTTTTTACACTGCTTCGCAATTCTGATTTTACAAAAAAAGATAATTCCGACTCCAAGCAAAGCAACTTAAATTCGCAGCTTTCAACATCACTGCCGTATGAAACAATCGGCGCAAAAGATCTTAACAAAAAAATTCTAGGCATTGGAACAAAAGAAGAATTTACTTTGCTGGACATCAGACCTTTTAATGAATACATTCAAGAACACATTGTGGACGCAATCAACATTCCGCTTGATGAATTTCCAGTAAAAGAAAAAATAAACACCAAAAATCTTATTGTTGTCATCGGAAGTGACAGCGCCGATAAAAACATCTCCACAGCACTGGAAAAACTTAAGGAAGAAGATTGCAAAAATATTATTGTTCTGGCTGGAGGAATGTCTTCTTGGACTCAAATTATCGGAGCAACTGTTACTTATGGCGATCCAAAATCATTTGTGGATCAAGCAAAGGTTTTATATCTTGATCCAGCTGAGCTCAATGATGCAATAACGCAAAAAGTTCCTATCTATATTATAGACGTTCGCTCCAAAGAGCAATTTGCCGAGGGTCATATAGCAGAAGCAAAAAACATTCCATTCGAAGAACTTGAAAAAAGACGTAACGAAATCACAGAAAAAAAGGTTATCGTGGTCGGCTTAAATGAACTGCAGGAATTTCAAGCTTCGGTTCAAATGTATGATATGCTACTTGTTTCTCCCTACGTAATGCGCACAGCGATGACCGGCTGGAAAGACAAAGGATTCCCACTAGTAAAATAGTATTTATATTCCGCTTACGGGAAAAAGAAATGTGGAAATGAGTTTGAAACGCAAAACACTCAGTTGAAACTGAGTGTTTTTATCTCTTACAAAACAAGTAACTTATTTATAAAGAAAGTTTTTCTTTCAATATCTTCAATGCTTCATCCAATTGAGGATCGCGATTATTTTCATAGTCTTCGTCACTAAACTCAACTTCATTGTCAGGTTTGATGCCTTGCTCATTGATTTGCGTGCCATCAGGTGTGAGCCAACGCGCAACTGTTATTTTGGCAGCTGTGCCTTGTGGCATTTCAATAAATTCCTGCACCGATCCTTTGCCAAATGATTTTTTTCCAACCAAGGTTATATTGCTGCGATTATTTTTAAGCGCTCCTGCCAAAATTTCTGAGGCACTAGCACTTCCCTCGTTGATAAGCACCACAGTTTCAATCTCGCTGGCCACATCACCTCCTCGGGTATACATTTTCTTTTGACTCTTGTTGCCACTCTCTTCAATAACCACGATTTTACCTTTTGGCAATAATTTGCTGGCAACATCTATTGATGTTTCAAGATATCCACCAGGATTATTCCGCAAATCAATCACAAGTCCCTGATTTTTTGCAGTAGAAACTTTTTTAATAGCTTCTGCAAAAAGCTTGTTCGTGTCATCTCCAAAACGCGTAATTTTTATATAGGCAATATTATTTTCTTTAACCTCAAAAGTCACACTCTTAACATTGATTATACCTCTTTGCACGGTAATATCCTGCGCATCAGCATTTCCTTCTCGATAAACAGTTAGCACCACACTGGTTCCCTTTTTCCCACGAATATGATCGACAGCTTCTTCAATTGTCATATCGCCAGAAGATTTGCCATCAATTTTTATTATCTTGTCACCACTGCGAATCCCCGCTTTTTCCGCTGGTGTTCCCTGAAGTGGTGCAATAACCGTAAGGATTCCACTCTTTATTCCAAGTTCAGCTCCAATTCCTTCGAAATTTCCGGAAATATCCTCGCCAAATTTTTGATTTTCAATAGGATCAAGAAATGTTGTATACGGATCTCCCGTGGCTGCAAGCATACCCTTTATAGCTCCGTAGTATAGCTTTTTCGCATCCAAACTTCCCGCATCAACATATTTGCTCTTGAGCAAGTCCCAGACGCTCCAAAACAAAGAAAAATCGATGGCGCCATCAGCACCTTGATCTTTATTTTTAAACATTGCACCTTCAATTGAAATTGGAGCTTCTAATTGCCCACTATTCTTTCCATTTTCAAAACCCATCCAGAATACTCCCCCGCCCAACAAGATAATTGCAAATATTTGGACGAAATATTTCAACATTCTTTTTTTATAAAGTTGAAATTCTTCCGGAAAATCTTTCGACTGCTGAAAATCTGACATATTATTAATTTTGTAATACTTAGAGGTTACGCATTTCGAAACATTTCTTTTTTAGCCAATTATTGCGACAGCAATTCTTTGAGTTTTTAACCATAGTCTTGGGTCAAAAACGTGCCAAAAAAGAAATCGTTGAGAAAATGCGTAAGTCCTAATCCTATTAATTATGAATTGGGAGCGGTTTTCCTAAAAACTTTTTGAAATATTTAATTCCACTTGCAATATGAATCCAGGTATATTTGTTAAACAATAGTGATCTTATCACGCCACCCTTGGCACTTCCTTTGCCGTGATAATGATGCATACTAACCAATGGAAAATATATCACCTTAAAGCCATTCTCCCAAAACCTGCGACACCAATCAACATCTTCCATATACATAAAATATCGAGGATCCATAATCCCTACTTTTTCCAAAGCAGATCTTGAAATCATAACCGCACTTCCCATAATCCAATCAACTTCCTTTGGCTCACTGTGATCATAGTCTTTCATCAAAAACCAATCCAAATGTTTTTTTGCAAAAGAAAATTTGCTTAAAAATGTTCTGCGATAAACAATTGTAATCGGCTTATAAAAACGAAAACAGGAAGGTTGAAGTGTGCCATTAAAATTAAGCAGCTTTGGACCAACCATTCCAATTGAAGCATCCGTTTTCAAAAATTCTAACATCTTGGTCACAGAATCTGGCGTAACAAGAATATCCCCATTAAGCATTAATATATATTTGCCCACAGAATTATCAAGTCCTATTTTTACCAAAGCTTGAAATCCAACGTTCTTTTCAAAAGAAAAAAACTTAACATCAGCATAATCTTCACGCATCATCATCTCCATATCCTCCTGGGTTGCACTATCAGCCACAATTAACTCATACGCGATCCCAGTGACGCATTTTCTGATTGAATCCAAGCAAACTCGTAGGAGTTCGGGATTGCGATAACTTGTTACGATTATAGAAAGTTCCATTAAGTTTATGCTTTTGGTTCAATGTCAGACTGAGCAGGAAGTGTGAAAATATTCTTAAACACTTCTCTTATTTTGTCATAGTTATCACCAATTGGAAGCAAAATGTATCCCGTTTCTGGTCGTTGTTCAGGATTATAAAGCAACCCTTCCTCTGAATTTTCCAAAACTCTTTGAGCCATTTGCGGATTTTCCAGGCCTCTTTCAATTTCATAGAGACGTTTCATTTCCCAAGCTTGCATATCGGTTCTAACATTATTACCAAGACTATCAATTATTCCATTTACCTTATTGAAATCAGTCAATGTTCCCAATGAAAGAGCTTTTTCTTTTATTTTCTGAATCACAAGTTGTTGTCTTTTTGCGCGTTCAAAATCACTTGAGGTCTTTCTTGAACGAGCGTAGCAAAGAGCTTGCTCTCCACTTAGAGTCTGCTTGCCGGCTGGCAATTTGAAATCGCCGCCACATTCAACATTTGGATTTGTGCAAAGAGGATAACTTTTTGCGAGATATTTAGTTCCCTCACTTCTGGTGTAATATTTATTTTCAAATTTTCCAGTTGGCTTAGTGAAAGTATATGAATCACACGCACGCTCTTCATTGAATTGCATATTCTCTTCAAACGGTTGCTTCAAATCAACTTCCACACCATCAATAGCATTGACCAAGTCAGTGAAGCCTTTAAAGTTAATCGCCAAAGCATATCCGATTGGCTGACCAACAATCTCACTAACAACTGTTTTCATATCCTCCATTCCTCCTCCTTTTCTTTTTTCTTCGCCATAAGCATATACGGCGTTGATTTTGCTTCTTGATTCCGTCCCGGGATTTTGAACATACAAATCTCGCGGCAAAGAAAACAATGATATTTTGTTTTCTGCAGGTGCGATGCTTGCAACCATAATGGTGTCAGCCAAAAGACCACCACCGGTCAATTCCTCTCCTCGCATTCCCAAAAGCAAAATATTCACTCTCCCCTCCTTTTCACCTATCAATTCATTATCCACACCCGGAATCATACGGGTAAGACTTCCAAAAACATTACCATCTGTCGAAATTTTATCAAAAATGCTACCTGCTTTCCAAGCAAAAACACCACCAATAAGCAATAATAAGACAATAATAACAAGAAGTGGCTTTAACCACCTTTTTTTAGTTGTTTTTTTCAATTCAGCCTTTGAATTTCGGCCAAAACCCTGTTCATTTTCCATACAAAATATTATTTTTTACGTTAATTAAAATTTTCTAAACAATCTGCTTAATTATGCCGCATATTTTCATAAATTGCAAGCATCCTATGTGCTGATTTTTCCCAAGAAAAAAAGCTAACTCGCTGTTTTCCCAATCGAATTAGCTCACTTCGAAGGTCCAAATTCATAGATATATCATACAACTTTTTTGAAAAATCATCAAGGTCTTGCAAATCAAAGAATAATGCGCCATTCTCGGCAATTTCTTTCAAACTTGGAATATCAGAGCAAAGCACTGGCACACCTTGACTCATCGCCTCAAGCACAGGAATACCAAATCCTTCATACAATGAAGGAAAAACAAAAGAATGCGCCAAAGCAAAAACTGCCACCTTGTCTTGTTCATCAATAAAACCAGGAAACAACACATCTTCCTCAAGATTGAACTTAACCACGTTTTTCTTGATTTGACTGTCAGCATTGTGTCCTTCAATGTTGCCACAAATAACAAGCTTTGTGCCATCAAGACTATCTTTAATACGAGCAAAGGCGGAAACTAGGTGCGAAACGTTTTTTCGCGGCTGCAAAGTGCCCAAATATAAAATGAATTTTTCAGGCAAGTGATATTTTTCGCGCACAGACGCAAGATTTTGCGCCTCTATCGTTTTTGCAAATTCATCACTAATCGAATTGTGAATCCACTCAACTTTTTCAGGATTAACTTTATAATATTTAATAATTTCATCTTTGGTAAATTGCGAAACACCAACAATTTTATCTGCGCGTTTCAAACTCAGCGGAATCAATGTTTTCAAAAAAAATAAATCTGAAAATTTTATAAACTGCGGAAAAAAATTAAAGGAAATGTCGTGCACAATCGTCACAATCTTAACTTTTCTTGAAACAAAAAACGGTGTGATGTATTGCGTGTGATATACATCAACCGGATTTTTTTTGAGATATTTTGGCAGCGTCCAAAAATTCCAAACGAATTTATTTTTGGTTGGAAGTGAAATAATTTCAAAATTTTCTCTTTCAATAATTCCCAATTGCTCACTGATTTTCTCAAGCACCACCTTATCTGTAACATCCGTAAAAAGTCTGAATTTGTGATCCGTATTTATCCGTACGAAGTTCTTGACCAAATTAAAAACAACCACCTCATCGCCAGTCCTCTTCTTCCCTATTAATCTAATGTCGATTCCAATATCCATGAAGCATGTAGCATATAGCATGTAACATTCTTGTATTTATTGTTACATGTTTTATGTTATATTATATGTTTTTATGATTTCGTAATAAGCTCACCGCTACTCCTAAATACACCCAGACGAATCCTAAGAATATTCCGGAATTAAAAAGATTTGGAAAAACAACAGCCGCCCAGCCGGCCATCACAAAAAGAAGTGCTGCACCATTTTTATTCTTATTACCATTATCCAAAAACACACCGATTGATGATACAAGAATATATCCAAGCAATACCACAAACGACAATATTCCAAGCAGTCCACTTCCCAGCCAGACTTCCAAAAAGATATTGCTCGCATTAAGTCCCGCACCACGCTCGTCTGTGCCTAAAACTTGCGAGATGCTTCCCCACCCAATTCCAAAAACAGGATGTGATTTTATTTGCTGCCAAGATTTTTGATAAATTTCAGCGCGAATGTTCACATTTGGATCAGGCCTGTCAACTTCAATAACCATATTGCCAAGAGCTTTTTCTTTTTCAATATCTTCCAGATTAATGTGTCTGCAACCATAGCCTCCCAATTCATCAACACTGAGAATTTTTTGCGGTACAATATTGTCAGCGCTACTATGACACGCAACCGTTATTTTCTGAAATCCTGCTGTGCTCGCTGCTCTGCTTGCCAATTGAAAACGTGTCAGAGGCATTGCAATTGCAAGTGCAACAGCAAGTGCAAGCAAAACAAACAGCAGCTGAGTTCCGGCTTTTTTCCATTGCCACTTTTGCATTTTCAAAATGTTTAGCAATCTTTTCCATTTACTTCGATCTCCTTCTCCAAGCTCCGCATAATTTCCAAGGAGAACAAATTTAAGAAAAACAACCGCCACAAACACCGCCCCCACCCAAGCACTACGAGAAACAGTCAGAATGAGTGTTATTAACGTAAGTGTAATAAAAACATAAGCACTTACTTTTTTAAAAATTTGTAAATTTAAGAATTTATTGGAAATTGGAAATTGGAAATTGGAAATTTGACCAGCACTATCTTTTATATAATTTCTATTAAGCGCATACAATATTGTTAATAAAACAGCTAAAATAAAAGTGACAAATATTCCTAGCCAGTCAGCCTCGGTAAAAGTTCCATTGGGTCTGCCGGGCATTACCTCAAAAGAATTTCCACCAGTTAAAAATCTGATATTTTGCCAAATAGAATATATCATCACTACCAATCCACTGCTCAGAAAAAATGGCAGAACGCGTTTCGCATCATCAAAAGATTGCACATAAATCCTGGTTAAAAAATACAAAGCGACAAATGTAAGAGCGATTATTGATTGTTTGAAACTCATCCCTTTGTTTGTTGCACCCAAGGCGCTCAAAAAACCAGCCACAGCAAAAACAACAGGCATTGCGTCATACCAAGCAAATTTTGGCAATGAAAATGCAAGACGTTTTGACAAAGTCTGAACCAAGAGCGCGATTATCGTGATGAACCCAAAAAATTGATATGGTCTGAGTGACAAACCAATCTCCTTTGGCACAAGATTAATATTCTTCAAGGCCAATGCTCCCACAAAAAAAAGAAATGTCCAACCAGGACGATACAATCCCAAAATCAAAGTCAACACTGCAAAAACTGCAAAGTCTCCAAAGTTTTTAAACGGCAAAAGTCCAACATTTGAAAACCAAATAGCAAAAGAAACCAAAACAACATTGGCCAAAATGAGATACAGCTTTGTTGGATTTTTAAAAATTTGATCCAAAATTTGTTTAATGATTGGCATATCTTTTTATTGTCGCTTGATAATAACTTTTAAAATTTCGTACAAATATTATTTTTTGTGCAGTCCGGCCGATGCCATGTTTTTTCCTTGGCTGGCGAGGGAAAGGCAAACAAAAAATATATATTTGTACGGAATTTTAAACACGCAACACTATTTTTTCAAATCAATTATTATATTTATCATCTTTTCAGTAAACTTATCCCATGAAAAATGCGTAGCACGCTCTTTGCCTTTTATTGAAAGTGAACTGAGCAAATGATTACTCATCAAAACATTCTTCATCACCATCGCCAGGTCGTCCACACTCTTTGGGTCGCAATAAACAACACTGTCACTACCAATCTCAGGCAGTGAAGATGTTTTTGATGTTATCACGGGAGTGCCCTGACTCATTGCTTCCAAAACGGGAAGTCCAAATCCCTCATATAATGATGGATACACAAAAACTTTGGCATTTTTATATAGCGCCGGCAAATCTTCCTGCGGTACAAAATCCAATAAGGAAACTTCGCTTTCGAGTTCAAGACCTTTCACAACAGCTTCAACATCAGTAACCAACGGAGCAAGCTGCGGCATCATTTTTCCAGAAACAACAACTTTCGGAAGCCAACTAGCATGACCATAGGCTTCAAACAAAATCTTATAGGCTCTAAGGACATTCTCCGTGTTTTTTCTAACTTCCAATCCCCCTCCGGAATAAATATATCCCGCTTCTAAATTATATTTTTTCAAAACGCGCTGACTTTCTTTTTCTGAAATTTCTTTTTTATAAATCTCATCCACATCAACATGGCAAACTGTAATTTTCTTGGCATCAATTTCTAAGTGAGCAATCAAATCTTTTTCTGTGCGATGCGAAACCGCAATAATTTTATTAGCTTTTTTCATAGCTCGTTCTATGAGCCATTGGTAAATCTTTTTTCGCCAATTATTTAAATATTCTGGAAAAAGTTTTGGAATAATATCATGCGCAACAATAATATGCTTTATTTTCTTTGGCATTACTGTTGGCGACTGATAAAGACTAAGAAAAACATCACATTTATCCCTTTTTGCAATTCTCGGGAGTGAAAACATTTCCCACCAAATTTTACGTATCAAATCATCCCTCTTATATACAGGCAAAAAAACTTTTTTACTGAACCCATCCGGCAAATCTAAATCAACATCTTCTTCAAGATACAAAACAAACTCAACTTCCTTATTGTTTAGAAATTCAAAATTCGACCCGCCTGCTTCGTTATGCGAAGCATTTCGGGCAGGAATTCGAAATTCCATCAATTTTTTAATAAAATTGATGTTTACTTGCCCTATCCCCGTATTTTGTTTGCGCAAAAATGACGCATTTATTCCTACTTTAATCATGTTGTAAGTATAACAAAAAAGACACTAATCGCCAAACAGCAACCAGTGTCTTTAAATTTTTTGAATCTTTATGCCATTTTCATAATATCAGTAACAAGCATAACCACATAATATCCCATTGCCGCAACTGTCGCGAATATAACCACAGGGACTATTAAATGGAAAATAATTTCCTCTTTGTGCATTTTATGGTGCTGTCTATGCATAATTTTGTACTTACAAATTAACAATCTATTATACACCCAAATAGCACTTTTGTCAACCCCGTTAGAGATTTCAAAAGTAAACTCAAATAATATGTCTATTTTGAGAGATAAAGTACAATATTCAAACTAAACAATAAATGTGAAATCTCTAACGGGGTCAACCCTATCACAATTGACCTAATTTCTATAGAAAGATATACTATACACATTGGCTTTTTTGCCTATGTAATAAAAAAATTTTTTAATTTCAAAAAAATATGAATCAAAATGAAAAACCAGTAGTGTGCGTTGTTGGAATGGGGTATGTGGGCTTACCATTAGCCGCAGTTGCCGCAAATAAGGGTTACGAAGTATATGGTTTTGATAATGACCAGAAAAAATTAGATTTAATCAAGCAAGGCATATCCCCTTTTAAGGAGGAATTTTTAGAGGAACTCTTACCAAAGGTCAAAATAAACGTTTTCAGCGATCCAAAATTAATGTCGCAGTGTGATATCCATATCATATGTGTTCCAACCCCAGTAGATGATAAATATTTTCCAGATCTTAGTCCAGTTATAAGTGCATCAGAAACGGTTGCTAAGAATATGAAGAAGGGTTCGCTTGTCATTCTTGAATCAACCGTCAATCCCGGAGTTAGTGAGGAAGTCGTCAAACCAATTTTTGAAAAAGCAGGCTATGAAGTTGGTAAGGATGTTTTTATTTCACACTGCCCAGAGCGTGTTAATCCCGGCGATCCAAAATGGAATGTTTCAAACATTCCGCGTGTGGTTGGATCTTTTGATGAAATTGGCTTGAAACGTTCACAAGAGTTTTATGAAAGCATTGTGGATGCCCCAATTATGCCAATGGCAACAATCCGAGAAGCAGAAGCTGTGAAAATTACCGAAAACTCTTTCCGTGATATCAATATTGCCTTTGTAAATGAGTTGGCCAGGTCTTTTGAGCGAATGGATATAGATGTTACCAACGTGATTAAAGGTGCATCCACCAAACCGTTTTCATTTTTGGCACACTGGCCAAGCTGCGGAGTTGGTGGTCACTGCATTCCAGTTGATCCATATTACCTAATTGAAAAAGCCAAAGAAAACGATTTCGACCACGTGTTTTTGCGAGCTGCCAGAAAAATAAACAACAGTATGCCGGAATACACAATCGAACTTTTGCAAGATCAACTTAATGAAATTGAAAAATCTCTCAAAGGAACAACTGTTGGAGTATTAGGATTATCATACAAAGCCAACGTTGGAGACCTCAGAGAAAGTCCTTCATTTGAACTGATTAAGCTTTTGGAAAAAAATGGAGCCAAGGTTGTTACCTTTGATCCTTTCGTACCTGCAATGTCAAGTGCTAAGAATATTGATGATCTATTGGAAAAAAGTGAAGCTGTCCTACTTGCTACCAATCATCAAGAATTTATTGATATTCCTGTTGAAAAATTTGTACAAAATAACATCAAAGTTATCACTGACGGAAAAAATTGTCTCGATAAGGCTGAAATTCAAAAACGTGGTATAATCTATAAAGGAATCGGACGATAATAAAAACAAGTTATAAAGTTCATAAAGTTATAAAGTTCATAAGGCATACACCTGCTTATACTTTAAAAACCTTAAGAACCTTAAAAACTTTTTGACTTTTCTATGTTTCATCTCATTAAATTTGCAATCTGGCTCGCAGGAATCGCAGTTGTCGCATATTTCACGCTTCCCTATTTTGGATATGAAGTTAATTTGAATTATTTCAATGAAAGCAAATCTGTTTGTCAACAGAAATTAAACGATTGTTCAAAAGAATTTATCAAACAAGGAACTCAGAATGCCAAATGTGATCTCAATTGTGTTGATCCTAAATTAATAATCGAAAAACAATAGTATGAGACTGATTGTAAACCTTCCAGCATTTAATGAAGAAGAAAAAATTGCAGAAACCATTAAAAGCATTCCACGCACAATCAAGGGTATCGATGAGGTTTTGGTTCAGGTTATTGATGATGGCTCAAAAGATCAAACAGCCACAAAGGCAAAAGAAGCTGGAGCTGATTTTGTTTTTTCACATAAAGTAAATCGTGGACTAGGCATAACATTCAGAACAGCCACCGAAAAAGCTCTCGAAAATGGAGCTGACATAATGGTAAATATTGACGCTGACGGACAATTCAATCCCAATGATATTTCAAAAATAATTGAACCTATTTTAAATGGCGAGGTTGATATGACCAGCGCTGATCGTTTTGGCAAGCACAAAGCCAAAAACATGCCGGCTGCCAAATATTATCTAAACCGTTTCGCCGCTTGGATCATAGGCTGGTTTATGAATTATCCAATCAAGGATCTTACTTGTGGTTTTCGCGGTTATAACAAAGAGACATTGCTACGATTAAACCTTCCGGGTGCTTTCACTTACACACAAGAAGTTATTATTGATGCGCTTGGAAAAAATTTAAAAATTAAATGGATTCCAGTGGAGGTTACTTACTTTGAAGGAAGAAAATCTCGCGTTGTTCGCAGCATTTATAAATATGTAAACAACAGCGCAAAAATAATTCTCAAGGCTGTGCGCGATGTGCGCCCAATGAAATTTTTTGGTGTTCCTGGATTATTCTTAATAATCATCTCTTTAGCGGTATTTGGATATTTCATAATGTTATATTTTCAAGAATTCAAAATATCTCCTTACCGCAATTATTTAATTTTTTCAATTTCAAGTTTTCTTATTGGCCTTCAGTTCTTGGTTTTTGCACTTATCGCTGATATGATCAAATCCAGCAGAAAACTTACTGAGGATCAGATGTATATGATGAAAGTCGAAAAATACAAGAGATAAAAACACAAAAAATTACGTTTTTTAGAAAAAATGTCTTATGACATTTTTTCTTTATAATAGGTTGAAATTAATTTGTTTTTGCGCTAGAATAAGGTATATGAATAATCTAAAAATACTCTTCATTTCAAGGGCTTATCCTCCAACTGTTGGCGGCATTGAAAACCAAAATTATGAACTAGCAACATGGCTAGGAGAAATTGCAGAAATAAAAATTATTGCCAACACTAGAGGACGAAAATTTCTTCCTGTTTTTGCACCCTATGCACTACTACGGGCATTATTTTTGATGCCAAGATATGATGCACTGCTCATTGGAGATGGTACCCTAGCAATTTTAAGTTGGATTATAAAATTGTTTTATAAGAAACCAACATTGTGTGTAGTGCACGGACTAGATATAAATTATGGATCATCCTCCCTTGGCGTCTGGTATGAGAAAATTCTTATTAAATTATATCAAACCTTTTGGATTGGTGTTTTCATTAAAAGCTTTGATAAATTAATCGCCGTTGGCAATGAGACTATAAAAGTTGGCATAGAAAAAAATATTCCTGCAGAAAAATTTGTTTTCATTCCTAACGGAGTCGACACTGAAAAACATCTTGTCCAAGCGACGCAAACTGATCTTGAGAAAATCATTGGGAAATCGACTGCAGACAAAAAAGTTTTAATGACTTCCGGGAGACTCGCCAAAAGAAAAGGTGTGGCGTGGTTTATTTCAAATGTGATGCCAAAACTGGATGAAAACTTTTTATACGTTGTTGCAGGCGCTGGCCCTGACAAGGAAAACATAAGCCAAGCGATTAAAAACAATCGCCTTGAAAATCGTGTAGCAATGCTTGGATATATTCCAGACGAAGATCGGAACATTCTTTGGGCAACTGCAGATCTTTTTGTGCAACCAAACATCAAAATTGCTGGCGATATGGAAGGATTCGGCATCTCCGTTATTGAAGCTGGCGCCTGTCGCCTGCCTGTACTCGCTTCTAATATGGAAGGATTGAAAGATGCCATCAAGGAAGGTAAAAATGGATTTTTGGTTGAATCAGAAAATGCCGAAGCTTATGTTCAAAAAATCAACGAGCTTTTCACAAATGGAAGTCCTCGCGAAACATATGGTCAAAAAGTTCGCGATTTCGTTATTGAAAATTATCAATGGAAAAGAATTTCACAGATATATTTAAGTGAGATAGAGAAGGCTATAAATAATAAGCGATCATAAGCACAGAGGACGATGGTTCAATTTTAAATTTAAAACTTAAAACTTAAAATTATTTCAACAATGTTCGATTTCATCTTCTCACAAACAATACTTTATTTAACACTAATCCTGGTGCTTTTTGTCCCTGGGTTTTTTCTGATTCTGGGCACAAGAATGCACAAGGAATTTTCACTGTTGGAATTGTTCGTTTTGTCATTTGGAAGCAGCATAGCCTTGATTGATTTTCTTGTAATCATACTTGGCAAATCCCCTCTTGGCATCACTCGAAATAGCATCGTGGGTGGAATCGTTCTTTTTAGTGTTATTTGCCTTACCGTTTATTTTATTTTTAACAAAAAAAACAACAGCGAACCTTCGATTCCAGCCCCAGCAATTTCATCATCAAGAATAAAAAAACATTCCACAATTTTGGTCATCACTCTTTTACTTTTGACAATCTTTATCAAAACAATTTATTTCAAAGATGCTATTTTCCCAACCTCGACTGATCTTGGACATCATATGTATTGGACGAAAGTTATTGCCGTCACTGGAGAACTGCCAAAATATGAAAAGGTTGAAATTCAAGAAGATTTCACATTGGAAGAACCGTCGCCTATTGCTGATTTTATTATTGGCGAACACTTGCCATTTGCAGCCATTGCAATAATCTCAAGCGCCAGTGTCATTTCTGCATTCCCTGCCATCACGCTATTTTTGATTCATCTTATGTCTGTTTTGGCTATTTTTGTTCTCACTCAAGCTCTGTTTAAAAATTCAAAACACCAAAACGCCATTGCTACTGCGACCCTTTTTCTCGTTGGTCCTCTTTGGGCAATTGCTTCGCCTCAAGCAAAATTCGCCAGCGGTGGAGTTATTGGAAATAATATTGGCAACCTTTTAATACCCTTGATTATCTTACTTTTTTTGAAAGCGCTTATTGAAAAAAAATCAAAGATTCTTGCCTACGCACTATTTTTAAGTTTTGGATTGGCATATACGCATCATCTCAGCACTTTTGTTTTTGCATTTATTTTCTTTTTCACAATCATTGCATATGCAATAATCAACCCCAAAACACTCTTACAAGATGCAAAAGGATGGATGAAATTAATAATTTCTCCTTGGGTTTTGGGTGTGCTTACGGCAGGAATTATTTTTATTTTCTTCTTATATACCCCAACCTATCTAAACACTACAGCCATCGACACTGCAGTTGGCGCGCCAAGCAAGGCCACCCGCACTGGACTTACATTTGACCAATTCAAGTCAACAGCTGGCGAAGCACGTTTTGCATTTGCACTTCTCGGAATTGTAATATTATTTTTTGCTCGCAGTTTGGGAAAATACAATCAAGCTTTTTTAATTGGATGGATTGTCGCACTGACCATTATGTCGCTTCGTCCCAATTGGCTCTTTGTGGACATTCCTTCCAATCGCGTCGCCAGTTATATTGTATTTCCAATAACCATCATTGCAGCATATGCACTGATAAAAATTTTAACCGCACTCAAATCAGAAGGAAAAAATTATCTCAACCCGATTTTTCTATTGGCCACTTTTTTTATTTTCTTATCATTCATTGCAACAAGCGGACTTTATGACAACGCCCTTGCTCTTAATGATGCTAGCAGCGCCAATAAAGCCTTGCAAACGTATAATGCTTCCGAATATATTACCAAACGCAGCGATGCCAAAGATATGATTCTCAAAGATCACAACTATCTCGCTGGTGATTCTTGGATCAAACTTTTCACAATGCGCGGCTACAGCTATCCCCTTTCAAGAGGATATTTCAAGCGATATGAAGATGAAACAAAACCACGTGAACAGTGTACCAATTTTATGATATCCACCCCAACCGCAAAAGAAGCCAAACAATGTTACGACGGCACTGGCACTGATTTCATTATGATAAACCCAAAAATAGACAGCTCGCAATTTTCTCGTCTAAAAGAATTTTGGCAAGTCTACTCAGCCGACGACATTGGCATATTTTATAAAGCAAATTAAACATCACTATGTCATTTCGAGCGAAGCTAATCTAACCATGGGGAAGATTAGCGCAGTCGAGAAATCTGGGCTCAGATCCTTCGACTACATTTCGACTTATCAGTCTCAATTTCGCTCAGGATGACAACAACTACACATACATGAACAATAAACTCATCATCCTAGCAACAAGTTTTTTTCTCCTGACAAGTTTTGTTTTTTTGTCATTTGTTGAAAGAAAACAAGCAGACATCAACACTAAAAATGTGTGGATGATTTATTTTGAAAACCCTAAAGACAAATCATTGAATTTTACCATTGAAAATCATTCACTCAGTACAAATTTTCACTGGGAAATTTTGGCAGACAAGGACAGCGTCACCCAAGGCAACAGCGTGATTACAAACGGAGCAAAAAAAACAATTCCCGTTTCCTCTGATGGAATCACAAACAAAAAAATCACCGTGATTATTACAAGTGACGGAAACACTAAGGAAATATATAAGAGTTTGTAATTTTATATTGTGTCATCCTGAACTTGTTTCAGGATCTCTCGCAGCAGAACGGCTTATAAGCTAAAACTCGGGATTCCGGATCAAGTCCGGAATGACAAACACTATTTATGAAAAAAATTCTGCTAATTACCCGCCCCATCGCTCCACCGTGGGATGAAGCATCCAAAAATTTCGCATACTATCTCGCCAAAAGCGTTGACGGTTTTGATTTTAGCTTGCTAACTCCAAAAATTATCAGCGACTTTCCGGAAAAAATAAGTCAAATTCCAATTTATTCAAAAAATCACTTGGATTGGAGCGAGCGTTTGCGACTACTAAAAATTGCACCGATGATCAAAAATTTTGACATCGCCCACTTTATGCTCACGCCCAACAAACTCAACACCTGGGCTTTCAAAACTTTTTTAACAAACAAACAAACAAAGACGATCCAAACCATCGCCACTTTGCGCGAAGATCTTTTTTCCGATGAAGATTTCAAAAAAATTATTTTTGCTGACCTGATTATCACATATTCCGACTATGCAAAAAACAAACTTGAAAAAATTGGTTTTAAAAATGTTGTGCGAATTTATCCCGGTATCGATATTGAATTATTTTTCCCCAAGCCAAAAGATTTCTCCGCAATGGAAATTTTCAAAATCAAGCAATCCGATTTTGTAATTTCCTACCCAGGAGAATACACTCGCCTGGGCGCGACTGATGACATTGTCTCTTCCCTGCCGGAGCTTTTTGCAAAAATTCCCAACGCCAAATTTGTTTTTGCAAATCGCATAAAAAATGAAAAAGATGCACGCAAAAAAGATGAAATTATCGCAACACTGAAGGAAAAAGGAATTTTGGAGAAAGTTGTCTTCACAGACACTTTTTCTGATATGCCAAAAATATATAACCTTTCTGACATTGTCATTTTTCCAGTTCAAAATATGCAAGGAAAATTTGACGTGCCGCTTGCTGTCATTGAAGCAATGGCCTGTGCCAAACCCGTAATAATCTCAAATCTTCCAATCCTGCAAGAATTTACCTCTCAAGAAAATTCGATTGTTATTAATCCTAAAGATTCGTCCCAGCTTAATGCAGCAATTGTTGATCTATTTGAAAATAAGGAAAAATGTGCCAAAATAGGTGCAGTAGCAAGAAATTATGTAGCGGAAAATTTTGACATTCAAGATGTTGCCAAAAGATATCAAGAAGTCTATAACAACCTTTTAAAATCCTAGGAGGAGCGACTGAAGAATAAATTTTTTTAAAAATATTTTTTGATTGAGTAAGCCCTTATTTTTTCTAAAATTTTCCTATAATTGTGTTGATTGAGGGAAAATTTTAATCATCCTTCAAAATCTGTGATTTTGTCCGGATAATATATACCCGGAGGGTGCAGATAAAAAATAAGGAGCGTCGAGAATATTTTTTAAAAAATTTAATTCTGAAGAAGCTCAACCCTGACACAATAAAAAATTATGAAATACGAAACGAAATCACTTTCTGAGAACATAAAAGAATTTAAAACCGACAAAATGTCTGTGCCGGCACTTTTTTTTATGAATCAAAATCTTTTGCCAGAAGAAGAAACATTCTCTCAAGTGGAAGACATCGCTTCAAATAAAGACACTTTTTTTAGAAGCACCGTCGCTATGCCAGATGTTTGTTCCAAGCCAGGAAGAAAAAATGCTGCTGGCACAACAATCGCCAGTGAAAAATATATTCTCCCGCAAGTTAATGACTCTGATCCTAATTGCGGAATGCGACTTGTCAAAACAAATCTTAGCGATGAAAACATTTCGCCGGAAGAAATTCATAAGCTATTTCAAGAATTAGTTTCGGTTGTTCCCACCAAGAAATTTGTCGGCACAAAAGTTCCCTTCAATGTCGTGGTGGACATCTGCCGTCAAGGCACAAAGGCCATCATCAAACATCTTGGAATTACCACCAAAAATGAATTGGAAAACACCCAGAGTGGAGGAAGTTTTTTTGAAAAAGAAATGACCCGACAAGATATTTTTGATGTCATCCCGAAACTATATTTAAACTTTGCGAAATATCGATTGGGAGTTCTTGGCGCTGCTGGCAATCACTTTCTTGACTTAATGAAAGTTGGAGACATTGTTGATGCTGAGATGGCAGAAAAATTTGGAATTAAAAAGGGCCAATATCTTTTTATGATTCACACCGGAAGTGGCATTCTTGGCCAATACACAATGTATACTCACACAGCCAAAAAAGCTGAACATCTTTCGCAAGCTCTTATGGTTGCGCTTGGTCGCCTCACATTCAGTTCTCGCAAAAAAGATGTTTACAAAAAGATGCAGAAAAAAATAAAGCTGCATATGACCAAAGATGATTCGCTTTTGAAATATGATGCCAACGGAGAAGATGGCGAAATGTATATGAACGCCCGAGCAGCTGCAAGCAATTTTGGAACAGCCAACCGAGCTGTCATCACGCACAACATTTCGCAGGCTATCAAAAAAATTCTCGGCCGCGACCCTGAAATGGATTTAATTTATGACCTGCCGCACATTTCCATCACCAAGGAGGAGCATTTCGGAAAAGATGTGATGATTCATCGTTCCAACACTTCGCGCGCCTTTGGTCCTGCAAAAATGTCGCACCATCCGATTTATAAAGAAACAGGAGAACCAGCATTTATCCCCTCTTCAATGAGCACTGATGCATACATCTGTGTCGGCACTGACAGAAACGATCAAAGTTTTTATTCTGCACCACACGGAACCGGCAAAGGAAAAAACAACAACGAAAAAAGCATTTCCAACAAGGAAGAACTTTTTGCCAAAATGGAAGAAAAAGGTGTTAGACTTTACAATGCCCAGTCCTCAATCGTCATCAACCAAGACAGCGCCAAATATAAAAATATTGATGAAGTGATCAAAGGAGTTGAAGCCAACGGCGTCGCACATATTGTCGCCAAAATGCAACCAGTGGCAGTAATAATGTACTAAATAGTAAAAAGTTATAAAGTTATAAAGTTTATAAAGTAAATACAAAAACACTTTATGAACCTTAAGAACTTTATGAACCTTATAAACTTTTGTGAAAATAATTTCAATCTCAGGTTTAGACGGCAGCGGCAAATCGACCCAAATAAATTTATTGAAAAATTATCTTGAATCACAAGGCAAGAAAGTTTTTTATTTTCACGCTGTCCAGTTTTCAATCGCCAATGTTCTTAACAATCAACAATCAACAATCAACGGTCAACAGGAAACAAAAAGTGTAACAAAGGCTGGTTGGCTGCAAATCCAACTGCGCAAAGTTGCGCTGCACATTGACCTGCTGCGTTTTGTTTTGCTACGTAACAAGCTACGTAACTCCGGCTACGACTACATTCTTTCCGACCGCTATTTCTACGACAACATTATTAATATTTTATACCTTCAAAATTCCCCCCTACCACCTAATTCCTACCACCTAATTCCTACTCCCGATTTTGCTTTTTATCTCAACACCTCTCCAGAAAAAATAATGCAACGTGACCGCGTGCCAGATCAAGGATTGGAATATTTAAACAAGAAAAAAGCGCTTCTCGACCAAGCAGCAACTGTCTGGAATTTAAAAATAGTAGACGGCAATAAAGATAAAGAAGAAATATTTAGCATTATAAAATCCCAGATAGCATAAATAATTTCAAATTAAAAATTACAAATATCAAATAAATTTCAAATTCCTTAATGATAAAAATATTTTTTAATAAATTAAATATTTAGTCATTTATTTGAAATTTTAATTTTGACATTTAAAATTTTTCATCTTCGATGACCTCAAAAAATCTCGCAAAATCAACAATGTGGCTTATTGCCAGTGAAATAATCTTCAATCTTTCCGGATATATCATCCATTCTTTTGTTGGGCGCATTTTGGGACCGGCAGATTATGGTCGCTATGGTTTGGTTGTGACAATGACTACAATGATCATTATTTTGATCGGCAATGGCATTCCGACTGCGATGGCAAAATATATCAGCGAGATTTTTGAAACCAACCCGCGCCTAGTGCTGGTTATCAAAAGAAAAGCACTTATTTTGCAATCTCTTCTTATTGGATCAATCACTGTCATTTTCTTTTTTTGTGCCCCACTTATAAGTAGAGCATTAGGAGATGAGACGCTTACGCCACTATTTCGCATTTCAACACTCATAATCCCTACTTTTGCCGCGGCCTCTTTCTATTTTTCCTTCTATACAGCCCTGCATAAGTTCAATGTCCAATCAATCCTCAAAACCCTGCGCTCTATCTTGAAGGTAGTGGCAATCGTAGGGCTTGCATACGCTTTTGGAGTGCCAGGATCGATTGTGGGATATGCCCTAGCCGCATTAAGCGTCTTTATAATTGCCTTTTCTCTTGATCAGCTCAAATATACCAAAGAAATTAAAAAGGCCGCCAAGGTGCAAAATTTGAGCCTACAGAGTGAATTTGAGACCAAAAAACTGCTTAACTACGCTTGGCAGGTTATATTATTCTTTTTGGCCTACGAGCTTCTTATCAGCATTGATTTGTACCTCGTAAAAGGCATCTTGCACAATGATCATCTAACTGGAATCTATAACGCTGCTCTAACTGTTGGACGCATCCCATATTACATTTTTTATGCGCTCACGATAATGCTTTTGCCAGTGGTTTCAAAAAGCACTTCTGAAAACGACAGCGCCAAAACCAACCAGATCATTCAACATTCCCTGCGACTAATGTTAATCTTCTTGATTCCAGCTGTAATTTTGATGGCACAATTTTCTGCTCCAATCATCAAACTTTTTTATTCCGCTGAGTATCTTGATGCAGCATATCCAATGTCGATCTTGGCATATGGTGTGGGATTTCTCACTATTTTTTATGTGATGAGCTTTGTGGCTAACGGCGCCGGCAAAACAAAAATTCCAATGTGGATTTCAATCTTCGGTGTCATTCTCAACACCGTCCTCAATGTGATTTTGATCAAAAAATATGCTCTTGCTGGCAGCGCCATTGCAACATCAATCACTTCTTTTGTGGTAATGCTCGCAATCTTGTATTACATTCAAAAAGATTTCGGAACTTTGATTAAAATTAAAAGCTTGCTCAAAATGATTTTTGCAGGAATTATTATGTATTTCGCTTCCCTATTTTTCTCTCAAGGAACTTTCATCTTCCTAATCTGGTCTGTCGCACTGCTCTCCCTTTATATTTTTATCCTTATCTTGCTGAAAGAAATCACGCTGACAGATTTTGAATATTTAAAAAGCATCATCTCCAAGAAAAAGAAAACTGAGATTCAAGAAGAACTTTCTGGTAACGAACCAAGCGCATAGATCATAAAACATATAGCATATAGCATATAGCAAAAAATGCATTCCAAAAAAAGACTCGTGAAGAGTCTTTTTTGTTATCCAATAGTATGAATTCTTGTTGTTTGTTGTAAGTTGATTGTTGTTTGTTTTACATCCCCCATCTGTAAACCAGCACGTTTCCTCGCACTGCAATATCATTTATCTTGGTCATATTTTCTTGCATATAAACAGAAGCCTCATTTGAAATGTAGCGGTCATCATTGTCGGAAAGAATTACCCAACCTGTCTTATTTTCATTCACGACATTTGTAAGTTGGGCTAATGAAAATTTTTCTTCAGCCAATTCCCCACCAAAGTCAATCACTTTCACATTTTGTCCACTCCAATAATAGTTTCGAAAATTTCTTGTTATCAGAACATCGCCATCGATTTTTTTCTTCTTGAAATATGTGAAGATGCTTCGATAATTCGGATTTTCAGCTGCTGAAGTCTGGCTGTAAGCGTTGTTCTCCTGAAAAAAATATGCGTAGTTTGGCAAAAGCATCAGAGATAAGGCAATGGTCACGAAATATACTTTTTTTGCAGAAAAAGTCTCGAGATTATTTTTGAAAAATTTTGCTGCACCGTAAACACCAGATGCAATCAAGATAATAGCAAAAGACTGAGCAAAGAAAATATATTGGGCGCCCGCATTTCTCCTCCACAAAAATACTGCCATTAAAAGCGGAACCAAAAAAGAAACTGCCAGCCATATTCCCTCCTTGGAAAGTTTTTTATGCACCGCCAGATAATAAATACCGGCAACAAAAAACAAAAGTGCCAACAATGGATGGCTATAGTCCGAAGTAACTATTGAAAAATAACTAAAATTGTCGTTGAAAAATTTTATACCAGCTGCATACATTCCAATCTTTTCAGATGCAAAAGTAAAAATTCCTGCAGCAGCGACCAAGACAACGCTTAATGTCACAGAATATTTATTCCAAATGAATGTCTTTTTTTCCAAGAAAGTCTTGGTTGTCATAATAAAGACATATGTAGTAAAGATAGCAACCATACTGACCGTCAAATCATGAATCTTCAGACTCATCGATCCTGACAGAAGCATTGGCAGGATATATTTCAAATTTACACCTATTTTTTCATTTACATATTTAAAAACCCTGAGCTTGCCTCCATAAGATTCCTCAAAAAATTTATACGTCAACCAAGAGAAAAGCAGAAAAAATGGGAAGAACATTGCATACATTCGAAGACGTCTGTCAAAAATGATTCCGCTGACACTTATTGCAAACAAAAATGCACTGAGAAGTCCGATTGAATTTTTCCTAGTAAAATATTTTGCCACGAAAAAAATTAGGATAATACTCAAGATTCCCCACACCGCACTAATACTCCTTGCCACCTCTTCAGTCGGAGCAAAAAAACCAAACAGTTTGGCAACTTGAATCTTATATGGCCATGCTCTTTCATCGCGCGGTGCAAATTCATTTTCCACATTAACAACTCCACGATTAAAATCCCAGGATTGCCAAGTTCCAGTTTGAGCATAAGCATAGGAAGAATTCATATCCAAAAATTCATCCGCCACAAAAGAAAGTTCTCCCAATTTATAAAAGCGCAAAAAAGCACCCAGAATTATGATGGCAAACAAGATAAGAAATGTCTTTTTCATATTTTTTAACTTTATGAACTTTATAAACTTTATGAACTTTATAACTTTACAAACTTTATAAACTACTTTCATCCTCCGCCTCCGTTCCGTCACTATTACATTGGGAAAAAATTTCATTCCAACGACAACGCACTGGCACGCCAGGAGCGCTGATTGGTTTTCTTGCTGGAGCAAATTCCTGACGCACCGCTGTTATCATTTGCAATTTTGGAAGCAAGCGCACAACTCTAAGCGTGCCAAATTCCTTGATTTCAGCAATATCATATTTATCCTGATAATTTTCATAAATTTTTTCCACAGTTGAAGAAGATGGATACACCAAAAAATAATTTCCCTCAGAATAAACACTTCTGGTATTGCGAAAATCATCGCGAACTATCAAACGTTGTTCCAGATGATACAAAAATGATCTGCGATAAAATGCCTCACTATTAACATAAACTGGAAAGTTGTTTTGATTATAAATACTTTCAATATATTTGGTAATCAGAAGCTGTTGCTCAAGGGTTACTCGTTCGTTTTCTTTGAGAATTTTGTCCGAAGATATCTCAAATTCTTTAACGGGAGCATTTGCAAGTTCGCTAAATCTTTCTTTAACAAGCCAGCCATTTGAAGCCAAGAGAATCAAAACGAAAACCCAAGAAAGAACACTGGCTTTTCTTTTTTCAAAAAAATCCAAAATAAGCCCCAAATAAACAAATGGGATCGGAGCAACCAGCAGAAAGAATCTTGGAGCCATATCATATGAAATCGGAGTAAAAAGTGCCAGCGTAACCAATACCCAAATAGCCACGATGATCAAAAAATCTCTGCGCGAAGTTTCTTTTGTTTTGAAAATATTCCAACCCAAAAGTGCACTTCCAATAATAGCAAAGAATAGTGAAAAAATTCCCATTGGGACACCTTTTTTGCAATCCTCATCACATGTAAAAATTGGTCGTATTCTTGGAATCTTCACCTTTGGCAATTCGGCCTGTGAATTTCCACTTATCAGCAAGACATATCCAGCCGAACTCTTGTCGATGTTTCTTATTATTTTTTCAACAAGAGTATGCTCGCCCTTGGTGGATGTTTTTGCGAACACTTTTTCAAATTCAATAATATTTGAACCACCTGTCTTGAAATCATTTATTATCGAAGGAATATACAAAAAAACAATGCATGCGATAGAAGCCAGCCAATATTTCCAGTTTATTAAAGGTCTTTTTATTAGAAGATACGCGACGGCAATCATCGGCAAGCCCAAAAAAGCCACAAAGTGAAGTTGAGTTGCAATAGTCAAAGAAACAACTCCTACAATCAACCACCAGCCTTTTCTTTTTTCATTCTCATCCGTTGCACGAAGGAGACCATAAAGTGCACCCAAAATGAAAAATGGCAAATTATTAGGATTCCATGAAAAACGTGAGTACAGAACAAGAAAAATTGAAACGGAAAAAACTCCTAGAAGCATAAGTCCTATTTTTTTTGAAAAAAATCTTCTGACAAACAAATAAAACAGGGGCAGCGTTAAACAAGAAAAAATGAGTGAAATGACAGCAATCCCAGAAGGCGTGTTACCAAATACTTTTGCGCTCACATAACCGAAATAATAAAATATTGGACCGAGACGCAAAAATGACCCCGCTGCCTTTGGTCCCAAAAGAGGAAGATCCCCCACTCCGTTTTCCACCGCCAAATCTATAACCTTTGCATCGCGAGATTGATCAAGTTCAAAATGTTGCCAGTCAGAAAAGTTATATGCGCGCAAAAAAACACCAACTGCCAAAATCGCAATCAAGATTGCTCCAACAAAAAATCTGCTCCCAACCAAAGACTTCAAAGACTCTTTATCTATTGGATTATTCATGTATAATGATAAGTATAAACATTAAATTGATCACACCGGTATTATATTACAATTGCACCGTGAAATCAACCATTTTTATATGAAAAATTTCTTGAATAATATTCCTAAAAATACACTTGATGCGCTGCTGACTTTTCTGTCTTTTGCCTTCACTATAAACACATTGTTTTTCATTTCCCGCGAGGTAAAGAATCTTTCAATGTTCAACATTTCCAGCCGCACGACAAATCACTATTTGGCATATTTCATACTCATTGTTTTGACGTTTGGAATCATCGCTTTTTTTTATACCAAAGAAACAAGCTTGAAACTGACCATTGAAAAGTTGTTGCTGACTTTTTTGCCAGCAGAATTCGTGATGCTTTATGGTCTCAGTCAATCAACCGATTTTCATTATCTTTTTTATATCGCATCAGGACTATACGTAATCCTAGCAGGATTCTTTCTGATTGGTAGAAGAAATTTCATATGGAAAGAGAACGAGGTCAAAAACACATTTTCATCTTTCAAAATATGGGCAAAACTGCAAGGAAAAGTTGCTTGGTTTGTTATTTTTGCTGTGATGCTGACAAATTTGGGGCTTGGAACATATAATCTGGCAAAATTTGGAGCAGTTGATGAACCACTTTGGACATTTGATCGAATTCCAAGTTATTGGAAAAATCTCAAGGAAAGAGATTGGCGAAACACAAAAATCAGTGACAAGCCGGGCATAACGGTAGCAATAATCTCGGGAGCAGGACTCCTGTTTGAAAGTCCAAAAACATACAAATCGGCTTATGGCAGAGGATTGATAGGAACCGAACTTAATCGTTTTGATTTTGAAAAATTGAATTTTACTTTCAGATTTCCAATTTTACTGTTTACCATCTTGATGCTTCCATTTTTCTATTTTCTTATGGAAAGACTTTTAGGAAAGAAAACAGCTCTTTTTTCCTATATCTCAATTGGTCTTTCTCCGCTTTTGATTGGGATGGCAAGCATCATAAATCCTGATGCTATCCTTTGGGTTTTTGCACCTCTTTCACTGCTATCCTTTTTGGTTTATCAAAAAAGAAGAACTCCTTTTTATCTGTATTTATCAGGAATATTGCTCGGACTAGCACTTCTGACAAAATATGTCGCCAATATTCTTTCCGTTTTCTTCTTGGGTCTGATTTTCGTCGAATATGTTTTCCACAAAGCAAACTATGCGAAAATGACACTCAAAAGATATATTAAAGAATCTCTCACTGATTATCTCATTCTCTTTTTTGTTTCATTGGTGGTTTTTTATGTCTTGTTTCCTGCAGTTTGGATAAAGCCCTCAAGACTTCTCGAGGGAACATTGCTCAGTCAGGCTTTTGAAAGCACTTGGCCGATTTTCGCTGGTTTTTTTGCACTCCTCTTGATTGACATTGCAGCAATAGGTGGAAAAATATCTTCATATGTTTTAAATTTTCTTTCCAGATACAGCAAAGTTTTTCTCATTTCAATTTCAGCTCTTTTTCTTTTTTTTATCGCGTTTACTTTTGCCAACACTTACACGAATATGTCTTGGTATGATTTTGAAGCAATCATATCTTCCCCAAAATCAGCCTACACCACGGGTGGATATGATGGACTGTTCTTTGCAAACTTTTTTCCATTAGTTTTCAGCATAGCTCCATTATCACTAATCTTTCTGGTTTTCGCCGCCATTATAAGTATATTTGGAAAAAATATTCCCACCAGAACAAGCTCAACCATTTTCTCCCTTTCTCTTTTTATCTTTCTCTATTATTTAGCAACGACCGTTAACAAAGTTGCGGCAATGAATCGCTATCAAATTATGGTCTTTCCATTGGCTATGATATTGGGCGGCATCGGTATGGGTATTTTTTATGAAAAATTCATCAAAAACAAACTCGACAAGAAAAACATTACCGTATTACTATTTCTAATCCTAGGTATCGGCACTCTTTATTTTGCCAAACCATTTTTCATAAGTTATGATTCCCCTCTTTTGCCTGAAAAATATTACACGGACCTTAAGGATATGGGCACTGGAAGTTACGAGGCTGCGCAATTCATCAATTCCCTGCCAAATCCTGAGGAGTTGCAAGTATGGACCGATAAAAAAGGTGTCTGCCCTTTTCTCAAGGCGAAATGTTATTCTGGTTTTGCCTATCCAAAACTGCGAGCTGCCAATCTTGATTATGCAATCGTTTCGGCTGGCAGATCTGCCCGAACAAAAAAAATGGTCACTCCTTTGACCATCAAAAAAGATTTGATTCGCTTTGACACTCTTTATGACAGAGATGATGAAAAAGTTGTCTACAAACTGGAAATAAACGGGCGTCCTAGAAATTTCATAAAAGTGATCAAGCTTGATCAAGAATTTTTCGATCTATACAAAAATAACTGATGAATTAAAAATTATCTATGACCCCAAAAAAAATATTAGACTTAACGAAGAAAAAATGGTTTCTTATTGTCATAGTTTTTATCATTCTTGCCGGTTCATTTCTACGAATTTATCATTTCAACGATTGGATTCATTTTGAAACCGATCAAACAGATGATTATCTCATAACATCTCCCGCAATTCAAAATGGAATAGAAAATCTTAAGCTGCTTGGGCCAAGAGCTGGAGCAGAAGAATTGCGCATAGGACCAGCATATTATTATATTGAATATCTTGGTGGAAAAATTTTTGGAAACACCCCACAGGGTCATGCCACGCCAAACTTAATTCTCGCTATTGCTGCTATGCCATTGTTCCTTGTTTTTGCGCGTCTTTATTTTTCCCGAATAATTTCCGCATCGCTGCTGGCTTTATATGCCACTTCATTTTATCTGATTCAATATGCTCGCTTTTCCTGGAATCCAAATGTTTTACCCTTTTTTGTTCTAGCAACCTTTTATTTACTGCTAAGAAGCATTTCTCCCGAAGAAAAAAAACGAGATGTTTTTTTCATATCTTCATTAACAATTCTTTCAATAATAAGTCAATTGCATTTCAACGGTCTTTTTATTATTGTCCCTGCATATGTAATTTTTCTTCTAATAAAAAGACCGCACTTCCCCATCAAAACATGGGCTTATGCAGTCTTATTTTCAATTCTCATCTATTCCCCTGTTATATTGCATGAATTAAAATATGATTTTTCAAATTCAAAATTATTAATTGAAAAAATTTCAGGCAATTCGAAAGAAAAAGAAGAGTCAGAAGAAAAAAATATTTCAGAAAAAATAGTGCAGAATCTGCGTTACAATTCCGGAGAATTTTTTCTCATACTCACAGGAGAAGACAGAATAAACACAAGTCGTCCAAATGGATATTCGCTGGGGATATTATGCAACACGTGCAAAGAAGATCGCATCTGGAGATTATCAGCACTATTTTTATATATTACATCCATTTTTCTTCTTGGGTGGAACATTAAAAAAGAAAAGAATGAAGAGAGAAAAGATTTTTTGATACTTTCAGCACTATGGCTATCCATCGGCAGTGCTTATTTTATATCCTTAACCTTAAACAAATTGTACATATACCCAAGGTTTTATCTTGTGCTTGCACCACTTGCGTTCATACTTCTGGGTCTAATATTTGAAAAAATAATTTTCAGAAAAAAACTTACCAACACTGTCCTTATTATTACGATTACATTATTAATTGTAATAATAAATTCAACAAAAATATCAGACAGCTTTTGGCAACTGAAAAATTCTCAGCAAGTTGCGGTTAAGATTGAAACTGAAGATGTCTTCCCCAATTATTATAGAACTCCGCTATTCATACATCAGAAAATTTCGGATTATATGGAACAACAAGTTCCAAACAAAAACACGAAAATTTTCATTTCATCAGAATCAGAATATGAACCAACATATTGGATTATTCTTCAAAATAAAGGCTACAATTATTTTGAAGAATTTAACAATGAAAAACCACGTGAGAATGGAGAATATTTTTCAATACAATTAAGTGCTAACAAAAAAAAGAACGATTCTGAAAAGTTTTCTGATTTTTTTGATGTTATTGAAATTAAAGATTTCGGGATAATGAAGGTTACGCATTTGAAACCAAAAATTGCTATCGAAGATGACGCCAATATCAAGACAACAATGCAAAAAAGGAGCCAACTTTCAGCAATAGAAAAAATGCATTCATGGAAAGATTTATTCCTAAATTCAACGCTCCTTAATAAGGTGTCAGACATAAAAAAAATTTCCGATAATGAACTGCGCGCTGCAATCATAACAGACATCGATCACTGTCCCTCAAGAGAAGCTGTTTCAACTGAAAAACTTGAAGCTTTTATTGATTTTAGTGGAGAAAAAAAAGCTGATTTTATAATCAGTCTCGGAGATAATGCAAGTCATCGTCTCAGAAGCTGCTCGACAACTGCAGATATGGATGCGCGCTTTGTTGCCGATTATTTGAGAAATTCAGCCTTGCCGACACATTTTGTTCTTGGAGATCATGACATAGAAAGCAATGTCAAATCCTACCGAAACTGGCTGGAAACAACCAAAAGAAATGAAACATTCTATTCTTTTGATTTGAAAAATTTGCATATTATTATTTTAGATACAGTTCTTGGAGGAGAACCAATGGGTCTTTCCTGCCAAGAGGATGTTTATTGCACACTAATCGAAAATCGTCTTTCAGAATTAAACAAAATCTCATTTAAAACATACACTCAGAAATACACTGACTCGAAAAAAACTCTCGCGGAAGAAAAACAAGCTCTCAATTTTATTTTTCAAGAAATGTATAATTCAAGAAAAATTACCCGCTCATGGAGTATTCGTGATCGCGGGCAAATATTAGAAAAAGAATTGGCTTGGCTTTCTGCGGATATAAACGCAACGCAACATTCCCGCGTGCTTATCTTCAGTGATCATCCATTGTTCAAATTTACCTCGCAAAAAAAAGTTTATGATGTCGTCAATGGAGACAAAGTAAGAGAGTTATTGGAAAAAAGTGGAAAAGAAATCGTGGCTATTTCCGGCGAAGCTCATCTTTGGCACGAAGAAAAACAAGGAAACATTCAATATTACATTATCGATGAATTTCGCAAATCAAATGGCTCTTGGGCATATTTCACTTGGAATAAAGACGGATTCCATCTGGAAAAAGAAATTCACTAATAGGAACAAAGATTCAAAACTATTTTTTGCTCCTCAAATACATCGACAGTGCTGTGAAACTTACAATCATTTGCAGCACGCGGCTTATCAGTGCCACAGCAACCACAGCACTGGCCGGAACACCAAAGAAACCAAAGAACGTCACATAGGCCCATTCTTTGAGCCCTATGTTATTTATACTGATTGGCAAAGCAGAAATTATGCTTATAAGAAAAATCACTGAAAGATATTGCCAAATTCCCACCGTTATTCCAAGTCCGGAAAAAAGAATCCAATTGACCAATCCAAGACCGACAACACTGAACAAAATTGAAATTCCAATTGCTCTCAAATATGCCCCATCTTCTTTGTAATGTGCAAGCTCAATTGCAAAATCCTGCACAATTTTTGGAAATTTGCCGGCAATTTTTTTCCAAAAAGAAAACTTCGTCAAAATACCAAAAAAAATAATCGCGTGCATAATGATAAGCACAGCAATAACAGCAAGTTTCAATTCTGCAAATTTGGAAATTTCATTCCACCGGAAAATCGCAATCAGCCCAGTCAAAAGAATTACTGCAAAAAGTCCTGTCACACGATCAAAAACCACACTTGAACTAACCGCGGAAAACCTTTTGGAGTCTTTGCCAATTTGATATGCGCGATATGTATCCCCTCCAATTGTCGAGGGCATAAAATTATTAATGAAGGCGCCTGTCAAATAAAGTTGAAAACTTTTCTTCAAACTAATGGAAATATTTTTATGCGCCAAAAGCATTTTCCACTTCCAAGCTGAAATCATCATCCCCAAAAGAAGCACTGCCACATATAAAACAATCGAAACAAGACTAAGCTCTTTCAAATACCCCCAAACCTGCAACCAATCAATCTCAAAAATCAACCAAGCCACAAAAGCAAGACTGATTATTAACTTTACAACAAACTTCACAATTTTATTATTCAATATTTTCATTGGATTTGTATTCCGCATCCCGCATTCCTTTGCACCAATTTTAGTGAAGAACGAAGTTTTTGCCACAGTATCTTCATCCGGTGCGAGCTTTTCTTTCCTCCAGGTTTCTTTTTGCGGGAAAAAGAAATGTGGAAATGAGTCTTACCCCTTCATCTTCCTCGAATTATCTATTTTTTTATACAATTCAACATATTCTCCTGCCACTTTTTCCCAACTCATCCTTTCCGCCAATTTGCGACTCTCCAAACTCATTGTTTTTCTGAGTTCATCATTCACGATTAATTTTTCAATTTTTTCAGCCAAATCATTTGAATCTTTCATTTTAACAACCAAACCATTCACATTATCAGTCAAAAGTTCCTTGGTACCGCCCGTATCAGTTGCAACCACTGGCAATCCAACCGCCAACGCTTCAAGCATCACATTACTCATTCCTTCATTAAGCGACGGAAGCACAAAAACATCAGCTCGCTGATAATATGCCAATACATTTGTGTGATCAATCGCTCCTGCAAATTCAACTCTGTTTTCAATTTCAAGACTTCGCACCAAATCTTCAAGTGATTTTTTTTCATTACCATCTCCCACAATCAAAAGCTGCACATTATCATAACGTCCAGAGAGCATCTTGAAAGCTTGAATCAAAAAACGAATACCTTTTCTCGGCGTAACACGTGAAACACAAATAATAGTAAAGTGCTCAGGATTGCGCTTGCTTGGATCAGCAACAAATTCTTTGACGTCAACGCCGTTATAAATAACACCTATTTCTTTTTTCGGCTCAGATTTAACTGCCAATTCTTTTAGTCCTTGGCTGTTGGCAACCACAAAAAAAGCATTTTTCCAAATTTTCAAAATAGTCGGCGTGATCCACCTGTAAAGCCCAACAAATCGCTCACTATAACCAGGAACGTCGCTTCCACGAAGTGAAACAATATATGGCAATTTGAACTCCCATTTTAGTAACAATGAAATTGCTCCGCAAGGCACAGAAAAAAATGAGTGCGACAAGTCATATTGATTTTTCTTGGCCAACTTTCTGGAAAACCAATATGCTTTCCAAGTGTATAAAATCAAGTCTTTCTTTGTTTGATAATGAATATTTTCAGCATTTTTTCCAATCGGGAGTCGATGAATATTAACATTCTCTCCCATTTTCAAAAGATGATATTGCCCATCAACTGAAGCTGTCACAAAATCAACTTCCAAATCAGAATTTTTTGCATATTCGCGCAACAAATAAAAAGAAGCATTTCCCGCTCCCCCACCCAACGGTGGAAATTCATAATTGAAGAATAAAATTCGCATAGTATAGTTCTTAAAGTTTTTAAAGTCCCTAACACAATGTTTTTATGAGACTTGATAACATCTTAGAAATTACAAGTGATTGTTCAGAAAAGTTATTAAATTCTTCCCTATTAATATATCTTAAATCTAGAGCGAGATAAAGCATTGAACGAACCTCTGCGCAAGAACCTTTTGCTATATATAAAAACTTTGCAAATTCCTTATTTCCTTTTCTTTCATAACCTTCGGCGATATTATTCATAATTGAAACTGCAGCTCTCTGTATTTGATCTCGAAAAGAATAGTCCTTGCTGCTTCTGAATACTTGATAAATATCAGTTACAAGAATTCTTGATTTTTGCCAAGCAACAATATCTTCAAATGTCTCAAATTTCGCCATTTTGTTTTACCTTATGAACTTTATAAACTTTGGAGTTTTTTGTATTTTACATTATAAACTTTACAAACCTTAAAAACCTTACAACTTTTTGCATTTTACTTTATAAACCTTAAGAACTTTAAAAACTTTATGAACTATTACATCCTACCACCTTTTCTCCGCTTTCTCAAGGGCCTGCCCGCAGTGCTACAGCGTTGCAGGCGGGCAAAATGGCGCCCATATTGACACGTTGCCCGTTTAGGTGTATAATAGCTGAAATACCAAAAAGTGCCCATGCACTTTAAAAACTTAGGGGGTAATACGATGAAAAGAACAACTATTGACGCAGCAGCGGAGCTAAAACTCAAAAATTTCAACAAGGATTCCGCGGTTAAATCCGTGTCCGCAATTGTTGGTGAATTTTTGAATGATAATCCTGAACTTAACTTTGGCATAAGTATACATATCGCCTCTTTTAAGGAATACGACTTGAAAGAGATAGACGACGACCACGCTCAACGAATTATGATGCAGGCTCTGCGCGTAAAAGCTCTCTCTGACAAAAAGGTTCAGGAAAGAGCGTGTAGTCTTGTACTCAGAACACACAAGCGAGTAAAGGAAATTGCCCTTGATGTATCTTCCACGCACGTAAACGCAGTGTGTATGATTGTATCTTCAAATCTCACAAAATAGGAGGAGGATTATGAAGGACGGGAGGAGCAAAACAATTATTATCAAAGAAGCTTCCGATACAGCAACAGAAAAAACGCTACTTCAAAAAGACTACGATTTTGTGGTCTCAAAACGATCGCCTCTTCTTTATGTTTCAACGAAACATAACGAAGCTTCGCTGTTTGATATTCCAGGATTTTCACTTCTTTATTCTGGAGGTATAGATAAAATCAAACGCTTCTGCGTTCCGATTTCAAAGGAGGATTTTATCAAACAAATTCAAAAAATATACCCAGGTCACTCAATCGTATGGACTTAGTGACCTAACATAAACAAAAGGCTTAGCGAGAAAACCCGCTAAGTCTTTTTTATTTGCATTCAAATTCTGCAACTGTTTGTATTTTTTTGAGCCTATCTGCACCATATGAAGTACATAGGCGAAAAACGAGTGATGAGCGTTAAGAAATTTCTTCGCGGAGTCATTTTCAAAAATGACGGAGGCGGTTAGAAATTTTAGTGAAGAGTGAAGTTTTTGCCACAGTATCTTCATCAGGTGCGAGCTTTTCTTTCCTCCAGGTTTCTTTTTGCGGGAAAAAGAAATGTGGAAATGAGTTTATCTTCCTATCGATTTATAATCAAATCCCATTTCTTTCATTTTCTTGGGTTCATACAAAAGCCTGCCATCAAAAATCATAGGAGTTTTCAAAAGTTTTTTAATCTCATCAAAATCTGGTGTGCGAAATTCTTTCCATTCAGTAATAACAAGCATCGCATCCGCTTCCTTAAGTGCATCATATTTATTTTCAAAATATGTAATGCTTGAATTTTCGCCAAAATATTCCTCGCGCTGCGCCATTTTCATTGCTTCTGGATCGTGCGCTTGAATTTTGGCTCCTCTTTTGATGAGTTCACTGATAATAGTAAGCGCTGAAGATTCGCGCATATCATCAGTTCCCGCTTTGAAAGCCAATCCCCAAACACCAAAAACTTTGTTTTTCAAATCCTCCCCAAGCTCATCAATAACCATTTGAGACAACACAAATTTTTGCTTGTCGTTTGTTCCCAGTGTTTGTTTCAACATTTCAGCGTCATATCCAAAATCCTTGGCTGTTTTGACAAGTGCTTTCACATCTTTTGGAAAACAAGATCCACCAAAACCGGGACCCGCATACATAAAAGGTTCTCCAATGCGCGGATCGGCGCCCATCGCTTTGCGCACATTGTCAAAATCAGCTCCTGCCTTTGAGCAAATGTTTGCCAACTCATTGTTCACAGAAATTTTGGCAGCCAAGAAACAGTTTGAAGCATATTTCACAATCTCGGCTGTTTTTGCATCCATTGAAAAGAAACGTCCTTCACGACGCATAAAAGGTTCATACAGTTCGCGCATCGTTTCAATTACTTTTGGATCATCTGCGCCAATAACAATACGACTCGGTTCCAAGAAATCTTTGACAGCAGTTCCTTGCGCCAAAAACTCGGGATTACTAACCACGGAAAAAGGAATCTCGACCCCTCTATCCTTAAGCTCTTTAGCGATATTTTTGGAAACTTTTTCAGCAGTTCCAACCGGCACAGTTGATTTGTCCACGATGATAAGTTTATGATCCATCATTTGCCCGATTGAGGTTGCCACGCCAAGCACGTGAGAAAGGTCGGCGCTTCCATCTTCATTTGGAGGTGTCCCAACAGCGATAAAAATAATGTCAGATTTTTTCAAAGTATCTTCAAGATCAGTCGTGAATGTCAAAGTTTTGTTTTTCAAATTTCGAGAAACCAATTCATCCAAACCTTTTTCGTGAAGTGGAACTTTGCCAGAAGAAAACTGATCAACTTTTTTTTGATCATTGTCCACGCAAATAACAGTGTTCCCCATTTCCGCAAAACAAGCTCCTGTCACACTACCCACATATCCAGTTCCAATAACTCCAATTTTCATAATTTAAAATATTATACTAATTATATATCTTGTATCCCGCATCCCTTTGCACCATATGAAGTACGTAGGCAAAAAACGAGTGATGAGCGTTAAGAAATCGACATGTACTCGTGTCGTCCCGGACAGCAGATCCGGGATCCAGGTTTGCGCGCAAGTTAGGCTCAGTCCTGGATTCCCGTTTTCACGGGAATGACAATAAGAAATTAGCTTTGACTAATTTCTTTGATATTGTAATTCATCCTCTTTTGTCCTTTGTAATAATTCTTAAGCATAATATCGGCCAAAAGTCCGAACACGAAAAGTTGAATGCCAACGAGAACCAAAAAGATTCCCACCAAAGGCCATATTTTTTCTGAAAGTGATGCGCCAAAGAAAATTTTCTCAACCACCATCCAAACAAGAACCAATGTCCCCAAAAATGAAACAACGATGCCGGTTCCACCAAAAAGATGCAGCGGCCTGTTGGAATATTTGCGCCAAAACCAAATCGAAATCATATCCACAAAACCCTTCATCCCACGTTTCCAATTATATTTGGTCACGCCATGCACGCGAGGATAATGATTCACTTTCACTTCACCAATTTTATACCCTTGAAGTTCCAGCAATGCCGGCATAAAACGATGCATCTCTCCAAAAAGATCAACGTCTTCGAAACAATTTCGTTTATACGCTTTCAGAGAACAACCGCTATCGTGAATCGTGTCCTGAATCAGAATTTTTCGCAGCAAATTGGCAGTACGTGAAAATATTTTTTTGCTCAACGAATCTTTTCGCTTGAAACGCCAACCCGAAACAACATCGAATCCTTCTTCCATTTTGGATAACAGCAGCCCGATGTCAGCAGGATCATTTTGCAAATCTCCATCCATTGTGATCACAATCTCACCCTGCGCTTGCTTAATACCAGCATCAAAAGCTGCGGTTTGTCCAAAATTTTTGCGAAATTTGATTAAAGTAAGAGGAGTCAAGCCTTGGGCATTTTTGATTGTCTCATCCTTAGAACCGTCATCAATAAAGATAATTTCAAATGGTTTTCCCAGTTTTTCACACGCATCTAAAATACGCTTGTGTAATTCCCTCACATTTCCTTCTTCATTATACAAAGGCACGACAACTGAGATAAACGGTTTTTGACCTTCCATAATTGTTTGATTTATTCAATATTTACCTATCCAGTATAGCGCAAATTTGATTTATAGACAATATTTAAAAAATTTTATGTGACCCTGGCAAACGAGCTTGCTCGCGTGACGATGCGGACGGGTGTGCACAACTCCCTTGTGGCTCTCGCTTCAAAGCTGTATAATAACAGATGTAATTTATTAAAAATAAAAACAATGAAGAAAAAACTCGTGGCAATTGCCCTTATGGTTGCATTTGCTTTCCCAGTGACGTTTGTTAGCGCAAACGAAACGACAACAACAACCGAAACAACCACGCAAGCAAAAAAACAACAACGACTCGCAGCAAACAAAGCACGCCAAGCAGAAAGATTGGCAGCAATCAAAGCCAAACAAGAAGCAAAAAGACTAGCGCAAATTGCAAAAAAAGCCGCTCTTTTGAAAAAGCAGGAAGAAAAAAGATTAGCACAGCAAATCAAAAAAGCTGAGCGTTTGAAAAAACAAGAAGCAAAAAGACTAGCAAAAGAAGCTAAAATTGCTGAAAGACAAAAAATCAAAGCAGAAAGAATCGCAGCCAAAGAAGCCAAAAAAGCTGCCAGACTCGCAGCAAAAGCCTTGAAGCAAGCTCAAAAAGCACAACAATAAAAAATATAGCAAAAACAAAAAAACTGCCGCCCAATAGGGTGGCAGTTTTTTGAACTATTTTCTAATTTTATTGGTATTACCTTCAAGACAAACGAGGATGAATTATAACATAGCCGAAGTTGTGGTGAGCTAAATCTTTAATTTGTTCGTAAAGTTTGTAATGTTCATAAGGTAAAGGTGTGAAATTTACTTTAAAAACTTTATAACTTTAAAAACTTTAAAACTTTTGTTTATGAAGACTACATCTTACATCAAAAAACAAGCACTAATTTTACCACTTATTTTTTTGGGGTCTTTCATTGTTTTCTTGCCAACAAAAGTTTTGCTGGCACAAAATATTGAGGTTTCAGAAGATAAGCCTGTTTCTATACCATTTCTTGAATTTATAAATGAATCGACAATCAATGGGTTTTTTTTAACAGCCATAAATATGCAAAAAGAAATTCCAGTTGAAAACACGCCTGTCGCGACCATTGATGATGAAAAAAAATCTCAGCCTGAACCTGAACAAGAAAATCAATCACAAGAAACTCAAATTATTACACCAGTAACACCACCAACAATAGCATCCCCAGAAAAAACAATTCCAAAAAAAGATATTCCCAAACCCAAAGAAAATATTAACACAAAAAAAATTACTCCCGCACCACCTTCAATTAAAAAAGCGCCAGAACCTTATATTTTTAAAAGAAATGCTGATGGCAAAAAAGTTTGCAGTAATAAAAACGACAAACCTCAAAAAAGTGACAAGGGCAAAAAGAAACATATGGATATGGAATGTTGTCTTGACCCAGACGAAACACCGAATCCAAACTGCTATTACCCATCAAGCAAATATGGCAAACTTTTAAAGAAATTTAAATAAAAATCTGTGAACAATTTGACGGGGCGAGTATCCAAAAGCTCAAAGAGTCGCTGTCGCCAACAATTGGCCAAAAAAGAAATGTTTCGAAATGCGTAACTTCTGAAAAAAATAAACTTGGAAGAAGCTGGGAAAACTGCTACAATTGTATTGTGGCAGTTTTTGTTGCAATTTTAAATTTAAAAATAAAAGATAATGTCAAAAATAAAAATAGTATTAGTAGTAATTATCCTCTCTTTCTTGTTAACACCAACCTTTAAGGCTGATGCCGCTTTGTCTGACGATGCTAATTACTATGAAAAATATCCTTTATACAGTAAATACGAAAAAAAGAAAGATTACTCAAAATACAAGAAAGCAAAAGCAAAATACGGCTTTAAGAATACTGAGGAAAGACTGAGATACAAAAAAGCTTACGACAATTACAGATTGTACAAAAAAAATCCAGCCGCAAATCAAAAATATGCTGGGCTTCTTAAGGAATACAAAAAATACAAAACTTACAAGGAAAAATACGTGCCTGTGAAAAAATATTCCAAATACAAAAAATATGACAAGAAGGAATATGACAATTACAAAAATTATGGCTCAAGTGCATACAAAGACGGATACAATCGATACAAAGTTTTTATGGCTGACATTGATAATGTTACTACCAACCGAGGACCAGAAATCAAAGTCGGACTTTGGAGTTCAAATACCATCGATCTTGCTGCCAATCCGTTCAAAATAACAGCCAACAAGGCTTTCCGCGTGACAAATTGCGCAGCAACCGTTGTTGCTCCTTCAATTGCAATTGGACAAAATGTCAGAGTTTCATATGCAGGAGATGGAGTTTTAAATGCATACAATTCAGATCCTTTGATTTTGGCCAACGCTAATGTTGGGGATAAAATTTGTTTTGATGCAGTTGACGGAAACAATTCGGATATGATTTTTGATGTTAACAGGCCACTTCTTTATGATGGCGATTCAGGATCAGGATATGATCAATATAGAGGCAAGATTAAAATTCAGCACAGTCTTGATCCTAATCTTCCAAATGATGGAAATGCAAATTGCAGTTTGTATCAAGATGCAACTTTCCCAGCTTGGGATCCGGAAAATGCTTGCCGCAGAGTTTGGGTAATCAACGAATTGCCTTTGGAATTATACCTTTGGGGCTATGGAGAAATGAGTACCGGTGGAATTGAGCATTTGGCAAAAACAATGATGGTCGCCGCTCGCTCATATGCTCGTTGGTGGGTTGAATATGCCACCAAATGGGATATGGCTGGTTTCGATTTGATTGCCAGTCCTGTTAATCAAATTTACAACGGATATGATTATGAACTGACACATTCTTTTATTCCAGATGCAGCGCAAAAAACCAACGGGATTATAATGAAATATGGCAGCGACATTGTTTTGGGTGCATATTGCAGCAACACTGACGGTCGAACAAAAAGTGCCGAAGAAGCTTGGGGACTTTCAAATCATCCATATCTGCAATCAGTAGCAGATCCATATGGAGCAATCTCCAATCCTAGCGCTGGCAATCATATGGTTGGACTTTCAGCCAATGGAGCCAGAGTTCTTGCCAGTGACCACTCTTGGCAATGGACCCGCATCCTCAGCTACTACTATTCCGGTATAAACATCGTCAAAGAATACTAGTATTAGAATATCAAATTTCAAATATCAAATTTCAAATAAAAGTCCAAAAAAATGACAAATGAAAAACCAATAAAATTTGACTTGGAGGAGCGTACAGCAATTTTTGGAGAAAAAATTATTAAATTTTCTAAATGTATTTCCAAAAGCGAAGTAACAAAACCACTGATCAGTCAAATTGTAAGAAGCGGAACAAGTATTGGCGCAAATTATATGGAAGCTGACGGTGCAGAATCTCGAAAAGACTTTATCCACAAATTAGGCATTTGCAAAAAAGAAAGCAAGGAGACCAAGCATTGGCTCAGAATGATTGCTGTTGCAGACTCGGAAGTAAGTAACGAGTCTAGAGAATTATGGCGGGAATGCCAAGAACTTACGCTAATATTTTCAGCAATAATTACAAAGACAAAACAAAATTGAAATTTAGTAATTTAAAATTTATTTGATATTTTTAATTTTTAATTTGTTTTTAATTTATTTGATATTTTTAATTTTTAATTTGAAATTATCCAATGTCTCTTCCTCCCAAAGCCCCTCTTATCATCTTCGGTCTGGCTATTATTATCCTTTCTGTTTTGGCATTTCCTGTTTTGAAATCTCGCTATTTTCCTGCTGAGCAAAAAAATGAGGCCAATGAAATTATTTCAGAAGAAACAACAACTCCTGAATCTCTTGACGAAACAAGCGAAGCTGAATTTGAAGATGACGAAGCAATCGATCTTGAAGATGAGGAAGATGAAACCCAAGACGATTCGGAAGATTTCGATGACGAAGATATCGACGAAGAAGATTTGGATGACACAATCATCATTGAAGACAACAGTTTTTTGGAAATTTTGTCTTCCGATTGCAAAAATGGTTGCAAGGATTTTGAAGAAGCCGAAGACATTCAATATTGCAAACAATATTGTGGTCTTGTCAGCACCCCCAAAACATCCGACGGTTGCGACAAATTTGAAGATTTGGAAAGAGACTATTGCTTCAAAGAAGAAGCTATTGAAAAAAGAGATGGCAAAATCTGCAACGAAATCCAGGATGATGGCATTAAAAAATCCTGCTTCAATCGCATCACCGAAGACATCCTAGACGCACCAAGAACAGTAGAATAAAAAAATATCACTAGACACCGAAAATATGAGTGCTATACTTTTCATATGAGAATAACCAAATGTGACATTTGTAAGAAAACGATCAAACGAGGAACTGAACGCCTCGATTTAAGTTATAGCAATATCAAGACTTTTGCTTCTTTTGAACTTTGCACTATTTGCAGTGTTCCGATAATAAAATTTTTGCAGGATAAAAAGTTAATCAAAATTGAAGAAAACAAAAAAGATGAAAAATAACAATCCAATCAACAAAGAAGTCACACTTAGCGCCATAGCTGAGCTCATTGAAGCTAGCGCAAAGAAAACTTCCAAAGCGCTAGAAGCTAAAATTAAATCTACTTCCGAAGCATTAGAAGCCAAGATTGAGGCTAGTGCAAAGAACACCATAGAGATACTAGAGGCAAAGATTGAACAGTCTGCAGAAAACTTAGCAACTATGACCCAAAATCAATTTCTGGAATTGGGAGAAAAAATGAACAGTATTGAAAATAAAATTGACCGTATTGAAGGTGAAATTATCAAGAAAGTTGACACGGTTAAATACAACACGACCAAATATCGCGTAAAAAAACTGGAAGAAAAATTTGCATAAAAAACATCCGCATCTGTACGCAACGAAACCAACAAGAAACTGGCATAATGCCAGTTTTTTTGATGCTCAAATTCCCCTCCACATCCATATATTAATTAATGGATGTGGTAATGTTTTAACTCAAAAGAGACATTCCTGCCAAGGACGGTCCTCGGTGAGCTACTTCAAAAGCTATACCTCACTAATAACATCAAATCCTTTAAAGCTTCCAGTGATTGAGAGTCCAATAACTTTTTTTGCGATTCCCTTCTGTTTTATTTGCAAAGCAGTTTCATTGAGTGTTGCTCCAGACCCGACAGCATCATCAATCAATAAAATATTCTTAAATGCTGCCCGCTCGTCCACAATGATTGTGTTTTTTGCATTTTCGATGCGATCACTCAATTTAGTTAGAGTTTTTTGTGGAACAATAATTTCAGTTTTAATTTTAACAATAGAAACTCTGCGAACATGCTCATGTAAATTTTTTTCCAGCTCTTTCATGAGTTGAACTTCACGTTTTACTGTTGGCGGAATAAACCCAATTCCATCAATATTATATTTTTGAATTATTGTATCAATTTTTGGCTTAATATCAACAGTAAGTTCACGCATTAGTTTTTTATTTTGACTTTGCTTTGCATACAAAAGCAATTGTCCAAGCTTTGTTTTTCCGAATCTCTCAATACTATAAAAATCCAAATAAAAAATCTTATCCAATCCAACTTTTTCAAAAGTAGCATTAAATTTTTCAATTCCATCGATAATCCCATTCTTCTTGAAAGCGTTGTACTTTTTCAATGTTTTTACATATTCAGTTGCTGTTTTTTCAATTGGCTGATTTGTTCGCTCACACCAATACTCAAAACCATTCATTCCCTGTTTTCTTTCTCCAGTTGGTGAGATGAAAAGAAAATTTTCTTCAATGATTTTTAGTGTTTGATTATCAACAACAACCAAACCTTTCTTCTTAATAATTTCTTCTTTGAGCATATAAAAAACCACTGGCGACTTACCAATTTTAACAACTTCACCTTGCGCCAAAAGGTTGCTAAGTTGCTTAGAAACAGCCATTCTGCTTATTTGCAAATAATCAACCAATTCATTTACGGAGGATTGCTGTTTTTCTTTTAAATATTTTTTTATTTTTTCTGAAGTCTTCATATTAATAAAGTTTACAGTTTACAGTCAACTGTAAACCAATATAGCATATTTATAATTTTTGTCAATATAAGCATTTTATGGCTTCACTAAAGCAAAGAAATGCCGAGTTTTTGATACTCAAATTCCCTCCACATCCATATATTAATTAATGGATGTAAGAATTGCTTAATATTAAGTAAAAAGGATGTCTACTGAGGTCCTCGGTAAGTTCCCCTTTTTTGGCTTGTTACCCCTTGCAAGAAATAATCTTTTGTTTTAGTATTACCTGTTATGCTACTACTGTGCTTTTCTTTGAAAAACACAATTGCATAGCAAGATCTTTAAAAACTCAATAGTAAACTATGAGTTAAAAATCATGAAAGGAGCTAGGTGTAAAGATTCTGAGGCGTGTCCAAAAAGACACAATAATGTAAATGGCAGTTCAACTGCACAATTTCGAAAGGAGAAAGGACTATGAAGACACAGAGATTGGTCGCGTTATATTTGTCGATGATCTTATTGATTTTTGTTTTGTCTGGCTTTGCTGCCGGCGCCGAGCAAAAAATCATACACAAACCTGTCCCTAACAAGGAATCTGGCACCGATGTTTATCTGGGTCCGCGCGTTCAACATGTGCGTGAATACAGATCAATGGCGACAAGTGCTGGACGAAAGGCTCGCGAGGAAGCTGCCATCAGACTAAAAAATGCTCAACAAGAGCGTGAGATGAACAATAAAATCGACAAAGGAGGCGGAAAATGAAGAAGAATATCATGTCCATCTGGATAAGTACGATCTTGCTAATATTAACATTGACCGCAAGTTCGGTCTTCGCAGTTGCGCCTCCACCTGGACCAGGCGGAACTCCTGATTATTTCGGGATCGCCAACTGGGCATTCAGTCCACCACTTGAGAAATTCATTGATTCGTTGGCACCTCTTGGTTGTACAACCAAGAATACCCTCAATCAATGCATTCCAGTCGCCGTTCCGGATACAATCACATATCCCGGTAGTGACTATTATGAAATTTCTTTGGTGGAGTTCACTCAAAAAATGCACTTTAATCTTCCAGCAACAACTCTTCGCGGCTATGTTCAAACCAATAATGGTACTGATCCGACAGGTTTAAACACTTTAATTCCTGAACCAGTCCGTTATCTTGGTCCAATCATTTCTGCCCAGAAAGACCGGCCCGTGCGCATCAAGTTCACAAATAATCTCGCTTCAGGTGGAATGGGAAACCTTTTTCTCCCTGTTGACACAACAGTAATGGGAGCAGGACTTGGACCACTGGGTCCGGCTGGCGGAAAATACACTCAAAACCGAGGCAGCCTGCATCTGCACGGCGGTCACACTCCCTGGATTAGTGACGGCACTCCTCATCAATGGATCGCTCCAGCAGGAGAAAGTGTCAACACGACTTATCTTCGAGGTGCCAGCGTTTTTGATGTACCGGATATGCCAAACCCCGGTCCAGGTGCGCAGACCTATTACTACACAAACCAACAAAGCTCCCGTTTAATGTTTTATCACGATCATGCCTATGGCATTACCAGACTAAATGTATACGCTGGTGAAGCTGCGGGATATTTAGTCACTGATGATGCGGAAAAATATCTGATAAATGCTGGAATCATTCCAGCAGATCAAATTCCGCTAATCATCCAGGATAAATCATTCGTGGATGCCACGTTGGTTCCTCATCCAACAACCGGAGTGCCAACTCCGAAAATTCTCACCACTGATCCAACCTGGAATTCGGGCACTACTGCCCCTGTTCCAAATCAAGGCGATCTTTGGTACCCTCACGTTTATGTGCCAGCTCAAAATCCATTCGACGTCTCCGGCATTAATCCGTTCGGAAGATGGCCGTATGGACCATGGTTTTGGCCCCCCACCACAGGAATTACTTTTGGACCAGTAGCTAATCCCTACTATGATCCAGCCTGTGTTCCGAGTCCGACGATTTATTGTCAGCCTCCGGAAAATCCAGGTGTGCCAGATTTATCAATGCCTGCAGAATCATATTTCGACACGGCAGTGGTAAACGGCACTGTCTTTCCCTATCTCGTGGTGGATGCAAAATCTTATCGTTTCAGGATTTTAAACGCCTCAAACGACAGATTTTGGAATCTTCAACTATACAAAGCTGACCCTTCAGTAATAACTTCAGATTTTCGAACTAAAACTGAAGTGAAAATGGTTCCCGCCGTTAGTACTGCCGGCTTCCCTCCAAGATGGCCGATAGACGGACGAGAAGGTGGGGTTCCCGACCCAACCATGATGGGACCTGATTTCATTCAAATTGGAAACGAGAGCGGATTTTTGCCTAAACCGGTAGTTATTTCGTCTCAACCGATCGTTTGGAATGCAGATCCCACGACATTCAATTTTGGTAATGTTTCGGATCACGGACTCTTAATTGCTGCAGCAGAACGCGCTGACGTCATCATTGACTTCTCGCAATATGCGGGACAAACTCTAATTCTGTACAATGATGCTCCGGCTGCTTTTCCAGCGCTAGACGCACGCTATGACTATTACACAGGTGCGCCAGATTTAACTGCCACTGGTGGACATAGCGGTCCGCAGGCAGGATTTGGTCCAAACATTCGCACTGTAATGCAAATCAGAGTAAATCCGGCTCCAGTTCCGCCTAATCCTCAATTCAATCTTGCCACGCTTAATGCCTCGTTTGCTTCAACGCCAACGAGTCAAGGCATTTTTGAAACCTCTCAACATCCAATTCTAGTCGGACAAACAGCCTACAATACGGCCTACAACAAGATTTTTCCTGTTACTTGGCCAAATTGGGGCGTTGCCCGCATTCAAGACAATCAGCTGTCGTTTAACACGGTGCCTGGAGGGAATCTCACGATTCAACTCAATCATAAAGGCATCCACGATGAAATGGGATCTGCTTTTGATCCTGAATACGGCAGACTCAGCAGCCGAATGGGAATCGAATTCCCAGTCACCGTCAACCAAAGACAAAACTTCGTGCTATATGGTTTCATAGATCCCACAACAGAGATCCTTGTTGATTCCATAACACCAGGAGTACCTGTCGCGGGAGATGGCACACAAATCTGGAAAATCACACACAATGGAGTCGACACCCATCCAATCCATTTTCACCTGTTTGACGTTCAATTGATAAACAGGGTTGGTTGGGATGGAGCCATCAGGCTGCCAGATGAAAACGAACTTGGCTGGAAGGAAACAGTCAGAATAAGCCCATTGGAAGACACTATTGTCGCCCTAAGGCCGACTGCTCCCAAAGTTCCATTCGTTGTTCCAAACAGCATGAGATTGATGGACACAACCAAGCTGGCCGGTTCTACAATGGGGTTCACTAATATGGATCCAGTAACCGGTCAAGCCATAGTCCCGCCAATTACAAACGATTTAGCTGATTTCGGCTGGGAATATGTCTGGCATTGTCACATCCTCTCTCACGAAGAAATGGATATGATGCGACCAATGAAATTCGTTGTAGCTTCTCCAAACACTTATGTGATTCCTGAAGCGCCAACAATCGTATCGGCCACCGCAGGCAATGCTATCGCCACGATAAGTTTTTCTCCGCCAGTAAACAACGGCACTCCGATCACTTCGTATATCGTCACTTCAAATCCTGGAAACCTTACAGCCACCAGAGCCACAAGTCCGATATCGATCACGGGATTGCTCAATGGCGCCACCTACAATTTTACCGTAGCAGCAGTCAATTCTGCCGGAGTGGGACTATCTTCGAATCCAACCAACAACGTAATGCCGGTCGGACCATCCACGTATTCGATCACGACAAGTTTCGGCCCAGGAGGAACAATTTCACCTATTGGAATTGTCTCCGTTAATCAAGGAACTAGCCAGACATTCACAATTACTCCCAGTCTTGGCTACAGTGTTCTTGATGTGAAAGTTGATAACGTTTCTGTCGGTGCGGTAACTTCCTACACATTCAACAATGTGCTAGCAAACCACACCATCTCAGCGACTTTTACTATCAACACTTTCACTATCACCACCACAGCCGGTACAGGAGGAACAATTTCTCCAGCTCCATCAGCTACTGTGAATTATGGTGCAAACCAAACATTCGCAATAACACCAGCTGTTGGAAATCACATTACCGATGTTTTGATTGACGGAATTTCAGTTGGAGTAATGTCTTCCTATACCTTCCCAACTGTCATCGCCAATCATACGATTGCTGCGACGTTTGCGGTTAATACCTACACCTTGGCTTCTTCAACAGGAGCCGGTGGAACAATTTCTCCGCTAGGTGCAACGATAGTCAATTATGGTGCGATGAACCAAACATATAACATCGTTCCATCAGTCGGCTATCACATCGCAGATGTTTTGGTTGACGGTGCATCAGTCGGTGCAGTGCCCTCTTACACTTTTAACAACGTAACAGCAGACCACACGATTTCAGCAACGTTTGCAACCAACACTTTTACCATTACCACCACAACTGGCACAGGAGGAACAATTTCTCCATCTCCATCAGCTACAGTGAATTATGGTGGTAGCCAAACATTTACCATAACCCCAGCTGCGGGCTATGCTATTGCCACACTCACTGTTGACGGCGTCGCAATTCCAAATCCAACCTCGCCATACACATTAACCAATGTGACGGCGAACAAAACGATCAGTGTGACGTTCGCACAATTCAAATATTTACTCTGGAGAGATGCTACTGGTCAAGCCTGTATTTGGAAAATTGATCCAACAGGTGCACACACGATACTTCATCTCTTTCCTGCGATAGTAGGTTGGACACCGCTAAACTACAGCAGAGATGCAGCAGGCAAT
>LBRD01000002.1 GCA_000991245.1 Parcubacteria group bacterium GW2011_GWC1_36_108 | reverse complement strand
CGAATTACCCCATATCTTAGCAGATTTAGCCCCTTCAAGCTCATCTTGCGTTAGAATGGGTATTCATTTCAAGCTCATGTTGCATTGGAGTAGACTTACTCTTGCCAAAAGCTAAAATGCCTGTTATACTGTCTTTACAACTAAGAAAGTCCTAATCTAGCCCGCCACTAAGCCAAAAGTGGATAGGCTGGAATGCTCCACTAAAAGCAAGGATTTTCTTGTTTGGTGGATTTTTTTATAATTAATTTAAGCAAAAAAATTATGCAGTATGAACTGTTTTACCTTATTGGCGAACGCCAAGAAGCAAGCCTGCCTGCAATTAAAGAAGGGGTTAATGCAATCCTAGCTTTGGAGAAAGCCACAATGGTCGGAGAAGAATTGAGCGAAAAAAGAAAACTCGCTTATGAAATCAAGCACCAGAACAAAGGAACTTACATCACCCGTCGCTTTGAACTTCCTGAAATTGATTTTTGGGCAGATGAAGCAAATGGAGAAAAAGAATTTGGAATCCAAGCTATCACAAATAAATTGAATTTAAATGTTGATGTGCTACGTTTTTTGATTGTAAAAACTCAAGATCTTCCAGACCTTGGTGCAAAGGATCGCCGAAAAGCAAAAGAAGCTGCAAATAACACTGGACGCCCAGCTCAACGACCACAGCAACGAACTGAAAGACCTGGAAACAACAATTCTCGCCCAACAATGCAACGACCAACTCAACGTCCAACAGCAACAACTCCAGCAGCTCCAGCAGCTCCAGTTAAAAAAGTTGAAACAAGCAAAGAAGAATCAAAGAATATCGACAAACAACTTGATGAATTATTGAATATTTAATAAAAATACTAATACGCTAATGCATGCGTATGATGCAAATATGCAAATGACGCGAATGAAAACAATTCGCAAATTCGTGTATTAGCATTAATTCGCATAATTCGTATCACAAAAGTATGAATTTAAACAAAGTTCAACTCATTGGACGTTTAACTAGAGATCCAGAACTGCGAACAACTCCTTCTGGTCAAACCGTAACCACAGTCGGTATCGCTACTAACAGAACTTGGAATGACAAAGCTGGACAAAAGCAGGAGAAATCAGAATTTCACAACATTGTAATTTGGGGACGTTTAGCTGAAATAGCTGGACAATATCTAACCAAAGGACAAGAAGCATACTTTGAAGGAAGATTAGAAACTCGTTCTTACACAGGTAAAGACGGAGTTGAAAGAAAAACAACTGACATCGTGGCTGAAAATATGCAAATGGGACAGCGCGCACAAGGATCAGCAGGACCAAGACCAGCACCAATGGCAATGGGAGCAGCAGCCATGGCACCTCGTCCAACTGTTCAACAACAAGCACCTATGGCTGAAGAAATTCCAACCATTAACCTTGATGAAGAACAAGACGAAGTAAGACTTGAAGACGTACCTTTTTAAATTTATTTTCAATAAATTTAAAAATAATTACGAATTTTGAATTTCGAATTTCGAATAAAATCAGAATGACAGAATGTTTGAAACATTAAATCATTAAGAATTAGAAATTGATTCAAAATTAAAAATTAAGAATTAAAAATTAAGAATTAAAAATTATTTACCCCAATATGGAAAGAAAACAATGTTATTTCTGTGATGAAAAAATGGATAAGATCGACTACAAAGATGCTTACCTGATTCGCAGATTTATGAACTCACAAGGAAAAATTTACCCACCAAAAAGACACGGGATTTGCACAAAACATCAGCGAACACTCGCTCAAGCAATTAAGCGCGCTCGCGTGATGGCATTAGCACCTTTCGTTGTTAAATAGAAATTAAGTTCTTAAAGTTCTTAAAGTTATAAAGTTCTTAAAGTATCTTGGATTTGCATTTGCATTTTCTTTATAAACCTTATGAACCTTACAAACTTTACAACTAACCCATGTTAGGAATAAGTGATATCAAAGCAGGAAAAAATATTCTTTGGGAAGGTTCTCCATATGTTGTGCTGTCTGCTGAGCATTCCAAGACGGGACGCGCAGGAGCAGTGCTTCGAACAAAGTTGAAAAACCTTCTTAATGGAAGCGTACTAGAAAAAACCTTCAACGGATCAGACAAGGCTGACGAAGCTGATATGTCAAAATCCAAAGCTCAATATCTTTATGCTGAGCAAGATGGTTTCGTTTTTATGGATATGAATACCTATGACCAATTTTCATTGGCCAAAGATGTTATTGGCGATGCATATTTATATTTACTTGAAGGAACTGAGGTAAGCGTACTTAACTTCAATGAGATCCCCGTTAACATAGAGTTGCCAATCAAGGTTACTCTCGTCGTTACCGAAGCTCCACCAGGAACTAAGGGCGACACATCTTCAGGCGGAGACAAAGTTGTAACCCTCGAAACAGGCCTCAAAGTTACAACTCCTCTTTTCGTCAACGAAGGAGACAAGATTATTGTGAATACTGAAAAAGGACAATACGTGTCTAGGGCATAGGAATTAGGAATTAGGAAATTAGGAAATTAGCTTTTAGAGAATACATAACATAAAAACCATCCTCGCGGATGGTTTTTATGTTGTGTATTTATTCAATTTTTAGAAGAGTCCGATTTGTCCAAATAAGGTAAAGACCATAAGTGGAACTAGTGCGATTAGCACTGCAAAGTTAAATTCTTCATTTTGTGTTTCGTCCTTGTGTCTTTTTGCGCAATGTACGCATTTGTGGGTTTTTTCCATTTTTGTTTTTGTTGCTCCCCCGAGCAAAATTTAATTAAATTAAAGAAAAAACGGGCTTTGACACCCGTTTTTTATCTTCATAAATCCATTATACACCCAAAATGGACTTTTGTCAACGGGTCTTTAAAGTTATAACGCTACTACTTTAGCTTTCTCTGCAATTTCCTTGAAAATTTTGTCAGCAGTTTTTTTATCTTCTCGCAGAAATGCTTTGGCACTTTCGCGACCTGCACCAAGTTTGATGTCGCCATAAGAAAGTGAGTTGCCAGATTTTTTAACTACCTCAAATTTCACACCAGCATCAAGCAAATCTCCCGCCATTGAAATTCCTTCGTTATACATAATATCAAATTCTGCAGTTTTAAATGGTGGCGCAACTTTATTTTTCACAATTTTAACTTTCACACGATTTCCAACAACATCCTCGCCTTTTTTAATCTGAGCAGCACGACGAACTTCCACGCGAACTGAAGAATAAAATTTGAGTGCTTGTCCGCCAGTTGTTGTTTCCGGATTACCAAACATCACACCAATTTTCATACGAATCTGATTGATGAAAATTACTGTTGTGTTTGAGCGTGCAATAATTGCAGTCAATTTCCTAAGAGCTTGAGACATCAGACGTGCTTGTCTTCCCACGTGCTGGTCTCCCATCTCTCCTTCAATTTCAGCCTTTGGCACAAGCGCGGCCACCGAGTCAACAACCACAACATCCACCACGCCTGAGCGTACTAAAGATTCAACAATGTCCAAGGCTTGTTCTCCATTGTCTGGCTGCGAAACCAACAAGTTCTTAATATCCACTCCAATCTTCTTGGCATATTCTGGATCAAGGGCATGTTCCGCATCCACAAAAGCAGCTGTTCCACCTTGTTTTTGAGCATTAGCCACAACGTGCAGGGTCAATGTGGTTTTTCCGGAAGACTCTGGTCCATAGATTTCCACTATTCTTCCTCGTGGCATCCCACCAATTCCAGTTGCGATATCCAAAGATATTGAACCTGTAGGAATAGCTTCGATATCAACTCTTTTCACATCTCCCAATTTCATCAACATCCCCTCTCCAAACTTTTCCTGCATATCATCCACCAATTTATCAATCTCTTTTTTTCCTGCATTTTTTATTTCTTCAACCGCCTCCTTGGCTGGTTTTTTTTCTTTTGCAGCGTATGCCATATAATTAGCTTTTTAGGCTTTAGCCCTGCCTGCCGGCAGGCAGGTTTTTAGCTATTCAGCCAATAAAATTATTTTAATTTTTATTTATACTTACCACCGGTTATTTTTTCTCTTCTATTTTACCATTTGCGTCATACACGATGTCTCTGACGACACCATTATCACTGCTCAATATTCCAAGGTCTTTTCCATTTATTTTTACAAAAGTTTCATTGCCTTTTCCAGAGGTTACACTGATTTTTTCATTAGCGTTGAAAGTTTGCACAGACTCTGGCAGTAAAACTCCACTATAAACCAAATTGCCATCAGCCTCAATTGACATCCAAGTTGGATTTGGACTTACATATATTTCCAATGAAATTGGATTAATAGATGCTGCTTGGTCAATTTGATTTACCTCTTCAGAATTTACTTGTTCATTAACGACACTTTGAAAATCAGCATTTACTGAAACAGATTTAACGTCCTCTTTGTTGAATTTACTCCTAGCCTTAACATTGATCACATTTAAACCTGGTTTTAAACCCACATCCTCGCTAAATTCTCCCTTTTCATTAACCAAAACTGGTTGCTCGTTAATAAAAATCAAAGCTCCCTTCTCAGCCACACCTGTCACATGTGTTGAACTTCCAATTACCGTGGAGCCATCAGCGGGCTTAATGACATTCAGACGCGGCTTTGAGACAAAATTATTTACCTCTATGTACAGATAAATAAAACTTGAAACAACAACTAGTAAAATCGCGCTGACAATTATCATTTTCGGTGTGATCACAAGACTTGAAAAACCCAATGGCAGTGATGTCCCGTCATTTTCAACAACCTTTTTAATGTTTTTATGAATTCCCTTTTCTCTTTCAAATTGTTTAATCAAGGCCAATTCGTTAAGACCCATAAAAATAGCGTAGCTTCTGAGAAAGCCTTTGACATATACATCAGCAGGAAGCTTCATATACACACCATCTTCAAGATATTCCAAATATTTTGTTTGGATCTTGGTGCTTTTAGATATTTCACTTAAGCTTAATCTTCGCTCATCCCTAAGCTTCTTCATTCGCTCACCAAGCGTCAAAGAATCTATTTTTTTGGTAGTAAATCGAACCATCAGAAGTTACAAGTTCGTAAGGTTCGTAAGGTTCGTAAGGTTCGTAAAGCATTTTTGTATTTTACTCTATGAACTTTATAACTTTATGAACTTTATAACTGTTTTACATTTGCCATTTATCTCTTGCTACTTGATCTGTCATTGAGTCTTCATATTCTGGCTGACCAGCAGCGACAAGTATTTCTCTGGGTTTTGCCCCATCCGCTTCGCCAACGATACCACGCTCTTCCAAAATATCAATAAGCCGAGCTGCTCTGGAATATCCGATGCGAAGTCTGCGCTGCAAAAGAGATGATGATGCTTTGCCTGATTGAATTACGATTTTCTTGGCTTCATCATAAAGAGAATCTTCATTTTCATCTGCCTCAATTGAATCGAAGTCTATTTTGTCAGCATATTGCACGGTTTTGGCTTCGCCATTGCGATTACCTTCCGGCTTGGTTTCAGTTGAAACAATTTCATCTTCAAGATCATCTTCAATTTTTTCAAATTTTTGCTTTTTGATAAAATCAACAACTCTCTTCACTTCCTCTTCAGAAACAAACACTCCTTGCACTCTTCGCAAATCCACTGCTTCAGCTGCAGAAAATAACATATCGCCATTTCCTAGTAATTTTTCTGCTCCACTAGCATCAAGAATTGTGCGCGAGTCCATTAACGATGGCACACGAAAAGCAACGCGTGTTGGAATGTTTGATTTGATTAAACTTGTGATAACAGTAACAATCGGTTTTTGAGTGCTGAGAATAAGATGGATACCCACTGCACGAGCCATTTGAGCCAAGCGAATAATTGCACCCTCAACTTCCTTACCATGCGATGCCATAAGGTCTGCCAACTCATCAATCACAATAACGATGAATGGGATCTTATCAAATGCTTCTTCGGTAATTTCGCCAGTTTCAGTGTTTACTTTCTTTAACATTTCTCCGCTTTCAGATTTTTTGTTAAAAGAAGCAATGTCTTTTGAACCAACACTTTGCAATAATTTATACCGCCTTTCCATTTCTCCAATCGCCCATTTTAGTGCGCTCAAAACTTTTCCATTTTCCACGATCACATCTGTAAGTAAATGTGGAATTCCATTATATGGAGTAAGTTCAACTCTTTTTGGATCAACCAAAATTAGTTTCAATTCTTCTGGAGAATTTTGATATAACATTGAAAGCAAAAGTGTGTTCACGCAGACACTTTTTCCACTACCAGTTGAACCGGCAATTAACAAATGTGGCATTTTTTTCAAATCGCCAAAAATGTAATTTCCGCTCACATCTTTTCCTAAAGCCAAAAGCAAATTTGATTTTCTATTTTCAAATTCCAAAGCTGAAAGAAGTTCCGGCAATCTTATTGTTGCATTTGCTTTGTTAGGAACTTCGATTCCAACCAATGATTTTCCAGGGATTGGAGCTTCAATTCGAACTTGACGTGCAGCCAAGCGAAGTGCAAGATCGCTACTAAGCGCAGTGATTCTGCTTAACTTCACACCAACCGCAGGACGGAAACTGTATTGAGTAACAGTTGGTCCAGTTTTAATCTCACCTAATTCAACTTCGATTCCAAAATTCTTAAGCGTATCTTGAATTATTTTGGCATTTTTTTGCACATCTCCGCCTTGAGCTTTCTCGATCACGCTATCAAGCAAACTAACCGGTGGCAATTCCCAATCTACGATTGACTGCTCTTTTTTTGCCCTATCTTTTCCTTTAGGCATCCAAGCTGCAGCCTTTTTGAGAACATTATTCATACGACTATCCATTTCCTCATTTTCATTGGGATCCTGCACAAATTCTGTTTCCTCAAGATCAGTTTGTTTTTCAACTTCAACAATTGGATCTTCCAAAACTTCCTCAAGATCTTCTTCTTGCTGCTCTTCTTCCATCTCTTCTTTTTCAGTTTCATCTTGAGCAATTTTTTTGTGAAAAAATTTCTTAATCAAGGTTACCAAAGAAAAATTGAAAGCCACGATAACACCCATAAGCAACAGCGCTATCAAGATCACACTCCCGCCAATAATTCCAGCAAGTTTCAACAAAAGAAACGCAAAAATATATCCCAGAAAACCACCGCCTTCTCCAAGCTTAGCAACTTCCAGCATTTTGTCAGCATCATAGGCTAAAATATGAATAAGTCCTAAAACACTAGCAAATGCGATAAAAAGTCCAATGAGCTTTGAAACATAAAACAATGTCTCTTTTCGAAAAAGCAATATTATTCCGGCAATAATTAGCACAATTGGAGAGATATATTTTCCAACTCCAAACATCCAACCAACAACCAAATTCAAAAAATCCAATAGCCAGCCAGAGCCCACGATCTTTGCATCCGCCAAGAATCCCAACACAAACAACACAGCCAGAACAAATAAAAATATTGCTACCAAGCTACGTTTTGCATCTCCATGAATAATAGGCTTTATTTCCTCATTTTCGACATCTTCTTGTTGTTTTTTTCTTCTTCCCATAGCCAAAATTAGATAAAATTAATATGCTTTAATTTTAGCACATTTCCCTATTTGTTTCTATATTATCGCATTATTCACTTTTCAAAGTACTTCTCCTTATTAACAACACATTTTCGAGAATAAATTGCTGCACTCTTTCAGCCGCTGAGCTGTCGCGTCGATAATCTTGCATAATTTTATATGCTTTAGCATGCGTAACTGCCATACTCAAATGCATCTGCTCAAGATTCTTGGCTTTCTCTTGCATTTTCTTATAAATAGCATTTCGCTTGAATTCATAAATCCACACCATAAGTAGTCCGATCAAGTAAAAACCAACCATCATTGCAGCCAAATATTCAATTGTGGTTATGATGTTCATATCGGAAACAATTTTTAATTTTTAATTTTAAAATATATTAAATTTTAAAACATTTAAACATTTGGATTTGATTTCAAATTTAAAATTTCAAATTTAAAATTTTATGTTTATAGGCTTATAAATTTCACTGGCAAAACTTTTTTGAAAATTCCAGCCACAAAAATAACATCAACTTCTGACAAATAAATCGGATGATGTGTTTCGTTCGTAGAATGTGGAAAAAGTCCGATTATGCCTTTGCCCATATTTTTGTATCGCTTTATTGTGGCCATACCATTAATTACTGCCACCACAATCTTTCCTTCAAAATCATTTTGACCTTCCGCTTTTTCAAAAATAACATAATCTCCATCGCCGATTCCCTCTTTATTCATCGAGTCTCCAAGTGCTTTGACTGCAAAAAGTTTTTCTGGCTCAGCTCTGTGAAAAAGACTGCGAGATAGTTGCAAAAAATCATCAGTACTGTTGTCATCAGCATATGCCAGGGCTTCTCCGCAAGATGCCAAACCATAAAGTGGAATCGACATAACATTTTGAGCATCTCCGTAACTATCATTCTCAACAAGATAAATCTTCTTTTTATCATCGCGAGTAATGAGTTCCTTTTTTTCGAGTGATTCAATTACTTGCATCACTGATTTCATACTCTCCTTTGCACCTTGAGAAACAAGATGTTTGCAAACACGATAGCTGGTTGGTTTTTCTCCTTTTTGCATTGTGAGTTCTCGAATTGATTCAAGAATGTTTTTTTGTTTCGCTGTTAATTGCATAGATTAGTTTATAAAGTTATAAGGTTCATAAAGTTCATAAAGAACGATGCAAACACTATATCTTTTTAAAAAATTAATTATTTTTTTCTATTCTTAAAACCTATTGCTTCTTCCGTGACTTAAGGTGCCAAATTGGTACCTTAGGATTTTATATCTTATTTTATAACTTTATGAACTTTCTTACTTCGTTAATGCTATTCTATCACTGATACTTTATCACTGCAAGACATCACTGTGGATAAGTCCTAAATTTGGCTCAAATATGGCAAATTTTGACAACAAAAAACGCCTCACTTTCGTGAGACGTTTGATGTTTTCCATACTGCTCTATACTGAGCAAAGTTGTGCTAAGGTCCTGGATTCCCGCCTACGCGGGAATGACAAGAAGATTTGTATTGTATATCCTAAAACCTAATCCCTAGAACCTAATACCTATTTGCGGTATCCTGTTCCTGCAGGAATCAAGCGTCCGATAATAACATTTTCCTTAAGTCCTCGCAAACGATCATCTTTTCCAGTTACTGCAGCGTTAATCAAAACGCGAGCAGTTTCTTGAAAGGATGCAGCTGAAAGGAATGATTCGGTTGAAAGAGCAACTTTTGTGATTCCCATAATAAGTTGTTCGCCAACAGCAATTTCTTCCTTGGCAGCAATCGCTTCATTATTGGATTCTTCAAATTGATCTTTTTCAACGATGTCCCCTGGCAAAAGATCGGTGTCTCCCGCGCTGATAACTTTCACACGAGAAAGCATTTGACGAATGATAACTTCAACGTGCTTATCACTAATCGCTTCACCTTGCGCAGCATAAATTTCCTGAATTTCTTGAATAACATAGCGTTGAATTGCTTCCTGCCCCATTGTTTCAAACAATTTTTTAAGATCAATGTGACCTTCATTAAATTGTGTTCCTTTGCCAATGAGTTGTCCCTTGGAAACAACCAGTGTTGATTCAGCTGGAACTTGGTATTCAACCACTTCGCCTTCAGTCGTTTCAATCTTAACAGTAACTGTTTTTTTGCTCTCACTTATCACGTCAATAATTTTTCCATCAACTTCTGAAATCATCGCTTCTCCCTTCGGTGGGCGACATTCGAAAATTTCTTCAACACGTGGAAGTCCTTGTGTGATGTCAGATCCACCCGCAACACCTCCAGTATGGAAAGTACGCATCGTTAGCTGTGTTCCTGGTTCACCAATGGCTTGAGCAGCGACGATACCGACAGCCTGACCGATTGCAACCAAGTTGCTGCGACCAAGATCGATTCCGTAACAATGTCGACAAATTCCTCGCTTACTCTTGCAAGTAACAACGTTGCGAATTTTAACCTCAGAAATTCCAGCGGCTTCCACTACTTGACCATCTTCCTTGGTTGCCAACACTCCTTTTTTGATGATAACTTTTTTCGTTGCTGGATCAATAACATCTTCGGCAAGATATCGTCCTTCCACTCGCACTGCAAAACTTTGCCCGATACGATCAGAATCAGCTCGATAAATAAATGCGCCCTCAGTGTCTCCACAATCTTCTTCACGCACGATAATGTCTTGAGACACATCCACGAGACGACGAGTAAGATATCCAGCAGTTGCAGTTCGAAGAGCTGTGTCAGCCATACCTTTTCGAGCTCCATGAGTTGAAATGAAATATTCCAAAACATTGAAACCTTCTTTAAAGGAGCTTTTTACAGGCAATTCAATCGTTTCTCCAGTCGGTCCAGCCACAAGTCCTTTCATACCCATCATCTGTACCACTACTGATTCAGATCCTCGAGCTTTTGAATGAACCAAGGTGTATACTGTTCCTTCCTTATCAAGTGAAGCTTTCACTGCGTCAGCAATTAAATTCTTGGTTCGGTTCCAAATTTCAATAACACGATTCTTTCTTTCTTCTTCAGTCAAAAGTCCCATTGCATATTGTTGATTGATGGTTGAAACTTCTGCTTCAGCTTTGATCATCGCTTCCTTTTTCACTGGTGATTGTTTAAGATCATCCATTCCCCAAGAAATACCAGAGCGTCCAGCCATTTTGAATCCAAGTGATTTGATGCGATCGATAAAAGCAGCTGTTTCTTCTTGTCCTTTCATTCGTAGCATTTTGGCCACCAATTGCTTAATTTCTTTTTGCGTCATTTCTTCATTAATGAAACGAAGTTCAACTGGCAAAATATCATTAAGCATAATGCGTCCAGCTGATGTTTCAAGAATTGTTCCTTCAACATCAACTTTAATTTTTGCATTAACTGCAATATATCCAAGTTGATATGCCAACAGTGCTTCTTCCTCAGTAGCAAAAATCTTTCCCTCGCCTTTCACGCCAGCTTTTATATGTGTAATGAAATAAATTCCAAGCACAATATCTTTAGAAGGCACTGCGATTGGTTCTCCAGAAGCAGGTTTCAAAAGGTTTTTAGAAGAAAGCATAATGTTTGCACTTTCATCGCGAGCTTGATCGGTCAAAGGAACATGCACAGCCATTTGGTCTCCATCGAAGTCAGCATTGAAAGCGGCACAAACCATAGGATGAACCTGGATGGCTTTTCCTTCGATCAATACTGGTTGAAAAGCTTGAATAGACAAACGATGCAAAGTCGGCGCACGGTTTAGGAGCACATAGTGATGCTCGATGATTTCATCCAAAATTTCATATGCTTCTTCAGCTTCAGCATCAACCATTCGTCCAGCAGTTCTAACATTATGCGCAAATTCTTTTTCAATAAGCTTGTTGATGATAAACGGTTTGAAAAGTTCCAAAGCCATCTTCTTCGGCAAACCTGCTTGATGAAGTTTAAGCTGCGGTCCAACCACGATCACAGATCGTCCAGAATAATCCACACGTTTTCCAAGCAAGTTTTGTCGGAAACGTCCTTGCTTTCCCTTAAGCGCATCAGCCAATGAACGAAGCGGTCTTCGTTGTCCAGTTGAAGCAGCCACTGATGATTGTCCTTTGCGAGCAGAGTTGTCGAAAAGTGCATCCACTGCTTCCTGAAGCATTCTTTTTTCATTTCGAGTGATAACTTCAGGAGCTCCAAGATCAATCAATTTTTTCAAACGATTATTCCTGTTAATAATACGACGATAAAGATCGTTCAAATCTGAAGTTGCAAAACGTCCTCCATCAAGAGCAACCATTGGTCGCAAATCTGGTGGAATAACTGGGATAGCTGTTGGAAGCATCCATTCAAGCTTAAGCCCAGCTTTTTTGAAACCTTGGAACAATTTCATTCTCTTGAAAAGTTTTTTCTTGTCAGCAGTATCTTCATTTTCCAATTCCTTCTTCACATGCTTGATCATCTTTTCGATATCCATTGATTCAAGCACTGCGCGAACTGCTTCAGCTCCAATTCCGGCAGAAAAAACCTGCCCGAATCTTGAAGAAAGATTGAAATATTCAAGTTCTGAAAGAATCTGCATTGGTTTAAGGTTTTTCAAATCATCCTTAACACCTTTGTATTGTTCGCGAAGTTCATCTAACATTGTTTCTGCACTTCGTTCATTTTCAGTTTTTCCACCCTTGATTTCCTTTTGCTTCATTTTGTATTCCTGCTCCAATTGATCAACCACACGGTCGCGAACTTCTTCATTAACCTCCTTAATGATGTAGGCTGAAAAATAGATAACTTTTTCCAAGTCCTGCACGCCAAGTCCAAGAGCTGAGCCAATTTTTGAAGGCACACCTCGCAAAAACCAAATGTGGGAAACAGGCACAGCCAATTTGATGTGACCCATTCTTTCTCTTCGCACGATTGAGCGAGTCACTTCGACTCCGCATTTGTCGCACACGATTCCCTTATATCTAATTCGTTTATATTTTCCACAATAACACTCCCAATCTTTCGATGGTCCAAATATTTTTTCACAGAACAAACCATCTTTTTCGTAACGTTGGGTTCGATAATTTATTGTTTCAGGTTTTGTTATTTCACCGTGAGACCAATTCATGATCGCATCAGGACTTGCTAGTCGAAGTCGGACGCTATTGAAATCGCTCACCTTGGTAATATTTTCCATATTGTTTTTTTATAAGAAGTTTATTACTAAAGTTAATTATAATTGGCAGCGAGCAGCGGGATAAAATTTATTTTAATTCCGTGCGAGCGAACCAATTCCAAGAATTTCTTGGAAATTCTTAAATTTGATCAACGTCCTCTTCCGGTTTATCATATCCACCGATTTCATCGTCATGATCATCTTCCTTAAGCTTGGAATCAACAAGTTCAACATCCAAACATAATCCTTTGAGCTCATTTACAAGCACGTGGAATGATGCGGGAATGTTCGGGCTCTTTATTTTTTCGCCCTTAATAATTGATTCATATGCTTTTGATCTTCCGAGTACGTCATCTGATTTAATTGTGAGCATTTCTTGCAATGTGTATGCTGCGCCATATCCTTCGAGCGCCCATACTTCCATTTCTCCAAAGCGCTGTCCTCCAAACTGAGCCTTACCTCCAAGCGGTTGCTGAGTAATAAGTGAGTACGGTCCTATTGAACGCATATGCAATTTGTCTTCAACCAAATGGTTCAGTTTCATAATATACATAACACCAACAGTGGTCTCATTATCAAATGGCTCACCAGTCTTTCCATCAATCAAACGAATCTTTCCGCTTTCTGGAAGTCCAGCAGTTCTAAGTTCTCCCTTGATGTCTTCTTCCGTGATTCCATCAAGCGCAGGAGTTGCAGCTTTATATCCAAGTTTAAGTGCTGCCCATCCAAGATGTGTTTCCAAAATCTGTCCAATATTCATACGAGAGATAACTCCCAATGGATTTAGGATTACATCGATTGGAGTTCCATCTGGAAGATATGGCATATCCTCAACAGGAGCAATGCGTGAAATCACACCTTTGTTTCCATGTCGTCCAGCCAACTTGTCTCCCACTGAAACTTTGCGAAGTTGTGCAACAGAAACTTGAATTTGCTTGATCACACCAGTTGAAAGTTTGTCTCCTTGTTCTCGTGAAAGAATTTTAATATCAACAACTTTTCCATGTTCTCCATGAGGAAGATACAATGATGAATCTTTAACATCCTTAGATTTCTCACCAAAAATAGCTCGCAGCAATCTTTCTTCTGGAGTCAAATCTCCTTCTCCCTTCGGTGTGATTTTTCCACAAAGAATATCTCCTGAAGAAACTTCTGCTCCGATACGGATGATTCCTGTTTCATCTAAATTCTTCAATCTTTCTTCTCCAATATTTGGGATATCACGAGTCACAACCTCCGGCCCAAGCTTTGTGTCGCGCACGTCGATTGAAAAATCTTCAATATGAATCGAACTGTACCAATCTTCTTTCAAAAGTCTTTCTGAAAGGATGATAGCATCTTCAAAGTTATATCCGTCCCATGGAATAAAGGCTACCAATGGATTTTGTCCAAGTGCTAATTCTCCATTTTCTGTTGCGGCGCCGTCAGCCAAAAGATCACCTTTTTTCACAATCTGTCCTTTTTCCACTCGTGGAAGTTGGCTCATTGAAGTGAAAGCATTTGATTTTTGGAAACTTTGCAGTCTATATTCTCGTTTGAAATTATCTTTCTTTGCTCCGATTGGTGCATTTTCTTTGACAGTAATGTGCGCTCCATCAACTTCCACCACTTCTCCATCACCAAGAGCAAGAACAACCTGTCCGGAATCAGCAGCAGCCTTGTCTTCGATGCCTGTTCCCACAAAAGGAGCTTGCGGTACGATACAAGGTACAGCCTGTCGTTGCATGTTTGAACCCATCAAGGCTCGGTTAGCATCATCGTGTTCCAAAAATGGAATAAGTGAAGTTGCAACTGAGATACATTGTTTAGCACTAACATCGATATAATCAAGTTTTTCAGTTTCAATCATTTCAGGATGTCCTTTCACGCGAGCTTCCACTGTTGCATCAACAATATTGCGATGTTCATCAGTGTTCACACGAGCATGTGTAATCACGCAGCGATCTTCAACGGTTGCATTAACATATTCAATTTCATCAGAAATGTAAGGTTTGATTTGAATAATCTTAGCAGAAGTTTTCGCAATTTTCTTGGCTAATTCTTCAGTAATATATTCTCCAACTTTTCCACCAGCTACATCTTCATTTAAAACTCGATTAAGCAAAGCTTCCACCGTGTTTGGAACTTCTTTTTGAAGTTTAATATACGGTGTTTCCAAAAATCCAAAATCATTAATACGAGCATATGAAGCCATATGTCCCACCAATCCGATGTTTGGACCTTCAGGAGTTTCAATAGGACAAATACGTCCATAATGTGAATGATGCACATCTCGAACTTCAAAGCCAGCTCGTTCTCGTGTGAGCCCTCCTGGTCCCATCGCTGACAAACGTCTTTTGTGTTCAAGCTCAGCCAATGGATTTACTTGATCCATAAATTGAGAAAGTTGTGAACTTGAGAAGAATTCTTTAATCGCAGCAGCCACTGGACGAGAATTAATCAATTGTCCTGGAACAACTGTTTCAATGTCGCAAGTACTCATTCTGTCCTTGATGTTGCGAGCCATTCGAGCCATACCGATGCGAAGTTTGTTTTGTACCAATTCCCCAACACCTCTTACACGTCTGTTTCCAAGATGATCAATATCATCAGCGATTGCGTGTGGATCATTATTCAAACGAATAATTTCATTGATAATCAAAAGCAAATCAGAAACCAACAAAATTCTGTTTTCCTCCTTGTCTTCAAGATTGATATTCAAACGTTGGTTCAAACGATAACGTCCAACGCTGCCGAAATCATATTTTTCAAAATTGAAAAACATGCCATTAACAAGTTGTTTAGCATTTTCAGCTGTTGCCAAATCTCCTGGACGAATTCTTTTATAAATTTCTTTGTATCCTTCAGCCTGACTTTTAGTAATGTCTTTTGCAAGTGATTCTTCAATGAATTTCACTTCACCTTTATCAAAGCCATCAAACGCTTTAAGAATTTCTTCATTTTTTTCCATTCCAAAAGCTCGAAGAAGTGCAGTTACTGGAATTTTTCGTTTGCGATCGATTCTCACGTTCAAAACACCAGACAAATCAGTATCAATTTCCAGCCATGCTCCACGATTTGGAATTAATTTTGCTCCAAATAATTTCTTTCCTTTTGAATATTCCATCGTAAAGAAAACTCCAGAAGATCTGATCAACTGAGAAACAACCACGCGTTCTACTCCATTAATAATGAAAGTTCCACGAGGAGTCATCACTGGAAAATCTCCAAGATAAATTTCTTGTTCCTTGATTTCGCCAGTTTTCTTTATCGTTAAACGCGCCTTCGCTCGAAGAGGCGCTTCATATGAAACATTTTTGTTCTTGGCAGTAAGCTCATCTGTTTTTGGCTCGTCCAAATAATAATCAGTGAGCGAAAGCTCTAAATCTTTTCCAGTGAAATCACTAATTGGGTTGATTTCATCGAACAATTCCCGAAGACCTCTATCCAAAAACCACTGATACGCGTCGATCTGAGCTTCAATCAGATTAGGCAGCGACACCATCAACTGCTTTTTGAAAAACTTTCTTTTAGACAGGGATGAGGTAGACGCATACGTCTCCTTCACCTTTAGGGCTTTCTTCTCTTTTACCATAAAAACAACTCTCACTAGTTCTTTTCGACGCAAAAACGAAAAGCTCGTAGCGAGTTTTTGGTTAAGACTATTTAATTAAGTTGTATGTTTTTAGTCATTTATCCTTTGACAAAAAGTGCCATTTTAAAGCATTTTAACACTTTAATTTGACAAAAAGTTTGTGCGCTGTTTTCACCCAAAAACAATGCAAAAAGTAGAAGTTCTTTCCTAAAGCTAGAATGTACAAGTAAGTTAACACAGATACGAAAAAGTGTCAATAGAACAGGTTTTAGCTTTTTTGGCATTAGCTTCTTAGGTTTCCAATATATACCAAAACTCGACGACCGCATAGTTTTGGTATATAAAAATTTTATACACAAACAAAAACCGCTCAAAAGAGCGGAATTTGTATTTCTTAATAAGCTAAGAAGCTAAAGCCTAAGAATCTGTTTACTATTTCTTCTTCTTTTTTCCATCCATATTGCTTCCAGCAATAAGTCCGGCAACTGCTCCAAGGGCCATACCAATTCCAGCAGAAATTGCTGCTGCTTTTTCTGGATTCCTTTTCACATAGGATTCAACTTTTTTGGAAGTAGTATCCATTTGTTTTTTGATCTTGCCATATTCCTTCATAGCAAGTTTCTCCAAATCAGCACTAGCAGATTTGGCCTGCACTTTAACCTTTTCCACATTTTTTTTCACGACCTTCTTGATTTGTTTCTTGTTCATATTTTTCTTGCCCCGTTAAATTATGGTACTCCATATTATTTAACTGGGGTTATTAAAATTAATTAACTAACAATTTTTATAGGTTTGTAGCCAATACTATTTTCGACTAACAAAATATCCTATCAATAATGCCAACGCTCCAACAAGTAAATATCCAAACCCGGGGAAATTTTCTCCAAAAAAACTACCAGTATAATCAGACAAGCCAGTTAGAAAATATGTTGCTCCGAGTAGCATCACAACTCCCCCAACTGCCCTGCGCTTCATTTGCTTTGTCCAAGCGTGAACTCTAGTTGTCACATTTTCGCTCAACTGTTCAAGCATATTACCCACAAAGCCCTGAACTAAACTCTTCCAGTCATCGCTCTTTGTTTCTTTTTTATTTTGTTTTGTTGGCATGGATTTTCATTTATTATAAAGAAAGAGGGCGAGGTTTTGCACCCGTCCTCTATTACCACTCAAGTATAGCATAAATTTCACTCCTTGTCCAATCGAACAGCTTTTTAGGCATTAGCTTTTTAGCTTTTTAGAAAATTCCAGATAAAAAAACTTCATGTCACCTAAGAAGCTAAAGCCTAATAAGCTAATTTCCCAGGTTCCAGGCTGCTGCAATCGTTCTAACGATACGTGCGCTGGTCACGCCGGAAGTTTTGCTTATTTTTGTGGTCACTTTTCCTATCTCACTTTTGGAAATTTTATTTTTTCTAAGCAATACGTCAATGTTTGGCAGCAGTTTTTCACTCAAGGTATATTCATCATTCCACAACAATTCATCAACAATCTTTCGATCATCTTTCAGTGTCAATTTTATATCGTTACCATCTAAGGAAATTTGTAAAATCATAGTTACTAATTTTTAATTTTATAATTTTTGTAATTTTTAAATAATGCCTTAATTTCAAATTTTTAAAAATTAGTATTTATAATTTATTTACAAAATTAAAAATTTAAAATTAAAAATTTGGATGCTAAATTAAAAACTCAAGCTAACAATTCAATATTAATCTTAAACAAGTACTACCGATTAACTTTATTCCACTCTATTCCCCACGGGTCAGTCTTTCTGTCGGGGGCGATTTCATTGTGGCCGAGAATATATTTTATTTTATATTTTTTCTTCAATGTTACAATCAAAGAATTCAATGCAGCATATTGATCATCGGTATATTTCCCATCTTTTGTGTTGATCATTTCTATGCCAATTGAAAAATCATTCACGTTTGTTCGTCCATCCGGAACTTTGCTAACACCCGCGTGCCAAGCGATATTTTGATCTGTTACCAAACGATAAGCGGTGCCATCGCGCGCAATCAAATAGTGCGCAGAAACATTATATTGTTTGTATTCAGCAATAATTCCTGAAACACTATACGGATCATCTCCAAGTGCATCATAAGATGAGTGCACAATAACAGTGTCAATTGTTCTTCCAGAAGATTTTGTAAAACCCCACGAAATTAATTTGTCGACAATTTTTCCTGCTTCTACTTTTACCTCTTCATCAGCTGGAACTGGCGGATTTGTTTTTTTTGGTTCAACCTTTTTTTCTTCTATTATTTTTTCTGGAGTTTTTGGTGCTGCAATTTCTTTTTCTTGATTTTCAGCAACTTCTGCATTGTCATTATTAATATTTTTTTCAATTGGTTTCGCTTCCTCTTCAGCTTGTTGATTGTCATTATTTTCCTGCAAGTCAGTAACACTTATTTGAACTGTTTTTTTGGATTCTTGCACTTTTTTCAAGCCAAAATAAAGGCTAGGAACAGCCAATAAGCACAGAACACCGATAATTATAATATTTCGTCTATTCATAACAACACACTAGCACAAAGCCACCCGACTTGACAAATGCATTTTTTTATAGTAAGATGTTTTGAGTTGTTTAAATTATTTATTGCTTTGCAATAAAATCCCAGGAGGTTCACATGAATGTAAATTTTTTTGCACCATTTGAATGGTCAGGAGAAATCCAAACAAATTTCGGAATTTTCTTCAATGAATTGCAAGAAAAGACAACCCAGACAGACATCTTAATAATATCTTTTATTATTATTTTGTTAATCCCACATGTCTTTAAAGTTCTTGAAGACGATCCGATGAAAAAAATTGTCATATTTCTTTCTACGGGCAACAATAGCATTCTGTCACTGGCTTTAGGCTGCTTTATGTTTTTCTTTTGCATTGCATTATACAAATATGGAATGCAGGGATTAATTCCAGCTATTGTTCCACTTAGCGCTGGAGTTATATTTCTTGCAATCGCATGAAATATCATTAACGGTCTTACGCAAATAAATTTTGCGTAAGACCGTTTTTATTTTTTCTTTTTTTAACTTTTAAGGTTGCATTGTCCAATTTTTATACATAGGATCAGTTGGCGAAGGCATTGCGACACTGACTGAATTTTTTGGCGGGATAATGCTTGGGTCATTGACGATAATATACTCAACCCTCTTGTCAACTTTTTTAGGATCTGTTTTTTTTGCTCTTTCTTCGGAAATCTTTTTTCCGGTTTTATTGTTATAATAAGTTATTTTCATTCTTACATCTTGGCTTGATGAACCATTCTCGGCAATTTTTGTCGGATCATTGTTTTGTTGATAAGTGTCATATGCAATGAAAGTTTCTCTGGGTTGATTCGCAAGTGCTTTGGTCATGAACTCATTCCAGATTGGCGCTGCCACGAAAACTCCGTCGGAGCCAGCTTTCATAGGACGATTATCATTGTTTCCTGCCCACACACCAACTGCGATTTGCGGAGTGAACCCAACAGTCCAAGCATCGCGAAATTCCTGTGTCGTTCCCGTTTTGGCGGCTACAGGTCTTCCATCTGCAAGTATAAGCGGACTTCTTGGTCCAAAAATTGGAGTGCGAGCTTTATTGTCTGAGAGTATTGAATCAATCTTGCGTGCAATCTGCACATCCAGCACTCGAATTGGATTGTACTCCGCTTGTTCAATTGTTTTTTCTTTGCTATCAACTATCTTAATTACCGAATGTGAAGGATTGCGCACGCCGTCATTAGCAAAAACTGAAAAAGCGCTGACCATATCCACCAATTTCACATCTCCGCCACCAATTACCAAAGACAAGCCATAACGATTGCGATCATTAAGTGTTGTGATGCCAAGTCGATGAGCCAATTCAATCGTGCTGTCAATTCCTGCAAGATACAAGGTTTTGATAGCTGGAATATTAAGCGACTGCGCCAACGCTTCGCGCATACTCAAAAGTCCATGAAATTTTCCGTCATAATTTCTCGGAACATAATTTCGACCACTTCCGTCTGGCCCAAAATTTGTTGGCGCATCAAGAATTTTTGTTTCCGGTTGATAACCCTTTTCAAATGCAGTGGCATATGCAAAAGGTTTAAATGAAGATCCTGGTTGTTGCAAAGTTGTAGCAATGTTTACTTCCCCATCAATAGCTTTGTTATAAAAATCTTTGCTTCCAATCATCGCCAAAATTTCTCCATCTTTTGGATTAACCGCTACCAGCGCCGCATTGGTTGCTCCTCTGGCTATATTTTTTTCAGCTCCTCGCGCAACAACATCCTCCCCCATTTTTTGCAATTCATAATCAAGCGTTGTGTAAATTTTAAGTCCGCCTGTTTGCAAAAACTCTTTGCCATATTTTTTTTCAAGCTGCTCCAAGACAAAGAACACGAAATGAGGTGCGATGATAGGGCTGACTAATGGTTTTACTTTTGAAAATGTGTCGACTGCAAGCGCATTGGTCACATCTTCCTGAGAAGCGAGTTCAAGCTCCGAAATACGCTCAAGAATTTTCTTTTGACGATATGCAAGCTCGCCGCGATGTGTGCTGTATGGAGAATAATATGACGGCGCTTTTGGAAGTGCAGCCAAAAAAGCTGCTTCATCCAAGGTCAAATCCTTGGCGGCTTTGTCAAAATATGTCCTGCTGGCAGTTTCAATTCCATATGCATTCGAACCATATGGCACTTGGTTTAAGTATTGATCCAGAATATCATCTTTGCTGTAGTGTCGTTCAATCTTCAAAGCAAAAACTGCTTCCAAAAACTTTCGCTTCATTGTTCGCTCTGAAGTAAGAAAAGCGCTGCGAGCAAGTTGCTGAGTAATGGTTGATGCTCCCTGCCTTACACCGTTATTTTGGAAATTGATCTTAATCGCTCTTAATATTGCAAGCGGATCAACGCCTATATGACGATAAAAATTGGCATCCTCGGTCGCAATCGTCGCATTTCGCACAACATCTGGAATCTCGCTGTGCGAGACTATTTTCCTATTTTCCTCGCCATACAATTTATATAAAGCATATTCGCCACTTCGGTCATATAAAACCGAGGTTTCGGAAATTTTTCTTTCTGCCAACTGGCTTGCTGCAGGAGTCGCGGAATAATATATCCAAGCCACAAAACAGATCCCAGCAATCAACATTACCAAGCCAGCGTCAATAACCCCCAGCACAACTTGCTTAGGATAATGAAATCGGGATTTATTCTTTTTGATAGTCTTCTTTTTCATAATTTTAAGGATATAACTACTACTACATCAAACATACAACTTTCTTCACTTGTTGCATAGAGCAAAAAACCGCCATTGATTGACGATTTTTTGATAAAAAACCAAATTCAAGATTTTTACATCCTGCCCCGATCAACCATTGCCTGTGATACACGATTAATGGCCAACACATACGCACCCATTCTTACAGTAGTATTATGTTTCATTTTTTGCTCCCAAACATATGCAAACGATTCCTTCATAATTTGCTCTAATTTTTTCAGAACTTTTTCCTCACTCCAATAATATCCGTATGCATTTTGAACTTGTTCCAAATAACTCACAACTACTCCTCCAGCATTAGCCAAAATGTCTGGCACAACCATAATATTTCTCTTTGCCAAAATTGCATCCGCCCCAGGAGTTATGGGTCCATTAGCTACTTCTATTATTAATTTTGCTTTTACTGTTTTAACATTATCCACAGTTATTGAATTTTCTAATGCAGAAGGAATCAGGATGTCAACTTCTTGTGCAATAATATGTGAATGTTTAATTTTTTCAGCACCAGGATATCCAACCACACTTCCTGTCTTTTCTTTATACTTTTTCACTTGCTCAACATCTAGTCCCATATAATTTACAATCATCCCTTTTGAATCGCTAAGTGCAACAATTCTAAAGCCATTTTTTTGCAAAATCTGAGCCAAATGAGCCCCAGCATTACCAAAACCTTCAATAGCGACAGTTGCATCTTTTCGAATTCCAACTTTTTTCACAGCCTCTTTTAAAACATAAAAAGCTCCTTGTGCAGTAGAATAACCCCTAACATTACTACCTCCAATAGAAAGAGGTTTCCCAGTGATTACCCCTGGGATATGAAAACCAGCTAATTTTTCATATTCATCCAGCATCCAACCCATAATTTTCGGATCAGTATACATATCAGGGGCTGGTATATCCAAATTAGGTCCAATAAATTTAAAAATAGCTTGTATATATCCACGTGAAAGTTTTTCCAATTCATTTTCAGAAAGTTTTTTTGGATCAACAATCACACCGCCTTTTCCACCACCCAAGGGAATTCCAACTACAGCAGTTTTCCAAGTCATCCAGGCACTTAGCGCTTTAACTTCCGAAATATTCACGTCCGGATGAAATCTTATTCCACCTTTAAATGGTCCGCGTGCATCATTAAACTGACTTCGATAACCTGTAAAAACTTGGATATTGCCATTATCCATCTTAACTGGAATGGAAACTTCCAAAATTCTTTGCGGGCTTTGAAGTTGTGCAAAAATATTTTTATCTATTTTTATGAGTTTCTGAACTTGCTCGAGTTGACTCAGCGCACTTGCAAATGCATCATTTTTCATAAATTTTCTTTTTAAAAAATAATTTTTTATTGTTTAAAAATTTTAAATTAAAAATTAAAAAATTACGCGCAGCGATATATACCCTCTAGGGGTATATTACACCCGCACCGTATTTCTTGTCAAATACCCTCCAGGGGTATATATAAAACAGCATGCAAACAACTACTACGCCAACATTCCATCCTCCTTTCAAAACACATGGTTTGACTAAAACTCTTTTTATTTATACACTCAATAACCGTAGCTTCTTAACAATTCAGACCACTAAATTAATTTCCAAAATCAATACAAACCAAGGGAGGTTTTTATGAAGACAAATATTTTTGAGGCCAGCAAAATTTTACAATCCGCGCTAAAAGATTTTTCATTAATCAAGATGGTTATCCATGATGGTCCAAGATACGAACTGCCAAAAACCACAACGGAACTACTAGAACTGTTCACAAAAATTTCTACTGTCTTCAACCAAAACATGTCTTTCAATGGTAAAAGTCCTTATGCTGAAGAATATGCACTTTATTTGATTGCGGACAAAAAACAAGAAGAAGCCTTGGAATTGTTTGATTTGATTGCGGGAGATAAAAAAGATCTACTCTTTTTGTATGACCCGCCAAATTGTGGTGCGTACATCTCAGAAGAAGTTTCTCGTGTTAACGGAATGCTTGGATATGAAGGAATTTTTCAATACGCCAAACTACTGCTTGAAAAAAATCCTGAGCGAGCCAAAAAACTTCTCCTGGAAATTGCGGAAAAAATCCCCACAATATGCTATCCATTGCATCTGGGAGACATCCGAGTTGAAACAATAACACTATTGAAAGATCTAGGCGTGCACAAAATAAACAATATGCCAATAAAGGAAGCGCTTCAAAAAGCAAAGTCTCATCAGTGTTAATCAGAAATTGAAAGGAGTTGATCGCCCATGAAAATCATACCCGTACAATTATCCAAAGAGCAGCAACTTGAGGAGTTACAAAAACTTTCAAAACAAGCTAAGAAAAATCTAGATAGGCTTCTCAAGTTAATGCAAAAAGCCAGCGAAACGACCGGTGATGAAAAGCCATACGGGTCAACAGTATAAAGTCATACACAAACAAAAATGGTCACATCGCAATGTGACCATTTTTTATTTGTATTTTTTCTTAGCAACCAAAATCGCCGCAATCCTCATCGTCGTCATCATCTTCATCTGGCTCAACATTTGCAAGGCAAGTTTTATTATATAACATATATTTTTTAAATAAGTATTTAAATACCCACCCAGTATACACCTTTTTCAAAAATGGCAAAGCAAAATATTATTCAAACTTTGCCGTCAAAATTTCATTTACTTTTTCAATTCTATCCTCAGCAGCACCTTTTAATATTTTTGAAAAATATTCCACAATCACATCGCGTGAAACCCTGCTTAAAATTTCTGCAACTTCTCCTTCTTCATAATTATCAGTTAAAAAATCTTCGATGTCGTCTTGCGTAAAACTTGCATCTTCCATCATTTGACCTTTTTCTGCAAAAGCTTCCGCGACCATATCCATCAACAATGCATTTTTTATTTTTTCAATGTGTTCCTTTGTCTGCGCTGGCGCCAATTCCAGAACCTTAAAAATCTCCTGTGTTTTCTTAACTTCTTGATCAATAATTTGCATATAAATGTTTCGACAATAAAATATTACTTAAATATTATACACGATCTTAAAAAATAAAAAAGGGGTGGTAGGTGTTAATAAACAACAAAAAATTCTCAAACTAATGAGAATTTTTTGTTTATGTTTTTATTTTCAAATTACCTTGCCCATCCAAAGATATCCACGAAGTTAGCTATGATAATTTGAATAATATTTTCTCTCTTTTTTGGTGTAAGCAGTGCAAAATCACTTGAAATTCCCTGATTGCCGCTAGCATCTATTGATTTAACTTTGAAATTATATACCGTTCCTGGTTTGAAAATTGTAACTACTCCTATATGGCCAACGGTCAAATTATCAGTAATCTTAATTTCTTTTTCTTCGCCATTTCTACCTTCTTTATACAAAATACTTGAGGTTGCCTGTTCGTCAGTCTTCCAAGAAATAATTGCTTGCACCTTATCTGATTGAGTAAGCGCGCTATCAGTTTTGACATTCTCTATTTTTGGAGGATTTTCATCCCTAATAGTGATTATATCTTTAGCAACTTGAACTGATTGCGTTCCCTGTTCATCTCTAACACTAAGTGTCGTTTTATACGTTGTTCCCGAATTTAATCCAATAAGCTTTATTCTGTGATCAATTGTGAGATCAGGGTCTCCCTGGGTTCCTGAATTATCACCGTTTTGAACATCTTGAAAAGCCACCGTAGCATCAGTAGGAACATTAGTAGTGAAAGAAACGACTGCGCCATGTTCGGTTATTTCATCAACAACTATATTTTCAATTATCGGAGGAGATTTAGGATCAAATGTTTGATCAGAAGATGCATAAAATTTTCCATCTTTATCTTTGCCCTTAACTCTAAAATGATAAGTATTACCTTGATTAAGGCCTGAGAGATTTAAGGAATGCTCGGTTGTAAACGATGTAGATTCTTTTTTCTCACCATAACTCGTAGACAAACCATATTCCACGGTTGAGGTTGTTTCAGCATTTGTTTTCCAGCTAATTGTTGCCTGCCCTAATTCTTTTGATTGTGCTTTTATAAACGAAATCGAGGAGGGTGATGATGTTGTAAAATTATCTTGCGATGATTGAGCGATGTTTCCAGCAATATCAATAGAAGAAACAATGAAAACATATCTTGTGGCTGGAATAAGTCCACTAAGAACAACGGAGTGGGCGGTTGCATATTTACCCTTATCACTATTAACAATACTGTCACTGGCAGCAACCTCAGAAACATCTGAAATTCCGTATCTTACTGTACTATTTCCTTTTTCATCCGTATCCCAGCTTATTGTAGCGCTTTCGCCATTAATGTCCGCGATTTTAATATTGGAAATTGTTGGAGAGGTCGAATCGATTAATTCTCCTATACTAGTTGCTGTATAATTCTTTTCTTTAGTTGTAAAATCTTTTTCACTGGAAGAAATTACGTTTTCCAAATTATCCTCACAAGTAACTTTATAATAATATTTTGTTAGAAAAATTAAGCCATTAAGCTGGATATTATGTCCTCTGTTAAAAATATCGTCTCCTTCTTTGGAGGGTACTGCGTTAAGATTTCCGGACTCAGTCCCATATTCAACAAAACAATTAGCGTTTTGATCACTATTAAATGAAATAACCGCTACCGTATCGGTAATCATAGAAGGGTTAGGATCATTAAACGAAATAGCAGCTAATGGTTCATGTTGAAACTCAAGATCTTTTAAAGTTTTAAATGTTTCCTGCTCATCGCTAGTCTTTGAATTTGCATTAATATCCTGAGAAGTGACCTCGAAATAATAATCCTTGTCTGGATCAAGATCTCCCAAGATAACATAGTGGCTACGATCATAGGTCAAAACCTCCACCACACTGCTATATGGACCACCATCAACAGTTGAATAAGAAACTTTGCTTGTTGCAGGCTCATTAGTCGTCCAAGAAACAATAGTTCCATCTTTTGTTATCAATGGAGTTTCAATATCAGATATAATTGGAGGATCATTATCTTCTGTTGTAAGCAGTTCATAAAACATACCGGCATTATTATCGATGGAAATATTACTGTCTCCATCAACAGATTTCACGTAAAAATAATATCTAGTGTTTGGCACCAATGGTAGATCATTGTAGGTTGTTATGGTTTGAGAATGAGAATATTTTCCATCAACAGGACTTCCCACAAGTTCAGGCGTTCCAAATTCTTTAGGGTTCACAAGCGCTCCATCAGAAACAGTATCCGAATAAACGACATACCCGGAAGAATCAGTGCTGGTTTTCCAATCTATTGTAGCTTGATTATTTGAAATATTTGGAATTGTAACTCCAGAAATTGCCGGTCCAGGCAACGTTTCAAAAGTAAAATTTTCAATAGGAGTCGCTCCTGGGTTATCTTTATCATTCTGTCCAAGATTACCAACACTATCGTGAGATTTAACACGAATATTATAAGTCGTTCCTGGAACAAGATTGGTAAGCACGATTTCATGAGCCGTCACCATGGAAGCTAACCCTCTTTCAGGTAAATATGTACTATTTTCACTATAACCAACACTAGAGTCTGAAAGTTCATCGGTATTCCAGGTTATGGTTGCGCTAGTAGTATTAATATTGGAAACATTTACATTGGACAAGGTTGGCGCCGTTTGATCAGATCCTCCTTGACCATTTGGATTATCATCAACTACTGATGAATATTGAGAGATATTTCCAGCTGTATCTTTAATAAAAATTTTATAATAATAATGTTTACTGTTATCTAAATTCAAATCAGTAAAAAAGTTAGTGTTGCGATCAACAACAGAATCAAGAAAAGTATAGCTTGGAACAGCAGTTCCATCGGATTCCAATCTATCTGCGCGATAGATGTCATAGCTAGCAAATCCAGAGCCAACCTGTTCTTCTGATACAACATCCCAAGCAATAAATTCACGATATTCGCCTGAAGCTTCGTTAGAAGTGTCATAATACACAATATGACTTGGTTGCGCTGGTGTAGTAGCGCTAATATCAGTATAATTATTTTTTTCATCTTTTACTCGAATATAAACGGTAGCAGGATCAGCAGTTAAATTGTTGTATGTTTTTTTATTATCTCCCGGAAAAGCCTCAAAAGATGCATCTCTAAAGTCTGAATAATTGGAATATGCAATTTGATAAGTAGAATCATCCGCCGGAGTTGTGAGTGTTAAATTATTTGATGATTTAGTGTGATCGATAACTACACCAACATTGGTTGGATTTTTAACATCTAAGCTAAAATTATTAGACGCGCCATAAGTCACATTATTAGCAGCCTCATTGTCATCTAATCTAATGCGCACTTTCATATTAGCATTATACTGATTTGGATAATCTGTTTTTGGTGTCCAAATAACGGAATGAGCAGTAAAACTTTCTTCCTGAGCTGCAACCAATCCCCAGTCGCCGGATAACGCGTTAGCATTAACCCATGTTTCGCTTCCCGGAGTGTCGCAAGATACAGTGCAATATTCAAGCGATGCATCTAAAAAACCATCCAGAATACCAGTGGTGGTATCTGGGTCTTTTATTTCATAAGCCACCGCAACCGTACCATTAGAATTTTGAATTGCGCTCACATTTTGCACTTGTGGTGGAGAATTAACAACATAAGTCAATGTGACACCAGAAAGAATAGGAGTAACTGCTGTAGTACTATTTTCCAACCAAACTATATATTGAATCCATTGATCATTGCTTCCTGTTATATGAATTGGATTTGCGGTTTCTCCCGTAGGCGTTGTTTCATAAAAATCAACTGCATAATCAATATCATTTGTTGTGACAGCGCAATTTACAGGCCCGCACCAACCACTACCAGCTGCCCAATTTGGAGAACCAGCATTGTCAGGAGCACTGCGCATCTGAAATTTAACATTTGCACCCTCTGGAACATTTTCATTCCATTTTATTTCTGCCAACAGATTATCTGAAGCGCCAGTATTATATGGACTGGAAAGTAAGCTCAATGGGAACAATTCATACTCAATATTTATATTACTAAGCAATGGGGTTGCCGTAGTGTCAGTTGTTTTTAGACTAATTGCAAAATCCAATTTTCCATCAGCAGTTCTAGTAAACCCACCTGTTTCTTCCCATTGAGACTCCGTAATGCTCTCCAGCGTTGCCTTGCTCATCCCATTTGTTTCCAAATCTGTTAAATCAGAAGTGAGCCAAGTACTGCCATTCCAATATTTCCAAGTTGTACGATTATTGAAAGATACTAAATATTTAAGAGTTGTGTTAATTGGCGTATCTTGCTCTAATGTAACATTCCTAATATGCTTCCATGTTGAAGTATTTTTTTGTGAGGTTGAAGATGTTGTTAAATAATAAGCTTGATTTTCTGTATAAATAGGTGCTGGATATTTTAAAACAACAATGCCGGAACCACCTGGAGCATAATTTGTCCACAAATCTCCTCCACCACCTCCACCAGTATTAGGTGTTCCTGCAACAGCAGCAACACCACTATAGCCACTTCTACCTCCTCCCCCAACACCACCAGCAGCACCACCAGCAGTACTTGTTCCACCACCACCTCCACCTGCATAATAAACAGTTGAACCTGTTATTGAACTTGCTTTACCATCTCCACCTATACCTAAAGCATAAGCACAACCACTTATGCCAGCAGTATTTGCACCTCCACCGCCAGCAGCAAAAAAAGAGGTACCACAATTTGTATCACCACCTTTATTACCCTGATCAATTACACCAACACCACCATTTTGATTTTGATAAGAACCTCCACCTCCACCAGAACCACCACTTGAAGCTGAAATACTATATGAATGTCCTCCTCGACCACCACCGATAGATGTTATACCACTAAATACAGAATTTCCACCATTACTATCTACTCCGCCAGCACCAACTATTACACTATAGTTTTGAGCTGATACTCCATAACCGGTACCGGTCCTAAACCCTCCAGCACCACCACCACCTTGCCTACCTGAACCACCACCAGCAACAACCAGATATTCAACTTCTCCTGCCATATTTGGAACAAAATTATCGTTAGATAAAAAAGTATGAATCTTATATCCATCAACAATAGTTACTGATCCACCTGTAGCAAAAAAAGGTGACGGTGATGATGAATGTAATATAGCCGCGTTTGCCATAAAGTCAGTCCCATCAGCAGCGTTTTCTTGTACAAAATCAACCTCGGAGGAAGAAGAAAGATTAATTGATGTTAGTCTAGTTTGATTTTTTGAATAAACAGTATCTGTAATCGTCACATCGGAAACGCCAGGCATATTACTTAGATCATCATAAGAGAAAACGACCTGGTATTGAAGATACTTTTTACCTCCAAGAAAAGACAAACTTTGACCGTTTGTCACAGCTGTCCAATTTCCACCGTTAGTCCATGTTCCATCGGGAGCAGCAACATCTCCCGCTTTCACCTCCATTATTATTAATGAATTTGCAGGTCGAGGGCTAACACCGGTAATTGAAGAAACTTCGGTCCAAGTTATTGTATCAAAAGAAACTTGCGTGGCATATTCTTTCACAGGAGAAATTGCACTTGCAGAATATGTATATGCGCTAGCATCTTCAGCGGAAAAAATAAAAAGAGCTCCACAAAAAAATACTGTAGACAAAAACAATTTTAATTTTAATTTGTTTTTCAAAGACATTTACGAAACTTTTATTTTACACATCTATTTAACCACCAACTAGTTTTATACCAGGCGCCTGCAACATTTGAAAAACCATCGCTAAATCTTACAGTTAAAATCTTATTGACAGCAGCTTCCTGGGAAGTATTATACAATCCTGTTGCACTAGCCATGCCATAACTAGCCTTATTACTATAGATACACAAAAGTTCATTTCTAGTTGGTAACCTGCCCCCAATTGCTTTGCATGCATTTCGCGAAGGATAAAGAGAGAAATCAACATTATTATCGGCAACCAAACCATCAAATCCATCAACTGGCAGACATTGGGGGGCAGCACAGTCAGTGTCGGATGTTTTCCATTGCCAAGTACCAGGATGTGCTGGATCGCCACTATCTTCTTTATACACTGCGAATCCAGCGCAAGGTCCAACAGTCCAAGGATTTGCACAAACATTAACATTGCACCAATTATTTACACACTCAGTGTTTGTCGTACAAGAACCACCATCGGGTTTTTGAGCATATATAGTTCCGGCTGATCCTGCGCCACTAACAAAAGATTGTGTTTTTGCAAAAGCATTAAAATCAGTGTCTGAAGTTGTCACAAAAGAATCAGTTGTACTGGAAATTTTTATTTCTCCGCTACTTGTATCCACATCATCATCTTTAGAAAAAAACTTGATCCAACCATTTTGGTTAGATGTATGAATGGCGGTTGCCACCGCATCAATCCCACCACTCCAATCAGTTTGAAGCCATCCGAAAGTAGCACTTTTCCCCTGTTGGATATTGAGGAACTGAAAACTAGCCACTGCAACAAAAATTAATGCTGCGGTAAAAGAGGTGCTAAAGGTAAACAAACGCACTTTTTTCTGATAACGCTTGAGCTGAGAATATGAATCGAAATTAAAATTGCAAACATCTCCTACCTTAGATTTGCTCTTGCATTCTTGAATGCGCAAATGATTAAGAGCTGCTGATTTGAAAAGAAGATGAAAATGATCAATAAAAAATATTTTCAAAATCTTTTTATGCCTTTTTTTCTCCACAGCAAAACTAGGAGAAACGATTTCCTCTCTTTTATTCAAATCGCGATATAAAATAACATCATTTTTGTTATTTTTGTATGATGTTTCTGTTTTTTTCTCTTGAAAAAGCATTCTTGTTTATATTTACAAAAACCAGCCCAGATTTCGAACCAAAAGTATCTTTGAAACTGTCTATAATATAGCATATTTAAAAAATACGCAATAATCTAAACTTATAGATATATTAATATTTCTTCAAAATAAAAAATCTCCCGAAAAAGGGAGATTTTTTAAATTTTTTACTTGTTTCAACGGCTATTTTATCGAAATAAGCTCAACATCAAAAACAAGAGTGGCGTTTGGTGGAATGGCCACACCTGCTCCTCGCGCTCCATAACCCATTTCAGAAGGAATTGTCAGTGTTCGTTTTTCACCAATTTTCATGCCCAAAAGTCCCTGTTCCCAACCAGCAATCACCATACCTTGTCCAATTTGAAATTCAAATGGAGTTCCACGATCAACACTTGAATCAAACTTGGTTCCATCAGTCAATTTTCCAGTGTAATGCACAGAAATATTATCACCCGATTTAACCACACGATCACCTGTTCCTTCTTGAGTTGTTTTAATTTCCAATTCCATAGGTTTTTTTTCATTAACTTGATTAACTGTTGTTGGTTGTGCTGCCTTCTTGGTTTCTTGCGGTGCTACTTTTTCGGTTTCAGTTTTTGTCACAGGAGCGTTTGCTGATTTCCCAGCAAAAAGCACATATCCCAAAACGATTGCTACCACTAAAATTAAAATAACTAAGACTTTTTTATTTTCCATAAATTGCTGCTTAAAAAATTACTTAAATATCCTAACATAAATCAAAAAAAGAAAAAAGGGTCCCAGCTAATTCAGCCAAGACCCCAGTATGGAACTTTTTGTTACTTTTTTACTCAATTATGGGATTTTCCCAGATAACCTCGCCATCCGATTTTTGAACACTTTTAATGTCAGCAAATGGCCAACCAAAGGTTACTAAATCTGAGGGTGAAAATTGTATACCGGTTTTTCGATAATAAATTCTGCACCTGCTTACATTGACAAGATAGCCATCTTTCAGTTGTTCGACTGAAACACCAAGCTTTTCTGAAACAGGAACATGATCAATTGGAGCATCACCTCTCAAATAAACCAACCGAGATTCTCCATAGCCAACACTAATTCTCTTCGACATAATTCACTTCCTCCCTTTTAATGTCCTGCTTGTATTTTTACTGCCACTAATATCTATTCGAATGAATCCACGTCAACGATTTGAACAGGGCCAACCAGCTCACTTTGATTGTTTTTCATCGTCGCCCTTACAATAATTTTCCGGCCTTTGAAAATTTCCGGAACCCAGAAACAATCAGCTGCTATCATATATGGCATATTGTCCATATCAAACCACTGTGGATTTCCCATTTCCTTTGTCGAAGCAGGAGTCCCGATGCAATATTTTTTCTCAATAATATAAACAGTAACTTTCCAAATAACACTGCCACCATCTTCCTGTATATTGGTAAAATAACCAACTGCAACCTTTTCAAGATATTTTTTCCTAACAAGGATCCATAGCTCCTCCCAGGTTTCCCTGGCAACACATTCTTCAAGGGAACTGTCTTGCGGTTTAGGCTTGCCTCCTGAACCGTTCCATCGGTCTTTGCCGATCTTGTCTAGTTTCGGAGCCAACAAAACCTCCCTATTATCCACAATAAACAAAAGTGTCGCCTCAAAATCATATTCCTTTTGGCTTTTTTCATCGCTCATCTGTAATTCCTCCCTATGAAAATATTTTAATATTCTTTTTTAAAATTACTCAATTACCGAGTATATTGCAAAGAAACAAAAATGTCAACCAACCAGCCCTAGACAAAACTTTATTTTTATATATAATAGTAAGAGTTCGAAAAGAGTTGCGTCGCGCGGGCTTGCCCGCCGAAGTGTAACGAATTCCGCCGTCGCTTTCCTTCGCGGGTTTTACCTCGCCGAAGTCGAGCTATGACGAGACGAAGGCGGGTGTCGTATAGTGGCTATTATATCAGCCTTCCAAGCTGAGGAGGGGGGTTCGATTCCCCCTACCCGCTCATAATAAAATAAAACAAGGTCCCTCAAAGGACCTTGTTTTATTTTATTATAATTGAATATAGTGGGAATCGAAGGGTATTTCAAAAAAGCAAACGATTTTGCTTTTTTGAAAACCCGGGCTTCGAAGGAAAACTTTCTCTGCGTACTCGCGAGAAAGTTTGGGTGAGAAGGATTCCCCCTCTCATTTTTGCGGGTAGGGGGAATCGAACTATGGTATAATTTATACATAAAAATACCATCTTTTTGAGAGTTCCGTATGAATAAAACAGAAAAAGCATTTCGATGGATAGTTAATATTTTTAAAAAGCACGAAATCCCCTTTATTTTAGCAGGTGGGTTTTCGGCTAAACTTTACGGCTCCCCTAGGAAACTTCGTGATATTGATTTTGACATCCCTGATGATAAATTAAAAGAAATAATTTCCGATGTTAAAGAATTTATTGTCTTCGGTCCAGAACATTATATTGATGATGTTTTTGATTTAACGCTTCTCCGACTAGATTATTATGGTCAAAAAATTGATATAGGTGGCGGAACTTTTGCAAAAACATACAATAGAAAAAAGAATGTCTGGATCAAGGATTCAACAAATTTTTTAAGATATAATCTAATAGATGTGTTTGGAATTATTATTCCCGTTATTAAACCTAAAGATCTAATTAGATATAAAAGCAAATCCCCAAGAGAAGAAGATTTTATTGATATAATCGCTGTTAAAAAATTTATTGAAAAGCAAACTATATAAATTAGGTTTATGCTATACTTTACATATAAATTGATAAATAAAATTTATGTCATTTGAATTTGAACAGCCAGTGATCGCAGAAAAAAGGGAGGCTTTGGATGATAAGTGGTTTGATAGATTTAGTGCTTGCGGGTCTTTTGAAGATTATGAATATCTGGGTGGAGAAAAAGGATTGAGAGATAATCAAAAGAAACTTTTTATTTCGGGTGAATGTGAAAATCCTATTTTGGATTATCCCGATCTTGAAAAAATAAATATTAATCAGAGGGAACAAGACTTGTTACAACTTAAAAAAGATATTCTGGATCAAGAGAGCAATGAAACTGTGAAGCAAGCTTATCGCTGGAAAATTAATGCAAAAATTGCAGAACTTAGAATGCTTAAGGAAACAAAATCTGAAAATGACAGAAGATTTCTTCGCTATAGTAAATTTATTTATGGACAACCAGAGAAGGAAATATTTGATTATACTATGAATCAAATAAGGAAAACTATAAATAAAAAAATAAAAGATCCAAATGAAAATATTCGTATTTCCGCGCAAAGACTTCTTAATGAGTTGGGTGATTATTTTGAAAGCACATCTTCAGATATTGCAGAATTAAGGGATTTCATGAAAGAAAGTTCAGAGGCTGGCAATTTTCCAAAAACTGAATTTGAGGCTGAAGAAATAAAAAATGCATTTGAAGGTGCACTGGAAAGATATAAATTATCAGGATGGGAGGTTCTAATTGGCGATAATTTCACAGCCATTGGAGTCAGCCAGGAAAATAAAACTGTCAATATTCCAACGGATAGAAAAATGAGTGAAAAAAAATTAACTGCACTAATTGAACACGAAATTGGAACGCATGTGCTTAGGCGTGAAAATGGAGAAAGATCGAAATTAAAACTATTAGGATTGGGATTAGATCGTTATTTGAAGGGAGAAGAAGGCATTGCCACATATGAAGAACAAAAAATTGAAGGAGCGAATGAATTTGCTGGACTTGAAGGGCATCTTGCCATATCTCTTGCTCTCGGTATGGATGGAAGGAAAAGAAATTTTAGAGAAGTTTACGAAATATTGAAAGATTACTATTTTATAAATTCTAAGAAAGAGGAATCCGAAGCTAAAACATATGCAGAGAATACAGCATGGAATCGTTGTGTCAGAACGTTTCGTGGAACCACCTGTGACACTCCAGGATCTTGCTTAACAAGAGATATTGTATACAGAGAGGGAAATGTCGGAGTGTGGAATGTCATAAAAAATAACCCTGAAGAAGTTAAGCGATTTACGGTTGGAAAATATGACCCAAGCAATTCCAGGCATATTTGGATTTTGGAACAGCTTTGTATATCCGAAAAAGATTTGGAAGAATTAGATTCTCATGATGAAACATTGGAAAATTAGTTAATCAAGGCGAGCAGACTCATAAACCCAGTTCGAACGTCATTGCACAAGGGGCTCAAATTTACTTAAAACGGCTCTGTTGAGCTGTTTTTTGGTATGTTCATGATTTATTTATAATCTTGACAAATTAATATTATTACTATATACTAATATATTCTTTTAAAACTAAATAAACCAACAAGGGAGGATGTATGAAAAACTTACTGAATAGGATTTCTGGAAAGAAGCTTTGCGCTAAGGATAATATTTTTCAACCGTTTCCTTTTCAGGGAGGTTTTGAAAAAAAGAAAATCCTGGAAGATGGAACCAGGGTAGTCTTAACAAAGGAAAGAAAACTTCAAATCATCACAATGTTATGCGAGTTGGAAAAACTTTTTGACTGTTCTGGGTTAAGTTGGATAGTTGACGGCGGTCTTAGTGTTTCCATTCTGCTAGGTGATTTCATTGGAGAACACAGAGATCTTGATCTGGCAGTAGAAGAGTTTCAGTTGGAAAAGTTGCAAGAGTGGATTGAGAGAAAAGGTTACGGACTGTTCGTCACGCTTGGAGTTCAGAGTCGAGAAACAATGTTCATGAAGAGAGTTAACTGGAAAGAATTTTCAACGGCTGACACTTACCTTTTCTGGATTATTGCCGTTGATGAAAATGGCTTAATTCAAAAAGATAAGTCACTGAGCTTCATTAATGTCCATATCATCAGAAGAAACGAGCTTGGAAATCCATTAAGTTGGGGCAAAAAAGTATTGCCAGCACATTGGTTTTATTCTGAAGTTGTAGAATTTCAAGGTAGTGTACTAAATGTTGCAAGTCCTCTCAAGACAGCCTACTACAAGCTGCGATCAATGAGGAATTATGACCTCACTGATCTTCGCCATATGCTTGAAGCTGGTTTGATTCCCTGTGCTGACATTGAGGAGATTGAATCAGTTCTCAATGCGGAAGGAGAAAATAAACACCCCGAGGATTATTACAGGGCAAGAAAGAATTTCATAATAGAAATGAAAGAGTGGATAACAAACCAAAAAGGCAGTTAAAAAGGAGAGTGCTCATAATGAAAAGAATTTCAATTTTACTCGCGGCCACCGTTATGGTTCTGTCGTTACTCGTTTTGGGCACATTGCTCATGTGTGGCCTTTACGACGGGTTCTCAAATCTCATCCAACCCATAAGCTGGAGAATGTTCTGGATTGCTGTTGTTGCCTTAGTGGCTTCAAATGCTTTTCTTAAAAAATACGGCTATAAATAATAGATCCGTAAACTGTAATTAGGCTCTTCACTGCAAAGTGAAGAGCCGTTTTTTTATTATTGTAAACACTTTTGCATAAACCCAGTTCGAACATCGTTGCACAAGGGGCTCATAATAAAACAAAACAAGGTCCTTTTTGGGACCTTGTTTTGTTTTATTATAATTGAAATAGTGGGAATCGAACACATTAAAAAAATCAAGCATTCGCCTGCGCGAACCTGGCGGAAACAACGTGCCAACAAATATTTTTCATAAATACTTCGATGTAATCAACTTTTTTGAGGCCATATTGAATCATGTAGGCGTGTTCGAAAACATCCATTACTAAAAGTGGAGTTGCGCCAGTCAAATGTCCTTCGTTATGTTCATTTATCCACACGTTATACATCGTGCCAGTAACATCATCTTGATAGAGCACTACCCAACCAATTCCTCGCATTGCACCTGTTGCCCGAAAATGTTTTTCCCATCTTTCAAGTGAACCAAACTCCTTAATAATTTTTTTACCAAGTTCACTTTCCGCCTCTAAAGTCGAACCACCCTTCATCATGTTTTCAAAATACAGTTCATGCAGGCGCATTCCATTAAATTCCCAACCAAATCTGCGCATAACCTCAGCATATTCTGGCGTGCCAGTTTTATCATGATCCAAAAGATTCACAATTGCATCAACCGCTTTGTTTGTATTTGTTACATAACCTTCATACAAAGTGAAATGATTTTTAAGCAGTTCATCAGAAAAACCCTCCAAGCCTAGCAGATGATCAAACTTTTTTGCTTCGTAAATCATGGCATGTAGCATGTATCATGTAGCATGTATCATGTATAAATACAAAATACCCGAAACGCAATACTTTTAAAAATTTTTTAAATTATCACACATCTTACTACACAGGAAAGCTACTTTTTCTTCCCAGCATATTCTGGGAGAGTAAGTCTCCAAAGATAATTTTTGCAGTGTTTGGCATAATCAATGCCAATTCTCTTGTTTTTAATTATTTCCGCATTAACAATCCTTTTGCCACGTTCAATCCATAATTTGTCCCCCATTGTCACATCCCATCCATTAAGGTTACAATCGATTTCCAAAAATTTGCAAAGTTTTCCTGGGCCATTGGTTTTTTTATGTTCCACACCGTCGATAGCAACCGCCCGGATCAAAACTGCTGCTGGAAAATCCCTTCTTTCTGTCACAATATTAAAACAATGGTACATTCCATAAATCATATACACATATGCATGCCCTGCCTCCCCATACATCAATTCTGTCCTTGGCATTCTGCCTTTAGAGGCGTGTGAGGCTAAATCATCCTCACCAACATATGCCTCAGTTTCAACAATTATCGCGTGAATTTCTTTTTTTCCAATCTTGCGAACCAAAACGCAGCCCAAAAGTTTCTTAGCAACATCTAAAGTGTTCTGCTTATAAAAATTTTTACCTAGAATCATTTTTTTGTTCTATTGTTTTTTGATAAACTTCCAACATTTTTTTAGCACAAATAGAGGCTGTGTAATTTTCCTTGGCTATTTTTTTAGCGTTTTCCGAAAATTTTCTTCTAATATCATTATCATTTATTAATCTTTCAACAGCATTCGCAAAATCAACCTCATTTTCCTTAACCAACAGCCCATTAATTTGATTTGTAATCAAGTCTTTTACTCCAGTTGCGCTAACTGCCACAATAGGCACACCCATATACATAGCTTCAGTTAAAATCATTCCCTGTGTTTCAGACTTAGAAGCATGCACAAAAATATCAGCTGCAGCAAAATAATTTTTACGATCATTGTTAGCAATTAATCCAGTGAAAATAACCTGATCAGAAACTCCATTTTCCAAGGCAATTTTCTGCATCACAGAAATATAATCGCCTCCGCCACAAACCAAAAATTTAACTTTTTTATTTTTTAGCAAAACTTTAGCAACAGCATTCATCAGAAAAGTAAGATTTTTTTCAGCTGTTATTCTGCCAATGAAAAATAATACTGTTTCATCTGATGCAATTTCAAGTTTTTTTCTAATCTCTATTCCTTCTGCATTTTCAAACTCAGATTCTTCCACGCCAGAAGGAATACTCTCGATTTTTTTATTTTTAACTCCCCAAGATCTGATTATTTCAGTGACAGAGGGTGTTGGTGTAATGATTTGATCTGAAACGTTTGCATATCCCACAGCGTTTTTAATCGTCCACCAAGCTGCCAATCTTCTAGGAACAAGGGGTGCGAAGTGTGCGTATTGGTCATACAATGTGTGCCACGTGAAAACAAGCGGCACATTTTTTTTCTTTGCCCATCTTTTTGCTTGCCAACCCAAAAGATTTGGGTGTTGAGAATGAATGACGTCAATTTCCAGCTTGGATAAAATCCTATCAATGCGGTATGAATATGAAATTGCAATTGGAAAGCGAATGTTTTTAAATTTCAAATCCAAGGCGGGATATCTGAAAACATTTTTATTTTCATCAACATAACCCTTAAACTCAGGCGCAAAAATATACACCGTGTGACCGAGTTTTTCAAATTCCCTGCGAAAACTTTCAATTGACATCGAAACTCCAAAAGGATTAGGGAGATAGTTATTTGTAAATATCGCTATGCGCATATTTCCAAAATTTTTAATTTGAAATTCGAAATTTGAAATGAATTTTCAATGTTTTAATTTAAAAATTCAAAAATTTAGATTTGATTAAAAATTGTAAATTAAAAATTAAAAATTTGGGACAAGCTAAGATTATAAAAACTTAATTCATCATTAAATTCAATTAGCATCAAGAAACTCCAATATATCCAAGAATACGTGCTGGTTTTTAATATCGGAAATAAAAGTGTGATAAGCTTTTTCAATATATTTTTTCTTTTTTATTTTAGACCCAACTTTTCTATAAATATTCTCCAAGCTATTTTTTTGAACAATATGATCATGCGTTGATTGCATAATAAGAATAGGCTGAGTTATCAGCTCCAGATTTTTTCTTGAATCTTTAATCAAAGAAAAAGTTTCTAGCGAACTAGAAATAGGATACGACTGGTATGAAATCAATCTTGTAATGGTAGTTGAAACACCAAAAGTCGGAGGATAATATTTTTTGTGATATTTCTTAAACATTTTTAATGTTTTTGCAAAAGACACAACAATCTCTTCATATCTCAATCTATATGGAGTTGCCATCAATATCAGTCCTGCAATATTTTTTTCTTTTTTGGCAAACTCCATCGCCAAGTTTGCACCAATTGAAGTTCCCCCGATGTAAACTTTTTCGCAAGTTTTTTTTAACTCCGCATAACCCTTCTCAATATCCATAATCCAATCTTTCCTTGTCACGCCTTCCAAATCTTTTGGTACAGTTCCATGCCCGGTCAGTTGAATCCCCAAGACTGTGTAACCGTTTTCATTCAGATATTTTCCTAATCTTCGCACTTCATATGGCGTTGATGTCCAACCATGCACAAGCAAAATTCCTTTGCCATTACTACCCATGAAAAAAAACGGCTGATTCACAAGATTCCGCTCTTCTTCATATAAAAGCTTCGGGTCAGCAAAGAGAATGTTTTTTGCCTTTCCAAGAGCTTTTTCTGCAAATTTTACAAGCTTTTTTACCATATATTTCTATGACTAAGCCTACCTCTTTTACACCCTTTTTGCAAGAAAAAACCTTGACATTTTCTACATTTACAGTATACTTTTATATTCATTAACAATTGAATATCTCAAAAAATATCTACGAGGAGGCCTGCCATGGCTAAAAAAGAACTTTCACAAGATGAGCAACGATTCATAAATGAAGTTATTGGACCGCAACTACAAAAAAGTGAGCACGTCAAAATACCAATAAATTTAAATTCTTACCTAATGAACTACTGCACTATAAGCAATGGTGACCCTATTTCATTTATTGATGTAATCGTGTTAGTCTGCGGATTTGGATCTGGTTGGACTGGCAGTTCTCTTCTTGGCTACGAACTTGTGAAACTTGGTTACCAAGTCACAATGGTTTCGCTGTTAGGGTATGGGAACTCAAACAACCCTCCTATGCTCGCCAGAAATAATTTCAAAAGGGATGCTGTTGCACTTCATATCTGGGCAAACAAAGTGCTTCCAGGTAGGAACATTCATTGGATTGGACATTCAATGGGCGCTGCCGTAATCACAGAACTTGCCGTTATGAGCCCTCGAACAATATCAAGCTTAACACTTCTTGATCCCATAGGTTTTCAAAAAAGATCAATGTTGGAACTTGGTCTGAAATTTATCGCCAATGGAATTGGTCATAAATGGGCATTTTCCGGAAATCCCAAATGGGAAGTCCTCGAAAAATTTCTGCCTAAAGAAAAATCTCCATTTACATCTGATCGTATAAAACAACGCTTATGTGAGTGGGAAAAACTGTGTGATGACAAAGCATTAACATCGCTAAAAAAGGTTCTGAACATTAAGATGGTGCAATGCATTTATGGGGAAAAAGATTCCCTATTCAGGCACGCACTTGACTGCGATGGCATTATTTATGTGCCCCTGCCGCTATGGCACAACACAACAATGCACGGCAGCGACCTGACTGCCAAAGAAATAGACAAATTTATTTTCAATCTAATCAAATAGAATATTTTGCCAAACAAATTGGCAAAACAAAAGCCGCCCCAAATTAGGGACGGCTTTTTTCAATTTTATCTAAGCATTATCATTCTCTTTTAGAAGTTTTTTGGCTTGGAGATTTTTATACAAAGTTATGCCAACATACGAAACGATTGCCACAGCAGCAATGATCCAGCCAATCCAGCTGATATATTGTTTCATTTCTTTCCACAAATAACCATAGAAATATCCCATTGCAACCAAGGTTCCGCTCCAAACAAAGCCGCCAAGAACTGAGTATTTCACAAATTTTTTGAAATCCATTTTCACAATTCCGGCTGCTGCAAAGGTTGCCCAGCAAAGTCCAGTCGTAGATTTTACAGCAAAAATAGTCTTGCCGCCATGTTTTTCAAAATATTTTTCCATTTTTAAAACCAATGTTTCAGTGATTCCCATATATTTACCAAAACCGCTTGTAAAGCCCATTCCCCATTTATATCCCGCTCCATACAAAAGCACATCGCCAATAATATCCCCTAAAATTGAAAACAATAAAACCACCGGCCAAGCGAAAGCTCCCAATGAAGCCAGCATAGCTGCGATGATTGTTACAACCGGTCCTTCAATAATCATTAAAGGCAGCATCGCCCAATAGCCATACTGTCTCAAAAATTCAAAAATGTGTTGTCCTGCTTCTTCCATTTCTATATTATATCGTATACAAGAAATAACTCAACTATTGATTTATTTTTTTCTTTATGTTAAACTGTCCACTGTTACTGTGTTATTGAAATTTTACATATGGCGCCATCGTCTAGTGGTTAGGACACCAGGTTTTCATCCTGGTAACAGGGGTCCGATTCCCCTTGGCGCTACCAAAGAAGATTTATCAGCACGCGAGTGCTGATTTATCGTATATAGGAGCCTTAAATCAGGGGTTCCAAATTTCTCACCATCATATTTTATGCTATCTGCAAAGATTAACTTTTGAAAACTTAGTTTTGTTGCATAATCAGCCTCAATCCACGATTTTGCAGAGGTTCGAACATAGGAAAAACAATATTCAAGCACCTCATTCATTTCAAACTCCTCATATCTCTTGTCTTGTATGAGGGCGTGCTTTTGACTTATCCTATCCTCGATTAGTTTTTTTTGCTCAAATAGGTCATCATCGGTATACTTTCCTGCACGATGAAAATCGAAGACTTTTTGGCGTTCAGCTTCTAATGAAGTTATGTCTCTTCTTATTTGTGCATTTTCGTTGTCTATCTTTTTGTAGCCATTTTGCCATTCATCCAAAACGATAGCTTTGAATAGTTTTTCATATTTAATACCGGGAGAGATACTGTCCAGATATTCAACAAATTGCTGTTCGAATGATTCTTTTGGGATTGACCTTGTTTTTTTACAACCAGCGTGCTGGTGATGATAGTATGGATATTTTGAACCGTGCCTATTTCTTGATGTACTGCCAGTGAGTGAAGCCCCACATTCATCGCAAATAACTAATTTTCTCAAGGGAAATAAGGGGTTGTTTGCTGACCTTGGTGCTGCGTGCGCCGACTTCATATAGTCAGGTTGGCACTTTCTAAACAAGTTTTCTGAAATAATAGGTTCGAAGGCTCCTTTATGTCCACCCCAAACATCAATATACCCATAATAAATAGGATTAGTAAGTATTTTTTGCATAAGGGCGGTTGATGGGTTTTTGTTTTGTTTTGTCCTTAAACCTCTGTCTGACAGAAACAGTGCAATTTTTTCATAAGTGTATGTGCCTTTGGAATATTCTTCAAAACCAAGTCGTATAAACCCGCTCTTTTGAGGGTCAGGTACAATATTTGAACCCTTGTAAGGTCGATAGTAGCCTAGGGGTGCTTGCCAGTTCCAGAAGCCTTGTTTTAAGCGTTCCAGCATACCCTGCTTAGTTCTTTCCGTTCTCATATTATTGTCTAATTCCGCAAAAACAGAAATCATACCCTCCATCGCTTTCCCAACTGGCGATTCGTCTATTGTTTCCGTAACTGAACGTAAATCAGTACCCGCCTTTTTTAATAAAGCTCGAACCATAACGTGGTCTTCTTGATTTCGTGCAAACCTATCTAGCTTATAAACAACAAAAAAAGTGACATTATTCTTTTTGTCACTACAAAATGCTAAGGCCTTATTAAATTCTGTTCGGTTAGCTGTTTTTGCTGATTCACCAAGCTCAATGTATATTTTTAAAATCCTAATACCATTACGTTCTGCATATTCTTTGCAAAACCTTTCTTGGCTGCCCAAGCTAGTACCTTCAACTTGGTCTTTTGAGGATACTCTGCAATAGATGATGCCTGTTTTTTCTGTTTCCATATTTATATAGTACGCTCGTGTAAATATTCAACAATACCCATCAGGGATTTTTGGAACCCTTTTTATTTTTCTTGAAGCTTTCTATTGCAAGTCTCACCATTTCACGATAATTTTCCTCAACCAAAATAACCTCTTCTTCGGAAAGATTCTTCAATGATGGCTCAATTCGACAACACTTCTCAGTAGTAAACATTTGTTTCGAGTTAAAAACAAGAAACAAAAAAGAGTAATCGAGTCTGAGAATATTTTCGAAAAAACATTTTCAGGCTTGAGTACTCTAGAGGGTGACTTTTGAGGGTGAGTGTCTAGAAAGTGAAGCTAACTACTCTTAAATTGTTATCATTAACTTAGCAGAAAAATTGCCACTTGTCAATGTCAGACAGTTGAATTCCAAAATCATAATCGCCAGAAACGGTATACAACACGTGTGCCAAGACCAAAAGTTTAGCTCCACCCCTACCACCCCCTCGAAAGTCTGCACATTTTTGAAATCAATTCAACTTGAATAAAAAAATAAATCTCAGCAACAGTGCCGGCTAGCAAGTACCGACTGTTTGTGTGCTTTTATTGGAATGTTTGTGTCAGACAGTAGAACAATAACAATCTGATAAAAAAAAGAAGCTAACTCTTTTGGAATAAGCCTTTGATGGATTGATTTTCGTGCATTAAATAAATACAAGCTGACAAACGATTTGCAATATAATGTCAGACGGTGTCCCTTGTCAGACGGGCACATATTGTAAGTGCATTCAATATGTAATATTCTTGTATTTTTCTCCATCAGTAAATCCATCCTCATAACCTTGCTTAACCCCGGTCCTAAAGGCTATGTATAGAAATATGCCCGCTACTGTAGCAAGTAAATAGAAAGGCCATTGTGGACCGTCATCCTTGATAATAATGATGCCGTTAGCTCCAGCAAAAAAATCTAAAGCCACCAACTCAAACATACCAGCCATAAAAATAAGGATGTACTTTTTAACTTTTTCATCTAACGATTCTTTCTTTACTTTTTCCATCGCCTTGTTATTGATTTAGAAAAAATATAAACAGCTGCAATCACAAAGAAGAAATACCCCAGTGCTAATGGTTTAAAAATAAGTTCGAGAATTATCCCGGGCACCATTCCAACCACTAATAATACTGCTGCCGTCTTAACTCCACTCCAGACGCTAGAGGTCATCTTTTCAATTCGACCCCATTTACTTAATGTTTTTGAGTATATGAAAAATGCGGATACTAATAAAAATAATCCTATCAGTGGGCTGCTAAAAATAAACGCCGCGCCAATTATGAATAGTATTACTGATATGCTTACGCCCTGAGAAAAATCACTTGTTATTTTTTCGACAATGGATAGTTCTTTCATATAGTTTATTGAAAAATTATTAGAAAAATACCCCACCAAAGTCGCAATTTTGGATATAAAAAAAGGCAACCTTACTGGTTGCAACGCCCAATTAAGCAGGTTATGCCAAATTGTTTTAGTAAGATTGCCATTTTCGAGCACAACCTTACTTCTATCCATAGAAAGACAGAGCCTATTAAATTGGACGTTGCATATGTAATTTACAATAAAATCAATAAAAAAACAACTCTGTCGAGATGTCTCTTTGGGAATATAATTCTGTTGACAGAGTACTAACTATGGGATACTATAGGAATGTGCTTGTGAGGCGAAAGCCTTTTTCAAGTTTAATTGAAGGCAAGCATAGAAAAAAACCGCTTTAGGCGGCTTTTTTTTATATTTATTCAGGTTCATTTTCAGTCTCAACTTCACTAATTTCTACGGTTTCAAGAGCCGGCTCAGGCCGTTTAAATAGCAAATTTGGGATTGCAGCTAACAATGAAGCGAATGGATAATATGCTGTCTGAGTTTTTCCAAGAGGTATGACACTCAAAAAATGAATATTGCCATTGTCCCTTTGTCTCAAAATAACCCTGAAACCAGAGCCATTTTTCTCACCGTCACAGCACCATTGTTTTTCAATGCTAATTTTCTTTATACCTTTTTTAAGCTTTTCTCTGTCTGCTGTTTTGCTCAACTTAAACACTTCATTGCTTGATATGAGCCCAACTGCTTTATCTAAAAGCCTGAATCTGGCTAACTGCTGCTCTTTACTCCTCATCATATTACCTTTACCGTAAACAAGGTGGTTGAAGCCTTGAGCATTGAAATATATATCTTTTGCAAAAGCAGGGTTAAAAACCTTGCCAATGGAAAAATATTTATTTTTTGCTTTTAGTTTTTCTTTTTCATACTTGGATTTCATTGCCATATTTACAATTTTCCCCCGAATTGTGTTCTCTTTTTTAAAATTATATCCAGTGGCTTAATAAGGAGAAAAATAAGGACTGGGAAAAGTTTCGACCTACCCCTCATTATAGTAGCTTGGTCAAGTTTGTCAAGAATTTTAAAATATTGCCTTATTCTAGAACAAAAACGTTTAAATCAATAAGTACACCGCTAGCTCCTAATGGCTCTATAAGGGCATTTAAATTGTATGGGTAGTGTCAAGACTTGACAGTAGTTTAACAGTGTGTAAAAATGTAAGTACATATGAATATAGAATCTTCTGTAGGTAAAAAAATCAGACAACTTAGAAAAGAAAAAGGACTTAAACAGCACGAACTAGGGACAACCCTAGGTCTTTCTGAGTCCTATATTTCGTACGTTGAGAAGGGCGCCCGCGTCTTAAGTGGCGAATCACTGCATAAACTAATTCAAACATTCAACCTTGGAGAAAATTATTTTTCTAATGACAGCACAATGGTTCAATTTAGGGCGGATGCAAGCAGTCTTGACCCTGAGTGCAACTACGATAAACTAACGGCTGATTTTTTTAAGTATGCAAAGTCAAACATAAACAAAAAATAATGGAAGGTATTTCAGAAAAAGTTAATACAATTATTGCTAAAATTGGACTAGAAAAGTTGCCTGTGCCCCTTGAAGAAGTGGCTGCATTATTCAACATACAAGTTGTTCCATACCCAGATTTTCCTGACAATGTTTCCGGGATGATAATGCACAAGGAAGGAATGACATTTATTGGCGTTAATCAAAACCATCCCAAGGTAAGACAACGTTTTACACTTGCACACGAGCTAGGACATTTTTTAATGGGACACGATGACCATACAATTGTTGATGATAGATTTGATAAGCCAATAAACAAGGAGAAGGAGGCAAATAAATTCGCATCAGAATTACTAATGCCAAAACAATTTATTGAGAAAGAAATTAAGGAGCACTCGGGAAAAATTGGAATTAACCAGCTCGCAAAAAAGTTCGAAGTCAGTGAGCAAGCAATGTCTATTCGTCTTCTCGATACGGGTTTAATACATAAATTACACACGTAAAAAAATTTATCCCATTTAATTACCCCGCCTGTGTATGTCAGACGGGGTTTATATATGGTTTCATTCTTTAATGGCAGATACGGTAAGAAATGTTATACGCCAATCTGAGCCATATTTTCAGCACACATTTCCCGTCTCCTAAACATAGCCCACTCATTAAGCTCACTAATAAGCTGGTTCCAAGAATTTCTAACTTGGGCTACCAAGTACAAAAACTCCAGATTTATCTGGAGTTTTTGCGTATTGGCGCCAAGGGGAATCGGACCGGCAGAAGTGAAACAAATTGGCTTTCAGCAGAAAGTAAACGCAGCGTGCGTAGATGAATGCGACCATAGGAGCATTCAGCTCTGCCGCGGACAAGGAACAAGTGAGTGTCGACGAACTTGCGACGCGCACTTAGGCATTACAATCACCAAGAAAAGGCTTTCTAAAGGCATTTTTTAAATATTACCATTGACAGTTACATAAAAATATGCTAATATGGACAGTTGTAAGATTTATCCAATTGGAACTGTCCAATGGAAAATAAACTCAAGAGGAGATACAACATGAAACAGATCCTTAACATCACAATCGTTTTCGCAAGTCTGCTTTTCACTTGTCCGGCATTTGCCGACAATAACACCGACATCACAATAACTTCAGTCAGCAATGACATTGAAGTTAAACAGCAACAAGATGTATCAGAAGCAAAACGGTGGTTGGAAATAGCCAGGAAACCTTTTGGGGACAACACGGCGGCTATCAGATATATCCGAGAAGCCGTAGAAAAAGCTGATGTGACTCTTAAATTCATTGGGACTTCCGAAAAAGAGATTTCACAGCTTTTAACGAAAGGTTACCTTGCCGAAGCCAAGCGTTGGTTGGAGCATGCGCGCAATCGCCTGGCTGACAACAAACACAATATCAAGTATGTCCACGAAGCACTTGCAAAAGCTGACGCAACACCAGCTTCAATCGGAACTTCTGAAGAAGAACTTCAAGAACTTCTCACTGACGGCTACGTCGCCGAAGCAAAGCTCTGGTTGGGATATGCGCGTAACAGAAGCGATAACAATGAAAATAACATTAACTTCTCTATACAAGCATTGGAAAAAGCCGATGCGAGTTTCGAAGACATTGACTCTTCAGCAGAGGAAATGTTGCAGCTCCTTGTTGATGGATATATAGCCGAAGCCAGAAAATGGTTCGGCTATGCACTGGAAAAGGAGGATAACCAAGCTGAGCTTGATTATTGCTTGGAAGCGCTTTTAAAGGCTTCCTACGTAGCAGATTTGGCATTTATCCTTGAAGATTAAGAATAAAATGAATAGTTGAAAATTATCCAGCCTCACGTCGAGAAATCGAGTGAGGCTGTTTTTATTTTTAAAAAATTTTCAAAACTAAACAAAAATCTCCGCTTTAATGCGGAGATTTTTATTTCTTTCCCTCTTCCTGCACCACCTCCAGCAGCTTCTTTTTGGCTCTATTGATGAGTGTTCCGACTGTGTTAACGGGTTTTTTGAGGATTTTTCCAATTTCTTCGTAAGAATATTCATTGAAATATCGCATCTGCAAAACTTTTTGATACCTTGCAGGAATTTTTTTCAAAGCATAGTCTATTTCTTTCACGATTTCTTGATGCTCCATTTTTTCTTCAGGTCGTTCTTCATTTGTTGCTGTGTCCAATTTGTCCTTGCTTGTTGAAATATCATCCCAAGAAACTGTATATCTCTTGCTTTTTCGCTTCAAAAAATTCACTGACTCATTGTGTGCGATGCGATATATCCAGGAAGAAAATTTTCGGGTGGTGTCAAAATTATCAATGCTTTTATAAGTCTTAGAAAAAACATTTTGCAAAATATCTTCTGTTTCATCTCTGTTACCAACCAAGTGATAAATGTAAACAAAAAGTTTTTTTTGATAACGAGCAAAAAGTTCTTTGTAGGCCTCCCTATTTTGCGTATGTATAATAATGATAAGTTCACTATCCTCCAGATTCTTTAAGCGATCCAAATCAGAACTTCTTCTGAAAAAAATAGAATCGCTTTGTTGTATTGGACTTTTTTCTAACAATGATTGATTAGCAGAGGACTTCCAGGGTAAATCTGTTTCACGACGAAAAAGGTTAGCTTGCGTACTTGATTCTGGCAAAGTCTTGCGAGAATCTGACCCTTTGGTTAGACTTTTCATTTTCGTTGCCATATGGTAAAATCGCTTAACGATTATTACTACTACGCGAAACGTCTGAAAATTATTGTGTCCCAAGGCCATTTATTGGAAGTTGAATACTACAATAATATCATATTTATGTCAAATACCCTAATACTTTCTATAGAAACATCCTGCGATGAAACAGCTATCGCTATTTTGCGTAGTTCAAAAAAGGGGCTTGAGATTCTTACAAATCAAGTTTCATCTCAAGTAAAGTTACACGCCAAATGGGGCGGTGTTGTGCCAAATCTTGCTGCCAGAGAACACTTAAAAAACTTTCCCAAGCTTCTAAAAATGGCCCTGGAAGAAGCGCAAATAACGCCAAGCCAGTTGGATGCAATCAGTGTCACAAGCGGTCCTGGGCTTATTCCTGCGCTTCTAGTAGGGGTTAACTATGCCAAAACCCTTTCCTATCTCTGGGAAAAGCCCCTGATTGGGATTCACCACATCGAAGGACACATATATGCCAACTTTATCGAAACTCAGGAATTAGGAGTTAGGAATGAGGATTTAGCAAATAAAAAACAAAAACCTAATTCCTACAACCTAATTCCTAGAACCTACATTGAATTTCCAATTTTGGCGCTTGTTGTCAGCGGTGGTCATACTCAGCTCGTTTTGATGAAGGATCATTTGCAATATGAAATAATCGGACAAACCGTGGATGATGCAGTTGGTGAAGCTTTTGACAAAGTTGCACGCATTCTCGGCATCGGCTATCCGGGAGGACCGAAGGTTGCGCAGCAAGCTGCGAATTTCCAATTTCCAATTTCCAATTTCCAAACAAAATCCAATAACTCAACTTCCAAACAAAATTATGAATTCGATGAAGCTAAGAAGCTAATGCCTAAAAAGCTGATTTTCCCTCGCCCGATGCTGCATAAGAAGAATTTTAATTTTTCTTTCTCTGGACTCAAGACTGCTGTGTTATATGAAACAAAAAAATTACAAGAAAAGTTACCAGTTACGAGTTACGAGTTACTGATTCCTGAAATCTGTCATGAATTTCAGCAGGCTTGTATTGATGTACTTGTTTCAAAAACTATTAAGGCTGCCGAGATTTACAAGCCAAAAACAATTTTATTGGCAGGTGGCGTAAGTGCTAATACTGAACTTCGCGAGCAACTCGGCAAAGCTATTTCTAAATCCCTACCAACTACAACCTACCACCTACCACCTATAAACCTGACTGGCGACAACGCCGCTATGATTGCAGCTGCAGCAGCTTTTCGCTGGGAAAAAATGACAGAAGCACAAAAGAAAAAAGCACTTGATGGTTGGAAAACAATTCAGCCAAATGCCAACTTGAAAATGAAATAGATATGTGCAAAGATAGATATAGAGATACCATAATATTAGCAACTTAAAAGGAGGGTCAGCATGAGACCTAAAATGAGCACGATTGCAAGAATGCTTTATCAAGTCTATGTAGCTACTAACGGAGATCCCTCACTAATTAGATCCATCAAAGAATGTGCTGACATATTCAAGGAAGATGTAACAATGAATGCTACAGGTCATTACATTCAACAGCTCGGAGAAATATTTTCCGACAGCAAAGAGTTGCAACCTCAAATTCTCCTGTCAACATTTATAACGGAGACTCTTGGAAAAGACATCAAATTATTTGTGTTGCAAATTCAAAAGTCCTCACTTTCGCAGGAACTAAGGGACGCGATAGTTGAGGAGTTAACGCAACCCTAAAAAAAGGGCGATTGTATCACAATCGCCCTTTCCGCATTTACATTCTTGAAAAATATCCCTTATCCTGCTAAGATAAATACATATTAAAGCTTTTATATAAAGAAAAAACATGAAAGAACTTCCAAAAATATACGAGCCACAAAAAATTGAGAATGAAATTTATGCTCGCTGGGAGAAAAGCGGATATTTTAATCCTGACAATATAGATTCAAAAGAAACATATTGCAATATTCTTCCGCCGCCAAATGCTAATGGCGAACTGCACATTGGGCATGCCAGTGGATACACTGTGATGGATATTTTTGGTCGCTGGGCTCGTATGAATGGCAAAAAAACCTTACTTCTCCCTGGGAAAGATCATGCTGGAATTCAGACGCAGGTTGTTTTTGAAAAAAAATTGCAAGCTGAAAAAGGACTTTCTCGCCAAGAAATTGGACGCGAAGATTTTTACAAAAAAACTTATGCCTTTTGTATTGATCGTGCAGATTATATGCGCAGCCAAGAAAAGAAAATTGGAATCTCTGCTGATTGGTCACGAGAAAAATTTACTCTTGATCCAGATGTGCTCAAAACCGCACTTGAAACTTTTGTGAAAATGCACGAAGATGGCTTGATTTATAAAGGCAAAAGAATAATAAATTGGTGCCCGCGCTGTGGAACCGCACTTTCCGATGTGGAAGTTTTGCACAAAGAAACTCCTGGAAAACTATATTTTATCAAATATCCGATTGAGAATTCAACCGATTTTATTACGGTTGCAACAACGCGTCCCGAAACAATGCTTGGTGACACTGCTGTAGCGGTTAATCCTAAAGACAAACGCTATTCAAAATTAGTTGGGAAAAATATTATTCTACCACTTCAAAATACGATCATTCCAATTATTGCAGATAAACGAATTGATTTGTCATTTGGAACTGGAGCTGTAAAAATCACACCATCTCACGATCCTCTCGACTGGGAGATTGGCAAAGATCACAAGTTAGAGGAAATCCAAATCATTGATGAAAAAGCTTTAATCACTGAACTTGGCGGAAAATATGCAGGTCTTACGGTGCACGAAGCAAGAGAAGAGATCATCAAAGATTTGGAAAAATTAAACTTACTGGAAAAAATTGAAGAGATGACACACAGCGTTTCAATTTGCGAACGTTGCAAAACAATTATTGAACCTTTGACTTCAAACCAATGGTTTATCAATGTTGATGCTAAAAACTTTTCCCTGAAAAAGAAAGCAATTGAAGCTATCAAAAAAAATGAAATTGAAATTTTTCCAAATAATTTTCAAAAAATTCTCATCGACTGGTTTGATAATATGCGCGACTGGTGCATTTCTCGCCAAATTTGGTGGGGTCCACAATTCCCTGTTTGGTATTGCACTAACTCACAACTTACAACTCACAACTCACAACCAAAATGCAGTGAACCAATAATTTCCATTGAAAAAATTGACAGCTGTCCACATTGTGGCGGAGCGGTGGTTCAAGATGAAAACACTTTCGACACATGGTTCACCTCTTCGCAATGGGCATATACCACACTAAAATCAAAAGAAAAAGATTTTGAAATGTTTTATCCGACAAACACAATGGTAATGGGTCGCGACCTTTTGTTTTTTTGGTCATCGCGAATGATAATGATGAGTCTATACACGACAGGAAAAATACCCTTTAAAAATTTATTTTTCACTGGGCTGGTGCTTGACAAAGATGGTCACAAATTTTCCAAATCCAGAGGAAATGGAATCGATCCACTTACTGTTATTGAAAAATTTGGCGCCGATGCATTGCGTATGAGTTTGATTATGGACTCTGCTCCTGGTCAAAACTCACGTCTATACGAAGAAAAAATTGAAACCTTCCGAAATTTTGCCAACAAACTTTGGAACATTTCGCGCTACTGCCTCTCGCAAGAAAATTTCAAACTGGTTGAAGAGATTTCGAAGGAAGATATAAACTCAGAGGCAGACCGCTGGATTACTGACAGCTTAAATGAATTAATTGGAAAAACAAATCAATTATTTGAAAGCAAACAAATCTCTGTTGCAGCTGATTTATTAAAAACTTTCACGTGGAATTCTTTTGCAGATGGATACATTGAAACTCAAAAAATAGAGAAGAATGACAAGGTACTTGGTTATGTTTTGGATAAATTGCTCAAATTATGGCATCCTTTTATTCCATTCGTGACGGAACATATTTGGACTTTGGCAGGAGAAAAAGAATTGTTAATGATTTCAAAGTGGCCAGCTTATGAAGAAAGCAAGCAAGCAAAAACCTCTTCATATTTTCCATTTGTACTATCGCTCAACAAAACAATACGTAATGTTAGAAAAGAAAAAAACATAGAATCCGCCAAAAAAATAGAGCTTTGGGTGGAAACAGCTTCTGCATCATCTGAAAAAGTCATCTTGGAAAACGCAGATTTCATAAAAAAATCAGCAGGAGTTTCTGTTATAAAATTTAACGAAATATTGATTGGCGGCTTCATTCAGAGAGTTGTGGGAGAATGCATCATAAAAATTCCGCTTGTCGGCCTTATTGATGTTGAGCTGGAAAGAACAAAAGCTGAAAAAGAAATAGCTAATCTTGAAAAATTCATCACTGGTTCATCAACAAGACTTGGTAATAAAGAATTTGTTTCCAAAGCTCCCGAGCAGGTAATTTCTCAGCAAAAAGAAACGCTCGCCAAAAAACAAGCTGAGCTAGCCGAACTCAAAAAACATCTAGCCTCACTAAAGTAAAAAAGTTTCCAGAGAATAAAATTTTTAAAAAATTCTAATTGATTGAGCAATCCCTAATGACAAAACTTGAATCATTTTTCTGGGGAATAATCGCGGCATTGGGCGCACTTATTGTGGAGCTGATAATTTTTATCGGTTTTTCAATACGATCCAGCCAGCCATCCAACATTTCCTTTTTACAACTTTTTATAATCCCCCAGTTTATTATCATTGGGGTTTTCGTGGAGGAAGTTTTCAAATATATTGTAATTTCCAGACGAATCGAAATGCTATCATTTGGAAGATCATATTTAACAAATTCATTCTTGGTTGGTATCGGATTTTTTTCAGTTGAACTGATTTTAATCATAGCAACAGGAATCATACCTGATGCCAAGTTCTTGGCTGAAATCGCAACCATCCACATTGGAACTGCCGGCCTTATTGGATACATTACCGCAATAAAAAATCCCAAAAAACTAAGCACAGCTATTTATGCCACAATATTGGTCGTTTTTTTTCATAGTGCATACAACCTTTTAATCCTAGATCGCACACTTATTTTAAACTACGCAATTTTTACCCTACTTGGGCTACTGATCTTTATTAACATTATCAATTTCATCAGAATTAATACTCGACTTGCGCGGGACTGAAAATCATCATATAATATTCATATAACTTAATTTTTAAACAGGGGGAAATCATTGGTCATTTTGATCAAAGATTTACATAAAATTTATTATGTTGAAAACAAAAAAATCATTTTTTGAACGCGTAACTGGGGCAACATCAATTGAACCAGACGAAAGAAGAGAATCAACTATGCCTATTTATGCCGAAGAGGAAGAAACCGAAATGATTATGAACGCTCAACCTCAACGCTCTGTTTTTGTGGAAGAAGAGAATTTTTCTTCTGATGCAGAAGGCCAGCTTACAATTGATGTGTATCAAACTGACACTGAAATTGTTATCAAATCAACCATTGCAGGTGTGAAGCCTGAAGATTTGGATGTTTCGATTAACAACGATATGGTAACCATTAAGGGTGAAAGAAAGAATGAAGAAATTGTAAACGGTGAAAACTATTATTACCAAGAATGCTACTGGGGTCATTTTTCACGTTCTGTTGTTCTTCCTGTTGATATCATTTCTGACAAAGCAGAGGCATCACTTAAAAACGGCATCCTAACTATCCGCCTACCAAAAGCAGACACAACAAAAATCAAACGTATCCAAGTTCGTGGATTCTAAAGCAGGAATTAGGAGTTAGGTCGTAGGAATTAGAAAATAAAAAATTCAGCTTGTAGCTGAATTTTTTATTTTTTACTACCCCCCCCTTTTTTTTGCGACCTAACTCCTAATTCCTACAACCTAACCCCTATATTTTTTTGTATTTTTGTATTTCCTACTACCTACAACCTAATTCCCAATTCCTATATTATACTCTTGTTATATTCCAAATTTTGCAGTATGCTAAACTTATGCGTAAATATTCCTACACAGCATTTTTAATCGTAATTTTTCTTACAATTGGCTGTGCAGTTTCAGCTGCCGAAGACCAAGCTGTAACAAAAACAGCCAGCGCTCCAACCACAACACTCTCTGTTGATCAATATTCGGAAGTTGTGTCGGATGATCTGCTTAATAAGTGGGTTTTTTATACCACTTCTTTTTCACTTTCACCAAGCGCAAAAGGAGAATTTGAAAATGCTTCATTTTGTCCGGTCAACAAACTTTTTTGTGAACTCACACTTACCAAAATTCAACGCCAACACCTGCAATTATCCTCTCAGCCAAACATAGACACACAAGCTATTCAATCCTACCTTGAAGATTTGGCGAGAAAAGTAAATAAGGATCCAATAGAAGCAAAATTTAAAGTGGAAAATGGCAAAGTTGTCACTTTTTCAGAATCTCAAAAAGGAATAACCCTTAATATAGAAAAAAGTCTCGAAGTTATCACAGATGCTCTAAATAAATACAATTTCAAAACTGAGCAGAACATAGCACTGCCTTTTGACATAAAAAAATCTGACACAAATTATGGAGATGTTAATGATCTTGGAATCTCATCTCTTATCGGTGAAGGAACTTCTAATTTTAAGGGATCTCCTAGCAATAGAGTTTTTAACATTAAAGTTGCAACTCGAAGATTTAATGGTCTACTTATTAAACCAGGAGAGGAGTTCTCATTTGTGAAAAATCTTGGCGAGGTTGATGCTGAGCATGGTTATCTTCCTGAACTTGTAATCAAACAAGGTGTAACCGAACCTGAATTTGGTGGAGGAGTTTGCCAGGTCTCAACCACAGCTTTTAGGGCCGCCATTTATTCAGGCTTAAAAATAACAGCGCGAAGAAATCACGCCTACCCAGTTTCATATTACAATCCACAAGGAATGGATTCGACTATCTATGTCCCTAATCCTGATTTAAGATTTATTAACAACACCCCAAACCATATATTAATCCAGGCAAAAATAGAGGGCACTCAACTTACTTTTAGTTTTTATGGAACTGATGATGGAAGAAAAATTACAGTCGATGGGCCATATACCACAGACAGACAGCCTGATGGCTCACTCAAGGCACACTTTACCCAACATGTTTTCAAAAGTGATGGCAGTGAATTTATCACAGATGTCTTTAACAGTTCATACGGATCGCCGTATAAATATCCGCATCCAGGTGGACCAACCCTTAGCGCCAAACCATCCAATTGGTCAGAAGATGAGTGGAAGGCATACAAAAAAACATTGCGCGATATGGCAAGAGCTGCTGAAAAGAACTAGGCAACTGTGGAATTATGTGGATTGACTAAGTGCAAAAAAGCTGATATACTTGGCTAGTTGTTAAAAAATTGGGTTATTAGCTCAGTTGGTAGAGCAGCGGCCTCTTAAGCCGACGGTCGCAGGTTCGAATCCTGCATAACCCACAACGTAAGACGCTTTGCGTCCAACGTTGCACAACAGAGCCCCCATAGCTCAACGGATAGAGCAATAGCCTTCTAAGCTGAAGATCTAGGTTCGATTCCTGGTGGGGGTACATGTTAAGAAATTTTTAATTTTTAATTTTTAATTTCTAAACAAAAAGAAGTTTCCATTTCAATATGGCGGGTATCGTCTAACGGTTAAGACATCGGTTTGTGGTACCGAGAATTTGGGTTCGATTCCCAGTACTCGCCCAGCACATATTTCACAAAAAAAATTCGAGGATTTTGCGCCTTTAGCTCAGCTGGATAGAGCGATTGTCTTCGGAACAATAGGTCGGGAGTTCGAATCTCTCAAGGCGCACAAAAGAAAAAACTTCAATTTTAATTGAAGTTTTTTGTGTTATAAGGGCTTTGAGTCTAATAATAAAATACTAGTAATCTTTAAAGATATCTTTTATTTCCTTATTCTCATTAATGCTTTCTTGTTTTCGCAGCTCCACATCTGAAAGTGCCTTGTTAAAAACACTTTCCTTAAAAACCACGCCCTTATTTTGTGCATCCAGAAACTCCTGTTTTTTTTCTGCGCTCCATTGTCCTCCAGATAAACTTCTTTGCCACACATATCCACTCAATAGAATTACTATTGCTAGAAAAATAAAGAAAACTGTTTTATAAATTCTTTGCCAAAAAATTACAACTGAAGAAAAGAGCTGCCCATTGTTCGTTGTTAATTTTTTAAAATCAAATTGCATATATTCGTATAATTAATTCGTATAAAATACCACTCCCAAGGAAGCTGCCAACTCCCCTTTTTTCAAGGGTGTTTCGGATTGCTTACTTGCAACAGATGACGATCGTGAAAACATTCCAACAGTTGCGCTATTTGCGGTTGATGCGTTCGCCTCTTCTTTATTAATTTTAATTTCAATAATATCAGCGTAATATTCAAATTTTTCAAGCAAATCAATAAATTCAATAATAGAATTGTAGCTTCCATTTAAACTTATTTTCATTTCTAGATAATCAGTGCTTGGTAGATTCGCAACAAGCGTATCCTCGACAGCGGCAGTTGTTGCTGTTTTTGTTTGAGTTTTTTTGATGGGCGCAGTGTCCTGTTGTACTGCGATTGTTATTTCATTGCCGGTACTATCAGCTAACTTTTCAAGTCTCTCTATTAAAACAACCGCTTTGTCCTTATTCAAAAGAACATCCATCAAATCTCCGCTTGCTTGCAATGCTTCATATTGTTTTTGTATTTTTGGAAGTTGTTCAATATGCAATTTTACACTTTCTTGTTTCATTGCTTCTTGTTGAATCTCATCATTAATATTGCTTATACGACCAAGTAAGGGAAAAATAGCAAAATAAATAATACCAACAACAACTGCCACATAAGCCAATATTGCGATAATTTCACGTTGTTTGTGTAAAAAATTCTTCATTACTTTTTCTTTAGACAATCCATTTTTATTAAGAAATCCATTTGAAAAACAATATCATTCTTCACAACAAGATTAGACAGTGGAACATTTATATTTTCGTAGCATTCGTTTTTTTCAAGTTCATCCTTAAATTCCAAAAGCACATCGCGACTCTTAGCTTTTCCAACAAGATATATGTTGCGATCTTTTGTTGAAAAATCTGTAACCGCAATTTCTTCCGGTGTGGCAGCACTCAGTTTGTTAAAAATTTCCGCCCAATAAAAATGCCCTTCTTGAATTTTCAATAATTTTGAAGCATTTTCATTAACTTGTTTAAATTTTTCTTCATATAAACTAAGTTCTTGATACTTATCTTGTGATTCAGCTAGTGATTTTGCAGCCATAGAAGCATTGCGCTCGATAGAAAGCAAATAAAAAATATTAAACAAAATTATAATAAACAAAATTATTGGGAGTAAAAACAAGAATTCCTCGCGCAAAATTCTGCGAAATAATTTTTTTCGTTTTAATTCTGTTTTTCTTTGTTTTGGCAATAAATCAAGATATATCTTCATAATGTAATCCTTTAAGAGCAAGTCCTACTGCTGTTGAAAACTGCAATGAATGTCCTTTTTCAATTATTGGCAAATTTTTACCGAGATTCATATTTATCCATGGATTTCCAAGTTGAATTTCTCTGCCTAATTTTTTCGATAAATACGGCACGATGCCTTTGGTATTTGCTCCACCACCACAGATTATTATCTTATCAATACCGTCCGAATATTTAAGACCTGTGACAAAAAAATCAATGGAACGCTCTATCTCTTGAGAAAGGTTTTCCAAAACTGGTTGCACTGATTTAAAAAGAGTATCATTTTTGAAATCATCTCCAATACCATAAGAAATTTTAATTTTTTCTGCTTCTTCAAAACCAATATTCATCCCCTTTGAGATGACATCGGTCAATGATTGTCCGCAAAGAGGAATACTTGAGGTAAAGCATGGTACACCGCCCTTGGTAACTGAAAAACTAGTCCTTCTATCTCCAATATCTACCACCAATATTGTTTCCTTTTCATTTTTTTCTAAAAGCAAGCTCCTTGCTTGAGCTATTGATTCTATTTCCAAACCAACAGGTTCCAATCCCGCCAATTCTAAAACCTCTATCGTTTGATCAACAACGGCTTTTGCAATTGCTACTACTAATAAATTTACCTTATTCTTCTCAAAAAGAAGTTCTGCTGGAATTACCTGCCAATCATAATAAACTTGATCAAGCGTAAGCGGGATGTTGGCTTCCATTTCCCATTTTACCGCCTCATTAAGCTCGTCATCGCTCATTTGAGGAATTGAAACAATGCGTAAGAATGCTTTTGTTTCAGGCAAAGAGCAAATAACCTTCTTGGTTTTTATTTTTGCAGGCCCAACAGTTTCAACTGCCTTTTTTATTGCAGCCACAACTTGATCTTTTTGCTGAATCTCTCCATCAACTATTGCACCATTAGCAAGCATTACTGTAGCATAACTTGCCACATATTCAGATGTGCCATCACTTTCGAGATTAACAATTTTGACAGACAAATCGCTCAAATCCAATCCGAAAACATCCAGACTGTCATTAAATATTTTTTTATTAAGAAAAGACATTCGGTTCATATAGCATGAATCATGTAGCATACAACACAAACTACTTCCGCTACAAAATTCTTATTTACTATTTTTATATTTGTTTATTTATTTTGTATTTTTTAATTCTACACTATTTTATCAATAATTCATAATTCATTGGATTAACAAATTCTAATTTGCGTCTTGCATTTTGTGTTATATGCTATATGTTATATGATTTATAATTACAGCTCATCCCAAAGATCTATTGCATATTCTGTGCCAGTTGGAAAATATGGCGGTGGACAATCCAAGAGCTTATTATTGAAGTTATAAGTTCTGTCATCAAAGCCACTGGTTCCATTAAAAAAGAATGTTTGTAAATATGATGATATCGCACCATTAAATGTTAACGAATTTTTTGTTCCAGATGTACCACCAACTATACCTACTAAGCCTGTTTGAGCAAGCAAAGCAGCGTCAACAATAAAATCTTCTGGACAAGAGTTAAGGACTCTTATATCCCTTTGCGCTACCAATCCAAGCATATTAGCACAATCATATGCAGCAAGTCGCAAGTTATCATTGCCTATTCCAATATAAATATCTGCCTGATTTGACCCTCCGGACAAATTGGCAGCAGCAATCGTTAATCTTTTATTGTTTATGGATCCCTCAACCCAAATATTATCTTCCACAAATATTACTCCATTATTAATAATTGGATAATTCGTCGCACAAGCTCCGCTACAAGTATCGCAAGTTCCGCTCAAATCATTTTTCCAATATTTTGAAATGCTATGCGTTGTTTCATTTGCTTTACTTATTGCACAAATATCATAGGTGCCATCATTTTTAAGAATAACTCTCCGTCCCCCTGGCTTACCATTACTTGTTGCTATAGCAGCAAAATACTGACCACTGCCTGCTTGCGCCTGAGCTTTCATATTATCGAGATCAGTAGCCACACCAGAAAAACTAACTTCAGGAACTGGAAATTCTCTACCTCCCATAAAAATATCACTACGAACCGGAACTGTTCCTGGCGGCCATGGATATGCGGGAGCAAGATCATCTGCAGGAGTTACCGTTGTATGAACTCCGAAATCCAGAGAACTCCCACCAATAGACGGGTCATTAAATCTTGCCTTGGCAGAACTAACAACGTTATAAGCTAGTCCGTCAAAACGAATTCCATCGTTAGAATGAATTTTTCCATACACCGTTGATTGATCTCCGAAATTCAAAAAACTGTTGGACAAAAAAGTATATTCACTCCAAGAAGGCCTGCGAAATCTCACTTGTACAGTGCGTTTAATATTCGGCTTATTATTGGTCCAGCCTGTGGATGTGACAGTCACAATTGTTGAACCATCTCCAGGAGGATCAACATTTAATTCATATTCCCCAACAGGCATATTTTCTGAATCATTAAAAGTTCCAGAATATGGATCAGTAACTCCAATAGGATTTCCAGTTTGCCAAAAATCCTCAATTTGAGCCGCAGTTTTTCCTGAAACTTGATGTGCCAAATACCACCTATAATAATAAGCTCCAGCTTCAGCGACCTGAAAGGCTCGCTCGCGCTCAACCCTGTCCTTACTATATCTTATTTGAGATGAAATATATCCAAGAAGTGAAGTTAGAGTGATTGCAACAATAACAATCATTACCAAGGCCATAGCCAAAGCACTTCCCCTTTTTGTATTTACCCCGTTAAATTCTGCCGTAGGCAAATTATTTAATTGAGTTTTTTTATTTTTAATTTTAATGGATTCTATCATAATCATTTAAATTTCTAAGTTCGACAAAAGTTTCCTGTTGAATATTGTCTGGCGCTCTGTTTGGATCGATATTAATTTTTAAAAATATTTTTACCAAACGAATTTCCGAAACATCTGCTGGAGTGTCAACCGGCGGATCATCAGATTCGCCAGTATATGCACTGTCATAATATGAAAACATTGCATCATCAGTTGAGTTAATAATATGGTCAGCCAATTGAAAAGTTTCTGAATCACCTGATGCATAGGTTACAGGAAAACTATCGGATGGATTTCTAACTCCCATATAAACTTTATTATCCGTCAAATAAATATGCAATCTTTCAGTATCACCATCCTTATCATAATCAGAATACACCACCAAGTCATTATCATCAGCTGAAATAATAGGATACGATCCCGCGTCTGATTGTCTAGCTCGCCTGAGATATTGAGTCAGATCTCCCATAGAACGCGAAACAACGAAAGATGATCTACCCATTTCCAAGGTGTACGCCTTACTCTTCATTGTTTTGGCAAAAACAAGCACTGTTGCTTGTGTGCCAAGCAAGAAAAGAGCAATTGCGATAAGCGTTTCTATCAAAGTAAACCCGCTTTTCAAATTTTTTTTTCTTTTTTGCATCCTATAATTTTGTTAAACTCACTCCAATATGAGTCAAATTGGAAATATTTATTGTTTTAGTGTCTTGAGTGTATCCCTCAGCTTCAACTTTTAATGTATATTCCTTATTTTCCAAAGTTGCCGCATCATCAGGATAAAAAACAACGCCTCTTAATGAGCTTAGTTTTTCAGTAAAAATATCCGCTGCTCCATCAGTTAATGTCACTTTAGCATTTGCTATTGGTGCCATATCTTCTATATCAACAACTGTTAAGAATAACGCGCTAACACTTTTATCAGCCACACGAAGTGTATGCGTTGTAACACTGTCAGGAACAAGAAAGGCTGGAGAAACAGATGGGTCATAATCTATAAACTCATACTGATCATCGGGGCTCATTAAGATGGAATAATTTCCCGAACTTATATCGGAATATTCTTTTTCTCCAGTAGTCGCATTTGTTGTACCTACTTCGTTTGCCATACTAAAAATTTCAACCCCAACTTCATCGTGCCCGATAACCTTTCCTCCACCTATAGTAAACCCGAGATCTCCCACTGGATTACCCTGATAATCCGCAGTTTTTACAATAAGATCTCCCAATTTGTTTTGCAAATAATTATAAGTATTAAGAAAACCCTCAATAACATTAATATGCCCATAGATAGGAATGAATGTTGGCGAAGAATCCATAGTCTCAATTGTTTCATAACCAGTTTTTGTGATTGACAGATGGGTATCATTGGATATTTTTGCAACAGGAAGCATAATGTGCCCATTAGTATCAGTTTGTATCGTATCATCAATTGGAGGAGACATCGTATTATTTGTTATATGAACAGTTGCTTGCGAAATAGGAAGCAACGTTGTGCCATCAATAACATTGATTGAAAGAGGAGAACCGCCCACACTAGTTTCAAGTCCAGGTGGCACAAAACGTGACGATGAAGACACGCTTTGCAATTGCCCATTGCTATCATTCCAAGAAACGACTACTCTGACAATTTTATAATCATTTTGAATTGTATCTGCTGGCCATACACCATCCAAGGGATCATCAATATATGCAACTGAATTAGAAATATGATATGAGCGTCCATTTGCAATCGCATCAGTTTCCTGTGGAAGAATACCATCAACATCGATACTTCCTTCTATCCCAACATCGTTATATTCAAGATTTCTAACAATCTCCATTCTTTCATTTAAAAATGCGACAGCAGCTAATCTATTTTTTGACTCAATAATATATTTCGTACCAAAGGTAGCCACAGTGTAAAAAGACGTAAAAGCAACCGCAGCAATAAACATCACGATTAAAACTTCCACCAATGAGAAGCCCTTTTTCACTTTTTTTATTTTTCTGTTTTTTATTTTTTTCACAAAAATTATGAACCTCGCTACTTTATAAATCTTATAAACTTTATGAACTTTTAACTTACTTAACACTGTCCATCATACTATACATCGGTTGCAACATTGCTACTGCAAAAAAACCAACAGCGCTACCAATAATAACCATCAAAAGTGGTTCAATAACCGCTGATAAGTTTTTAGTAATCTGATCAACTTCGTCTTCATAAAATTCTGCCAATTGCAAAAGCACGGTTTCTGTTTTTCCAGTTTCTTCTCCAACCTGCACAATTTGGGACACTAAAATTGGAAAAATATCTTGATTATCGGAAAGCACCTTACTAAGCGCAACACCTTTTTGAATATCCTCAATACTTCCCAGCAGTGCATTTTGATAATAATAATTAGTAAGTGTATGTGAAATTATTTTAAGCGCCTCCACACTGCCAACTCCACTTTTCAAAAGCGAACTATAAATCCTAGCAAAACGTGCGCAGTTTACTTGCTTAACAAGTGGACTAAAAATTGGAAATTTAATAGAAACCCAGCTTAAGGTTTTTTTGCCCAATGGTTGTCTCAAAAAATATTGCAGAAAAAGAGTACCCGCAATAAAAACAATAGCCACCAAAAGTCCGTTATTTCTTAGTAAATTGCTAAGATTAACAATCATTTGTGTCATAACAGGCAATTCGGCATCCATATCCTTAAACACGCTCAACAATTTTGGCAAAACAAATGTCAACATTATTATTCCAATAATAACCATCACTGCCAAAATTACAGCAGGATAAATCATCGCACCTTTAACTTTGCTCTTCAAGTCATGTTCTTTTTCCAACTGAACGGCAACTATTTTTAAAACCTCATCCAGATTACCAGCAGTTTCTCCAACCTTAACCATATTAACAAACAGTTCGCCAAAAATATTAGGAAATTTAGCCAGTCCTTCGCTTAATGCTTTTCCACTTTGAATTTCTTCATATATTTCCAATAAAATTTTTCTGAATGTTTTGTTTTGTGTTTGCAAAGCCAGATTGTTCACTGCGCGAGAAACAGTTAACCCTGAAGCAACCATAATACTCAAATTTCTAGCAAAAACCATTCTTTCCTTAAGCGGCACACTTTGAAATCTGTCCAGAAATTTTACACTAACGCTGTTGGCATCAACTTCTTTCACGAGAGATATTGAGGTAACTAAAAAACCCTCGCTGCGCAATTGTTGCGCGAGATTTTTTTCATCTTGAGCCACAGCTTCTCCACCCTTGGTTTCGCCGCTATAACTTTTGGCTGTATAAATATATTTAGGCATAAGTTTAGTATATTAGGAATTAGGATTTAGGAATTAGTAAAATAATAAACAAGGCCTAATTCCTACAAGCTAATTCCTAGTTCCTACTCCTTCGTTACTCTCATCACTTCCTCAAGTGAAGTAATTCCTTGGATTGCTTTTATAAAACCATCCTCTCCCATCGTGCGCATTCCATTTTCTCTGGCTTTTTTTTCTATATCATCAGATGAAGCATTGGAGGTTATCAATTTTCCAATTGTCTCATCCATTTCCAATACTTCATAAATTCCCAAACGTCCATGATATCCTTCACTGTTGCATTGTTCGCAACCCTTGGCGTGATAAAAATTCAAATTTTTCCAAGTGCTTTTTGCCGTAACAACCTCTCCCAAATCAGGAGTTTTTTTAAGCATCTCCAAAATAGCGGCCATATCAAAATTAGCACCAAGTGTTTTCACTTCCTTTTCATCGAGCGTATAAGCGGTCTTGCATTCATTGCATAATTTTCGCACAAGCCTTTGACCGATAACAACATTTACCGTTGAAGCGACCAGAAAAGCTTCCGCACCCATATCCAAAAGACGAGGTAGCGTTCCTGCGGCACTGTTAGTATGCAATGTTGAAAGCACAAGATGTCCTGTCATCGCCGCTTCCACTGCAATTTGCATCGTTTCGCCATCGCGAATTTCTCCCACCATTATAATGTCCGGATCTTGACGCAAGAGACTGCGGAGTGCCGCTGCAAATGTCATTCCGATTTTAGCGTTGGTTTGAGTTTGATTAACTCTTGTCATACGATATTCCACTGGATCTTCAACCGTACTAATGTTAACCTCCGTAGTATTTAAAATATCCATAATCGTATACAGTGTCGTGGTTTTTCCAGACCCGGTTGGCCCCGTTACCAACACCATTCCATTGGGACGTTTGATGTGCTTATGCACGACTTCCAAGGCATTACCAGTAAGCCCCATTTTTTCAAGAGTGAGTCCCTTGGATGTTTCATCCAGCAAACGCATTACGATTTTTTCCCCTTCAAAAACTGGTAACATACTTACACGAAAAGAAATTTTGTATCCTTCTTTTTCAATCTTGAAACGTCCGTCTTGCGGCAAACGATGTTCATCCAATTTAAGATTAGACAAAACCTTAATACGCGCAACAAGACCTTCCAAAACTTGTCTTGGAAGTGTCATTGCATCGTGGAGAACACCGTCAATACGATATCTAACACGAACTTCTTTTTCCCCCGGTTCAATATGAATATCACTGGCGGATTGCAAAATAGCATGTTTAAGCAAGGTGTCCACAATTTTGATTATCGGCAAGTCTTGTGCGATTTTTTCCAAATTTTCCGCGTCATTTCCAACAGCGACATCATCGGCATTTTTATTGATAATATCACCAAACTCAGCTTTCAAGCTTTTCTCATATTGCTTGAGAATTGCTTTAATACTTTCTTCATTTGTAAGACAAGGAATAATTTTCAACCCTGTTTTTTTTCTAATAAAATCAATGGTTTGCAAGTCCTCAGGATTTTTCATTGCAACCTTCAAGTCATTACCATTTTTTTCAAAAGCAATAATCCCATATTTTTTTGCAATAGGCTCAGGAATAATTTGCAAAATATCAGCTGTGATAGTCTCCTTTTCCAAATTAACAAATGGAATGCCCAAGATATAAGAATAAAGTTTCTGAAGTTCAATTTCATTCATTAACTTTTTTTCCACCAACAAATCCCCCAATTTTTGGTTGGTTTCCGAGGAGATTTTAAAATTTTCCTCTATAATTCCAGGTTCTAATAAGTTGGAATCTAAAAGAAAATCTTTCAGCTGTTTGTTTTCAATTCGCATTTTTATTTTTACCCCGTTAAATTCGCATTAGCGACCATCCAACTGGGGTTATTTCTTTTTGTATTTTTGTATATTTGTAAATTTGTAGTAATTTGTAATTCGTAGAAATTTATTTGATGTGTAAAAGTTCTTTAACTTTAGCAGTAACTTCCTCCAACTTATAATCAGCTTTCACGAGATAAGTCGTTGCTCCCAACTCCAATGCCTTTTCAACATCAGAAATACTTCCAAGATTTGTCAGTAGGACTATAGGAATATTTTTGGAATTTTCATCTGCTCGCACTTCTGTGAGAACTGCATATCCATCTTTTTTTGGCAAAACAATGTCCAACAAGATTAAATCTGGCTTTCCAGTTAAGGCTAATTTTACACCAGTTTCTCCATCTTCGGCACATTCAACCTCAAAACCTTCGGAAGTGAGATATTCACTAAGAGCTTTTTGCAGAACAAGATCATCTTCAATAATCAATAACTTTGCCATAAACTTTTCTCACAACCGACACGAAAATATTTTCGAACCGATCAAGAACATTATTTTTATTTAAAATTTAAATTCTTTTTTTCATTATCAACCAGTGGAATTGAAAAATAAAATTCACTGCCCACATTCTCAATTGATTTAAACCACAACTTGCCGCCTGATTGCTCCACAATGTTTTTAGCTATATACAATCCAAGCCCAGTTCCATCGGTTCTGTTTTTAATTGAATTGTTGCTGCGAAAAAATTTCTTAGCAATATTATCTTGTTCATTTTTTGGAATACCAACACCATCATCTCTAACACAAACTTGAGCAAAGCCATCATCATTTTCAACAACAACCTCGACTTTTCCGTTGCCATCGATATATTTGATCGCATTAGAAATAAGATTATCAAGCACCACTGAAAGACGTCTCTTATCAACAAGCACCATCAGCTTGTCCACATTGCAAGAGGTTACCAAGTCAATACTTCTAGCCTTAGCAAAAATCTTTTGCGATTGAACAGTATCATTAACCAAATCGCAAAAATTAATTTCCTCCTTGGCAAGTGCCAATTGCCCTTGATCAATTCTAGCCACATCCAACAGGTCATTAACAAGCCTTCCCATTTTCTCGCTTGAATGTGCAATCTCATTTATTATTTCAGTTTGTTTAACACTGAGTCCTGTGGAGAATTTTATCAACAACAACTCTATTTGCCATTTCATTTCCGAAATCGGAGTTTTAAGTTGATGTGAAGCAATCGAAACAAATTCTGTTTTCATTTTGTTTGCCTTGGCAACTTCCTCCACAGTTCTAATAATAAAACTTCCGATTGTAAAAAGCAAAATAACAACCAGGGCTTCACTGATTACCACGATCTCGGGAGAATCATAATTTATAGATACAACATAAACAGCTGTCATTGCTCCAATAATTATAATACCCATCACAATAAACAAAAAACTAGGTGATTGCCAAACCTTAACCCCAAGTTCATCAGCCTGTTTCTTCAAATTCAACTCATCGTAAACTCTTTGTTTAAAATTGATCATTATGTTTTATAATATATTTAACAACTTCATTCTTGTCATAATTATATCACAAAATCATATAACATAAAACATACAACACACAACAAAAAATCACGTTAAAAACCGCCGGCGCAAGCCGGCGGTTTTTAAATTTGCATTTGTATTTCCTACAACCTAATTCCTAACTCCTAATTCCTACCCCTTAAACTTTAAACTCCACCACCTCCCCATCTGTCATCACATAGTCCCTGCCAACAGTTTTAACAGCACCAAGCTCCTTGGCTTTGCCCCAAGAACCGATTTCGAGTAATTTGTCCCACATAATAACATCAGCGCGAATAAATTTTTCTTGAAAATCAGTGTGAATGGCAGCTCCAGCCTCGGGCGCCGTGGCACCTTTTTTGATTGTCCAAGCTCGAGTTTCAATTTTTCCAGTTGTAATAAATGTTTGCAATCCCAACAAATCGTAAGCCTCCACAATCAAATCATTAATATGTGAAGTAAGCTTCATTTCAGCCTTTTCTTCTTCGCTCATTTCAATCAGCTCCTCTTCGATTTTAATGTCCAATTTAACGTGCCTCCTGTTTTCCAAAATATCAGGCAGCTTCTCATTAACATCAGAAACATTATAAACATACAAAAATGGCTTCATTGTAAGCAATTGCAACTCGCGGACTGCAATTTTAGTGTTTTGATCTTCAAAATCAATCTCTGCCATATTAGCCAAAAGACCTTTTTCTAAGGTGTTTTTGATTTTTTCCGCGATTCCAAGCTTAAATTGGGCATCTTTGTCATTCCCACGAGCATCTTTGGCCAATTTCTCCATTCTTTTGGTCACAGTTTCAAGATCTGCCAAAATAAGCTCAGTATTGATGATTTCAATGTCTTCTAGCGGATCAACCTTATTATGCACGTGAGTAATATTGGAATTCTCAAAAACCCTCACAACTTGAGCAATTGCATCAACTTCTCTAATATTAGCCAAAAACTTGTTTCCCAAGCCCTCTCCTTCGGACGCCCCCTTCACAATTCCGGCAATATCAACAAATTCCACCACTGCTGGCACTATTTTTTCTGTCTCTGACATTATCGACAGTTTGTCCAAGCGCTCATCTGGCACCTTTACCACCCCAACATTGGGTTCAATAGTGCAAAATGGATAATTACTAATTTCTACCGGATTTTTTGTTAAAGCCTTAAATAGGGTTGATTTTCCCACATTTGGCAATCCCACGATTCCTATTTGTAAAGCCATAAGTTTAAGTTCGTAAAGTTTTAAAGTTAAAAGTTCATAAAGTAAATCGTACAGTAAATACGCAATTTAGGCAACAAAAAAGCTTTACGCAGCCCAAATTGTATGTTATAAATATTTGATGTTCATTTTAACTTTATGAACCTTAAAACTTTACAAATTTTATAACTATTTTCATATGAAAAATGAATTTATCCTGTGCCACTATGGTGAAATAGCGCTGAAGGGTGGAAACCGCAACTTTTTTGAGGCGCAATTAATCGAAAATATAAAAACCCAACTTGAAGCATTTTGCCCGGGCAGTTTTGAATATGTCAAAAAAATGTCTGGGGGGATTTTAATTAAACTTAATGAAAATAGCATTGAAAATCACGTCCTGATTCATGATGCTTTGATGCATACTCCGGGTATTGCCAATTTTTCTTTCGCCACCAGTGTATCACAAGACATTGAAACATTAAAAACTTTTTGTTGGGAGATGATGAGCAAAGAAAAATTCGAAACTTTCCGCGTGACCACACAAAGATCCAACAAAAATTTCCCAATGACTTCAGAAGAAATTAACCGCGAAGTTGGAGGATATATTTATGACAAATTGAGTGGAGCAAAATCGGTCAGTATGAAAAACCCCGACTGCGAATGCAAAATTTTTATTCTCAACGAATTTGCACTAGTATCACTTGAAAAAATTTTTGGAATTGGCGGAATGCCTGTTGGCACTGGGAACAAGGCTATGGCGATGCTTTCCGGTGGGTTTGATTCACCTGTTGCTGCTTTTCAGATACTTAGGCGAGGCGTGCAACTTCGCTATGCCCATTTTCACAGCGCACCATACACATCCAAAGCTTCCATTGAAAAAGTAATCGCGCTTTCTCAGGAACTTAAAAAATTTGGCAGCTCCACCAAATTATATCTAATTCCATTTGCTGACGTGCAAAAAGAAATTATGATGAAAACCCCAGAAAGATTTCGCGTAATTCTTTACCGCCGAATGATGATTCGCATTGCAGAAGTTCTTGCTAAAAAAGAAAAGTGCTTGGCACTCATCACGGGAGATTCAATCGGACAAGTAGCGTCACAAACACTTGAAAACATTTTAGCAGTGAGCGAGGTCGCAACTTTGCCAATTTTCAGACCATTAATTGGAATGGACAAAGAGGATATTATGCAAAAAGCCAAGACTATTGGCACTTACGATATTTCCATTCAGCCTCACGATGATTGTTGCACTCGCCTAATGCCGAAAAAACCAGAAACAAGAGCAAAGCTCTGGGAGATTTTAGAAGCAGAAAAAGGATTGGACATTCCAACTCTAATCAAGCAAACACTAGAAAAAACTGAATTGATAAAATAAGCTTGGTTTCAAAAAATAACCTTGAAATTTTTCATATTCCTTTTTAAGCACGTTTTTGACCCAAGACTATGGTCAAAAACTCAAAGAATTGCTGTCGCAATAATTGGCCAAAAAGAAATATGAAAAAATTCAAGGTTATTTTTTCTTATTTTTCTCTTGAATCCTCCTTATCTATTATAATATTTCGATGAGTATTTTTTGCAGCTTCTTTTTTTGCCAACTCTTCATCAACCTCGCCCATATCTTCATCATCTTGGCAGTTATTACATCTCCTTATTTCACTGGCTTCAAAATCAGATTCCCCCATCTTTTTACCAATAACCTTAACAATCTTACCCTTTCTTTCCAAGTCATCGTCCTCCCAACCAACTGATCTGTCCGCAACAATCCAGTCCTTGCCATCATCATCCTTAATAACAATTTTTTCTCCTATTTCATCTATTTCAATAATCTTTCCAACCAGCAAACCACTTTCTGGCTGAAGCCAAAGCTCCTTGCGTGCGTTATGTTTTGATATGTCATAGAGAGGAATGGCTTTGGTCATCAAGTTATCAAGTCTTGTTGCCATTCCAAGAGCATAAAAAATAATGCCGAAAATAATACTGAGCAAAACTCCAACTAAAATTATCCAACGCCTTCTAAAGCGATATCCGCTCTTGGTGCATTTCCAGTTAATATAAGCAACTATTGTAAAAAGGGCTAGAAAAACAAGCCAGAAATAAGGAAGGAGCATCACGGCTGAAGTTATTAAATTTCCTTGCAAATGATCACAAACTCCAAAATCTCCAGATCTTATAATATGCACAATAACACTGAAAGAAAGACTTCCTAATATCATCGAAAATCCAAAGAGTGTCCAGAAAACACAACCCTTAAGCAAAAAATGCCACCTTGGAACAGGAGCGATATGTTCGCATTTTATTTTGCCAATAATACTTTCGCTGAATTTTGTCATTTTATTATATTCTTATTATTTGCTTCACGTTTCAGTGATTTTTCTTTAAATTGTTTCTTAGCTCTATTTATAAGCGTTGCCACTGTTCCCATTGGTTTTTCCAAAATATCAGAAATTTCCTTGTAGTCCTTTTCCTCCAAAAACTTAAGCACCAAAACTTCCCTATATTTTTCATCCAATTCTTCAAGAATGCTCCTGACTTCTTCTCCTGTATATTTCCTTTCCAAATCTCTGGCAATATCAAGGTCACTGGCCAGAATATTAAGCAATTGCCCATCTCCTTCATATGTTACCGTCTTTGGCCTAGCTGTTATTTTTCTGAAATGGCTGATAACTTTATTATGAGCAATGCGATAAATCCAAGAAGAAAATTTCAGATCAGGATCAAAATCATTAAGGTTTTTATATGCGCTAATAAAAACGTCTTGCAAGGTGTCCTCCACATCTTCTTTTGATCCTCCGGAAATTCTCAAAATATACCTCGTGAGTTTTTCTTCATATCGCTCAATCAAAATCGCATAAAAATTCTCGTCTTTGAGCGTTAGCGCAACGAGCTGTTCATCCGTTTTTTCAGCGTATATATTTGATTCTTTTTCTTTTTCCATTTTTCATCTCAGCGCGCATACAATTACATACGCGACATTTAGATTTAACTTTTCAAAAAAGGCATTTGTCCCTACAAAACAATGCGAGGCAATAAGGCGGATATTCTCGCTACAATTTCATAATTTATTGTTCCTATTTTTTCAGCTATTTCTTCTGCAGTAATTTCATTTTCTCCTTGTTTTCCCAGTAAAACAACCTCATCTTCAATTGCAACACTCTCGAGGTGTGAAACATCCGCCACGAATATATTCATCGCCACGCGACCCAAAATCTTACAACGCGTGCCCTTTATCAAAACTTCGCCAACATTTGAAAGTCCTCTATCATATCCATCACTGTAACCCTGCGGAATAACTGCCACCTTCATTTCTTTTGATGTGACATACGTCAGCCCATATCCGATCGAGTAATTTTCTGGCAGCGTTTTAACCTGCGCAATATGAGTTACCCAGCGTAGAGCAGGTTTTAATTTGAAGTCATTTTTTTCAAATTTATTTTTCAATTCAACAGATGGCCACAAACCATAAAGACCGATACCTAATCGTACCAAAGATGATTGCAACTCATTTTTTTCATATACCAGTGTTCCTGCCGTAGAGGAAATATGCGATTTTACATTCTCAAAACCAGCTTCAGAAAATATTACCAAAGCTTCTCGATAAGCATCGATTTGTTTTTGAGCGTGTGAAAAATCGCTCGTATCCTCAATATTAGCAAAGTGCGAATAAATTCCATTAACTTCAATGTTGCCAAATTTCTTAAGCTCCTCAGCAAAATTTTGCGCCTCACTGACAAGCACACCTTGCCTCCCTAAGCACGCGTCAATTTTAACATGCACAACTGCTGTTTTATTTAATATTTTTGCAACCTTACTAATTTCACGCACTTGCTGCAAATCATAAACAGCCAAAATTCCATCCAGCTTAAGCGCATCTTCAATCTCATTTTTAGCTACATATCCTAAAACCAAAATTGGTTTTTGTGAAACTTCTCTTAACCATTTCAATTCCCTCGCATCATCAACTTGAAAATAGTCAGCATAATTTTCGAGAACTTGCGCAACTTCATTTTGCCCATGCCCATAGGCATTAGCTTTGATAACGCAAATTATTTTTGCTTCAGGATGAATATATCCACGAATCAATTCGAAATTATGTAATAAATTTTCTTTAGAAATTTCAATGCGAGATAGCATAAGCTAAAAAATTACAAATTAAAAATTACAAATTTCAAACAAAACCAAATCATCAATCACAAATTTTCCTATTTATTAATTGTTTGAATTTTGTCTTTTGTCTCTTGTTTATTAAGTATCATTGTCAGTGGACAAGCACCGTGATTATGTTTTTTTGCTGGGCAATATTTTCTACCATATTCAATCAAGCGATAACTTATTTTTGGCCATTCTTGTTTAGGAAAAATTTGCATCAAGTCTCTTTCAATCTTATCTGGATTTTTCTCAGGGCTAAGCCCTAGCAAATTAGAAAGCCTTCGTACGTGAGTGTCCACTGCAATCCCCACGTAAACGCCACAAGCAGTCCCCAGAACGATGTTAGCAGTCTTTCTAGCAACTCCTGGCAATTGAATCAATTCATCCATTGTGCACGGAATTTTGCCCTTGTATTTTTCCTTGATAATCTTAGCGCTGGCTAAAATATTCTTAGCCTTATTATGATAAAATCCTGTTTGGAAAATATCTTGTTGAAATTCTAATTGACTGGCATTAACATAGTCGTCTAAGGTCTTGTATTTTTTAAAAAGTTTTTCAGTCACTTCATTCACTTTTTTATCAGTGCATTGCGCACTCAAAATTACCGCCACCAAAAGCTCCCATGAATTACTAAAATTAAGAGCTATTTTTGCATCTGGAAAAAGGGTTCTGAGCTCACGAGCCACAACTAAAGCAATTTTTTTTCGATTATCAATTTTTAAGCGATAGCTCATTTACCCCGTTAAATAAGATTTGGGTCTATTCTTAAAATAGCAACACCTTATTTTGTTATAATTTTTTCTCAATTTTGATGTATTCAACTAAATCCCAAATCTTAATTTTAAAAAATTACTATTTTTTAAAATTATTTAACTGGGGTGAATTTTTCCTAAAAACCCTTCCTGGTCAACATATACACCTCTTTTTCATATGACAACTCATATTTCTTCCCGTCTTGATCTTCAAAAGGTGCTGTGCCGTTTTCTTTTGCATATACAAAGAAAACTTTAGCATATTCTCTATCAAGCTTGCTATCCAAATAAATAATGCCGTCCTTAGCCTCTTTTTCATATATAACCTTATAGCTATGCACGTATTTTTCCTCAGCCATGTTGTTTTTTAATTTCATATTTATGGCTTAATTTAAGCACATAATCGTTTTTTTTACAAATGAATCGGGGCTAGCAAGTTTACCAAGGGGCGCAGGGATTTCCGCGTCGTTTTCTCGTCGACACTCGAAAACTCCTTGTCCTGGGCAGCGCTGAATGCTCCTATGGTCGCATTCATCGACGCACGCTGCGATTTCGTCCTGCTGAACGAAATCTTGCTTAGCTTCTGCCCGTTCGAATCCCTGCGAACGACATTAAAAACAATAAAAGAACCCAAAAGGGTTCTTTTATTGTTTTTAATGTCGAGGTTGTGGGAGTCAATACGAACTTATTTGATTTAATATTGGTATTGGATAACAATTATTTTTATAAATTAAAAAGGCCGTTTCCCAAAATTGGGGCGTACCTTTTAAGATGAATGGTTTTTCACTACCAACTGATAGCATCACCGAAACGATTAACTAGGGTTGCGCCAGTTGCAAGAATTTCTTCTTTATTTGCAAAAACAGGATAATTTGGACCAATAGCTATACCGTCAACTTCTCCGATTCTGACACTTCTCCAAGCAAAAGGGTTATTTCTTTCCCCCTTTTTTACATCATCTCCAACATAGCCAAGGAATACTTCTCCTGCTAACGTTTCTTCGTGCTTGAAAATGATTACGGTTTTTTTCTTCATGCTTTTTCCTCCCAATTACTAGCCGATTTCTCCCTTTGCCCACAATGCATACAAGCGATCTTTTTCAAGCATCATTTTGACAATTTTTAAGGCATGTTCTTTATCTAGTATGCCAGTTATTGAAAAAACAAGCTCTGCAGCTCTGGTCTCGCCGTCAATTTCTTCAATGAGTTTCACGATTTCCAGTGGACGATAGGAATTTTGAGCGAGTTCAAACATTCGCATCATTGCTTCTTTACTGAGAACTTTCATGAGACACTCCCTTTTTTAATAATGCATTTATTGAAAGTCTGCCAACGTAACTCCAGCCACACAACAACCCATCTGCATATCAATGTTGCAGTCATGCGCATAGTGAATAATTAATTTGCGATCCTCTTGATATAAACGAAAAAAATGATCGGCTTCTCCAAATCCCATTGGAGGAAAAAGATCGCAAATCTCTGCATTTGTTTTGATGACATGCATTTTACCGTCTATAATTATAACCATTATACTTGGACCGAAGAGAAAATCAACAGTCTTACGTGTGTTCAGATTTTCAAATAATATTTTCTCCCATCTACGAAGATCACGAAATTTTTCAATTTTACGATACAAGGAAATATTATCCTTGCCGATACTGGCAACTTCTGAAATATCTTCCGAATAATTTTTTCCGCATAAAATTTCGATTACTTTTCTACATTCAGGATTTGCAAACATGTGCTTGGCATACTTTCGCTTAAGATGGCTAAGGAAATTTGCTTTAATCAAAAAATCGTCGAGGAATCTTTTCAATCTTACTGCGAGCACCTCACTTATTTCTTCTTCATTCAGCATTCGCATCAGTTGTAAAAGAGCTCTTGTGATTTCCAAAAACCAGGAATCCTTACGTTCCAAAACTTTCATGACTAACCTCCTAGTGGGTTATTTTTGGCACAATGCCAGTATGAAATAATAGATAAAATACATCTAAATGTCAAGGATTTATTAAGAATGCAAATTCTGATTTTATGCTTTATTTCAATTGCCATATCTAACCTCAATCACTGACTCCCGCGGTTGTTAGGGCATGCAAAAGTCCCATCTTGCTTACAGGTTGTATTTCAAATCATTCTGATGGCGGTCAAGGAAGCGAAGCCAGGCGACCTTGACGGCCTAGTCGGCAATTTACCACCTAGACAAAAAATATCATGTAACATCTTTGGAATATTTTATTCCTTTGAATGTTAGACTATAATCATTTTCATCACCCCATGCACACAAATAGGTGTTTTTTAGATAATCCAGCTTTATACGAACACTATGTATTAATACGTCGTTAACATAACAATTAATTAAATTCCTATCCGATCTCTCAATTGTAATACTTAAAATAGCACCATTCTTATTTTCAAAAACTTGATGTTTAGCTTTCTCAACGCTTCCATTGGGGTATATTTCTACTAGAAACGACTTGCTATTATTTTTACTTAGATGAAACAAAAAGCTTTTATCAGTTAAGATATGTGTATCAGCATCACTATTCGCACTTGCAAATTTAACACCAGCTCTCCAATATTCAAAATCAGAGCTTAATTTAAATGACAATGTTGATATGTATTGCCCTTCAAGTTCTAATTTTTTAAAACAGGCTCCTTGTGGCAACATTGATTTAGATGTTTTCCATTCATCAATAACCATAAGTTCTCGCTGTTTAGATTTTTTTTCGTCAGCCATTAAAATTCCAGTTGTTTCTTCTGAGGAAATGCAATGTATATCATCCATTTCTTGTAAAATCGCTTTTTTACTATATGCATTCTCCTGTTTCCTTGCAAACATAAAAATTGCAGTGATGATGGAAGTTGTACCCGTTATAAGCATTGCATTAATTAAAGCATCTCTTCCGGATGAATCTTTTGGTGTTGCCCAGAACGCAATTGCAAATGAAGCTAATGAAGAAACTGCAACAGACAAAAGTAATTCAAGCCATTTAAAATCATCTGATAAATTAATAACTGAGTTCCTAAGTTTTTTCCAGTCTTTTTCTGTTATTCCAAATATTGCTCCGATTTTTGGAACAGATATTTCTAATTTATCCGTATATTTCAGATTTTCGTTATTTTCCGTCATTGTTTTGTATTTGACTGAAGTCCTGTTCAGGCGCAACGAGTCCAAGAATAACAGCATTAAAAAAAGAAGTCTGTCCACAGGTGGAACAATTAACTGCAATCACAGGCAAAATCACACTTTCACTTCCTACTATCAAATTACCACCCTCAAATTCTCTAAGTTCGAAGATCTTATCATTTATAAGCAATGGCCCCCCTTTGCAATTAGGGCAAACCTTCGGTATGCTATTTCCGATTTTTTTACCAATTATTTCTTTTTGCTTAGGTGTCAATTCCATATATTTATAACAAAATCCTTATTAATAGTATTTTCTTCTATATATCAATTAAAGTCAAACTATTATTCAACTATAAGAACATAATTTTATTATGGTCTTATTTGATTTATTCTTTATTTTTATTTAAAAATGATACAGGGAAGTAAAAATGGGGTCAAGTATCTTTTTTGGAAAGAGCGTAGGGATTCCTCCTCATTCAAACTTTCTCGCGAGTACGCAGGGGCGCAGGGATTTCCGCGTCGTTTTCTCGTCGACACTCGAAAACTCCTTGCCCTCGGCAGCGCTGAATGCTCCTATGGTCGCATTCATCGACGCACGCTGCGTCGACATCCTGCTGAATGTCGACTTGCTTAGCTTCTGCCGGTTCGAATCCCTGCTTCAATATAAAACAAAAAATACAGAGGACTTTTTAAGTCCTCTGTATTTTTTTGTTTATGTCGGGGCGCAGGGATTCGAACCCTGTCTAAATGATCCCAAATCACTCGTGCTACCGTTGACACCACGCCCCGTTACAAATTTTAAACACTACAAACTTATAAGATGTTACGTTTGATTCTAAATACAATATTATATAACCAAACTAACTTGTAAAATTTGTAACGGGGCACGCCCCACACAAATTAAAAAAGTTTTAAATCTTACTTATCAAATCTCTAACGGGGCACGCCCCACACAAAGATTTGAATAATAAAATCTAAAATACACCACTACTTTTGAAATTTCTAACGGGGCACGCCCCCACTCTCAATTTCAAAAAAGAATTTCAGCCTATTTTTAACATATCGCTTACCCATTCCCGATTTCAAATATTTTTCCCTTGCTTTAGCGTCTTTTTCATTAAAACATGCTTCGTAATAAACAAGCTTGAAAGGTTTGCGTGTTTTCGTAGAAAAATTCCTACCCTCATTATGTTCTGAAATTCTTTTTTTCAGATCACCGGTATAGCCAGTGTATAATAGACCATCTATTAAACTTTGCAAGACGTATACGTAAAACATCATTTTTTACCTTTTTCAAACTAATCCCTAGTTTAAACGAATTTTGTTATTTAGTCAATTATTGTGATTAACGGCTATTTTTTCGTTAAAAAAGCTAGTTTTCTTTAAGTTTTGAGATTGTTCGCAAAAATACAATACTGGCCAATAGGAAAGCCACGTTGGCAATAAATCTGGAAGCGTAGAAAACAATCTGGGCATACTCTTTAGAAAAAACACCTATGATCTTGTCCATCTGCAAAAATGAAGCCAACAAGAGTACTATTGGGGAGATAATTAATATTTTAAAAGCCAAATCAATTCCCTTTTCAGTCCTAAGAATTATTTTTATCAAAATACCCACAGTGACAAGCATTAGTGCCAAATTCATTAAAACCATTAACAAATTTAAATTCATAAATTTTCAATTAAATTTTTATTATTATCTCTTTTCTGTAATTTTAATAAGATGCAACATAGCAGTTATAAAGCAAACCAGCGATAACACTCTGGAAGAATGAAAGATAATTCTATTTATATCACTTGGAATCACTCCTCCAAAATAGTCATTTATTGAAGTAAAATTAGCGATAACCAATATTAAAGAAAAAGCGACCAAACATTTTGCAGCTTTATCTAAGCCCTTTTCGGTTCGCAAAACAAGTTTTATTGTCATTGCCAAACTCACAATAGCTAGCGATAATCCAATCAAATCTATAACTCCCAAGGTAAACGTCATATTTTTTCTTTCTTATACAAATTGTGAAAATTTATTATGCAACATCTTATGTTTACAATTTAATTTCAAACCAATATAAGGATTCGGTTAAAAAAATTATTTCTTATTTCTTCTTGGTTATTCCATATAACGTATAGCCGCCAAAAGCAAAAAGGATTGTTGTGATACTAAACATTATTTTGCAAAAAACAAAAGAAGTATCTGGCGCATAAAATCCCAGATATGCGTTTGTTTCCAGTAATGTAGCAGCCAAGAAGGTTATTGAAGCCGCTAAAAAAAATTTAGCTGCAAGATCAAGACTCTTTTCAGTTCGTAAAACTAATTTTGCTGACAGGATTATCAAAAAAACACCTAAGAATGCGTTAAAAAATCCTACCAACACCGCTATATTCATAATATTAAAATTTTATTATTTAGTAAAGTAACCGCGTCTTTTAAGTGTATTTTCGCTAACTGGACGATAAATCATATATCTCCTAAGCTCGCTTATAACCAAAGAAACCAATATTATAAGAACTACCATTATAAATATAACATTAAAAACCAGAACCTGCCCAAACTTTTCTACAGTCACAACATTAGAACCTATTGTCATCAGAGCCTTTGAGGTTACATTGAATTTCAAGGATTGATAATATTTATCATTGCCTATTTTTGCCACAATTTTCATCACATAACCGCCAGGAATAATATTCTCTTTTAATTTAATGTTTTTCAAAAAATATCCGCCATCATCCAAGGAAATCCTATCAGAAAAAACACTAGACGGTTCCTTGCTATTTTCATAATCACTATCTTCTCTGAAAATGACATACTCCACCTCAGCCTCATTCTTAGTATTTTTTACTAAGGGCTTAAACAAGAGTTCGATCTTCATATCGTCTCCAAAGCTATATTCTTTCTTACTTGGAAAAGCAGCGCTAAAAACATACGTGCTACTAAGCGTGTTGTTCTTTATCCTATCACCCAAATCATCATTTCCTCCTTTTTCAGCATATTGCGAATCCCCTAAGGAAACAATATTGAACCTATCAATTCCATTCTTCACAACAGTGAAAAAATATTTTTGAGCCAATACATCACGTTTATTACTAAGCTCAGTTGGCGCTATACTGTATGCCTCCATACTGTGTTCACCCTCTTCTAACGGATTGCCAATATTAGTCCAGGTCCAGCGACCCTCATTATCACTAAGCGTTGAAGAAAAAAACCGATCAGAATGAACATCCAAAAAAACTTCTGAGTTGGGATATAGGGATGTTCCACTAAAAGTTGTTACTGGAGCAATTTTTATTCTACCTACTGCAACTTCAACATTTTTTTCTTCACTGATTACATCAGTATCAATATCTGTATTATTATCATCTTCATCATTATTTTTATCTTCATCTCCATTTCTATCGCTATCTATAAGTGGTGTTATCAGCCTAAACTCAGAAGAACTCAATTCCTTTATTTTCTTATTCTCTTTTTCTAGCGGGGAAGTGTCCTCTATGGGATCAAGAGGTTTTATTTTTTGATTAAGAGATACGGTCTCAAGAGCGTTTGCAAAGGTAAACGGTTTCCCTAGAAAAACATTAAAAACCAGCACATGCACCAACAAAAAAATTATTCCTGATAAAAACAAGAACAATTTTCGAGAAGTCTTTTTTTGTTTAATAAACTTTTTCATAAAATCTAGACTACCGTCTTAATTTCCTCGATACCATTTTTAGTTTCCACAAATTTTATTTCTTGCGTGCTTTGTCTACTTACAGTAGTTTCTTTGCTTTTTTCAACATACTTCAAAATCATTCTTTGCTGCATTGAAACTTCATTTTTTTCTTTATCAAAAAACTTCACCACGTATGCACTATCTTTTTCGGTAACATTGCTCCAAATACTGTCAATTGCACCATTTTTTTCCAAATATACAAAGCGTACAGGTAAAATGCTCTGCGACATTGTTGTACTTGTAGCTGCTAACGCTTGCTTAGAAGATACACAAAACAAAGCCGCACCCACGACCAAGAAAAACAGACTAACTTGTAGAACATTTTTGATGTTCATACCACCCTTAATTTATTGCCTAACTTACCAATTCAAACGCATAATACACCTTTTTACTCTCCAAGTACAATAACCACAGCCGCGCTTTTTTGTTCATCATCCGTGGCAACTTCCAGCTTAGCATCTTTATATTTCTCGCTCAAAGTCTTCATAATTTTTTCAGCAAACGGCATATATTCTTCTTGATAGTAAACAACAATCCCAATATGAGTATCAAGCTCGGCGTTTTTAGCCTCAATTTCAGTCACACCACTTGTCTTTAGAAAATCGCTCAATTTTCCAGCGCTACCAGGAACGCCTCCTCCATTAAGAATAACAACGCTTCCCGTTTCCTTTTTGACTGGAGCGGGATCTTCAACAACAGCTTCAGCTGGTTTTTCAGTTTCCACAGATTGAGGTTCGTTGACATCGCCGCCAAGAGAAGTGATTGATAGTTGAGTATTGACCTCAGCAGCTTTATTTTTCTTGGCAAAATTAATTCCTGCCATAATAATACCCGCGAGCAACAATATTACTGCACCCCAAACCAAATACTTCTTGTTAAAAGGTTTCCCAGCAGATTCAACCAAAACAGCTTCGGGCACTATTTTTGCTGCTGATTTTGTTTTAACTGGAGCCTTTATTTTTTTAACTGTTTTTTCCTTTTTGTCTATTTTTTTCACAACTTCTGCAGGAATTTCCTTGCCATTGACTGTTGGTGGCACAAGCACAACCATTCCCGCTTCAAGCAAAAATGGGGGTTTTATTTTGTTAGTACGCACCAATATTTCCCAATTGATTTCATATTTTTTAGCCAATTTTGCAATCGTGTCAGTCTTTTTAACACTATATTCAACCCAGCCAACAGCTCCATATTTTTTCTTTAGATATTTTTTGCGTCCCAAATATATTCCACCCAAAATTAGAACTCCAATAAACACGGCAATCAATTCTCGCCAAGGAAAAATCCAAATAGTAATCGGACTAGAATAAGTCGACTGCTCTTTGCCTTGATCATCAGTATACTTTAGGCCCATTGCAAAAGTGTATTTTCCAAAACGAGGACTTTCCCAGGAATAATTAGAAACAAACGTGTCAGCCTTCAATACTTGAAAGTTTCGATCAGTAATTTCCTGCGTGCGCTTACCAAAAAAATTATCCTTAATGCTGATCACATTTTGAAAATCCACACTAACATTACCAGAGTTTGTCACATCCCCTTGAACCAAGAAGTCTTCCGGCTTAGGATTTTTCTCAAACCAACGCATAAAATTAAGTTCTTTGTAGTTCTTTACCAATTTAAAATCACTAAAAGTCAGATTTTTAATAACCTGCCCTGGCACTGTTTCATAAATCCTAACTCCGACTCGTGTTGTTAATTTTACAGCCGACCCCTGCTGATCAGCGCCTGCATCGTCCAGTTGCGCTTTTTGAATCAAAATTCCACCAGTATGTTCGCCTACGTCAGCTTTGTCCGGAACAGAAAATACGAATGGAATTTTTCTGCTCTCCTTGGCAGCGAGAGAAAGCGTAACCTCTTCAGTTCCTTGACACCATTTTTGATGCGCATCAAAATCTTCATCAGAAAGTTTGGTTTTTTTCATCGCTGTTTGCAAATCTTCCTTGGAAAGGTTGCAAAAATCGATTATTTTGCCTTCTTTTTGATCAAAAACTTCCTGAAAAACAGTTGGCACACTTTCCGGATAAAACTTTACCCACGCTCCAACCTCTTCTTTTTCTTCAGTATATTGCTTAAGCGCAAATCCTCCTCCAGAACTTTTAGTGCCATCAGCCGCATATACCAAAACACCCAGCTCATTTTCATACAAATTCATAACTTGCAAAGCATCTTCCTTTTTCTCGCCCGGAGCTAATTTATAAATAAACCAAGATGAGCTGTCAGCGACATTAGGATCAGGATTTGCAGGCTTTCCACCTAGCATACCATATTCTATTGCGCTGGCTTTCGACGCAAAAAATATTGAGAAAACAAACAAGGAAAACACCAGCAAACTTTTGATTGATTTTATTTTTGTAAACATTTTTTTCTTTTAAATAGTAAGAATAACTTTCTGAAATTATAACACAAAAAAGATTACAAAACAAAAAAACATTCGATTTGAATCGAATGTTTTTTAATATATCTTTCTAATTATTTTTTGTTCTATATTGCTGTCAAAGTCATATTGATTGTGTATGATCCTGTTGCTTGCATACCAGGAATTGATTGTGAGATGTTAACTCCAGTTAAATCCCAAACTCCAGGTTTTTGAGCACCAGCAGCAGCTGAAAGAATATCGATACTGTCTACTGTTCCTTCATTAAAAGCGCTAGCTGCACCAAGAGAAACGTTTGCGCCGCTTGTTGTTCCAACTCCTGCAAGTGTTCCTGCCGATGGGTCTATTGATAATTGTCCGCCAATTGAATCGCCGTCGCCACCGTCAGCAGCTAAAGCAGTAACATCATTAAAATCATAATTATTTGTTCCATTTGACCAAGAAGATGTGGCTCCTGAGGTGGCTGCCAAATTCAATGACCAAGTTGCAACATTCCCACGAGGATTTGTAACTCTCATTTTTTCTGAAGCTGTTCCTAAAACTGCAGCTGAAGTTTGAGAAGTTGCGGCAAAGTTTTTTGAAGCGAAAGCCACATTTGGACTTGCAACTTCATTGCCACTGCCATCAACGATTTTGACATCCAATGCACCTGTGATGCTTTGGGATAAATCAGTTGTTTCAGCAGCACTTACTAAACCAGTGCTAAAGAAGAATGAGAAGACTAGCATTGGCACAAGTGCAATAAGCGCAGCTAGTTGTGATTCCTCGTTAATATGGATTTCTTGTGTGATATCCATATTAAGAATTTTTTTTATTTTTTTCATATTTTTTACCCCGTTAAATTGCAATTATTTGCACTATTTAACTGGGGCGGTATTTTCTCAATAATTTTTATTTTAATTAAACAACTGTAAGTACAAGAGTTAAAGCATATGAACCAGATGGTTGTGCTGCAGGAATTTTGTTTGTCAAATTAATTCCTGTAAGATCCCACCTGCAATATGTTGGTGCACCAGCAGCAGCCGTCATAAGTCCAATACTATTAGTAGTTGTTTCAACAAATGATGTTGAAGCTCCTTTGCTGATATTTGAAGTTAAACATCCAGCAACACCAGCGATTGTTCCAGCAGAAGGATCTATTGTCATTTGACCTCCCTTGGTGTCAGTATCAACGCCGTCAGTATAGCCAGATGTGTCATTGAAATCATAAGTATTTCCACCAGATGTCCACACGGCTGTTGGAGCACTGGCTGCAATACTTACTGACCAAGTAGCACCTGAAGTAGGATTGTATGTTCGAATAGCTTGTGAGGCTGTTCCCAAAACTCCAGCACCATCTTGAGTATTAAAAGAAAAAGACAAATTACCAAATGAAACAGAAGGGCTAGCCACTGTTGTACCGCCGGCGTCAACAATGTCTACTGATTTTGTTCCATCGTTAATGGCTTGGTTGATGGTGGCTTGATTTGCAGCAAATGCAATCCCACTGATCGCAAAAACTGAAATTGCCGCGGAAATTAATCCAATTTTTTTTAACATATTTTCTTGCCCCGTTAAATTGCAATTATTTTGCACTATTTAACTGGGGTGTTTTTGTTCATCCTTTTATTAATGGATGTTTTTTAATTAAAATTTTATTTAAAATTGCTATTTAGGTTTTTGAGAAATAAAAAAAGCGAATCCTTGCGTAAGAATTCACCCGATAGACCCTCTCGAATCTATATTTCTTATTTCTTTATAGTTCAATTATACGCCTAAAAATGTGTTTTGTCAACCTTTCCACTAAAAATTTTCACTAAATTGCAGTTACAACCAAGTTTAATGCATAGTTTCCGGTATTTTGAAGAGCGGGGATGTCTTGCGTCATCGTTATTCCTGTAATGTCCCAATAACAATTTGTCTCAGCAGTTGGACCTGCAACAATCAAGTTTACTGCATCCTGAGTTCCTTGGATAAAATATGCAGCTGCACTTTTTGAAACACCTGTTGTTGCACAGCCACTTTGTGGTGTGACAGTTGCGGTGCTTGCATTCATTTGCAATCTGCCAGTTGCGGCACTTCCATTGAAGTCATAGGTATTACCACCACTTGTCCAAAGATCGGTATTTGCGGTCGCAGAAATAGAAAGAGTCCAAGTTGGAGTCGTTGTAGTATTAGAAACTCTAATTTTCTGAGAAGCTACTCCTAATGTTCCGTTTGATATTTGAGCTGACCAATCAAAGCCAGCAGCAATAAAAGAAGCAACTGGGCTTAAGATAGTACTTCCGATACTGTCAACAATATCAACTGACAGCGAACCTCCTCCACTGGGAGCGTCTACTTCTGACCACACTACTGTCATTTGAAATCGCATCAAGGAGTCACCAGATGCGGCTTCCTGATAAAGTGCTAATCCCTCTCCTTGTTGTAATATCAATTCATCTCCCTCAATTATAATGTTTTCATAATCACCATATTGTCTAACTATTCCCGGTGCTGTAACACTCAATAAGCGCGCATCTACGCTTTCAGAAAATGAAACCGTTGGACCACTATGATTTATTTGTGCTGTTGAAGTTAATGTTCCGCTGTGCTTTTTTGGAATATTGCTAGATAAAACAGTTGTTCCGCCAGAGGCAGAAGATGTTTTTTTAATTGTGATTGGCACATATCCAGGTGCGACAAGTGTTCCAACTCTATTAACCCTTATTTCCAAACGTTTTACGATATAATTTTTACCAGATGTTGATGGATTAAAAAGTGATGAATACACATATCCGGATGCGACATTGCCATTTACTGGACCAGTTGTCATCAAAAATTCATTTTGAGTACTCGGGGTGCTGGCGAATGCAACCTCTTCCCATTCAAACAATATCTTAACTCGAAAATCAGCATCCCCAGCAAGTTCTTGATAAAGAGAAACACCTTCTCCAGGTTGCAGGATGATTTGTTCATCATTTTCAAATGAAAATTCACGATATCCATTTGTAGATGGAGCAGTTGCTGCTCCCGTAGTTCCAGCTGTTTGCACATTAATCAAGCGCGAATCAGCATTTCCAGCTAATCCTACAGTTACGCCAGTTCGACGTATATCCATGGCTGAAGCATTAGAGCTTGTATTTTTTTTAGGAATATTAGCAGAAGTAATTTGCGTTCCACCAGAGGCCGAAGAAGAGCGACGCAAGGTCATTGGAATATAAACAGCTGTTGATATAGTATCTATTCTCAAGCTAACTTTTTTTATAATCGTTGTTTTTCCAGATGCAATTGGATTGAAAAATGAAGCATAATTATACCCTGATACAGTTGAACCATTAACAGGGCCCACACTTAAAACATACTCGTTTTGAGCAACTGGAGCAACTGTTTCTTCACCCCATTCTACATAAGTTTTTATATAATGATCGATATCGCCAGCCAGGACATCAATATAAAAACCAATTCCCTCTCCTGGCTTTAAAATTAAATTTTCATTGTTTCCAAAGGATAGTTCTCTCATACCAATAACCTGACCAACAGCTCCTGAGCCATTTACACTCAATAATCTTGAATCTGATGTGCCAGAATATGTTGCTGAAATTGCGCTAGCACAAGCTGTACCACATGAGCGCAATTCCATTGCAGTATTGCCAGTACTTGAGTGTTTTTTAGGAACATCACCAGAAGATATTAGTGTTCCACCAGAAGCTGCACTTAATCTGCGCCAATTAAAAGAAGCATACGTAGATGTTGTATCTGAATTATTTCTTATTCCTATTTTTTTAATTACAGCCGTCTTGCCTGATGCCACTGGATTAAAAAAAGTATAAAAACTAGTATTAATAGGTGGTGCAACAGCCTCATTGGAAATTTTGTGAAACGCAAACATATATTCACCTTCAGAAGTAGGCGTGCTAGCTACCACAAGCTCCTGCCATTCAATAATCATACGACTAAGTTGATCAACATCGCCTGTTGTTTCAGATATGAGTGCCAAACCCTCTCCTGGTTGCAATATCAATTCTTCATCACTGTCTTGAAAATTGATTTGTTGAAATCCATTTGGCTGTCCAGCTGCTCCACAAGGAGTAACTAATCCAAGCCTTGCTTCCGCAGATCCAACCAATGAAACTGTTGGGTTACTTCTTCTAAAATCCATTACGCTATTAGCAGATGATGTATTTTTCTTTGGTATATTAGAAGCGACAATAGCTGTTCCACCTGAAGCTGCAGTTGTTCGCCGCAGAGAAATATTATTTGTGTATGTTGCTGTAGTATCACAAGTCTCAGTTCCAAACCAAACTCTTTTGACTACAGCTGTTTTACCAGAAGCTGCAGGATTAAAAAAAGAATTATAAGCATAATTAGCAGTAGCGGCAATTTCAACTCTAGGAAAAGCAAACAAGAATTCATTTTTTGCAATTGGCGCACTAGCAACTTCATCCCACTCAAAATATGTTCTTATACGTTGATCCAAATCTCCGGCAGCTTCTTGATATACAGCTAAACCTTCGCCTGGTTGTAAAACAATTTTTTCGTCATTAACACCGAATGTTATATCTCTATAACTATGTATTTGTCCAGCACCTCCTGGCATTGGTTGACCCAAAATCCTAGAATCTGCGATGCCAGCAAAAGTAACAACAGGACCAGAGTGTCTAATCTCTGAAACAGCTAGCGCAGCATCACTATTTTTTTTAGGTATATTAGTGTTTGCTATTTGAGTTCCAGCAGATGAAGCAGTTATTCTGCGAAGTGAAAGATTCACATAATTAGCCGTTGTCACCGCATTTGCCTTCACTGCAACCCTCTTTATCACGGCAGTTTTTCCGGAGCCTGCCGGATTAAAAAAAGAAGCATACACATAACTAACAGTTGTTTTTCCATTAACAGGACCGACATCTATCATAAATTCTGACTGATCAGGATCCGTGGATGCTTTTGCTACAGGAACACCCATTTTAAAATTATCCACAACATTCTTATTCTGTTTTGCAAGATATATCTTATCAACGATATTTTTTTGTTGTTGCAATTTCGCGAGTATCTCTAAAACATACTGCGGAGACGGAAACATGTTGAAAAAAACCGCCACAAGACATATGGTAGCAAAAAATTTTGTAAATTTTTTATTTTGCTTGAGAAACATATTCGTATATTTCAGTAGAAATAGCCTTAAAAATTCCTTCTACCTCGCCCTCAGGAATTGTTAAATTTTCACCTTTCTTTTGAATCATAACTGTTAATAAATATGGACGATCTGTGAGATAAACAATTCCGGCATCCGCTCTAACTCCATCTTCAGTGCGTATTCCAGTTTTATGCACAAATTCTACATCGGATGGAAGTCCGTTGCTTAAATATTCTAATGGGGCATTCCCTAAGATATCCAAAAATTTTTGCGAGTATTCCAAGTTAAGATACGAAGCATTATAAAGTGATCTGAAAAATATTGAATATCTTTTGGCAGTCATTCTATTATCAGCTTCTTCGCCTTTTGGTGTTTTTTTAATATCATTTATAATATCATCCAGCCCGAGATCAATATATACCTCTTCCAATTCTTCCCCATCAAGATTTCGTAAAAGCATAAAATGAGCTGTGTTATCTGATTGTATCAACGCTTGTTTTATTGTATCCTCAATAGTAATTGTCGTCCCGGTAGGGCGTTGAAAAAGTGTTCCGAAGGAATTATCTTTATCTTCATCCAAAATAACCAGCTCGTTAGAAAGCTTCCACTTCCCATCTGAAACTTTTTTCATAGCAGCCATAGCCACTGGAATTTTAATTAGACTAGCCGGCCAAATTTTTTCATCCTTGTTTATAGAAATATTTGCCCCAGTTGGAAGATATTCAAAATATACAGAAATCATATAGTCTGCTCTTTTTTCATATTTAGAAACAAGACTATCTCTTAACGATTGAAAATTAACCAACGCATCATCTGCATCAATTAAATAAGAGGCAGGATTAAGAAAGACATATTTATCACCATTTAAATATTTAGCATATTTTTTTTCCTGTTGTTGCCAATAAAAAACATTACAAATAAGTAATAAAAGTAACAGAAAAAACACAACGAATTTTTTGTTGCTTTTGATAAATTCTGCAGCTACTTTTTTATTTTTTTTATTATCCATCAAGCTTTTTTAATTATACCAGATGAGAAACCTATTTACAATTGCACAATAAAACCCACCTTGCGGTGGGTTTTATTTCCATCTTTTGATATATTCAAAAAAATATATTTCAATAAGGGAGGGTTCTACTTAACAGCTTCTTTCAATGCTTTTCCAGCAGTGAATTTAGGAACTGTCATTGCAGGTATTTGGATTTTAGCTTTCGTTTGAGGATTGATTCCTTCGCGAGCAGCTCGGTCGGAAGTTTTAAATGTTCCGAATCCAGTCAAGGTTACTTTATTTCCTGTTCGGATTTCTTCAGTAATCTTTTCGATCAAAGTTTCGATAACTGCTTCAACATCTTTTTTAGAAAGATCTGTTTTTGATGCAATTGCGTCAACGAGAGCGTCTTTATTTACATTTGCCATAGTATTCACCATCCTTTCTATTTTAAGTTTTATTGCTAACTTCACCCATTGTACTATTCTTCGCCCAAATAAAGCAAATCCGAGTTATACACAGCGCCTTGTACTCAAGACGAATTTTTAATTTTCAATTTTTAATTTTATAAATAAAACAAAATTTTTAATGTTTAAACATTTAGAAATTAAGAAATTATTTAAAAATTATAAAATTAAAAATTATAAAAATTCTCTTACCTTGCGTATTCCACGCTTCTTGTCTCTCGCAAAACATTAACTTTTATTTCTCCAGGGTATTTCAAATCTGCTTCAATTTTGTCAGCGATTTCTCGCGCTAATTTCAATGCACCTAAATCATCAATTTCCTCTGGCTTAACAAACACACGAATTTCACGTCCAGCCTGAATTGCATATGTTTTTTCCACTCCTGGAAAAGAATTAGCTGTTGTTTCCAATTCTTCAAGTCTCTTGAGGTATTTTTCCAAAGTATCCTTACGCGCTCCAGGACGACTGGCAGAAATTGCATCAGCAGCAGCAATAATAAATGATTCTGGAGTTTCAAATGGATAATCTTCGTGATGAGATTTCATCGCATCAATAATTTCTTTTTGCATTGCGAATTTTTCCATAATTTTCATTCCGATCTCCACGTGCGTTCCTTGAATCTCATGATCAACTGCTTTTCCAATGTCATGCAGAAGTCCTGCTTTTTTTGCAATAATCACATCTGCCCCAAGTTCAGCTGCCAGTGCTCCAGAAAGATGCGCTACTTCAAGAGAATGCAACAAAACATTTTGTCCAAAACTTGTTCGATATCGAAGTCTACCCAAAAGATAAATCAATTTCGGGTCAAGTCCGGCAATTCCCAAATCATACACAGCAGCTTCTCCTGCTTCTTTAATTTTGTTGTCGATTTCTTTTTTGGCAAATTCCACAGCCTCTTCAATTCTAGTTGGATGAATGCGTCCATCACCAATAAGTTTTTCAACTGTAATGCGAGCAATTTCACGACGCACTGGATCAAAGCCAGAAATGACAATTGCTTCTGGGGTGTCATCAACAATAATTTCAACTCCCGTAAGTTTCTCCAAGGCTTTAATGTTTCGTCCCTCACGACCAATAATTCGCCCCTTAACTTCATCGGATGGAATTGAAACGGTTGTTGTCACAACTTCAGCAGCGTGAGAACCAGCGTATTTTTGAATAACGCTTGTCATTATATTTTTGGCTCGTTTTTCTATTTCTTCCACACCTTGTCTTTCAATTTTAGCCATTCTTTCAGCCAATGCTTCACGACTTTCCTCTTCTGTAAGTTGCAAAAGGATTGCCTTGGCTTGTTCTTTGGAAAGTCCTGCTATTTTTTCCAATCTTTCCAACTCTCTTGAACGTGCATCTTCAACTTCAAGCCTTATTTTCTTTATTTCTTCAGCTTTTTGTTCAAGAATTTTGCGATTATTCTCAATTTCTTCTGTTTTTTGATCAATAGCAATTTCGCGTTTTTCAATTCGCTGTTCGCTTCGAAGTATTTGATCTTCTCGCTCTTTTTCTTTTTTCTTTGCCTCCTCGAGAATTTCGACTGCTTTGTTTTTGGCATCCAAAACAAGCTCCTGAGTTTTTTTCTCGGCTTCCTGCGTCATTTGTTCAATTTTTCCCTCTGCTGTGTCAAGACGCTTGCGCGCTATTGACTGCCTTGTAAGATATCCCGCTCCCCCTCCAATGAGAAGACTCAGAACAACAATTAGTGATGTCATACATTTTCAAACGCTCCGACTGATCACTTTTCCACGCCAAAAGAAGGCTTCAAAGGCCTTATGACTGCATTTTTTTAGATATATTTGAAGTAAGAATAAACTTCATATTAATGCAAAATTTGTCTTAACTTAGCCAATTCTGTGTGGATAATCAAGTCGAACCGATCCATTTTTAACTTTTTATCTGCATTACTATGATATAAGAATAAGGGTTTTTTGTCAAAGCAAACGAAAAATGCTAAACTACGATAGTTCCAGCGTTAAAAATTACAAAAAAATAGAAGAGGTTTTCATTTTATTTAAAAATTAAAAATTAAAAATTTTAACCATATGCATAAACCAATTTTAGTCGTAGTTCTTGATGGTTGGGGCATTAGCAACAACAGCAAAGGCAACGTGCTTAAAGAAACCAGCTTGCCAACGATTGAAAAGCTCGATCACTTTTATCCAATGACAACCCTGCAAGCTTCTGGAATTTCAGTAGGACTTTTTTGGGGAGAATCAGGCAACAGTGAAGTTGGGCATATGGCAATGGGCGCCGGCAAAATTGTATACCAAAACCTGCCTCGCATCACACTTTCTATTCAGGATCACACTTTTTTTGAAAATGAAGCATTGTCAAAAACAATGGAAGCTGCAAAAGAAAAAGACTCTTCTCTCCATCTTATGGGGCTAATAGGACAAGGCAGTGTTCATTCATATATGGAACATCTTTTTGCAATTTTGGAAATGGCCAAAAATAAAGGTCTTACCAAAGTCTTTATTCACGGATTTACTGATGGTAGAGACTCGCCTCAAACTTCAGGCACCAAAACTCTGCAAGACTTGCAAAATCATCTCAAATCAATCGGGATTGGAAAAATTGCATCCTTAAGCGGTCGCAATTGGGGAATGGACAGAAACAACAATTGGGACCGAGTCGAAAAAGCATACAGACTATTGACTGAAGGAAAAGGAATTGAAGCTTCAGATCCCATAAAAGCCCTACAAGATTCTTATGCAAATGAAATCACAGACGAATACATTGAACCTGTAGTCATAACAGAAAGTGGAAAGCCAGTGGCAACAGTGCAAAATGGAGACAGCGTTGTTTTTTTCAATTTTCGTGAAGATAGAGCCAGAGAAATTACCAAGGCATTCGTTCTTCCCGACTTTGATGGGTTTAAGAGAGAACTTTTAGACATAAATTTTACAACATTAGTAGAATATGAAAAAGGTTTACCTGTTGGTATTGCTTTTCCACCGACAACCTTGGAAGGTGGTCTTGGAGAAATTTTAAGCAAAAACAAGCTCAAGCAGCTTCGCATCGCAGAAACTGAAAAATACGCTCACGTTACCTATTTTTTCAATGGAGGCAAAGAAGAACCTTGGGTTGGCGAAGATAGAATACTTATTCCCTCGCCCGCAGTTTCAAAATTTGATGAAGCTCCTGAAATGAGCGCATCATTGATAACAGAAAAACTCCTTGAAGTGATCGAGGAGGAAAAATATGATTTTATTTTGGTTAATTATGCCAATGCTGATATGGTTGGACACACCGGAAACTCCGACGCGTGCGTTGTCGCAGTCCAAACAATAGATAAAAACCTATCCAAACTCATACCAGCGGTACTGGCAAAAGGTGGCTGTCTTTTTATTACAGCAGACCACGGAAATGTTGAGGAGATTAAAAATTATCGTACCGGACAAACTGACACTGAACATTCTTCTAATCCAGTTCCACTTTGGTTTATTACCCAAGACAATCATCGCGAAAAAAAATCTGAAGAAATCGTCCGACAACAAAGTGAGGTCGGCGGACTCCTCAGCGACATTGCCCCTACCGTCCTCGATCTTCTCAGCATCCAAAAACCCGAGGATATGAATGGAGAAAGCCTGCTACCACTACTTAAATAGGTATTAGGAATTAGGAGTTAGGAGCTAGGAAATACGCAAACAATCTTTCGATAAAATAAAAAACTCAGCCATATGTGGTCGAGTTTTTTATTTTGTATGGAGTTTCTAATCACTACAACCTAACTCCTAATTCCTAATTCCTAATTCCTACAACCTACAGCCCTATCACCTTGTCCACAATCCCATATTTTACTGCTTCGCTGGCTGACATAAAATAATCTCGGTCTGTGTCCTTTTCAACTTTTGTGATTTTTTGACCAGTATTTTTTGCCAAAATACCATTAAGTTTTTCTTTGGTCTTAAGAATATGTTGAGCGTGAATATTAACATCAGATGCTTGACCACTGGCTCCTCCCATCACTTGATGAATCATAACTTCAGAATTTGGAAGTACAAATCTCTTACCTTTTTTCCCAGCACTTAAAAGCAATGCTGCCGCAGAAGCTGCCAAGCCAACACAAATCGTTTGCACATCGCAGCGAATGTATTGCATTGTGTCATAAATCGCAAGGGCGCTGCTCACAGAGCCTCCAGGAGAGTTTATATAAATCTTAATATCTTCTTTTGGGTTTTGTTGTTCAAGAAAAAGCAGCTGCGCAATAATCGCATTGGCCACTCCATCATCAATGGCAGTTCCCAAAAAAATTATTCTATCCTTAAGCAAGCGAGAATAAATGTCATACGCCTGTTCGCCATAATTTGTCTTTTCTATTACCGTTGGGATCAGATACTGATTTGTAATTTTATTAGACATAAAATTTTTACAATTTCAAATATCAAATTTCAAATATCAAACAAAATCCTAATTTCAAATGCTTAAATTTTTAAACATTAGAACATTTTTGAATTCATTTGAAATTTTTAATTTTTAATTTGAAATTATATTTTTAATATATTCTCACTAAAATATTCATTCGTCACCCTTTTTACTTAATATTCTCCAAATATTCAAGTACTTTTTCATTAACCATCGTTCCCTTCACGTAATTATACAATTTACCCAAATCAATATTCTTTTCAGCATCTTGTATTTTTTTGTATTGAGCAAGAGTTTTATTCATTTCTGCTTCAACTTCTTCATTGGCAACTTCGATTTCCCGCTCCTTGGCAACTTCTTCCAAAGCAAGAGCAGCTTTTATTCTTTTGATTGCTTGAGGTTCCCATTCCTTTTCAAGCTCATCAATTGTTTTTCCAATTTGTTTTAGATATTGCTCGAAAGTAATGTTCATTCCTTGCAATTGCATTTCAAACTCACCAATCATTTTGTGAAGCTCTTCGTGAATAAGAATATGGGGAATTTCAACTACGGTATTTTCAACCAAGACGTCAATGATAGCTCCTCGTCTTTTTTCCTTCAATTCAATTTTCTTTTCTTCCTCCATTCCTTCAGTCACATTTTTTCTCATTTCAGCCAAATCCTTAAATTTTCCGAGAGATCTTGCAAACTCATCAGTAACTTCTGGTGATTTTCGCTCCTGCACAGTTTCAACTGTCACTGTAAATTGTGCTGGATTTCCAGCCAAACTTTTTTCATGATATTCCTTTGGGAAAATCAGTTCAAATTCCTTAACTTCGCCCGCTTTCATTCCAACAACTTGCTCTTCAAATCCAGGAATAAAAACACCACGTCCCAAAATCATTGGGTGGCTTTTACTCGAACCATTTTCGATTGGCACACCGTCTTTTTTAACCTCAAATGACAAAATAACATTGTCTCCATTTTGAGCTTCTCGCTCGACTGTCAAATGCTGCACGCGACTCTTGGCAATTTCAGCCAATTCTTTTTCAACATCCTCAGCCGTAACTTCAGCATTTTTCTTGGAATATTCTTTATTAACTTTTTCAACACCGCTTTTCCAAGGCTTCATCGAAACCTCAGGAATAACTGACACGATAACTTTGTATTCCAAATCATTTCCTTCAGCCAATTTCACAATTTCAGCTTTTGGTTTTCCAATTGCCTCAATTTTTTTCTCAACAACTACTTTTGGAAAAGTTGCCTGCACAGCTTTTTGTGCAGCAGCGTCAAAAAGTGCCGCTGTTCCAACTTTCTTTTCAACCATATCGCGCGGAGCCTTTCCTGCACGAAAACCTTGGATTTTAATTTCTTTTGAATAATCTCCGGCAGCCTGATCAATATATTTTTTCCATTCTTCCCAAGAAACAGACACTGCAACCTCTAATTCCGAGTTGGGTAATTTTTTTAAAGTTGATTCAATCATAATTTCTATATATTAAATATTATCAGTCCTATTTGCCCCATTGGTCTTAGCATTAACGCTGTTATTTATTTACTCAATTCTTCAGTCAATGGTGGAACAATTTGTTTTTTTCGTGATACCACGCCAGACAAAAACATAATTTCATTTTCAACTGTCCCCCCAAAAACTTTTTCAGCCAAAACTTTTTCAGTTTCAGAAATTATATACAATTCACAACTACCTTTGATGATGTCCACAACCATAAAAAACATATGGTCCAACTTGTCTGCATTTTTTTCGGTAATAAGTGCTTTTATAATTTCATCTTTCCTAGCATTCACACTTTCAGGATTTGTCGTTTCCCATGTTCCAATTCCAACTTTGGATTTTCCCATTTCAAAAACCTTATAGTCAAGCGTAATAACATCCTGCACTGAAATTCCCTCAAGACTTGATTTAGCCTCAAACATTTCGCTCACGAATTCTTCCACATTTAATTTTGCAACGACATTAAGCTTTACTGCAAGATTCCTGTCTTCCTGAGTTGTTGTCGGGCTCATCATATTCAAGGTATCTGACAAAATTCCAGCCAGCAACAATTTTGCAGAAATTTCTGAAATTTCAATTTCACTCTCAAAAAACATTTTTGCAATCAAGGATGATGTACTTCCAAGTGGCTCCATACGACAAAAAATAGGTTTTTCAGTCACGATGGCAAGCTTGTGATGATCGAAGATGTAGTCAACATTCGCATAGTTCAAACCTTCAAAAGTTTGGCCGGCCTCATTGTGATCAACCAATGCAACGCTGTCTTGATCCATAATAGCAACAACCAGTTCGGGTATTTCCACGCCAAATCGTTCCAAAATAAATTTTGTTTCGTTATTAAGCATACCAGCTCGGCAGGCTTTACTTTCTTTGCCAAGAACTTTAGTAAAAAATTCTTGTGCTGCGATTGCAGACACTATTGAATCAGTATCTGGATTTTTATGACCAACAATAAATACTTTACTCATACAAAATAATTTTGAATTTCCAATTTTGAATTTTGAATGAATTTTTAATGATTCAATTTCTTAATTTTGAAACATTATTTCATTCAGATTTGATTCGAAATTCGAAATTCAGACTTCAAAATTTTTAAAACATTATTTCTTTTTTGCAGTCTTCTTTTCTTTTTTAACCACAGCTTTTTTAGTCTTGGTTTCTTCTTTCACTTCCTGAACTTCTGTGATTTCTTCGGCAACAACTGGTGTTTCTTCAGATTCCTCAGTTTCTGCAACTTTTGCAGCAACACCAATAACATCTATTTTCCAGCCGGTTAATTTTGCAGCCAAACGCACATTTTGTCCCTGCTTACCAATGGCCAATGACAATTGATCTTCTGGCACAGAAACTTTTGCTTCTTTTCTATCTTCATTTAATGTCACTTTGACAACTTTAGCAGGACTGATTGCAGCTGCAATGAATTTTTCAGGTTTTTCATTCCATTCAATAATATCAATCTTTTCTCCGCCCAATTCCTCAATCACAGCCTGCACGCGAGTACCTTTTTGCCCAACGCAAGATCCAATAGGATCAATTCCTTCCTCCTCTGAGAAGACAGCCAGCTTGGTTCGTGAACCAGCTTCTCGAGCAATTGATTTGATTTCAACTGTTCCAGCAAAAATTTCAGGCACTTCCAATTCAAACAATCGACGCACCATATCAGGATGAGTTCGACTAAGAGTAATCCCCGGTCCTTTTGGATCAGATTCAACCTTATAAAGATAAACTTTCACGCGTTGTCCCATTCTAAGCATTTCTCCTTGAACCTGCTCTTGTGGAAAAAGCACGCCCACTGATTTTCCAAGGTCAATATATGTATTTCGTCCTTCAATTCTTTGTACTGTTCCACTGACAACCTCGCCTTCTTTGCCTTTGTATTCTTGGAACATTGAATCACGTTCAGCCTCACGAATACGTTGAATAATAACTTGTTTGGCGGTTTGAGCAGCCACGCGTCCATATTCTGTTTGTGGCTCAAGCTCAATTTCAATAATATCGCCTATTTTTGCATCTTTTTTAATTTTCTTAGCTTCATCCAAAAGCATATCTCTTTCAGGGTTGTAACGAGGCAATTTTTCCTCTCCTTCAACCATCTGCTCGTCATCCCTACCTTCATCTTCCTCATCTTCTCCTTCCACAAATTCTCGCAAAGTTTCATCAACAACATCCTTAATCAAAAAGAATTTCGTGTCTCCGCCAACCTCATTAAATTCGGCGCGGATTCTTTGTCCACGTTTTCCATAATCCTTTTTATAAGCAGCAGAAAGAGCAGCTTCAATCGTTTCAATGATTACGCTTTTTGCAATACCTTTTTCTTCTGCAATTTGCAAGATTGCGCTTCCAAATTCTCCCAATCTTGTCCCTTGTTCTTCTGTTTCGTCTTGTACTTTACGTTTAGCCATAATTATTTAGCTTTTTAGGCTTTAGCTTCTTAGCTTCTTAGAAAAACTTGAAACTTAAAACCAAAAAACACCTTATTAAATTGTTATACCGATCTAATTAAAGAAAAAAGTTCGCTTTCCAGCGAACCCATACCTCTCCTCTATCTATAGTTATGATAGCAGTTTTTTCTTTCACTGTCAATATCAGAATAAATAGCTTTGTCCACTTAAGGCCGCGGCAATTGCTTTGAAGATAATGAAGCCTGAAAGACCCACAATTATCCCAATAATAGCGTTTGTTGCATTCTTTTTGGCTGTTTCTGCCATGCCCTCATCTCCTGCAGCCAAGAGATATTGAATTCCACTGACAACAAAGGCAACCACAGCAAAAGTGACAAAAAGCCCCATTAGCCATAAAAACAAGTTGGACAAGATAGTAGAAATAGGTGCGCTAGAAAGTCCTGTAGTTGTCGGAAAACAAACCCCTCCCATTTTTTCAAATCCCGCCCCACAACTAGCAGCGGATCCAGCGCTAACCCCTGGTGCACCGCCAAAACCAACATTTACTCCATAATTTACACCGCCACCTAAAGTCCCATTAGAAGTGTAGCCTGAAAATCCACCTGCATTTTCAATTGCAGCTTGCGCGTCTTCTGTTGCTGCATCATATGCTGCCTTAGCTTCATTAAGCGATTTTGTTGCTTCATCACAATCTTCCTTGGATGAAGTTCTGCAAATCAAATCCTGCTGAGCCAACTCAGTATTAACTCTTTGAGCTGCTGCATTCTGTATCGTGGTTGCAGCAGTTGCATTTGAAGTTGCTGCATTTTGCGCAGTTTTATTCGCTGGAGTTTGCGCATAAGCTTGTTCCTGAACAGATGTCTCTGGGCAACAATTCCAAAACATACAAGAAGACCTTGAATCACAAGTACTATCTGTTTCAGCAGACGTTGTTGTCCAGCTACATGCACCTATATTACTATCCCAAGTTCCATTTGTATCATTACAATTTGCCAATGCTACACCTTCAGCATCTGTATTATAGTAATCATATTGACTAGTACAGGATGGATCGTTTTGACCCTCTGCTGTATCGCAATAATTACTTAGACCAGTTTCAGAAGTTGAATCGTAAAAATTAGTTGCTAAGCCGCTGTCATCCCACCCAGTTATTCCATTATTGCTAATAGAGCAATTATCGAAACACGTCTGCATATCATACTCATCCGCGCATAGCTCATAACAATCCATTGCTATAGTTTTTTCAACCCCCACAAAAAAAACACTCAAAAAAAGAAAAACGGCTGCGAATAGATAAAGTTTTTTTGTTTTCATTTTAGATAAATTAATTTTTGAATTATGAAAAAATTTATTCCTTGTCATTCTCCCCTTTGTTAAGGGGAGATGTCTTGTACTCAAGACAGAGGGGTCAGCGCGGAGCCTCGCATAAATACTTTTCAATTTTACCAATCACACCAGAAATATTCTTATTTATATCATTATTCCAAAATCTTATAACCCTACACCCTAACGATTCAAGAAATAGAGTTCTTTCGTGATCATATTCCCCACAAATTTCCTTCTTGTGTTGATATCCATCTAATTCGATAATAACCTTCTTTTCTGGACAATAAAAATCTACGATATATCTTCCAATTGAGTGTTGCCTTCTAAATTTATATCCGAGCTGTTCTCTTCTTATTTTTGACCATAATATAATTTCTTGTGGAGTTGCAGAATTTCTTAGTTTTTTTCTTACAAGAAAACTAGATTTTAAATTATGAATTGTTTGCATAATTGCTGAGCTCAAACCCCTCTGCCTTTCAGGCATCTCCCCTCATCTGAGGGGAGAAAAATAATGAAGAAAACTTTAGAATGTCTTGCTTCCTCCACTCAAGAGTGCGCTCACGGCTTGCATGATGATAAATCCGGAAAGACCAACAATAATTCCAACAATAGACCATTTCATTCCTGCCTTGCCTTTATCAGCCATACCTTCATCTCCCGCAGAAAGCAAGTACCAAATGCCGGAAAGCACAAAACCAATCACACCCATAATTGCAAAAACAGCCAACAGCCAAAAAAGAAGATTGGAAAGAATTCCTAAGATGCTTCCCGATGGAAGATTATACGGATTTGATGTTTGCCATCCACCGCTCATTGATCCATTTGAGCCAATGCCAACATTAATACCACCAGTTGCTGAATTATAAGTAGCACCCCAATCTGCTGCCAAAGTCATCATCGGAGAAAAAGAAATCCCCACAATCGCTAGCACCAAAGAAAAAACAACTTGCTTAAAATACTTTTTCATATTTACTTGCCCCGTTAAATTGTGGTACTCCACATTATTTAACTGGGGTTATTTTATTTTTAATATTTTTTGATAAATAAATTATAGCATATTTTTCCAAAACAAACAAAAAACAACTCTTTCGAATTGTTTTTTGTTTACATATATATATTTGTAATGTTGTGCTAGAAGCTTTTTGATGAACCAGAAAGCATTCCTTGAACAGCCTTGATAATAACAACTCCCAAAAGAGCCACAATAACACCGACGATGGAATAAATCATAGCAGTTTTACCTTTGTCAATTTGACCTTCATCTCCTGCAGCTGTCAAATACAAAATACCTGCAATAACAAAACCAATGACGCCGAGAATTCCAACCACAATCAAAAGCCAATTCATTCCACTAGTAAGAATGTTGATTAGACTTCCTGATGGAAGACCTGTTCCTGATGGAGTTTCAAATTGAGCACGAACAACCATCGGAACTGCTGTTGCGATTGCTGATGATGCGTATGCAATTTTTTTAAATATATTCATAATTACACCTCCTCTTCTAGTTTTTAATTTTTAATTTTTATCTTTTTTCTTCCTATTTTTTGTGTCATTCTGAACTTGTTTCATAATCTACTTTCTTTATTTCATCACATTTTTCTTGTGTCATTCCCGCGGAGGCGGGAATCCAGGTCCGCATTTTATACTATTTATTTTCGTAGATTCGTTTTTCATTCGTAGTTTCGAATCGGTGTTATTGAAAAAATTGTCCGACAACCCAAACAAGAATCATTCCTCCCAACCCCAGCATTATTCCAACAATCGAATACGTCAATGATCTTTTTGCCATTTGCATTCTATTTTTATCATCAATAGCGGTAAGATATATAATTCCTGAAATCACTAATGAAATTATAGCAACAATTTCGACAACTGACAACAAAAAATTCAAAACATTTATCCCAACACTCGAAATTGACGGCGCATCAGTAATCACACCAGCCCGCGCAATATTAATAATGTTCATAAATTTCTAATTTTTTAGATCAACGATATTTTTTTGAATCTTTGGAATTTCTTCGTTTTTTGCTTCAGTCTTTTTACCATATTCATAATCAGAAGGCGAAATATGATATGGCGATTTTTGGATTTGTGAGGAAGGTTTTATTGAAAAATTATTTTGTTTTGAGGGCGCAGCTTGTTGTCGCAAAGGTTGCTGAACCAAAGTTTTCGCTGGCTGCTTTTCTTGTTCGGCTGGAAGTTTTTGCGGAGAAGAAAATTTAAAATTTCCAGCAGATGAATTTAACTTAGCAGCATCTTGCTTAATCTTTTTTTCTCTCAGCATATTAAACAAATCTTCATCACTCATCAAATCACGATCTAGCCCTTCTTTATTATTGTCATTCCCGCCCGCCTCGACTCGCAAAAACGATTGCTCGTCGACGCGAGGCTGGTGAAAACGGCCTGCCTGTCCGGTAGGCAGGGAATCCAGAATTTTGCCAGACTTCGGAGCCTCAACAGCATTACTTTGATCCATTTTCAATCCACTCTCAGCCCGTGCATTATCAGTATTTGCAATATGAAATTCTTCACTTCCAATCGGAGGTTTTGACTGCGGAATACTGAAGTAATTATCTGGCATTGTTTTTTCTACTGCTGGTTTTGCAAAAAAATCTTGCACTTTATTATTAAGTTGTTTATCCTGAATATTTTCATTTTTAGGTGTCGGTGCCAAGTCGCCAAAAACATCATGCGTATTTCTTTCCTGTTGAATCTGATTTCGCCTGTCTAATATTTTATTCATTGTCATTCTCTCCTCAGATGAGGAGAGATGCCCTGAGGGCAGAGAGGTTTGAGCATTGCCAGCACTTGGCGTTACTTTCATAACATCCATATTATTGTCATTCCCGCGTAGGCGGGAATCCAGGTTACTAGGCATAACTTGACCCTGTTTTTCTGCGTTCACATTGCTTTCATTCTGCGTATTTTCTGCGTTTTCAAAAATAATAATTTGAGCATGCCCATCAATGGTCAGCAGAGTCTGCTCATCAAGAGACCGCAAAATTGTGCCAAGCTTTTGCCTGTCAGCAGAATTTAATTTTTTTCCATTTTCACTGTGAAACAAAAAGTTTCCACGATCCATTGGAGAATGTTTTCCTGCGCCCATTCCATCATGAAAATCAGTGATCCAATTCTTAATCGATGGCCTCACCGGCATCGGAAAATATCTCAGTTTTATCTGCTCACTCCCCACACTCTGTTCCCCCACTTTCGGATACTGCAAAAGCGCATCTGACAACTTCATTTGTATAAAAGTTGCCTTCTTTTTTTCTACCTCTATATCCTCTCTTGTTTGTAATTGTAATGTAAAAATCTCATCATTAAGAATTTTATAAATTTCTTGAGCATTTTCAACTGTTAATATTGGAATCCTGCGTATTAATTCGTGAGATAAATTGCTTTTAATAACATTTTTAAAATATACTTCTCTCACTAAGCGTGAAATATTTTCTATCGATATTGGAGGCAAATTAAACTTATCAGCTATTTTTTTAATTGTGACTGGAACATTATTTGATATTAAAATACCCTTTTCTTTTTCTTCAAGCAAATCAAATTTGTCCCATCTTAAAATGATATCTTCATTTGCGTCTTTTTTACCATAAATAGCAGACACTGCCATTGGATAAAAATATTTTTCTTTTATTTTTTCCATTTTTTATTGGACTAAGGATGAAGGTGGTTACTTATATATTCCGCCCTGTTGCCCTTTTTCATATTCTTAAACATTTCTTGATGGAATCCGTTATCCAATGAAACATGATTAAGAATGTAATCCTGTAAGTCAGTATCGGTGCCTATTTTTTCATGCAATCCTTTTTGTTTTCCAAAATCTTCAGCATTAAGACTTTCCAGATTATCCCTATATGCATCTGTAACATTTTTACTTATAGCAATTTCATGATCAATAAATTTCTTAACATTTTCTTTTCTGATTTTACTCTTAATCTTTCCTTCTATTGCATCTTTAGCAGCTTTTTGCTTTGGATCACTAACATCAAGTCCAGCAGTTGCAGAAGCCAATAATGTGTTAATATGACTAGCCTTAAATTCATCATTTCCAGCAAAATTATCCGCACTATCAATAATTTTATTTCTTAATGCCATATCATTTCCAGCTATATTTAGCGCCATAATCATCCTGTTAGGATCAGCGCCAAGAGCACCTTTTTCTGCCATAAGTGCCCTCATTGCTGCCATTTGAACAACTTTGCCTTTTTTAGGATCAAGATCTTCCGCAATTTGATCAGCTGTATAATTTCTATCTTTGTATTCCTTCATTTGTTCTGCAATCTTTTTATCTTCAACATTGCGTCTAGCATCTTTATATCCACCTACTCCACCAGTAACAAAACCGGCCATAGCTGCTTCTCGAGCTTCTCTACCCTCATTTCCCATTAATGGAACTTTCATGCCAAATAATTTACCCTTCTTATTAAAGTCTTCGGTAACTTTCTTTGTAGCACCATAAACGCCACTGTATTTACCTGGAGCATTTGCCAACCATTTCCCACCTTTCTTTACATTATCAACAACTTTATCAGCACCTTCAATGCCCATTGATTTTGCCACACCTATTGTCGACCACAAGACAACAATAGGTATTACCATAAAAGCTGCATTCGCAATAAAACTAGTTTGATCAGTTGGCGCATTATTAGAAGCGGCAAGTTTAAAGGATCTCATACTTTCTTTTCCAATGGCCTCTGTAATTTTAAGAGCAATCGCCATACCAAAAATCATTATCGGTGCAAAAAAAGAATAGGAAAACAAATTCTTCCACCACTTGTCAGCGAAACTTGCAGTCGTAGGAAAAATATATCCCACAAAACCAACGGGGGAAAACATCACAAGCATTGTGAGTGCAACAAGGCGCACAACAAAAAGTGCTGCAATTATTAGCAGTGTCATTCCCATAATAAAAAGCATCACAATCATAGTAATTAAATATGCGACCTCATAATTTGCATAACTTTCAGGTTTGAGTATTTCTCCAATTCCAGAAGCCGCACCAAACATTGCAAAAATTCCAGACCCAGTAACTGCGCCACTTGCTGAAGTAAAAAGGTTATTAATAAAATAATAAAAAGCAACATTGGAAACATCAATAAAAAATCTCGCGATTGGATAACTGAAATTAACAAGGAGCGCATTAATCAAAATGTTAAGCCAAACTTTTTTCAGATTCCATTTTTCAACTTGAAAAATTGTGCAGAATGCTGCGAACAAGAGAATGAGGATAAACGTCATATTTAAAAGATCTCGAACCATAATCCAAACATCTTTAACTGCCTGCTTTTGCAAAATACCAGTACCTTCACCAGAAATATTGGCTGGCTCAACAACCCAGGCAAACAAAGTGGCAGCAATTGAAAACAACCATCCAACAACATTCAAAACACCAACCAATAATTCCTTGAAAGTACAAATCAACGGACTATCATCAGTACAAGTTAAATTATAAGCTTTTTTATATGCTTCTGTTTCATTTGTTGAACCTTTGGCGGGTATTCCACCTTCAACTACGCTTCCTGTTTTTGGATCAATAGGTGTCACATATTCACCTGTATATGCGCCAGCTTCTCCGTTGAGAACGGTTTTATAACCACAGTATCCGTCGGATCTTAAGATTTTTCCATTTGCAGTATCACATCCACAAGTGCCATTAGGAAGGGTTACTTGGTCAGAGCGACAACTAGCCGCACTAGCAATTTTAGGTATGAAATTAAAATATGCAAACACCAAAAACAAAGCCACTAAAAGCGCCTTGCTACTTTTATTTTTGTTTTTTAAAATCCAATTCATTAGGATTCTTTACGCTTACTGTACGCAAATATTATATCACACTTTTTAAATACAAAAAAGAAAAAGAGGGGTACTAAATAAGTACCCCTCTATGTTTTTAACAGTTTACCCCTCCCGAAGTGAGATCATCTTCCAATCATTGGATGTTTGGCGATAATCATTGATATACAACTGCATTATTAACTTTATATTCGCCGCAAAAATTTGACCAGAAGGTAATGCTACGAAGACTGGGGCGGTTACCTCGCATGGATGAACCGTAGTAACAAACCCATCTATGTTCTTAGTCTGCGTCTGACCATTAAAAAAATCAAGACGCCATTTTTCTTTTTCTACAATCACCTGGCTGTCCTGCACAACTACACGATAATTTTTCAATAGATGTTGCCGCATTTTTCTTTTGAGAAATTTTTCGGCATCTGCCTCAAAATCTTCCTTGGTTGGCCATGTTTGAGAATTTATAGTTTCCTCGGAAGTAACAATCGGTTTGTTATTTTCCAAGCCAACTTGATCTTTTTGAGAGCATCCCAAAACAAAAACTATGGCCACAAGCATCAATACTACTAATTTAATAGTTCTCATAGCATCCTCCCTTTCATTTTTTGCGCTTTAGCGCAGTTATTGTCAAATTCCCTTATTTCCAATATATCCTCCCCAAAATCCCACCAAAAATATCACTTTTTGGCTCATTTCAGGGTTAAATTGTCAATGAACGTCTTTCTATTCCAACTGTCTATTATACTCTTAAAAACACTTTCTGTCAACCCCGTTAGAAATTTCAAATACTCTCTTCTTATTCTAAACGACTTTTTATATCCAAAGATAGCAAGCTATGAGAATATGACTTGTGAAATTTCTAAACGGGGTCAACCCCGTGCAGCATCACACAATCATACTCGCATTTTGCATCCCGCACTCCCTTTGCACCATATGAAGTACGTAGGCAAAAAATTATACACATTTTTCTCTGAGCCTTACAAACTTTATAACTTTATGAACTTTATGAACTTTATAACTTTTTAATATATAAACCCTTTAATCGCCCTACTCGAAACAGAAAGAGTTCGGGTGCTTTTTTTGGCAAAGCCGGCATAGTTCATTTCACTAACCGTGATTGTGCTGCCGGAAACTTTTTCCACCAAAGCAACATGACCGTAATATCTGTTTTCAGTTGTTACCATAATAGCACCGACTTTGGGAGCGCGTCCTGTTGCATAACCTTGAGCTTTTGCATGATATAGCCAGGTTCCAGCATTTCCTCCCCACGGCACATAACGTTTTTGTGCGACATACCAAGTGCAATATCCATATGGAAAACGATGACCTGCACCAGCCTTTCCTTTTGGAGTCACGCCACCTGTAACTTCAGGTGTTCCTCCACTTGAGTTGGCATATTGTCTTTTTTCAATAATAGAAGTGCTAGGAGTGGTTGGAGTCACGGTTGGCTCAGCTGGTTTCGGCGCTTCTCCTTGTCCATCAGGAATCACAATTTCAGCGCCCGTGTCCAAATCGCCATTAGCAGGTGTTCCGTTGAAAGCAATAATTTTTTCTCTGTCAGCTTTAAACTTGTTTGCAATTCCATCAATAGTATCGCCGGATTTCACGACATATTTAATCCCAGAAACAGGCAAGATAAACAAAGTATCCCCCGGCATAATTGAATCAACGTCACTAATATCGTTGGCCCACAAAATCGTGTTGACTGTAACTTTATTTTTCACTGCAATAGAACCGAGCGTATCTCCTGATTGCACAATATACATTTTTACTCCGCCTTCTTCTTCTGGATCTTTCATTGGGCTGCTTCCACCAGCTGCAGCGATGATTCCTTGCCCTGCCATAATGTTTTGACTCACAACCTCTTCAATAACCCCTGGTTCAACAGCGGTGCTTGATTTTGAAAGCGGCACAACCGCCAAGTCATTTTTTTTACTAAGCTGTCCGTTTATCTTGTTGCTGGTCACATTGGCTTGTTCGCTTGAACCATCCCAATAACCAAAAAGAAGTCCATTTGCTCCTTTGCCCGATGCAACATTGGTTGCAGACACAAGCATTGAGCTGGAGACTACCACGGCAAAAGCAGAATAATTACGAAAAAGATGGAGCAATTTTATTGTCCTATGTCTTTTAATAAAATTCGCAACAGCTCTCTGCCAAAAGTGAATTTTGGTATTAAGCTCTTTGAAATCTATCTTTTTGAAGAATTCAAAGATAAAAGAAAAAATATTTTTTTTACGAATAGTTAGGCCTTTCAATTGGCTTTGTAGGTATAGGGAATGACAACTAGAATATGCGGAAAGTCGGAGCCCATCAGCCTACAGCCTTAATTTTTAACTTCTTCCAAGTATATACTTATCGAGCTTTTTGTCAACGAAATTATACACACAAATGCCTTTTTAAGGCTACTGCAAGCCTTAATTTCGAAAGCCTATTCTTTGAAACGTCCAAGTGCGGTACAATAGAGTCAGCGCTGCTGCGCTAAATTTCCAATTTAAAATTTAAAATTATTTTTTCTTACTTTCTACCCATTATGTCCTCTTTAAATAAACTATTAATAGAATTCCTAGAATATCTCGAGGTTGAGCGCAGCCGTTCGCAAAAGACCATTGAGAACTATAGCTATTATATTAGACGTTTTTTGATGTGGGCTGAAATTTCCAAGCCCGAAGACATTACAATCGAACTTATCAGGAACTACCGAATTTATCTCAACAGGTGGACAGACGAAAAAGGTGTCGGGCTCAAAAAAAATACTCAGAATTATCACGTGATTGCCATTCGCAGCTTTCTTAAATATCTAGCCAAACGTGACATCAAAAGTCTTTCTGCAGAAAAAATAGAAGTTGGAAAAAATCCCTCGCATGAAATTGAATTTCTTGATGGCGATGAAATGATAAGACTTTTACAAGCAGCTTCAGCCAACGATCTCAAATCGCTCAGAGACAGAGCCATCTTGGAATTTCTTTTTTCAGCAGGCTTGCGAGTTTCCGAACTTGTCAACATCAATCGCGATCAAATCAATCTTGAGCGACAAGAATTCAGTGTCCGAGGAAAGGGCGACAAAATTAGAATTGTTTTTATCTCCGACTCAGCAAAAAGCGCACTAGAAAAATATTTAAACAAAAGAACCGATGCCGAAGAAGAAATATTTATAAACATTTCAAAAAACATTTCAGGAACAGTTTCGAAAATAAGAAAGGATAAATTAAAAAACAAAAAAGCCAAGGCTCAAACAAAAAGATTAACTGCGCGCAGCGTCGAAAGAATTGTAAAATTTTATGCAGCCAAGGCAGGCATCGTGAAAGATGTTCATCCTCACACCCTCAGACACAGTTTTGCCACCGATCTCTTAGCCAATGGCGCAGACATTCGCTCCGTGCAAACAATGCTTGGACATTCATCAATAATAACAACCCAGATCTACACCCACATCACCAACACGCAATTAAAAGACACACACAAACGATTTCATGCCAATAAAAAAAAGGGTGCATGAAATCAATTTTTAATTTTTAATTTTGAATGAATTTTCAATGATTCAATTTTTAATTTTTGAAACATTCCATCATTCGGATTTGATTCGAAATTCGAAATTCAGAATTCGAAATTAAGAACTATCTTTAATTTAAAATGTTAAATTATTTTTTATATTTTCCTTAGATTCGCGTATTCTGCAGAAAGCCTTTTGATTCCTGCTTTTTTAAAAGCAACAACAATAGTGTCGTCAATTGCAGAGATAACCAAACCGTCGCCAAAAACTTCATGACTAACGTGCTCTCCTCCTTTGAAATCAAGTGGGGTTTTTATTTTTGTTTTAACATTATTTTGCAATAATTTTTCAAAAACTTTTTGTTCGGTTTCGCGATAAGAATTTTTTTTAACCAATTTCTCCGGAATATCTTCCAAGAAACGTGATGGGCTGTTCATTTGGGTTGAACCAAACAATGTTCGCTGACGTGTAAACAACAAATAAATTTTTTCTTTCGCTCTTGTGAGTCCTACATACATCAAACGTCTTTCCTCCTCCATTTCGCCCGAAGAAAGCAAGCTGCGAGAATGCGGCAAAATTCCTTCTTCAAGTCCCACAATAAAAACCACTGGAAATTCCAACCCCTTAGCACTATGCAGTGTCATCAAATGCACAGCATCCTCACTTTGATTAACATTATCAACATCCGAAGCCAGTGCCACCTCCTCCAAAAACGCACTCAGCACATCTTCATAATCTTCCCTTGTTTCATCGTATTTCTGGGCTACCGAAATAAGTTCTAGCACATTTTCAGATCTCTTTTCGCCATCCTCGCCATCGAGAGAAAGCATTTTCTCATAACCACTTTCCTGAAAAACTTTTTCAATAAAATCAGACAAAGAAATTCTCGGCTGAATTTCCTTCATTCTTTTAATAAACTCACAAAATTTTGCAATTGATTCTATTTTAGAACTTACCAATTTGTTTTTTTCAGACCCACCAATAACCAATGGCTGAAGTCCTGTTTCTATATAATTCAAACCCGCTTCTCTTGAAATTTCTATCCATTTTTTTAAAGTGACATCGCCAATATTGCGCTTGGGTTCATTTATCGCTCGTTCCAACGAAATCATATCCGTTGGATTTGAAATCAAACGCAAATATGCAATAATGTCTTTTACTTCCTTTCTTTGATAAAATTTAATGCCCCCAATAATGCGATATGGAATATCTCTTTTTAGAAAAACTTCCTCAATTGCTCGCGATTGCGCATTCGTGCGATATAGCACCACATATTTACTATACATCCCTGCGTTATTAGCCTTGATTTCATTGGCCACAAATTCAGCCTCATCTCTTTCATCTGCAGCTTCAAAAGAAGTTACCAAATGTCCCGCTTCTTTTTCTGTCCAAAGATTTTTATCCTTGCGATTAATATTTTTTGAAATAACACCATACGCTGCATCCAAAATCACTTGGCTAGAACGATAATTTTGTTCAAGATGAATTACTTTTGCTTCCTTGTAATCTTTCTCGAAATTCAAAATATTTTTAATGTCCGCTCCGCGAAATTTATAAATTGATTGCCAATCATCTCCCACTACGCATAAATTGCGATGTTTACTGGCTAAAAGATTTATCAAAAGATATTGTGCGCGGTTGGTGTCTTGATATTCATCCACCATAATGTATTGAAATTGGTTTTGATATCTTTCCAGTACCTCGGGAAAATTTTTAAAAAGATGCACAGTAAACATAATGATGTCGTCAAAATCAAGTCCATTGTTTTCTTTTAGACGTGATTGATACAACAAATATGCCTTGGCGGCAGTTTCTTCGTAATATCCATTTGCTTGATTTTTAAACTGCTCAGCGGTCATCAATTCATTTTTTGCCTTGCTAATTGCTGCCAAAATTGCGCGCGGTGCAAATTGCTGAGGATCGATCTCCAATTCTTTCAAAACGCGCTTCATTAAAATTTGCTGGTCTTGATCATCCACGATGTGAAATGTTTTTGCATATCCCAATGCTTCAATCTCGCTGCGCAAAATTTTTGAGCATATTGCGTGAAAAGTTCCAACTGTTGGCAAATTGTAATTTCCATACAAACTATACTTGAATTTTTCATCAGCATCGGGATGCAAAATTTTCATAATCCTTTCGCGCATTTCGCCCGCTGCTTTGTTAGTGAAAGTTACCGCCAAAATGTTACGTGCCGGCACATTATGATTTTTAATCAAATATGCCACCCGATGAGTCAACGTCTTTGTTTTGCCCGACCCCGCACCCGCAATCAAAAGCATCGGCCCATCCGCAGTAATAACAGCTTCCCTTTGTTGATCATTAAGCCCTTCTAGTATTTCTTGCATATTTATTCAACTTTATGAACTTTATAACCTTATGAACCTTACAACTCAATCAACCCATTGTACCACACCGAAATTTTTATGTCTTTGCAGTTATTTTTTAACATCAAAACCGATTTTTCTATCATTTTCTTTTTCTGGTTTTCCTATAAGTTTAGCAATAACCTTAAACACAACCACAAATTTTTCATCATACTTATTTTCCATCTCCTCCATTTTTCTTCTAAGTTCCTTATTACTAATAATCATTTCTTTTATCTTGGTAAATGTTCTCATTATCTGAATATTAACCTGAATTGCTTTCTCACTTTTTAAGACGCTAGAAAGCATTGCAACACCCTGTTCAGTAAAAACACTGGGCTTGTATGGAGAATATTTTAAGTGCTTAAGGTGGTCACAATTTGTGACCACCTCTTCTTTTTCCTCTTTATTAAGCTCAAACATAAAATCCTCAGGAAATCTTTTTGTATTTCTTTTTACCGATTGTTTTAGACTTTTTGTTGAAACCCCATAAAGCGTCGCCAAGTCAGAATCTATCATAACCTTCTTTCCACGCAGTAATAGTATTCTATTTTCAATAATTTCCTGCGGAACCAATGATTTTGCTTCTTTTGTGTTTTTCATTTTTATTTTTTAAAATGTTATAGTGATATTATAACACCTTAAAAATTGCAGTCAAATACGCTCTGCAATATTGAACTTTTTAATAATATATGTCCTCCTCTGTCGCCTTTTGCGGTCTTGATAATTTATTTGCTGTTTTTAGCTCGTTTTCTGGCAACATCCTCCAAATTAAATTAAAAATATTCTTAAGACTATTGTGAATTTTTTCACTTTCAATAATCAGCGCAAATTTTTCATCAAATGAAATAATGGCAATTTTATTTTGATCATACAAATTAATTTCAATATCAATAATAAACGCCTCATCTTGCACAATTTTTGTTTCACGCTTATGTTCTTCATCATGCAAAACCAATTTTTGGATAAGTTCTTGATTTGGCACAATTGCGCGCGCCCATATTCTATTTTCAATCCTCTTGGGCGTAAAAACATCCCAGAAAAAAGCCTCATCAAAATCCGCGAACGACTTGGAAAAAAATGTCAGCATTTCTTCATAATGATGACTCACTGTATCGCGATAGACATTTTTTATGCCCTCATCACCTTCGAAAAATCTGATTGCAGGCTTCTGATCAAGCAGATTGGCAAAGGAAAGCAGTTCTGGCATAATCCTGTCCATTTTTTTCTTACGCTCATCCAAGATATCAATGATCTTTCTCGGATCTTCAGCTACAAACAATGTTTTTTTGCGCTTTTTGGACATACTAACCAACCCGCTATTTTTAAGCGATTCTATTATGAGATAAGTGGTAGGCCTTTTAACTCCGGCTTTTTGAGCGATCTGAGAAACTGAAGCTTCGCCCAATTCAAGTAGTGCCAAATATGCACCAGCTTCACTTTCCGAGAGTCCAATAGCGGCAAGTTCTTGTTTTAACATATATTTTAATATTTTGTTATTATTTCTGACAACATTTTAATTATAGCATATTTGCCTACATTAAGCAACTATATGGCCATACTCATTTCTATTTTAAAGAGTATTTGACACAATTATTGACGTTTTGTTGTTTTTGGAGTATACTACGTAGTCAAGATGAATAAGTAAAGATATCTGGCAAGAGATCCTTAACAATAAAATAATAGTCGACGGACTTAAAACGAAAAGGGGGGTATTATGAGAATTTTAGTAATCGATGACACGCAGGCAAATCTTGATGCAGCATTGCAAACGCTTAATGGGCACAGTGTTACACTATGTTCTACACACAATGAAGCAATCGAACTTCTTCATCGAAAAAATGATGAAGAAGCATTGCACAAACTAAAAAAACAATTAATGGAGGAAGGAATTGGTTGGGAAGAGGCATATTTCAAAGCGAAAAAAGAAACGCTGCTTCCATACTGGGATGCGGTACTATGTGACTTACTAATGCCGCCAACCAATAAGAATCAGAATCATCCAGAATTGTTTATAAATGAAATGCCAGTAGGTTGGTCACTTGCTCTCCAAGCAGCTAAAGAAGGTGCAAAATTAGTGGCAGTAGTAACAGCCACTAACCACCATCATCACCCAGCTAGCACCATGTTAGATGCTATAAGTGAACACATATTTATAGTAGATGGGGCAAAAATGCTTCTAACCAACTACGAAAGAAAAGTTGAACTTGCAGGCACAGAACATGCCTGTAAAGAATGCAATGGTAGCGAAGAATGCTGTCAATGCGATGGTACTGGTGTAATAATTGAAGAAGGCAAGGATTGGGGAAGTGTCTTAGATATACTTATTAAAGGATAGCCACAGCAACATAAAAGCTCTAACAATTAGTAATTGTTAGAGCTTTTTTCTTTTCCAATTTTTCATTAAGCATTTTCTAAAATCTAGCAACCTATAACCTGTCCGCAAGTTTTTTCCAATCATCCACCCCCAATTCCTGTGCGCGCACGCTGGGGGAAAATCCGATTGAACCGAGTTTTTCTTCAATTTCTTTTTTATCAATTTGCAGTCCATTAGAAAGATTATTGATCAAGGTTTTTCTTTTGGCAGAAAACCCAGATTTAACAACTCGAAAGAATTTTTTCGTCTTTTCTTTGTTGTCAGTTGTAAGTTGTGAGTTGTGAGTTATCTTTATGATGGCGCTATCAACTTTTGGCACTGGATCAAATGATTCCTTAAAAACCGTGAAGAGAAATTCTGCCTTGGCATAATATTGAACGGACACAGCAAGAATACTCATTGCTCCTGGCTTAGCGCAAATTCTTTCCGCCACTTCTTTTTGCACCATAAAAATAACTTCGCTCGGTGGTATTTTTGTTTCCAAAAACAAACGGATGATTGGTGCAGTAATATAATATGGAATATTTGCAACAACCTTATAACCAGCAACTGGCAACTCGTAACTAGTAACTAGTTCTGGAAGGTTTATTTTTAAAATATCATCGTGAATGATTTCTACATTTTTATTGTCCACAAATTTGGTATGCAATGGTTCAATCAGCCTGTCATCCAATTCAATGGCGATAACTTTTTTACAAACTCCCGCCAAAAGTTCAGTCAGCGCGCCTTGCCCCGGACCAACTTCAATCACTACATCGTCTTGTGACAAATTTGCAGCCTTAATAATCCGACCGAGAACCTCAGCGTCTTTCAAAAAATTTTGCCCGAGACTTTTCTTAGCTTTTATCATAAAATAAATATAACAATATATGAGTGAGAATGCTTTTTCTTTTTTCGCTTAAAACAAGTCACATTGGCGTCATGTCAAAAGTTGCAATTGTTTTTCTGTGACAAAAAGAAAAATGTATTCGAACGATTTAATTTTCTTCTTTTTATAAACTAGTTAGTTATCACTTCCATTTTCACATTAACAACACCTGCTCCAACTGACGCAATTTCAGCAAAGGCCACCTTGTCCAAATCAATAATACGCCCATTTCCAAAAGGTCCACGATCATTAATCTTCACAATCACTGATTTTCCATTGTCCTTATTTGTTACCCTAACATAACTTCCCATTGGAAGCCAAGGATTGGCAGCTGCCATTGTTCCGGTCCACGCGTACCAACTTGCCATTCCTGTATGAATTTTTCCAACTTTAACATATGTTCCCTGCGTCACAATCTCATTGACAGGCTCTTTTGTCACATTACTTTCCAAAACTTTTCGTGAAATTTCTTTCCCGTCATTGTACACAACTCTATATTTCACTTCCTTTACTCCTGCCTCGCCTTTTTGCGTTACTTTTTTAATCCTCCAGCCAAGCTTATCATCTTCATTGGAAACTGTTTTGAAATCAATATCGATATTTTTTATTTCTTCTTTAATAAGCACGTGCGTCACGGTTATTTTCATCCCTTCCTTCACAAGCGCATCTCTAGCCGGAACAGTAATATCATCCTGTCCTAATTCGATTTTTTCATCCTCCCAAATCGCCTGTTCGACAGTTTTTTGCAGCGTATAAATTTCATCAGTTTTTCCTCCTTCTTTAATTGTAATTTTTTTTGCTCGCACAACAATAATCCTTGTTCCAGAAAATATTTTTTCATTCCTTGCAGGAAAAACAAGATCATTTGTTCGCAGAGTAATTTTTTGTTCTTCTAAAAATTCTTGCACTGTCTGAGCAATTGAAGAAGTCTCAAATTTCATCCCTTCATCTTGAAGCACGACGCGTTTGGAAACCTTTTCGAAATCAAAATCATCTTCTTTTGCATTTGCAAACGAAAAATTGATACAGAAAAAAAATACTGCTAGCATAAACAGAAATTTTTGAGTATTTTTATTTTTTTTGAAATATATTTTCATCAGTAAAATCTAGCTTTTGTCATTCCCGTGAAAACAGGAATCCAGTTTCAGGCAATGCTCTGGATCCCCAGTCAAGCTGAGGATGACAATTGCTTAAACTTATCTTACTCAGTTTTAAAACGATATTGAATTGCTTCTGCAATATGCATCTGGGTTATTTTCTCACTCGCCGCAAGATCCGCAATCGTTCTAGCAATTTTTATTATTCGATGATATCCTCGAGCACTCAATTTAAGAGCCGTTACTGCATTTCGCAGAAGTTCAGTGCACTGCTCATCAAGCTGACAAAATGTTTTTATATGATCAGATGACATTTCACTATTGGAAATAATCGGCAATTCTGAAAAACGTTTACTTTGAACTAACCTCGCACTTTCAACTCGCTCACGAATTTTTTCACTTGTTTCCTCGGTGCCGCCTTCTTGCAACTTATCAAAACTAAGTCTTGGAACTTCAATATGCAAATCAATGCGATCCATAATCGGACCAGAAATTTTTTGTTTATATCTAATGATTTGGGCAGCTGTGCAAGTACACATTTTTTCCGGATCAGTCGCCATCCCACAAAAGCAAGGATTCATCGCAGCCACCAAAATAAAGCGTGCCGGAAAGTGAAGCGATCCCTTCGCTCGCGAGATTGTTATCATACCATCCTCAAGTGGCTGGCGCAAATTTTCAAGCACATTTTTAGGATATTCGCCAAACTCATCCAAAAAAAGCACGCCGCGATGAGCCAAACTTATTTCCCCCGGTTTCGGATAGCTTCCACCACCAATAAGTGACACACTACTTGCACTGTGATGTGGAGATCGATATGGCCTTGTTACCACCAGCGACTGTCCTTTGCGCAACTTTCCCGCCACGGAAAATATTTTTGTAATCTCAAGCGCTTCAGATAAAGTCAATTTAGGTAAAATAGTTGGCATAGCCTTGGCAAGCAAGGTTTTTCCACTTCCAGGAGGACCGTTTAAAATAACATTGTGTCCACCTGCTGCTGCAATTTCAAGTGCGCGCTTGGCGTGTTGTTGTCCGCAAATATGCGCCATATCATTTATATATTCGCTGTCCAAAAATAAATCTTCTCCGGAAATGGTTGGGAAATACGCGATATGCTTGTTGCCGGCAAAATGATCGCAAAGCGCATACAAGGTGTCCACTGGCACAATATTAATTCCCTTAACAACACTGGCTTCCGCTGCATTTTCCGCAGGAACATACAATTCTTGAAATCCTTTTTCTTTGGCAAGAAGTGCGATTGGCAAAATTCCCTGAATTGATCTAACCCGTCCATCCAAAGAAAGCTCGCCCACAACCATTTTCCCATTAAAATCAAATTGCAATTGTTTTGTCGCTAGCAAAATTCCAATTGCAACTGGCAAATCATAGATAGGACTTGCCTTTGGCAAATCCGCAGGTGCAAGATTCACAGTAATCCTTCCACATTGATGAGGAGGTTTAAAACCACTATTTTTAATCGCACTACTGACACGATCGCGCGATTCCTTAATTGAAGTGTCGGCAAGACCAACTATATTAAAATTATGCAGCCCCGCCCCCAAGACATCAACTTCAACCTCGACAATCTCTCCATCCAAACCAATTGTCGCAGCAGAAAATATTTTTGAAGACATAGGTTATAAATTTCCAATAACCAATTTCCAATTTCCAATAAAATCCCAATGATTCAATGACTAAATGAAAATTCAAATTCGAAAATTAAATTAAAATTTTAAATTGTGAATTTATTATTGTAATGTTTTATTCTTTTGCTGAATTTTTCCTTTCAACAAGCGTGAGGAAATATATAACAGCAACTGTTAAGGATTCAACTGGCAGAAAATTAATTCCAGGAATTGAATCAACAATTCCACCACCGATCAATATTAATCCTTTTTTTATAAAAGAACTCGCCATCCCTCTTTTACTATTTGCGCTCACAAGTAGCAACATCATAAAAATAAAAATGGAACAAAGTATTGAAAAAAGTATCGCCAAAATAACCGTCGGACCAGCCACAGAATCCAACAAATCTTTCAAGAGAGCCGCACCAAAAGCGGCCACAAATGGCATATCCGCAATAGGATTAATATATTTCCCGATTGATATCGAATCTTTGGCTAATGAGATTGCAGCCTTTGGCGATCCCGCCATTGTTCCAGCAACATTTTTTGCGGTTTTGGCGACATCCTTAATGCTCCCGTCCTTTCCATCTTCATTTTTACGAGCATCATCAAGTCTTTTTGCAGGATTATTTCCAGTATTACTTTGGGAATAATTATCCGGATATTGAGCATCATTATAATTATCTGGTTTTTGTGGAACACGCAAATCACTCGGATGCGACTCACTCGCATTCGGCATTTGTGCATTTCTTGCATTATTTAATGCATCCTGTCTTTCGTAATCTATCGCCACATTAGACATAATATTAAAGGCTATTATCTAACTACTTCATCTAAAAGATTAATGCATTTAGCATTTCCTAAAAAGCTAACAAGCTAAAGCCTAAAAAGCTATTTCTATTCTCCTTCTTCTTCATCAAAATCCTTTTTTGCCTGTTCAATCTCCATAAGCTGACGAGGATCAGAAGTTATAATTTGATCCTCTGCATAAGAAGCAATAACTTTAATTGCAACGTGTTTTGCTCCGGCAAATAAAATGCCTTCTCCAACATTACTTTCCAATAGCAAGAATTTTTCTTGTTCTGTTAGATAAAAAGTATCCGAAATTGTGTCGATTGCAGCAGGAGATTGCCTAAGCAAAAGTTGCAGTGATGAGTTCGTCACAATCGGTTTTCCATAACGTGAACTCATAAAGTCAGCAATATCTTGAGTGATAGTTGTAAGACCTGTGTAATATTTACGACATCTTTTTGCAATTCCAAAAAGAAAAGAAGCGGCATCTTCATTTTGCATCATAACCCAAGCCTCATCAACAACAACTATTCGTTGCTTGAGTGTTGAACGCATTTCATTCCAAATAAATTGCAAAATAGTATACATCGCAATCGGTCTAAGCTGTTCTTCAAGATCGCGAATGTTGAAAACCACCATTTGATTGTTGATCTGAACGTTGGTTGGATGATTCAAAACTCCAGAAAAAATACCTTCTGTATATTTTTCCAAACGACGCGCTATCGATTCCCCACCTTCAGAATTTCGAACCACCGAATATAAGTCAGACATCGTCGGAAAAGAATTGGAATTAAAAGTCCTAAAATTACTTTGCGCTGTAATGTCGCGCATTGCATAGGTTTCACGGATTGCAATATCCAAGATAGAATCTTCTTCTGGAGTAACTGCTCCAAGCATAATGTGCAAAAGTCCAATAAGACTTGCGATATTGCTGCGCAAAACATCTTCCGGATCTTCATCTTCTCCAACCTGCGGCAAATCAAACGGATTCAAATGAAAATTTGAATTAAGTGAAAGCTTGATAAAAGTTCCACCCACCGTTTCGCACAAATATTTGTATTCATTTTCTGGGTCAATAACAATAACATTTGTTCCCACCATCAATGATCTGAAAATTTCCAGTTTTACAGTATAACTTTTTCCTCCACCAGATTTAGAAAACACAACCATATTTGCATTTTCCATCTTAAAACGATCGAACAAAATCAAACTGTTGTTATGACGATTGATTCCATACAAAATTCCTTCATTTGAAGAAAGATCAGCTGAAACAAAAGGAAATGTTGTTGAAAGAGGAGAGGTGTTAAGATTATTGGCAACATCAAGTTCATCATTTGCCAATGGAACAGTTGAAGAAAATCCTTGTTCCACTTTCAAAACTGCAGGTTTGACATATACCAACTGAGCTTCCAAAATAGATTCGATTTGCTGATGAGCTTTTTCAACTTCTTCCATCGTGCTTCCATACAGCGTCATATACAAACCAAAACGAAAAAACTTTTCCGTGCCTTGTTGCAGTTTGTCCCTAAGATCTTCAATGTCTTGCAACGCTGTTTCCAGAATTGGATCACGAATTTTCCCGGAACGTTCTTCAATGTGAATTTGTGATTGAACTTGCGTTGAACTTTTTCTAAGAGTCTTTAAAACCTCAACCGTATCAATAGGATGAATAAACATCGCCGTATCCATCGAAAAATCGATGTTGATAATCGGCGAAAACCAATTCGAGTGCAAATATCGAGGATACGCCACCACGAACAAGGTCCTGGCAAATGTTTCTCCCACTTGAATATTATTTGAACTTATTTTCATCGCAGATGGCGCAATCAAATCTTTGATTGTTGCCACACCACGCTGATACAGCGCTTCGCTTTGCAAAATAGCACCCATCGGCGAAGCTGTTTTTTTACTTTTAAATAATTCGAGCATTTTCTTGTTTTTTATTGTTTATCTTAATTCAACTTTATCAATATCCTTAATAATAGAATTATTGTGTATTGATGGATTATATGAATTATACAAAAGTTCAATCAATTCCTCAGTCTTAAGCGGTGTTACCTTCACACCTGTTCCTGAAAGACCAGCGCTGATGTGATCAACTCTTTGCCAAAGCTGATTTTTATATGTATCAAAAAGTTCTCTTCTTTTGGCAACAGCCATCTGAGAATTTGTTGCTCCAAAAAGACGATCAATCAATCCGCTTTTAGCATTTTCAATCGGATGAAAAGGCACCACGACATAAAAAAACTTTGACATAATATTTGAAACATCTGCCAAATTTTTTATAAAATTGCGATACTCTGCCAATTGCAAACTCAACAATTCATTGGTAAGATGTGTTTCCTTTTTTTTCAAATAATCCAAATATGGATTTATGTTTAATTTTCTAGAACTGACGATAATTTGCATTGGAAAATCCAAAGAGTTTAGAAAATTTTGATATTGGCTAATGATGGAATCCTGTTCTTCGGTCGCCTTCAAATCAAAGTTTATCGAAGAAACCAAAAGCACGGCTCGCAGCGATCCGTTTTTAAGAATAATAACACCATCACGAACTTCTTCCACGTCAACATACTTTTGAGTGCTAAGTCCTCCTGTCGCCCCACCAGTTAAATTATTTGAATGCAATGATTCCATAATAATGATTTCTTATATTTATTTATTGTCATTCCCGTGAAAACGGGAATCCAGAACTTTGCCTAACTTGTGAAACTAACTGGATCCCGCATCCCTCCAGAGGCGGGCACGGCAAGTGCGGGATGACAAAATTATCTTTTCCCAGGTGCCTGTTTTAATATTTTTTCAAGTTCAGCATTTGATGTTGTTCCTTCGCTATCCAAAAGCTGAGCCAGATCCTGCAACGACTGACTTGAAATATGCTTGTCCGGTGCAACAGTTGCTGCAGTTTGTATTTTCTGTACGGTGCTTACAATTTTTTCAGGTGTTCTCTTCCAAATATATATCTTGGGTCTAAAAAAATACATAATTCCATAAAGGAAAAAACTTGCTAGGGGTTGCCCATACGGTCTATAAAAAGCTAGCGACACAAACAAGATTGTTACTGGAATCCCAATAATAAAAAATACTGCCATTGGCACAACATTCCACAAAATAATCAACATTATACCTAAGATGATAATCCAACCCAACTGCTTGGCCGTAAGCGGTCCAGCAATCTTGTCTTCGACATCTATATATTGTGGAACATTAATCAACATTTACCCCGTTAAATAAGATTGGAATCCCTCGATAACTCAAGAGCGTCAACTTATTTGTATAAATTTTTATTTTTATCTTTAATTTTATAATATTCCAGATTCTAATCTTAATTTTAAATTTTTAGCAAAAAATTTAAAATTATTTAACTGGGGTTTTTCTTTTTTATTGAAAAAACCTTGCAATTTGCGTTACCAGCACCATTGAAGCCATCGCCAACAAAACTCCAATTAAAGAATACTTGAATATATCCTTGCCTTTTTTGACTCTATCCTCATCGCCAGCTGATGTTAAATACATAATCGCCCCAATTACAAGCATTATCAATGCAATAATACCCATCGTTCCCAAGAGAAAATTTAAAACATTTACAGCAATTTGTGAAAGCGTCAGCGCAGCTGTTATTTTTTCACAACTAGGATCACCCACATTACATTCTGGACCCCACCCAATAATTTTAGCAAGTTCTTTGAGCAAAGATGGTGCGGCAACTCCAAGTGCAAGTCCCACCAGGGCCATCGTAATTGCACTCTTTCCTTTTTCAACCATTCCTGAATTTCCAGCTGAAGCCAAAATCATTACTGCTCCAATCATAATAAAAACCAACGCCAAAACCACAATGATCTGTTGAATTGCCGACATAATACCACCCAAAAATCCCTCTACCGTTTCAAACCTAAGCGGATTAACAAAGTCTGTTGGACCAGCAGTATTATTCGAACCAGTTGGCTGAACAAGTGTTCCATTCCCTTTTACAGGCGCATCTATTGGACAGCATTTTACATTCACATTGTTTGCATTTGCTCCAAGGCATTTATTCGCAACACAGCCAGTGGTCAATGTTAGAGTTGTTATATCAGTACATTTATAATTTTTATTATACTCTGTACATAAATCAGCAGACGCACTTTGAACCCCCAAAGTTAAAAACAACCCGAAAACAAAAAGTGGTAACAACAAAGCATTTCTCTTTTTCATATTTGTTTTTAAAAAATAATTCCTCTATTTTATTTATTCAAAATAGGCTCCACACGATTACATTCAAAATTTCCCCAACTAGTAACACCAATTCCCATTCCAGGCTTCGTCCCAATATAATTAATCGTTGTATTTATAATAAGCCATCCAGCAAAAATAATTGCAAAACCAACAACAGCATTTGTTATGGCACCTTTAGCTTTGTCAGCAAGTCCTTTGTCTCCAGCAGAAATAACATACATAATTCCCCCAATCGCCATCGCCAATAGTGCAACTCCAATTGAAAGCTTCATTAAATATTGGATAATCGTATTCATTCCAGCAATCAAATCACAAAGCGTACACATATCCTGACCTCGCCCACAAGTAATAATAGCAGCGTTAGCATTATCAACACCAACTAGCATTGTTCCAACGACAGAAACAACTGCTAGAGAGATGAAAAAAGATTTATCAAGTTTCATATTTTTATCGTATTGTACTTGTTCCTGACAAGTAATTAATTTTATTCTTTGCCAACGTTAACGCCTCGCGCAAGGTTACATCGCCTCTGTTAACTGATTCTATCATATCGGAAAAAATCTTATCAACTGCAACAGGGTCAACTTGATACCAATGTTTTGCAATAAGATTGCCAACAGCAAATGGTCCGAGATTTGTATCCGCTTTTTGTGTTTCGATAATGTCTCTGCGTGCTGCAGGTTGTTGAGTCTTTTTTATATAATCATTTGCTGGATCAAAATTAATTGGAAAATCTGCACTGTTTTTAGTAATGGCGTTATATAAAGTTATTGTGCCAGAATTTTTAAGTGTCAAATATCGAAGAAATTGCCACGCTTCATGAGTTCGCACCTCATTTGGAACAGGGGGAGCCGCAGGAGTTCCTCCTACATTAGAAACCGGTGCAATCTTGTTACGCGAAACAGCATAGCCCCAATAATTTGCATACGTTGCAGGCTTGTCAGCATTTATTTGAGGCAGTGGCGCAACTGAAAAATTCAATTTTGGATTTTTATTTTTTATCTCCTTTATCTGCCATGAATAATTAAACATCATAGCTACTTTTCCTTCTGAAAATGCATCTATTGAATAATGTTGTCTATTATTCCAAGTATAATATTGATTTATTGTGTTAGCAGCTGTGCTCAAGCGTGCAAACTGAGTATAAAATCCCAAGGCTTGCTCTCCCGCTTGAACCGTGTTGCCATCACTGCCAATAACTCCCTCATCTATTTTCGCTTGCAGTCCTTTTTTTGTTGGAAGCTCTACTCCGTTTTGCAGCATCAAAAGACTCAGTAAATCAGAAGCTCTGTTTATATTTAAACTTGTTCCAATAGCAGCTCCCGACAAATCAAAATTTCCATTAACATTTAATTTTGTTAATTTTTGAACATCAGCTTGAAATTCTATCCAAGTTTTTGGTGGATTTGTAATGCCAGCAGCATTAAACATATCCCTATTATAATAAAGCTGCATTGAATTTACACTAAGCGGCGAGGCATAAACTTTATTGTCAGACATAAAATCTCCCGCCACAACATCTGGAAAATTGTTTTTCATATCCTGCTCATTCATAAGCGGTTCAGGTGCTGACTGAAGTTTATTTTCAAATGCTGGCAGCCAACCATTACTTATCAAAAAAATATCCGGCCCTTGTCCCGAAGCCAACGCATCAAGAAGTTCTTGCTGATATGTTTCTTGCGCAAATTTTCGATATTTTATCTCGCCAATATATGGATTTATTTTTTTGTACTGATCGATTATTTCACTGTATATCGTGGAATTATCAAACGTTCCCCAGATTTCAAGATTAACAACATAGTCACTCGTTGAAGATGTCCCACAACCTGAAAAAAGAGGTACGATTGCCACGACCAACAACAGTAACAATAATCTACTTTTGTTTTTGATAAATGTTTTTGCTTTTTCCATATGCATAATTATCTTTTTGTAATTTTGTATTTTTATAATATTTTGTAATTTTGCAGACCTACTTCACAGCAACGAATGCATAGTGAAAATCGCCTGATTCTATGTTTTTTTCTATACTAAAATTTTGATCGACAAACATTTTTTCCAAAGCTGATTGTGCGATTCTAATTTCAACCGCAGGACCAACCAATGATTCTTTTTGATTCCATTCAATCACAATAGCCTTCCCTCCCTTTTTAAGAATTCGATAAGCTTCGGCAATAATAATTTCTTTTTTTTGATTTTGAAACAAAACATCTTTCAGAATAACCCAATCGGCAGAATCAGCTTCGAGTTTTGTGCCATTTTCTTTTTCCAAGTTTACACGTTTGGTTGTGATGTTTGTAATTCCGGAATTCTTAGCTTTGCCAGCAACAGTTTCCAGTGCTTGAGGCAAAATATCAAGAGAAAAAACACGCCCATCTTCTCCAACAGCTTTGGCAAATGGAATTGAAAAATATCCTGGGCCTGAGCCAAAATCAACAACCACACAGCCGACAGCAACATCAAGTTGCGCGATTATTTCCCTTGGGTCTAAAAATTTTCCAACCGCATTTTGGTTTTCTTCCATAAGACAAATATTTTTGCTAATTGACTACATATAGTTTACAACAAAAACACAAAATAACAAAATGTCTATCATGTAACATATAACATGGAACATGGAACAAAAATTCTTTAAGCTTGTTTAGGACTTGCTTAATATTTTTTAAATTTGAATTATGAATTTGTTTTGTGCTTTGTGCTATATGTTATATGCTAACTAATATGGAGAGGTGCCAGAGCTGGTTTGGATATGATGAATAAGAATATCCAAAGGGTTTCAAAAGAAACCCGGGCAACCACTCTGCTCAGTTTTTTGTTCGAGGCTATGCCGAGTAATGGAGAGGTGCCAGAGTGGTTGAATGGATCACTCTCGAAAAGTGAAGTAGGGGCAACCCTACCGGGAGTTCGAATCTCCCCCTCTCCGCAAAAATTTATAATGAAGAGATTCGAAGGGCGCGAGTAGAATGCGAGGAATACGAGCATTCTGTGTGTAGCGCCCAGATTTCGAGTCGGAGCGAGAAAGAATCCCCCTCTCTCCGCAAGCGTTTTTTCTTTACATACGGCAAAAATAATGCTACGATGCTCAACGTATCTATTAAATATGTTTGTTTTATGATATCAAGTGCTCAACTTCCTATTTATATTGCAATTCTTGGAGTTTTTTTGGCAGTAGTAAGCCTTATTTTTGGTATTTGGACAATGCTAAAACTAAGAGCAACCCAAAGAAACCTCGAAATTCTTTTTTCAGGAAAAAAAGCTGTTGATTTGGAATCAATTTTATTAGCTCATACTGAGGAAATTTCCGCTATAGACAAGGAAATTCAGGAGCTTTTTGAAATTTCCAACAAAATTCACAATCTTTCTCAGCGCAGTCTTCACAAGGTTGGAATCATTCGATTTAACCCATTCAAAGATATTGGCGGCGATCAAAGTTTTGCAATTGCCCTTTTAGATGGAAAAGACTGCGGCATAACCATTTCATCCCTGCACACCAGAGAAGGAACTCGTATTTATTCAAAACCAATCACCAAAGGAGAATCTGAAAAATATACCTTAACCGAAGAAGAAAAAGCTGCCATCAAATCAGCTGTAACAATCAAACCCAGCAAAATTTAATGGCCAATAAAAGCCATTTAAAATAACTTAAGTTTATAAAAAGCCAAATATATCATGACTGATGAAGTAAAAAAAATTGTAAAAGTTCCAACAAGCATCACTGTAAAGAAATTTAGTGAACTTTTGGCGCTGCCTGTTTCTCAAGTAATAACAGAACTGCTTAAAAACAATATTCTTGCGACCATTAACGAGGAAATTGATTTTGACACAGCCACCATTATCGCTCAGGATCTTGGATTTGAGACAGAAGCTGACCTTGTTGTTTTGGACAGCGAAACAATCACGGTTGAAAAATTGATTGAAATCTGCAAAAAGGAAAAGGAATCTGGCAAAAACCTTCGCTCTCGCCCTGCGGTTGTGACTATTCTTGGTCATGTTGATCACGGCAAGACAACATTGCTCGACACAATTAGAAAGGCCAGTGTAGCAGCCAAAGAAGCTGGTGGAATCACTCAGCACATCAGCGCCTATCAAGTAAAAAAGAAAGGCCAGCTTATTACCTTTATTGACACACCTGGACATGAAGCCTTTTCTGGAATGCGAGAACGAGGAGTTAGTATAGCTGATATCGCCGTGCTTGTTGTTGCTGCTGATGATGGAGTTCGTCCACAAACCAAGGAAGTTATCGAGTATTTAAAAGAAAAAAAGATTCCTACCGTTGTTGCTATCAACAAAATTGACAAACCAGATGCTAACCCACAAAGAGTGAAACAAGAATTGGCTGACAACGGAATTATAATCGAACAATGGGGCGGCGATGTGATGGCAGCTGAAATAAGTGCCAAACAAAACATCGGCATTGATGATTTGCTTGAAAACATCTTGCTCGTAGCAGAAGTTGAGGATTTTAAAGCTGACGATAAAAGAGATGGTTTTGCAATCGTACTTGAATCAAATCTTGATCCGCAAAAAGGACCCGTGGCCACAATTCTGGTTAAAACAGGAACTTTGAAAGTTGGTCAAGATGTGACCGCCGGAACAGCCTACGGTCGTATTCGAAAAATTGAAGACTTTACCGGTAGAAATTTATTAACCGCTGGACCATCCACACCTGTAACATTAATGGGTCTTAATAGCACACCAAACACCAATGATGTGCTTCAGGTTGTAAGTGGAAAATCAATTGCACGACTAAAATCCAAAGAATTTTCTGGTGGTCTTATTGAGCGCAAAGAAAAAGTTACTTCGCAAAAATTAATGCGAATTATGGAAGAAGACAAAATTCAAAAACTCAACATCGTGCTCAAGGCAGATGTTCAAGGTTCTCTTGAAGCAATCGAACAGATAATCTCAACAATCAAAACCGATGAAGTTATCATCAACATTGTTGAATCAGAAGTAGGAAACATCACCGAATCTGATGTTAAGGTCAGCGCACCTTCACAAGCTGTCATCTTTGGTTTCAATGTAGAAACAACGCCTGTTGCCAAAAGATTAGCCGAAGGAAGTGAAGTTAAAATCAAAACTTTCAAAATTATTTACGAACTTGTTGAAGAAGTTAAAAAGATGGTGATCGATATGTTACCGCCAGAAATTGTTCGCACGGATCTAGGAATGGTTAATGTTTTGGCAATTTTCAAAACTGGCAAACGCGATATGATCGTGGGAGGAAGAGTTACTGACGGGAAAATTACCAAAGGTGCTCAAATTGAAATCCGTCGCGATGGTGAAATCATCGGCAAAGGAAAACTTGAACAACTTCAACAAGACAAAAAAGTAACTGCCGAAGTTGGAAAAGGAAATGAATGCGGAATAGTTTTTGAAGGCGACACCAAAATCAAAGCTGGCGACACACTTCTCGCATTTACAGAAGAAGAAAAGAAAAGAACCCTTTAAAACCCTAACATCCCTAATCACCCAAATGAGCGAAAGAATTGTAAAACTTAATAAACTCTTCAAAGAACATCTTGGCGAAATATTCCAAAGAGAACTTAGTTTAAAACCCGGAGTTTTTTTGACGATTGCGAAGGTTGACACAACTCCCGATCTCCGATATACTCGAGTATCCATAAGCGTTTTTCCTTTCAAGGATACCGACTATGCGATGAAGACACTTGCCAAAGAAATATATTCTATTCAAGGAGCATTGAACAAAAAACTCAAAATGCGTCCACTTCCACGCTTGCAATTTGTTTCAGATTCAACCGAGGAAGAAGCAGACAAAATAGAAAAAATTCTTATCCAAATCTAAAATACATCTTAAAACTCTTAGCACCCTAAAATCCCCATTAGCGTGGGGATTTATTCGTAGAATATGAAGAATTTCGAAAAAGAATTTAATACTCTTTCATACATCATAAAGAATTCAAAAAAAATTCTACTTTTTGCGCACTCTGGTCCGGATGGTGACACAGCAGGGAGCGTTCTTGCTTTCAAGGAATATCTAGAAATGATCGGCAAAGAAACTGATATCGCCTGCGTTGATCCATTGCCATTATTTTTAGAAACACTAACACAGCAAACATTTGAAATTCCAGAGCATTTGGATTTGAAAAAATATGATGCAGCTATAGGATGCGACAGTGTTGAGCGTGGTTTTCAAAATATTTTACCTCAACTTCCAGAAAAAACTGCGACTGTCATCATTGATCATCACCCTGACATCACAACCCCCGCTGATGTTGTTATTATTGATGCCAAGCGTTCCTCAACTTGTGAAATTATTTATGAATACTTGATCAATCAAAATGCACATATTTCCAAAAGCATCGCGACATATTTAATGATCGGCATATTATCAGACACAGGTAATTTTCAACATGCCAACACCTCAAGTCGAGTGATGGAAATTTCTTCTGACCTTATGAAAAAAGGAGCTTCTGTTTCTAAAATCATTGAAGCCACTTTTGCTAACAAAAAACTTTCTACCTTAAAACTCTGGGGTCGCGCATTTGAAAAAGCAAAAATCAATCCAATTAATGGATTGATCACAACCGTCCTAACAAAAGAAGACATCGAAGAATGCAGCGCCTCTACTGAAGATATTGGACAAGTCGCATCAATCTTAAATACTGTCCCCGGCACAAAATTTTCACTAGTACTTTCCGAGCGCGACAACGGAACTATCAAGGGCAGTCTTCGCTCAGAAGAATACAAAGGAGTTGATGTCAGTGAAATCGCCCACCTCTTCGGCGGTGGCGGTCACAAACTCGCTTCCGGTTTTGAAATCCACGGCAAAATAATCGAAACCCCCACAGGTTGGGAGATAGTATAATTTAAATTTTTAATTTCCAATTTTTAATTTTTAAATAAATCTTAATGTTAAAATTTTTAAACATTAGAAATTTAAAAATTATTTATAAAATTACAAAATTAAAAATTAAAAAATTATCCCCCTACTCTTTATAATATTCAAGTTTTAAAGTTTCGCCAACAACGATATAAGAACAACTTTCCATCCAGTCTCCGGAGTTTGCAAAAGCTACCCCATGTGGATTATCCATCAACTCTGGCCAATGAGTATGCCCAATAATAATTCCATCCATTTTTCGAGACCTTGCATATGATAACGCCAATGTCCTAATTTTTGAAACAATTTCTGCATATTTTTTTGAGTTTTTATTTGCAGAAAGTGATTTTTTTGATCGAGAAAAAATTTTTAAAAAAGCACTTAATCTAACGAGCAAGACATAAAACTGATCAAGTAATATAGAAATAACGACGTGATTTCTAGTGAAAGCATCGAACTCATCTCCGTGCATCACGAGATATTTTTTATGATCATGTCTTATGACGTATTCATTACGCATTTTTATTTTTCCAAAAGTAAACTCAAAAAAAGCTCGAAAAGCTCTGTCATGATTTCCTGGAATATACACGATTTTGGTTCCCTTTTCTGAAAGAGCAGCCACCAATTTAATCACCCGATGTTCATCGGATCCGATATTTTTATAATTAGTGCTCCAAAGTTCAAAAACGTCGCCATTTAAAATAAGCCGATATGGCGGATTGTCTAAAAGTTTATGCAAAAAATTACCAAGTTTTCTCGCCTTGCTTCTTTTTGACCCCAAATGAAAGTCGCTAATTACAATTGTATCTTCTTTGCGGTAGTTCAATTCCATATTTACTTGCCCCGCTAAATTATGGTAATCCATATTATTTAACTAGGTTTTTTTGTTTTAAAAAAAGAAAACGGGCTTTCTCGCCCGTTTTTATACTCAATATATCTATTATAGCACGTTTTTACCTTCCTGTCCATTATTTGTACGGCGAAGAATTTGTATTTTCTCTTGTCATTCCGGACTTGATCCGGAATCCAGAACTTAGCCCAACCTTTTTGACATTTAATCATTCAGATTTGATTAAAAATTTAAAATTAAAAATTAAAAATTTGCCGTTTTAATTTAATACCCAAAAAAATAAAATACTGCTAGAATTGTAATATAAACACTATACTTAAATTTATGCACATCGGTTGTCACGTTTCAATTGCTGGAGGAGTTTTTAATGCACCAAAAAATGCCGCTGATTTTGGTTGCGAAGCTATGCAAATTTTTACCCGCTCTCCCCAAGGAGGCAAAGCCCCCGAACTCACCCCTGAAATTCTGAAGAAATTTAAGTTGTCAGTTGAAAGTTGTAAGTTGTCAGTTATTGTCGTGCATACTCCTTTTTACATCAACTACGCCTCTGCCGACAATCGCATCCGTCACAGTACTGTTGCCATTGTGCGCGACGAACTTGAACGTGCAAGTCTGCTTGGCGCAAAATATGTCATGACTCATCTTGGATCTGCTGGCGAGCTTTTTGAGAATGAAGCTTCAGAAAAAGTTGCTGAGATGCTTAAAAAAACTTTAGACGGATACACAGGCTCAGCAGAACTTCTTCTCGAAAATGCAGCCGGCTCCGGAAAAATAATCGGCGCAACATTTTCCCAGCTTTCTGAAATTATAAAACTTGTTAACCATACTAAATTAGTAGGCATTTGTTTGGACACACAACACTCTTTCGCTTCCGGCTATGACTGGCGAGATTTTGATAACACTCTCAAAAAAATTGACAGTGAAATTGGACTTGCAAAAATCAAACTGATTCATTGCAACGACTCCAAAACAGAACTCGCCTCCCGCAAAGATCGCCACGAACACATCGGCAAAGGATTGATCGGCGAAGCCGCTTTCAAAAATATTACAAAATTTGCCCAAGAAAAAAATATCGATATGATTTTAGAAACAGAACATGATTTTGTGAAAGAGGACGTTGATTTATTAAAAAGTTTCCGAAAATAAAAATTTTTCATTCCCTTTATTCCCTTTTTCCCTTTTCATTCCCTTTGAAACCCTTTACCCCCTTATTCCCCTTAAACTATTTTTGCATTTTTATTCCCAAAATAAAAAGAGACAATGAAGTTAGTTTCAACTTCCTTGTCTCTTTTTCAACGTCTACCACTAAAATTAAAGATTCTAACTTCATTAATGTGTGTTACTTCCACATGTGTCATGGAGCCAGCATAACGTTCACTTAAAACCATTTCCATTGCTTCATCTTCAGAAGAAGCAATGATAATAGCCTGACAACATTCCCACATTCCATCCTTACGCTGCTTCCAGCTTGCCATATAAGCGTTCACAATTTTTCTCCTTTTCTATATTTAGTTGTAAAATAACTTTTTCTCCTATAAAGGCACCGATGAGGTGCACTCAATGAGAGAGGCAAGGAAGTTAATTTCAACTTCCTTGCCAATAACAGTCAGTTAATCGGAGCATCATACATCCTATAAATAAGCCTTTCTTCCAGTATAGGTTCGATTTTAATGTCGCATATTGTGCAATTAGCCTTGTAATTTCTGAATATTTCTTCAGCTCGCTGTTCCGACAATGCCAACACAATAACTCCATTACGAATTCCATTTTTATAAGAACTCCAACTAATTTGATATGCATTCATGACTTTCTCCTTTTCTATATTTAATTGTGAAATAACTTTTCTCTTATGAGTCCACCACCATAATGAACTCAATGAGAGAGGCAAGGAAGTTGGTTTCAACTTCCTTGCCAAAGTAGGATATGACCATCACGAGGAATGCTCCTTGCCACACTTTATGCAAATTGGCACATAGACCTTTTTCTGCCTATCATAAAGATCCTGAATAGTAGAACGTTTTCCGGCATACACCACTCCAAGCATTACAACCTTAAATGTTTCATTGCCACATTCACATTTTAAAGTTATTTGTGCCATTTTTTCTCCTTTTCTATATGTAGTTGTGAGATAACTTTTCTCCTATAAATTCACCACGATGATGAACTCAATGAGAGAGGCAAGGAATTTCGCTGAATTCCTTGCCAAACTTTTACTTCTCTACATAAAATATTGTTACTGATGAAAATCCTCTCGTGCCTTGCGCACCAACAAAATTTCCCGCAACCGAATGACTTACCACCTTTACCTTATTTTTATTCTTGCTCAACCAATTGTTTGCATACATTAATGCTTCTTGTTCCGCCTCCTTCATCTTATTACAGTCAGCGCCTACTCCCACCATATGCGTTTGTATGTTCTTCGAATAAAATGTAACGATCCTTATTACAGCTTCTTCTTTAGATCCACCTTCTCTTGCAATTGAAACAGATGAGGTGGCAATCAGCAGAATAAAAACTATTACTAACTTTTTCATGACTTTCTCCTTTTCTATGTTTGGGTTGAATTTAAATGAACTGTGTTGCGATGTTTATTCGAATTTCATTCGGATTTAATTCGTCAGGCATCGTCAGGCATTCGGATAATTCATCGTAACAACACAGTATAGCAGTTTTTAGATAAAACGTCAATAATAGCGCCACACATTTTGTATTTTCACTATTTCTTCCTTATTTAAAGCACTTTTTTCAGTCTAAGTATTGACATTTTCACCGTTGTTTGATAAAATAGAACCATGGAAAGACTAAAGAACGAACTCTTAAGCATAGGATTGACTGACAAGGAGGCGAGTGTATACCTCGCTTGTCTTGAGCTTGGCCCAACCAATATCCAAAACGTTGCAGACAAGGCCGGCATCAAGCGCAGTACTGTGTACGATATCCTGGAAAGTCTCAAAGAAAAAAGTCTCATGCACGTGACAACCAAGGGCAAAAGGAAGCAATATATCGCTTCCGAACCAGAAAACCTGCTTGCAACCATCAAGGAAAAAGAAAAGATTCTCAAAGAGATCCTTCCTCAACTCAAATCAATCAACAATGTTGGCTTCGCCAAACCAAAAATTACTTTTTATGAAGGGAAAGAAGGCTTACGTGATATTTATATGGAAGCGCTCAAATCCAGCACCAATAATGCTGACTGGATTTCTCCAATGAAATCAGTTCTGGAAACAGTGGGTACTGAGTGGATGGAACACTACGTTGAACTCAAAGTAAAAAGGAATTATTGGATTCGATCAATTCATGTTTCTGATCTCGTGATTGATTCATACAAATATCAAGACCCCACAACTTTCAAAAAAACTCTGCGCGATGTTAGATTTTCTCCAAAAGGAATAAACATTCCAAACGCCATCGGAATTTATGACAACAAAGTTGCAATCCTAAGTTCACGCAAAGAAGGTTTTGGTTTTATCATTGAAAGTGAGGACTACGCCCAATCAATGAAAGAACTTTACAAACTTCTTTGGGACAAAAGCAAAACAGTTGAACAATTAAACGATTCCGATAAAAATCTCGAAAATCAAAAAGTGCAAAAAGCAACTGAAGAAGACATTTATTACTAAGTTGCAAAATCTTTAGCCTTATTTTTACTTTCGTTTTTTATCAGTAAAGCCAACTACTTTCGACTCTCCTTTTTCAGGATTAGTTACCATAAGCTTTGAAATAACTTTGAAAATAACCTTAAAATTTTCCTTATTTTCTTTTTCCATTTTTTCAATCTTATCGCGTAAATCTTTGTGGGTAGCAAGTAATTTTCTCATTTTTATAAAAACTCTGACTATCTGAATGCTAACCTCAATGGCTCTGCGACTTTTGAGGACCGCCGACAGCATTGCGACGCCTTGCTCAGTGAAAACATATGGCAAATATTTTGCATATTTTCCTCTACCACCATTCTCTAAGGTTCCATTTTGGAACCTTAGAAACATATCACTCTCAGACTTTGTAAGCTGAAACATAAAATCCTCAGGAAAACGCTCAATATTTCTCTTTACGGCCTTATTCAATTCTTTTGTTTTTACATTATACAACTCAGCAATATCACGATCAAACATCACTTTTTCCCCACGAATATAAAAAATTCTTCCAAATATTCTTTCATCTGGGATTATTTCTACTGTTTTTTGTTTTGGCATTTTGTTTATCAAAGTTAATTATCAATATTCTTTATTATAACACAAAAGAAAAAAGGCGGCAGTCACATTGGACTGTCGCCTTTAAGCTTTAACCTCCTTTCATTTTATTTTTTCCGTTTTGTCTAACCAAAAACTTTTTTTAAAAGCTCCCTAGCCTTCTTGGAAAAATCGGCTGCAAGAATTATCAGCAATGAGATTGCTGCAACAATTGCGCAAATTTTCATTACCAAATAATCAAGCGCAATCTTCTCCTCATTACCCAAAGGAACTTGCCCAAAAGCATGTGCGAAAGCGAGCAAACCGACTACCGCAGCTAAAACAATAATAACTAATGAGACATTTTTCATTTTTTCTCCTTTTAATTTTCGAAAAATTGTATTTCACCCCAACCCATTTTTTTTATTGAATCTTTGAGGTGTTCTTTATCTCGTTTACTAATTCTTTCCCCAAATCGATCCAGAACCATATTAATAGCTTGCTCCTCATCTTTTGCGATTACAACTGCACCACACCGTACGCTACCCCTAAATCGTTCTTCGTACCAGTCCAGTTTAAATGCTTCCATAAAAAACTCCTTTCTCAGTTAAGACCACTATTTAATTTTTAATGAACTCCTTCTCCTATGAGCCAGCCTCCTTGACGGGCTCAATGAGAGAGGCAAGAGAAAAATTTTCTCCTCTTGCCTTAAATTTTTAATCACCTCCTTTCTGCATTCTCAGAGAATTTATTTTCTTTCAGATTGTGATGTAAGATGTTCGGTAAAACCACTGGCAAATTCAGTGAATCCACTAACCTTTTCTATTTTGAATTTGCTTCCCAAATGATCGGTTTCGCGAAGAGATTGAGCGCATATATGAACATTATATAGCCCACAAGCATTTTCAGCGCCCTCTTTCCACTCCTTAGAACTGCAACCACCATTTGATTTCACTTTAACAAGTGCTTCCACCCCAGTCTGACAACATGGACATTCATATCGTTCAAACCACAATATCTCAGCATGTGTAGCAAGATGGTGTTTTTCAAAACTAAAGTGAGGGATATACTCTTTTACAACCTTAATCAAAACCTCTAAAACCCTCTTGCCAATTTGATCATCAGAAACATCATTGATAATGCTACGACTATACTTAGCCACCAAAACATTATCCTGGCCAATATTCAGTTTCACTGTATTTTTTTCCATAACTATCTCCTTGTTCTCACATTCCGTAATCGTCCCCGACAAGTCGGGGTCCGTGTCGCTGTGAGATCTATTTGAGGTGATTTTAAAAGAACTGTTGTTAAGGTTCCTTCTCCCTATTTCATCTTAACAACGTAGTATACAGCATTTTGGATAAAATATCAATACAAAGCTTGCTATTTTAGTAATAATGTACTATAATTGTAATATAATGATAAAATTTAAAAAATGAACCTATCAGAAATCGACAAAAAAATCCTCTTTGAACTGGACAAGGATGGCAGAGCCAGTTTTTCAGAGATTGCGCGGGTAATTTCCTCAACTCCCCAAGTCGTAAAATACCACGTTGAGCAACTTCAAGAAAAAGGCATCATCAAGCACTTTTGGGCTTTTATCGACTATGACAAAGCCGACTATTCTTTCTTTTGGGGTTATTGGCTCAAATTTGCAGGGCTCAGCAAAGAAAAAGAAGCTGAAATCTATGCTGACTTCAACTCCAATATGAACATTCCAATCATCCAACGCACCGATGGCTACGCCGACGTGCTGATTGGTATCATCACCAAGGACCTTTTTCATCACAATCAAATTTTGCAAGACATTTTTTCCAAATTTGGGCAATATATAACAATGAGCGACATTTTTATTGGTTTGGGTTTTATGAAATTTCCCCGCACCTATTTGCTTGGCAAAGAAAATGAATTTCAAAAATTCGCTGTTTCTGGCGGAACAACCGAAAAAATAAAGCTGACCGAAAATGACCGCAAAATTCTTTCGCTACTTCAAATAGACGGACGCATGGAATTTACCAAGATTGCCAAAATTCTTGGTTGCTCTGTTGGACTTGTGCATAAACATTACAACAAGCTTGAAAAAAATGGAGTGATCACTAAAATAACTTTCACGATTGACTATCAAAAGGCCGGACTACTGCTTTATCGCAACTGTTTCAAGATTGTGCAATTCGATGAAAAACGCATTGACGATCTGTACAAATTTTGTTGCCTTCATCCCAACATCATCAACTATGTCAAAGGTATGGGAAACTGGGAATTACTTTTGGACATTGAAGTTGAAAATCGTGAACAGCTTCGCGACATAATGCGAGAAATAAAAAATCAATTTGCTGACATCATCCGCCAAGTCGAAATCAATGAAGTCTATCAAATGGACAAATTCACCCAAATGGCGATAGAATACCCTGAGCTGTTGAAAGATTATGATTCAAACAGTAAAAAAACTTCCGCAAAGAAAGATAATGCAGAAGAACATAACGAGAATGGCTCCCAAAAAGCCACCGAGGAAGATATTTACTACTGAAAATAAAATATTATGCAAATCGCAATCATCTCAGATACCCATGACAACATCCCAAACATAACAAAGGTTTTGGATTATTGCCGCGAGAATAAAATTGAAAAATTGATTCACTGCGGAGACTTAGCGGAAATTGAAACGCTAGACTATCTTCGTGAAAATTTTGTGGGCGACATTTTTTGGACCTTTGGCAACATGGATCGCGGACACGCTGCAGATTATCCATTTGCTGACGGAAAATACAAATCAATCAACATTTTTTCTAAACATGGCGAAGTGGAAATTGCCAACAAGAAGATGGCGTTCGTACATTTCCCAGAATATGCCCGCAAACTTGCCGAGGAAGGAAAATTCGATTATGTTTTTTATGGCCACACGCACAAACCTTGGACAGAAATTGTCAAAGGCGAGCGATACGGAAATATAAAGGAATGCGAAATGCTAAACCCTGGGAATGTCGCCAATCAATATTATCCCCCAACATTTGCAGTTTGGAACGATAGCGATTACAAATTTCAACTTATTTTAGTAAACGGGCTCAAGTAATATTTGTCATTCCGGACTTGATCCGGAATCCAGGATTTAGAACACTTATATTTTATAAAACAGTAAATGAACTTAAATTAACAATGCGATAATATCCTAGATTCCTGCCTTCGCAGGAATGACAAAAATATAACGCAATGAGCAAGCAAAAGAAATTAGAAAAATTAAACAAAAAAATGTCTGTATGCAATAACTGCAAACTTCGCAAAAATTGTTCGCATGTTGTTTTTGGTGCTGGCAATCCTGAAGCAAAAATTATTTTTATTGGCGAAGCTCCTGGGAAAAAGGAAGATGAACTTGGCGTTCCCTTTGTTGGCAGCACTGGAAGAATTTTAGATAAAATGCTAGCGAGCATAAAAATAAAACGCGAAGATGTGTATTTAACCAACATCTGCAAATGTCGTCCACCGGAAAATCGCGATCCCCTTCCCGAAGAAGTTGCGGAATGTTGGCCTTGGCTTGAAAAACAAATTGCAATAATTTCTCCAACAATAATAATTACTCTTGGAAAATACGCACTTAATAGTTTTTTACCAACTGCAAAAATTTCTGAGGTGCATGGAAAAATTATTGATGTAGAAATAAAAAAAATTGGCAAGATAAAATTATTTCCACTCCATCATCCAGCAGCTGCCCGCATCAATAGAAAAACAAAAGCACTTTTTGAAGAAGACTTTCAAAAAATTCCAAACCTTTTGCAAAGCAAAAAAGAGCAATGATGCTCTTTTTTAATTTGTACCGCGGGCGAGACTCGAACTCGCAAGGGCTTGCGCCCGAGGGATTTTAAGTCCCTTGTGTATACCATTCCACCACCGCGGCATTAAATTTTGAGGTCCGTACCAGATTTGAACTGATGTACACGGTTTTGCAAACCGCTGCCTAACCACTCGGCCAACGGACCTTTAAATTTCTCGGCATAGCCTCAAACAAAAAACTGTGTTGGCCTCGGATTCCTGGGTTCTTTTTTAAAACCCGCTTAATGCTCGCTCACTCGCATCAAGCCCACTCGGCCAACGGACCTTAACTTATATAAGCTTACCAATAATCATCACCATCGTCAATCCAGGCTTAAAACGCAAAACACCCCGATTAATCGGGGTGTTTTATGTACTACTCAATCACTTGAGCTATAAGGTTTCTTCGTCCAAAAGCAAATGCTTCGGTCTTAGTTTCCATATAGATATCAATATGATTTCCCTTGATTGCTCCACCACGATCTTCACAAACAAATGTTCCATATCCCTCAATGATCAATTTCGCACCAAAAGGAAATTCGGGAGGACAAGCAATTGTTCCACTGTGCACCTTAATCCCAGAAGCTGTGATTCCTAAGTCATTATCACATTCATCTGCAGAAGCAGTATAAGCAGAAGCGTTGATCACAAACTTTTCTTTTGGAAGATTATTCCATTTTTGAGTTTGTTTTGGCTTCCATTTAGCCAAAATTGCTTCATTTTTGATTTCTTGCTCTGTTTTCACAGGCTCAACAACAACGGGAGCAATAACTTCTTCCACAGCAACATCAGCAAGAGCTGGGGCTGGAAAAAAGAAATTTTTAATTGTATTTAAATTTATATTAGTTTTTATCTCAGTGTTTGGTGATTCGCTCGCTAGTGTTATAAATGGAAGCATTACTGCTAACATTACTAGCAAGGCTACAACAAGCCTGATTATACGCATTTAATAAATTTTACTTCTTAGCCAGTATCAGTATTGCACTTTGCTGATAAACCGGGTCGACATCAATCAATTTATCGTCAACCGAGTATAATAGCACATCACCAGCCTCCAGTCAACCGTAAGCACCAACATTTGCTTTATACAAGCCTTTTTTACTTTTTAAAATAACAAAGTAGAGCCTTTTAAGGCTCTAACAAAGCATTTTATAAAAATTTCTTTTCAGCAGATCCAACCCTTAAATTTGGCTATCTTATTTAACTTCATAAGTCAAAGTCACCTCCACTCTTATTTCATTTTGCCCAGTTTGAATTATTGGAGCTGGGGCTTCCTGATTGCTAGCAGTGGCAGCATCTGCCTTTGCGTTGGCATACATTGGAAATGATGGCTGATCATAATTTTCAGAAACATTTTTCACTTTTCCCAATTTCATGCCAGATTGCTTGGCAATGATTGCAGCTTTTTCCTTGGCCTTCTCAATGGCCATTTCTCGCGCTTGATTTTTCAAAGCAAATTCATCGTCAATTGTGAAGGCAACATCGCCAATTTGATTGGCTCCTTGCTCGGTGGTTTTCGCAATCACCTCGCCAATTTTCTCCATGTCTCTTATTTTCAAGCTTAGTGTTTGCGTGACCTCATATCCAGTCAATTCCTGACCTTTGTTTTCTGTCCAATTATAAACTGGGTTCAACCTGTAATCATTGGTCTTGATGTCTTTTTCATCGATACTAAGTTTTTTGAGTTCACCAATAATGCTGTTCATTTTAGCACTGCTTTCCTGTGAGGCTTCAACCGCTGTTTTCTTCACGCCAGTTTTGAGTCCAACATTAATATTGGCAATGTCAGCTTTGGCATATATTGTGCCACTTCCAACCACCGAAAAAAGCTGTTTTTCTTTTGAGCTGTTGTTCACCGCCAATGCCACCACCAATATTGCACCAACAACCAACACCATGACCGCAATCAAAAACGCATGTATTTTTTCCATATTTTTAAAATTAAATTTATGTCTTCATTATAGCACGAATTTGTCGCAACATTTTGCAAACAGCAAAAGCACTCCGTAAGGAGTGCTTTTGAAATAGTTGAGCGGGTAAGCAGAATCGAACTGCCGTCTCATCCTTGGCAAGGACGTATAATAGCCACTATACGATACCCGCAATATTTTAATAGTTTTTGTCTCCTTTTATTTAAAAATTAAAAATTAAAAATTTTTCAACGTGGGTCCAGCTGGAATCGAACCAGCGACCAAGCGATTATGAGTCGCCTGCTCTAACCGCTGAGCTATGGACCCTTAAAATATTCTTTCAGCCCATCAATCCAACCTATCATCTTAAAGAAAAAGCTCACATCATTAATCCTAATATGCAAAGTGCCATAAGTCAAATTACTGTTTTTTCTTTTATTGTTGCTTTTTCTAATAACTGGCACCGATGTTTTTATAAATCTTTCCTCCGCCACACCAGTAATATTTGACCAATATTTCACAGCGCTTTCAATATCAACATTTTCGTGTGCAATCAATTGTGCTCTTATTTTTTCAAGTGGAACTTTGCATACTTTCAGAAAAAATTTCATCATTAGTAAAATCATTTCAGGATCAGAATTTGCAAAATCTACACTTTTCCATTTACTTCCATATGCACCTTTCTTATATCCCTCAGCCCAATACAGGTTAACGCCAGTTAAAAAAAGTTTATCACCAACAAGATTACTAAATTCTTTTTTTGCATCATCCCTAATCGCAACTGCTCTTGCCAAGGCTAAGGCAGTTTGGTTTTTATTTCTTTTTATTAATCCCTCAACACTTTTTTTATAAGAACGCTTATCTATAAGATCCTGAGCATCTTTTGATAATTTTATTTCACTCAACCAATAACTCAAAGTGCTCTTTGGCAAATTTAAAATCTTTCCAATTTGAGCATAGCTATTACCCTTTTTCCTTAATTCAATAGCTTTTATTTTTTCTTTTCGCATAAAAATTGAACCTATGAATATACTATCAGTATACCATAGGTTCAATTTTAGTTCAATGTGCCCGGGGAGAGAATTGAACTCACGACACGAGGATTTTCCTATATTTTGCTTGAATTTCTCCAAGGATCGGACTATATCATCTTCGTTCTTTTTTGCAAAAGAGTGCGAAGTTGGGCGCTAATGCAGGATTATCGTTGAGTCTCACCTGCTAGTCTCTACACCTTCCTCAAAACTTTTAACTCTTTGAGGCTCGGCTCGGGATTGCCTTATTTTCACAAAAAGCAAAAACTTAGGTTTCCCCGAATTCACCCAATTATTTTAAACTGCATTACTACAGAGTGGATCGAAATTCAATCCTCTGCTCTACCACTGAGCTACCCGGGCGCTTGTGGTCAAAAACAGGTGGGTGATACTGGACTCGAACCAGTGACCCCTTCTTTGTAAGAGAAGTGCTCTAGCCAACTGAGCTAATCACCCATGCCGCGCTATGCGCGTAATTTCCAAATCTCAATTTCCAATTTCCAATAAAATCCTAAAATAAGTAAATCCAGAAAATGAGTACTTAAATTATTTGTTTTTTGAAATTTGAAGCTTATTTGTTTCTCGTAATTTGTATCTTGGTTATTTAAAAACCTTGTGGGCGAAAGAGGACTTGAACCTCCAAGGGATTGCTCCCACAAGAACCTCAATCTTGCGCGTATACCAAATTCCGCCATCCGCCCAATGACTGCACAAATTCACTATTATTCAGCCTTTGTTTCAGCAGGAGCTTCCTCTTTAACTTCCTCTACAATCTTTTCAGTAGGAGCCTTTACTTCTTTTTCTTCTTCAACCTTTGCAAATGCAGCAAGTGCGCTATATTTCATTTTCAGAGATTTTGCACTTCGCTCACGCACAAAATATAGTTTTGACTGACGAACTTTAGCACGCTTCACTACTTCTATTTTTTCAATACTTGGTGATTGAATTGGTACAACAATTTCAACTCCAACACCATTTGAAACTTTTCGCACAGTTATCATCGTTGATGAGCTCTGTTTTCCTTTAACAGCAATAACCATCCCCTCAAAAACCTGGATTCGTTCTTTTCCGCCTTCTATAATCTTTCGAAAAACTTTAACAACGTCACCAGCGCGAAAAGCAGGCATCTCAGATGTTTTCTGTCCGTCATTAAAATTCAATAGTTTATTGTTCATAACATTTAATCCCACACTCCCAAATGAGCAAACCTTCTGATTTGCGCTCTCACCGGCTATAGGAAACTTCATTAGATAAATTAAAAAGCTTTTCCATAATACTAGTAAAAGAGTTTTTAGTCAACCTTATTTGCCATATTCCCAATATTGCCATTAAATTTGCCTAAAAATAGCTATTTTTAAAGAAAAAATTCACAATTAAGGCATTCTGAGAGGAAATTTAAAAAAATATTAAACTTGCCTCTTGCGCTGTTAATGCTACAATCAAAAGAGCTTTAAAATACAGTTAAAATCTATTTTTACACGAAATATGGACTTTCAAAAAGCCATTATTAAATTCAAAAAAAGAGTTGACCGCGAAATCGAAAAACAATTCAACATTGTTATTAGTGAGGCAAGAAAAAGCAACGAGCTTGTTGCAGACTCATTAGAATATGCAAAATATATTCTTTTGTCAGGAGGGAAAAGAATACGCGGTGCACTTTTGTATTATGGTTATGTTGGTGCAGGGGGAAAAGACGAAAAAAAAATAATAAAAGCTGCGGCAGCAGCAGAATTTGGACACCTATTCGTTCTTATGCACGACGACATAATAGATCATGGTACCCTTCGTCATAACGTAAAAACACTGCACAAAAAATTTTCTAAAAGGGATTTAAATAATCTTTCAACTTGGAGCGAACGTCACTTTGGCGAATCATTGGCACTCATCATCGGAGATATGATTTATGCCATTATGAACAAAGGAATTTTGGAAGCAAACTTCGATCAAAAAGCAACCATTCAAGGACTCATACAATTGCATAAAGTATCGATAACAACAGCTATTGGGCAAGTGCAAGACATTACAATGGGATGTGCAAAAAAAATCACAACTACCGATGTCTTGGATATGTATGAAAACAAAACTGCACGTTACACCTTTGAAGGACCACTCCAAATTGGAATGATGATTGCTGGGTGTGAAGACAAAAAAATATTAAACAACATACGTCGATACGCAATCCCTATTGGAATCGCCTTTCAAATTCAAGATGATATTCTTGGAATATTTGGAAACGAAAAAAAACTTGGCAAGTCAGTTGCATCCGACATTGAGGAGGGGAAAAATACTTTAATGGTTGTAAAAGCTCGCGAATTATCTTCAACAAAACAAAAAAAACAGCTCGAGCTGATTCTTGGTAAAAAAAATATTTCAAAAAAAGAAATTTCTATCTTTAAAAATATTTTGGTTGAAACTGGAGCACTTTCCTATGCTCGAAAAGCAGTTAATGATTATCTATCGGAAGGAAAAAAGCAAATGGAAAAATCATTACTGCCGAAAGAAACTAAACAATTCTTGTCTGGTCTTATTGATTATCTTGAAAAGAGAGAGATCTAGTTGTTAATTTATAAGTTACGCATTTAAGAAGGGATTTATACAAAATTGTTTTTTTGCGGCTTCCGTATGAGCTTCGCTCAAATGATTATTCCGAGTGCGAAGCGAATGAAAGGCAAGTAAAAAAATAATTTTGTATAAATCCTGGCTTAGCCCTATAATTATTTCCCTTGTTCAATTTTTTCTAAAAATTCCTCAAAGTCTTGCGCCAAGGGAGCCACGAACTCATATTCCTTTTCAAAAAGAGAAAATTTTAACTTTTGAGCATGAAGCAGGTGCCTTAAGGCAACACCTTCAGCTTCCTTACCATAAATATTATCCCCAACAATCGGATGCCCAATTGAGGCAAGATGTATTCTAATTTGATGAGTTCTGCCTGTTTTTGGTGTTAATTCAATAAGTGAATATTCTCCCAAGTCTTTCAAGACCTTAAAATGTGTTTCTGCGGGTCTAATAACAGTCTTTGTGTTGCTGCGGGCAATAATTTGCTTTTTATAACTTGAAGATTTTGCAATTGATTTTTCAATAATCCCCTCTTTTTCAATAAAAATTCCTTTCGCTATAGCCAAATATTGCTTTTGAATGGTTCTGTTTTTGAAATTTTCCTTAAGTGCCAAAAAAGCCTCTACATTAAGCGCAATAACCATTATCCCTGAAGTGTCCTTATCAAGCCTGTGAACGATCCCAGGCCTTAACTCAGCGCCAACGCTGCCATCATGCACATTAATAATTTGAGGATATTTAGCCAAAAGAGCATTAACCAAAGTATTCTTCTTTTCATTAAAACTTGGATGGACTTGCAAGCCAGCTTGCTTGTTGATAACAACCACATCCTCGTTTTCGAATATAATATCCAGTTTAATATCTTTGTTAGCAAAAAGATCATTGTCACTTTCTTTTTTTGAAAAGTTCTCCAACATTATTGCATTCCCCTCTTCCAAAACGTAACTGGGCTTTATTATTTTGCCATTAACCAAAACTTCGCCCTTTTTTATTTTTTTAATGATTTCTGCTCGAGAATACAAAAAAAACTCCCTCGCCAGGAATCTATCAATGCGTTGTCCAGCATTTTCTTCTTTTACAATTATTTTTTTCATCCCAATTTTTAAGTGTAGTGTGCCGCGGGCGAGACTCGGACTCGCACGGGTTGCCCCACCAGTTCCTAAGACTGGCGTGTATACCAATTCCACCACCGCGGCATAATATCAAACCAATGTTTTTAAAAATTCTTTTCCGCAACCAGATTTTAAATATTTTTCCCTTTTTCTAGCCTTATTTCTATCAGCATGTTCTTCAATTAAAATTGTTTTAAACGGACAATATGATCTCGTTGTTTTATTGTAACCATTATTGTGAACTCTTATTCTCCTGTCAACATCATCACTTATGCCCACATAAATATATTTTCTATTTATACTTGCAATAGCATATGTATAATACATAATATCACAGATAACAAGAATTACCCTACCAGTTCCTAAGACTGGCGTGTATACCCTGCCTGCCGGCAGGCAGGCAATTCCACCACCTGGGCATAATGTAACGTATCAATCGTACATTACATTTCAAAAAACATCAAGACTAGCGTAAAAGTTGTTGAATCCTATCAGCTTCTGCCTTAAGAGCGCCATCTTCTTCGTATTCGCCATGATGCCTAGTTCCCTGCCCGTATGTCTCTTTTTTTTGGTCCAAATGAAAATTAATCACAAGCGCCAAACCTTCAAGATGCGCATACATATGAAACCTAGGATATCCACTTCGCGCCATCGGCCTTATAAAGCTCATTTCATCCTGTTCTCTTCGCTGGAAAGCATACCCAGCTCTTCGAAGCAAATTAACAGGATTTTCCTTGATATTTTCAATTTTAAGTCGCATAATAAATGTAACATATTGATTACTACTTAAAGATAAGCTATTCGAAACATATGTCAAATTTTATCAAAAATTTCTTTGAGAATGACAAACCACTTTCCATCCAAAAAGTTGCGGCTTCTCTTTTTGCATTAGTCTTGATGAGAACATTTTTAGAATTTTTTTCAAATCCAGATCCATCAGGTTTTATTTTTGGATGGGAAACAATCTATCTGCATTTTCCATTATTTTATTTTTCACTTTTTTTGTTTTTCACATTGATTCTCTTGCTACTAACCAGGAAGACAATCGACCACATTTGGAATTTTTTGCTGCCATCTTTTATTCTAATCTTACTCCCGCCTGTCATTGATTTATTTTCAAAAGACAATCAAGTCACTGCCATCTCATACATTGCAACTGAACCGCAAAATTTCATTTCTCTATTTTTTAAATTTCCACAATTTTCCACCCAGCCAGGAATAACAATGGGCATACAAGTAACCGCTTTTTTAATATTATCTTTGCTGGGATTATTCATATTAAAAAATACCAAAAACATATTTAAATCAGCAATCGGCGTGCTCTGGGGATATTTGTTTCTTTTTTTCTGCGCAATCATCCCAAGTATTGTTGCCTTGCCATACATATGGCAAAATCAAATTGATTCAGCAGAAAAACTTTACAATGCAGCATTAAACTCTGGATTAATTCAAGTAACACGCCAAGCATTGCCCCTCAGTCTAACCACCGCCAACCAACAAGCTTTTTTTCATGCCATCTTTATGGCTCAAGCTTTTTGGCTGCTCGTTGTAATACAATTATTTTTTATTTTCATATTACCCAATTTAAAATATCGAAAAATGTTTCTTGAAAATTTTCCGTATACCAGAATAATTTATTGGACTTTTATTGCGCTCATCGGAATTTATTTAAATCAAAAAACATTTGTCACTATTGAACTTATCAACATCACAACACTTATCTCATTTGCAACCATTTTTTTACTTGGGGTTTTAAACACACTTTTTGCTGTTTGCATAAATGACATCGAGGATATAAAAATTGATATTATTTCAAATTCGAAAAGACCGCTAGCAAACAACGACGTCTCTCTTTTGCAATGGAAAAATTTTTCTTACGTTTTATTGATTCTTATTGTTCTTGGACTTGCGACAATGAACACCACTGTGATCTTTTTCTTTATCCTAACCCAAATGGCCTACTATATTTATTCTGCTCGCCCACTTCGCATTAAGCGTCACTTCGTTTCATCTTCAATTATAATCGGTCTCGCATCTGTCACAGTTGCAATGGCTGGATTCTTTTTTGTGTCAGCAGATCAACACATTACATCCTTTCCACTCAAGGCAATCGCCATCATTGTTTTTGTTTTTTCTTTCTTTTCAAATATGAAAGATATCAAAGATTACGCCGGAGACAAAAATGAAAAAATGCAGACAATGCCTGTTGTTTTTGGACTCGAAAATTCAAAAAGGATTATCGCCTTTCTATATTCAGTTGTTTTTATTTTTATTCCAATTTTACTAAACATAAAATCAATGCTTCTTTTTAGCATAATATATTCTATTTTCACATTTTATCTTTTTACAAAAAAACAATACCAGGAAAAATATATTTTCCTAGTACTGTTTTTCTATGCTATCATACTTTTTCTAAGCACTTTTTAAACCTCCATCCTTTAGCTCATTTTCATCTTTAATTCTTATCCTAATCCTGCATTTTTGTTATATGTTTTATACTATGTGCTATATGACTTTACTTTACCCAGTGTTTTTCTTTGATTTCCTTGTCTTCTTCTTCTTTTTTTTCTTCAATCTTCTCTTTTGCCATTTCACGAAGTTTAGACAAGTCCTCTACTGATAATTCCTTAGCGCGCTGCAACAAATATTCTTTGTTGTTTTTTTTAGCATTTTCAATAACTTCCGCAAGAAGAACATCCAGAATTGCTCCAATTTTTGGACCAGGAGCAATGAACAAATCTTTCATTAAATCATTTCCATTAATTTTCAACATCTTAACAGAAACAGCATCTTTAGAAACTTTTTCAATAACATACTCCAAGTGCCTAAGCTTATATGGTTTAGCTTTTGGTGTCCCACTCCCCAATCGATCAGCAATGCGCAAGTCCATCAAATCTTTCATATTTTGAAGCCCTACTTTTTTAATAAGTCTCCTAACACTTGCCTCGCCAACTTCATCAGGATTGTAATAAAACATATGATTATCAACCAGCATTGTAACTTTTTCAATCACCTCATTTGAAAAACGCAATCTCGTCAAAGCTTTCTTAACAATCCTTGCCCCCATATGATCGTGGTTGTAAAATTTTGCATACAACCCCTCTCCTTGTTTCGTTTGTGGTTTTGCAACATCATGAAAAAGTGCAGCTAGACGCACTTCGAGTTTTTTTGATGGGCAATATTTTAAAGCTAAAATCAAATGCTTATACACCGTATGAATATGATGCCTGTTTTGTGCAACGCCAACGCCCTTTTCAATCTCAGGAATTATATGCACCAACAAACCAGTTTTATGCATCATATCGATTCCTTCTGCCGGATTATCAGAAAGAATAATCCTTGTAAGTTCATCCTTTATTCTTTCAAGTGCAATATGATCAATCAAAGCCGCATTTTTTTTGATTGCTTGAAAAGTTTTTTCCTCAATTTCAAAATCGAGTTGTGCATGAAAACGAATGGCTCGCATAATTCTCAGGGCATCTTCACCAAATCTTTCATTTGCGTCCCCTACTGTTCTAATAATTTTATTTTTTATATCTTCTTGTCCACCATACAAATCCACAATCTCAAATCCCACATTTTCTGTTGTATGTTGTGAGTTGTCTGTTGTAAGTTTTAACGCTATTGCATTCATCGTGAAATCTCTGCGACTCAAATCCTCTTGAAGCGTCTTGGCAAACTTAACTTCATCTGGACGTCTACGATCTGAATATATCGATTCAATTCGATATGTCGTAACTTCAACAACATCGTGTTCCCTTTCTTCTTTGAGCAGTCCATTTCCGTTTTGAATAAACTTTTCCACTTTCACACCAACTGTTCCAAAATCATTTTCATAAAAACTATCTGGAAAAATCTCAACAATTTCAGATGGTTTAGCATTTGTTGTGATATCCCAATCTTTTGGATTTTTATCCAGCAACAAGTCGCGTACGCAACCACCGACAACGTATGCTTCAAAATTATTTTCTTGAATTTTTTTCAAAACCTCAAGAACAGGTTTTGGAATTTTGCGAATCATAAAAATACATTTGTGTCCTCGGTAGGAATCGAACCTACATCTATAGCTTAGGACGCTGCTGTTCTATCCATTGAACTACGAGGACAAATTCTAAAAAATAAAAACTGTGGACCCACGGGGAGTCGAACCCCGATTTGATCCATGCCATGGATCTGTTCTACCGCTATACTATGGGCCCTTTTCACTCTCTCCATCATAGCACCTGTGATGTCTTGGTCAATGTTCAAATTACGCAAAAGTGCGCTATAATAGGTATATGATGAATATAATCAAACAACTGTGGCATTCTTTTAAGGAAAGACCTGACATTTGGTTTTTTTATATCTTTCTGGCAACCTTTACATTGTCAATTAGAAAGGTTTTATATTTTCATCCAATAAACAATTCTTTTAATGAATACACTGGGGTATACATCTACCTATCTGATTTGTTCTTAATTCTAACATTTTTATTATACATATTATACAATAATAAATCAATACTGTCAAATATAACATCTTTTTTAAAAAACCACTACACTAAATTTAAATTGTTCCACGCCTGCCTGTCCGGTAGGCAGGTGGAACAATTTAAATGGCAAGATTGGAGCGGTCACAAAAAAACATTAAAAAATGTTCCACGTGGAACATTCACACTATTTAAAAAAACTTATGCACTGCTTATCAACAATTATCTCGTTATATTTCCCTTGTTTATAGCCTTTTTTTCTTTTGTCTCGATACTGTGGACAACTAATAGGCCCGTAGCAATATTCAGATCTATCAAATTAACTGAGTTTATTTTTCTATATTTTTACATAATTTCAATTGTTCCACGTGGAACAATTTTACAAACAACCAATACCACAATAAAAAAATTAAAGCAAATGTTCCACGTGGAACATTTTGAAAAAAATATTTTAGTAGAAAAATCTAATTGTTCCACGTGGAACAATTTTACAAACAACCCAGAAGTAAATGTTCCACGTGGAACATTTATAAGAAACGTGTTTTTAATTATAATTATAACAGGACTTATCCAGGCCACCATTGGGATTATTCAATTCATATTTCAAAAGTCCCTAGGGTTATTTTGGCTTAAAGAAAGCATTATTTCATCATCAATTAGTGGTGTTGCTAAAATAATATTAAATGGCGAGGCATATATTAGGGTGTACGGACTATTTCCTCACCCAAACATTTTTGGAGGCTTTTTAGTATTTTCAATACTTATTTCATTTTTATATCTTAAAATGTTCCACGTGGAACATTTCTACTGGGGTGGAACAATTTGGAAAATATTTATATCGATTCAATTCATCGCACTTTCTTTAACCTTTTCTAAATCAGCAATTATTGGCTTATTAATGGGATTATTTTACCTTTACACAATCCTGAAAATAAATAATGTTCCACGTGGAACATTATTTGAAAAATACAAAAATACAAAATGTTCCACGTGGAACATTTCTATTAGAGTGAAACATTTCAAAAGAAACATATTAATTACCTTTATAGCTATAATGTTATTCGTCATAATAGCAAAACTTGATTTAAATTCATTATTAATAAAAAGTCTAGGAGAAAGACTGTTTTATTTGGGTGCTTCTTATGAAATGTTTTTATCTCATCCTTTTATCGGAGTAGGGGCAGGACAGCTTGTTTTCAATTTAATGGAAATACCAAACATACAAGTATGGCAATTCCAGCCAGTTCATAATGTTTTTTTGCTTATATTAAATGAATTTGGTATCTTTATACTATCAGGGTTTTTATATTTTATTTTTAAATTATCTAAGCTTATCAAAAATGTTCCACGTGGAACAATTACCATACTATCCATATTCGTTAATGCCATCCTTGTAGCTTTCATATTTATTATGCTTTTTGATCATTACTTTTGGGACATACAGCAAGGACAAATACTACTATGGATGACATTTGGGCTTATTGCTAGCCAAAATAAACGAGTTAACCCAGACCAACTCATTGTTTAGTGCATATTATTCAGTGTATTAATATATACTTATTTATATTGATATATAATTACTTACAAATTATCCGAAATTTGTTACCTATATGAAAATTCCAACAATAATAAATTCTACCACTAACAATTTTGATTTTCTAAGAATACTGGCAGCCTTTTTAGTCTTTTTTGGACACACAATATTAATAACCAGATCTACTGGAATATTGAATTGGGACAGGGGATTGGCAATTAGCGCAATTGGAGTAAATATTTTCTTTATTATAAGCGGTTTTTTAATAACAAAAAGCTGGCTAGACAATACTGATATTGCTTTCTTTATAAAAAAAAGGTTTCTGCGTATTTATCCTGGACTTATCTTTGCAGGATTATTCACTGTTTTGATTATTGGACCAATTACAACACTTCTTTCAATAGGAACATATTTTCAACAGCCCAATACATTCACTTACATAATAAACATTTTTTCTCTTAATCTTATTGACATTACTGCAAACAAACTTCCTGGTGTTTTTGCTTTAAACAGCCTTCCTTATATTGTTAATGCATCGCTTTGGACAATCCCCATTGAGATTGGGTGCTATCTTCTTGTTGCAGTGATGGGTTTTAAGAAAATATTTACAAAAAAAGCTACTTTTCTTTATATCTTAATAGTCCTTTTATCTTATAGTCTCATTTATTCGCTGAACAAAGACTTTTTTACCTTTTTTCAAAAAAACTCGACCATCCCATACTCTGACATAATAAGATTGTTTACTTATTTTATTTCTGGAGTAGTCATCTATCTATATAAAGATGCCATTTCAATATCAAAAAAACAACTTTTTGCATTACTAATTGTTTTTTTGGGGTCAGCAATTGTTGGATATCTTGAATTAGCAAGTTATTTTCTCTTGCCAATATTTGTCATATTTATAGCTATGACAAATATAGATTTTTTTAAAAAAATAACTCAGTATGGGGATTTTTCTTATGGCTTTTATCTTTTCGCTTTTCCCATCCAACAAGCAGTGTCCTATTTTTCAAATGGCAGGTTATCATTTTTTGAATATACCACTATCGCTTTCTTGTTAACATTGGTTTTGGCAATTTTTTCATATAAGTTCATTGAGAAACCATTTCTCAAGCTCAAGGACTTTCCGTTTATCAAAACTACGAAAAAATACTATTTTTTACTTTGCAAAAAACGGGTTAGATGATATAATTTTAATATGTATATAAAGGTAAAACACATAAAACAATTTTTATTATTATCGGCCTGTCTTTTTTTTGCTGGCTTTAATTATTTGACGTACGTGAAAGCTGATACTGACAGCACTTCCACTGTTTGTGATAAAACTACCGACAGCGATTGCGATGGACTTACTAATGCTGAAGAAACATTATACAAAACAGATCCCAACAATATAGACACTGATGGTGATAGTTATTCAGATGGTGTGGAAGTTGAAAGTGGATACGACCCAACAATAGCAGCACCTGCAGATAGATTAGCAACGGTAACCGCAACAGAAACTCAGGACACAACCACACAAAGCACCACTGGCACCAGCGATTCAGCACTAACAGATGATCTTGCGGAAGATTTGAAAACCTTTGTAGAATCAAAAGGGGATGAACCTATCACAAATAGCGAAATTAATGATTTTGTCACAGAAAATCTTTCAGCTGTGCAAGGAGAGCCAATAACATTGGCGACTCTTCCTGTTATTGATATTACTAAAATAAAAACCATCGATCAGACATATGCAACTTTAAGCGCAGAAGAGAAAAAGAAAAAAATAAAAGCGGATGCAGAAAAATATATTACTCAGGTAGGATATCTTGTAATAAGCAGCAGTCCAAAACCAATACTTTCTCAGGAAGATTTTACAGCTACAATGGATGAGTTTATGGCAAAATTTAATTCTTTTGCCGAATCAAATACTGATCAAGCTTATTTTTTAGATATTGCAAACAGAACGGAACTTCTTTTGCCGCAACTATTAAATATGGAAGTGCCACAAACCTTTGTAAATCAACATGTTAAAATAATTCGCATAGCAATGGGATTCTTATCTCTTCGTGAAATGCTTCCAACTGTTGATACTGATCCGGTTTTGAAAATGGCAATGATTAAAAAAATACAGGAGCTCACGCCACTGTTGGCAGATTTTTTTCAAACAGATTTTTTAAATTATACCAAGCAGTTTGAGGAGTAACACTTTTAATTCATTTTTTGTGAATTAAAACTATCCATATATGCAAAAAAAGAAACTTATTTCAATTGTATTGTGTTTTTCTGTCGTTTTTTTTAGTGTTTTTGCTTTGAATGTCCGTCAAGCAAAAGCCTGGCCAGTTTCAATAGCAGCTGTGAATGCTCTTTTTGAAGGAGCAATCACTGTTTTAGATGCTGCAGGATTTTCTATTGCGCAAATAGAATACATTTTGGATATGGTTGGAAAAATAGGAACTGTTGCCGCAAAGGTTGCAGCTTTAATGCTTGTACAAAAAATAACCCAAGCTATTATTGGAGATGATGGAGGAGGGGGAGTTGTTTCTGATTGGAACAACTACTTATATGTTTCACCTCAGCAAAGAGCAATGACTCAAATGAATTCATTTTTTAACACTGTTAGTCGTGGAAGATTATCTTCACTGAATTATGAAGGAATTGGCCCAAATTATGATAGCTATCTTAGAGGTCAAGCAATTCGAGCAATTGATGGACAAGTGTTTGTGACAAATTTGCAAGACACCGTGACTGATCCCACGAAAATGTTTGACGGTGGCAATATGAAAGGAATTATGACATATATGCAATGCGCCAATAATGTTGCGTGCTATACATTAACATCCACTGCAAAATATAATTCTGAATTTACCAAGGCTCAAGAAATTGCCAAGCTTTCACAAGACAGAGGCTTTCTTCCAGTTAAGGATAAAAAAACTGGAAAAATAATGCAACCAGCTGCATTAGCAGCAAGTGCACTTACGCAAGTAGATCAACTTGGTACACAACTTATTATGAGCACCGATTTTGCCTCTCAAGGAGCTGGCGCATTCGTGCAGATTGCTGCTGGAACAGGAATCAGCATCGCCTCAAGATCACTTAATTATGCAACAGCAAATGAAGAAGGGAAGGCTGCGGTCAGAAATAAGAACGACCAATTTCCTTTCAGTCTAGGATACAGTGCTAACGGAGGAATCGGAGTTAGCGCAGGTGGCGTGACAGCTAGCACCGGAGCAGGATCATTTAGTGGTGGAGTTCAATTAGGCAACATATGTGCAACTGGAAATTTCTCATACGACAGTTCTGGCGCAGCAGTTGATGTTAGGGGGAACAAAATAAATTGTCCACCGAACACAAAAGCAAAAACAACCTACACCCCGCCGAGTGTAAACGTTACTAATCCTGATGTGACTGTGACAACGCCAACAATAACACCGACGCGTTAATAGCAAAAAATACAAATACGATTTACGAACAAAAATAAAAAACATTTGAAATAAAATCAAATGTTTTTTATTTTTGTCATTATTAGTGGGTATATCCCGACTCGAACGGGAGACCTCTACAATGTCAATGTAGCGCTCTAACCAACTGAGCTATACACCCTAAACAACCTCTGGATTTGGAATTTTAACTTCCATTTCTGCCAATTCTTCAACAGTTTTTAATTCCTTGTCTTTTTCAAATGCGATCTGTTTGAAAAAGACAAGCCAGGCTGTTTGCAGAAAAGCTTCATACCAAGAAAAAACTGTCATCAAAAATGCACCACAAATAAGTGCTGCGATTATCGCAATAACGATTATTCCTATTTTAGCAAAAATCAGATATGCGATAAGTCCCACAGGAGAAAATATAATAGCCACAAATAAACATCCAGAAACAATCACAATCAGCAACAACAATCTGGTAATAAACATAACCAAGCTCATCACTAAACTCTCTTTAATATTTTTTATAAACAAAGCATATGCCGATTCCAAAGATATCTTAAGATTTTCATCTGCTAAAATAATACGCAAGCTAGCATAGTGATGTAAGTAGGAAGCCAAAATTAAAAGTGGTAAAATAATTGCAATTGCCAAAAACAAAGTAACGGATGCCAACACACTTGCTTTAAGCGCAAACAAATACGCAACCGGAACGCCAAGCACAAGCATAATACTCATCAATACTACAAAAATAACAATACTCAGGAGAAATAATTTCCAGAAATATTTTTTAGATTCCTTCAGTATTGCAACAACAGAAAGCTGCTTGTATAGATTAATATCATTTGCGGATTTGATTATTCCTGCAAAGGCAAGTGTTCGAAGTAAAAACAAAATTAGCACAACAATGATAAATGCCACAGCCAAAAAAACAACAAGTCTTAGATTGTTTTGAACAAACTCAACAATGCGCTGCTGATCAACCGAGTCGCCATCATTTATTTTAAGGTTACCTCCGAACGATCCAATGAAAATCAAAAAACCAAAAAACCACAGGAATTTATTTTCCCAAGTGATAGAAAATGATTCCTTCAATATATTGATATACTGAATCTTTTTCATTTACCCTGTTAAATAAGATTTGAGTCTCTTTAAGAGAAATAAACTTATTTTTGTTAATTAATTACTTTATCCTGTCCTGTTAAATAAACTTGAAACTCAAATCTTAATTTTAATTTTTTCAAGAAAATTAAAATTATTTAACAGGGTGAATTTTTTAAAGTAAACATATGTTTTCTGTAGAAGGTGATTAATTTTTAATATTAAATTAATCACCCAAACTGAAAGCAATTTATTCTTGCGCAGCAATAGCAACATTTTCTTCCTCTTTTTTTATTGGCACTTCAATGCCAACAATCTTATTGAATTCATCTCGTTCGATTGTTTCTTTTTCGAGAAGTTCTGCCACAATTTTTTTAAGTATGTCTCCCTTGTCAGTCAGAATTTTTTCAGCTGTTTTATATGCATCGCTAATATAACGAGAAACTTCTGCGTCGATAGCTTCCGCGGTGCGATCTGAATAATCTCTTTCTTCGCTTATTTCACGACCCAAGAAAACCATCTCTTCTTTTTTGCCAAATGTTCTTGGTCCGAGAGTGCTCATACCATAACGCGTGACCATTGCACGAGCCATATGTGTTGCGCGTTGCAAATCATTTGATGGACCAGTTGTCACATCTCCAATAAACATTTGTTCGCTAACGTGACCACCAAGAAGTGTTGCCAGTTCGTCAATAAAATATGCTCGGGAATGTAAACTCTTGTCTTCGGTTGGAGCAGACAATGTATATCCACCAGCTTGTCCGCGAGCGATGATTGAAACTTTTTGAATTGGATCTGCATTTGGAAGAACTGATCCAATCAAGGCGTGTCCTGCTTCGTGATAAGCGATAATTTCTTTTTCTTTTTTATTAATTGCTTTGGATCGTCTTTCTGGTCCAAGAATTACTTTTTCTATTGATTCTTTAAGTTCATCTTCCGTAATTGTTTTTTTGGTGCGTCTTACTGATAAAATTGCAGCTTCGTTTACAAGATTAGCCAAGTCTGCACCAGAAAAACCAGAGGTTCGTTCTGCCAAAGTTCGCACATTAACAGCCTTTTCAATTGGCTTGTTTTTCATATGAATCTTCAAAATTTCTTCACGTTCATTGATATCAGGCAAATCCATCACAACACGGCGATCAAAACGTCCCGGACGAAGCAAAGCTGGATCCAAAACATCAGGCCGGTTTGTGGCAGCGATGACAATCACGCTAGTTGTTCCTTCAAAACCATCCATTTCTACCAAAATCTGATTCAATGTTTGCTCTCGTTCATCATGTCCACCACCCAAGCCTGCTCCACGATGACGTCCTACTGCATCGATTTCATCAATAAACACAATTGCAGGAGCACTTTTTTTGGCCTGTTTAAACAAATCTCGCACACGAGAAGCACCAACACCAACAAACATTTCCACAAATTCAGATCCACTAATGTTAAAAAATGGAACACCTGCTTCGCCAGCCACAGCTTTCGCCATCAAGGTTTTTCCTGTTCCTGGAGAACCAAGCAGAAGCACTCCTTTTGGAATTTTTGCGCCAATAGCGATAAATTTCTTTGGATGTTTCAAAAATTCCACAATTTCTCCCAGTTCCTCTTTGGCTTCCTTTGCTCCTGCCACGTCTGCAAAAGTTGTTCTTTTGTTTTTATCCTTAGGATCAGTCATTCTAGCCTTGCTCATTCCAAATGACATCGCTTGGGAATTTCCTCTTTGTGCTTGTCGAAGCATAAACCAAATAAAAGCTCCAATAAGCAAAAATGGCAATAAAAATGGCAATAAAATGTTTGAAGCAAAAGCACTGAAACCAGAAGCCTGCTTGATATCAATTTTTACATCCTTTATTTTTTCCTTATCCACGCCATAATTATTAAGCGATTCGGTCAATGAGCTTTGTGGTTCTTTGATTGATTTTTCTTTTGCAGTATCATTAAGCTCAATAGTAAGACTGTTGCCATCCACCGAAATACTTTTGACTTTTCCATCATTAACTTGCGTTGCCAGTTCGCTCAATGAAATTTCTGTGGGTTTTTGCTTCGGACCACTATAAAGAATCATTATAGTTGAAGCAAGCAAGAAAAACAGCACAACAAAACCAACATTTTTTAACAATTTTTCCATAATTTTTTAATTTTTGCTTTATTTAAAATTTTTAACAACGTATATCCACTTTAACACCTTTTTTTGATATATTCAAGCCACAAATGAGAGCTTTTTGATTCTTACTCTTACTACTATTTATAATCTTAATCATTTCTTCAATTTGTCCATTTTCAAGGTCCAAAGTTGTTTTTTTCAAGTTATTAGTAATCATTCTTAATGCTTGACGCTGAATAGCGATATGTTGCAACAAAAAATCCTGAGCATTAAAGTTAGCGCATTTATTTTCACAAACTTTTCCAGCAAAATGTTGCGCACTTTGGTCAATAAACTCATAATCCGAAGCAACCGTTGTTGACCACTGGCTTAATGTTTTTTTAATCGCCGGATTAAAATTCTTTTCAAGATAGGGAAGCAGCTTATGACGAATATTGTTTCTGGTAAGGTTGATATCCAAATTTGACTTGTCTGTGCGATATTTCAGTTTATTTTGTTTTACATAAGCCAAAATGTCTTTTTTGCTGGTTTGCAAGAGTGGCCTGATAATGTTTTTCGTTTTAGCATTCATTGCGCTAAGTCCATTTAAACCGCTGCCTCTTATGATACGCATTAAAACTGTTTCGGCTTGATCATCTTGATTGTGAGCAACAGCTACCAAATCAAAACCTAGTTGCAAGCGCATTTTTTCAAAAAAAGCATATCGTATTTCGCGCAGACTATTTTCTAAATTTCCTTTATAATCAGCCTTCTTTGGTTTAAACACAGTCAGCGGAATGTTATATTTTTTGGAAAGTTCTCTTACAAAAATCTCGTCTTTTTCTGAATCTTCTCCGCGCAGAGCATAATTAATATGAGTAATATGAAGTTGAAGATCATATTTCGACTTGATCTTACTCAAAACATCCAAAAGACAGACGCTGTCGCTGCCGCCAGAAACACCAATAATAATCCTTGAGCCTTTTTCCCAGAGATTATTTGTAAATGCAAAATTTTGAATTGTTTTGATAAATTGAGCCATTTTTTTTAGTTTCAATAAATTCCATTACAACTGCAAATACTTCTTTTATAGTAAGACTGGTTGTATCAACAACCAAATCGTAATTATTATCTTTATCTTGACGAATATTGTAAAGAAGAAAATATCTCTCACTGTCTTCTTTTCGTCTTTTTAGAATACTTTTTTGTATATTCTCAACAGTATTTAAATTATTGTCTTCATTGCCTCTATTATTTTCTTCAGATAATGCATCAAAAATTCTTTTAGCAGCAACGCTAGGGTCAACTTTTAAATATATCTTCAAAGATTTTGGAATAAAATGCCAAGCTGTTCTGCTTTCAATCACGAAAGCATTTTGTTCTTGTGAAAGCTTAACAATATAGTCATCTACGGTTCTATCGAAATTTGGATCAACATCACAAATTTTTCTAAATTCAGGCAAAGTCATGTTTTTTTCAGCAGCCATATCACGAAACATCTGCCCCATATAATAACGCGGCAAGTTAAGCTTTTCTGAAACCATTTTTGCAACAGTACTTTTTCCAGAACCTTCCTGCCCATTAAAAGACACGATGAAGCTTGCATTGTTCATATTTTTGAATTATTGATAATCACATAATTATACCTTCATTTTAGCATAAAGCAAGCATCTTAAACACAAAAACCACCCAATTAAGTCAGGTGGTTTTTGAAGATTTTTATGCAAGTATGATTATTACTTTTCTTCCTTAATAATCATCAAGCCCATTCTGTGATCTTTTGGCTCAATAGAAAGTATTTTCCAATCATAAGTTTCGCCTGCGCGAAGAATTTCATCCATTTTCTTTCCTGGGTACACTTCTTGAAACTCACTAACGTGAGCCAATCCGTGAATGTCTTTGTCCAAATATACAAATGCCCCGAAAGGATTGATTTTGTCGATTTTTCCTTGGACAGTATCTCCAACTTTGTATTTTTCAGCAATTTCACTCCAAGGATCTTTGGCAAGAGCCTTCATTGAAAGAGAAATTCTGGTATCATCAATACCAATAATCTTAGCCTTAACCTTGTCGCCAGTTTTGATAATGGTTCTAGGGTCATCAATAAGCTGCCAAGCAAGTTCTGAAATATGCACCAAACCTTCAAGTTTGTCACTTTCTCGGTCTGAAGCCATCTTAGCTGGTGGCAAGAATTTGATGAATGCACCAAAATCCACAACTCCACTTACTTCGCCTTCGATAGTGTCTCCAGCTTGTAATTGAGAAATAACTTCTTTTTCTTTTTCACTTGAAGCTGCGCGTTCAGAAACAATAAGCTTTTCTGCGCTGCGATCTGCATCAAGAATACGTACCAACATTTCTTTTCCAATCAATTTCTTAAGCAATTCCAAAATCTTATTCTTGTCGCCATCTTCAACGCGTGGATAATGTTCGCTTGAAAGTTGTGAAACGGGAACAAATCCGGTAATTCCATTAACTTCCACCATAAGACCACCTTTATTTGCATCCAAAACTTTTGTCATAACAGCTCCCATTGAGTCTCTCTTAGATTCTAGGTCATCCCAAGCTCGCTCATATGAAGCCTCACGAATAGAAAGTTCAATATATCCGTCTTCATTTTCAAGATCAATTAATGTTGCGCCAACTTTGTCGCCTTTTTTAACCTTTCCAACAGCAAGACCATCTTTGATTTCTTTTCCAAGTACAATACCTGTTCCAAGAGCACCAAGATCCAAAAGTAATGAATTTGAAGTAATGTCGATTACAACACCTTCCAAAACATCTCCTATTTGAGGAATTTTAACTGGATTTTCTTCCAAAAGAACTGCCATTGGAGACATATCCTTTTCCTCTTCTTCCTTAACAACAGCCTTTTTTGCTTTTTTAGGAGCTATTGGGGTGTTATCTTCTTTGATCTTATCAACTTCCTCGGCCAATTTGTCGAGAATGTCTGTTTTCTTTGTTGCCATATAAATATGATACAAATGATGCAAATATCATGCTAATACGCAAATATGCGAATAAATTCATTCGCGCATTCGCAACATTCGCATTAATTCGCGTATTCGTATCGTTTTTGCAGGCGTGCCACCTTGCATTTTTATTAATAATTAATTGCACTATTTTAAATGTGATATCAAAAAATCCCTCTTTAAAGGGAAATTATCAAGAAATTCACTGTGAAATTAAAGCATTTCACTATTAAATTTTCTTAATTAATTAACCACTTGTTTATCTTATACTAGTTTTTCTTTTTTGGCAAGCTTGCCCCGTTAAATTCTGTTTTGGACAGACTATTTAACTAGGGATTTAAGCAAAAAAATCTCGACAAGAAGTTTTCGCTATGATATACTGCATCTGAGCTGAAAGAAAACTTTAAAATTTAAGGACAAACAAATGCAAATACAATATTATGGTCATTCTTGTTTTAAATTGACAACCAAGCCCGGAGGCAGAGCCACTGAGGATATTACACTTTTTTTCGATCCCTTTGGAAAAGAATTGGGAATCAGACCTCCGCAAGGACAGGCTGATATTGTTTTTGTTTCACATAATCATAAAGACCATAGTAACATAAGCGCTATCAAGGGCGACCCAGTAATCATTGAAACCCCTGGAGAATATGCAGTTAAGGGAATAAATGTGGTTGGGGTTGATTCTTTTCATGACAATGTTGAAGGAACCGAAAAAGGTCGCTCGACAATTTATATTCTTGAAGCCGAAGAATTAAAAATTTGTCATCTTGGCGATCTGGGCTGCGATTTAACCGGAAAACAACTTGAAGAAATTGATGGGGTTGATATTCTTTTTATTCCTGTTGGCGGAGGCAGCACAATTGACGGAAAAAAAGCAGCTGAGTTAGTGCGAAAAATTGAACCGGCCATTGTTATCCCAATGCATTATAAAACAACTGGATCAGCAGCTGAAATAGAAGACGAAAAGAAATTCTGTAATGAAATGGGAAACTGTCCGCAAGAAAAAATTGTAAAATATACTGTTAAGAAAAAAGATTTGGAAGATAAAAAAATGGAAATCGTTTTAATGAATAATGAAGCGTAATGTTTTTTAGCAAAATATCAGAAAAAATTGCCGAGGTAAGATTACAGCCGGATCATATCCGTCTTCGTTGGGTTTGGGGCGCCGTGTCAGTTTCAATGTTTTTCATTTTAGGCATCTGGTTTTTTTCAATGGGCTCTTTGTTTCAAGGAGAAAAATCAGACTCAAATCAAAAAGCGTCCACCATCCCTGACATCTCACAGCAGCTTAAAGATATCAAAGAACAAGCTCCGTCAATCAAAGATTTCAATGAGGGTATCAGCGCTGAAACTGAATTTGATTATCCTGCATCATCTATGAATAATTCTGAAACTCCACAAACAGATAGTTACAGTGATTTACAAACAATTCCTGCACAATAAATTGAAAATAATTTACAAAAGTTACGCGTTTCGAAACATTTCTTTTTTGGCCAATTGCCTGCCTGCCGGTAGGCAGGTTGGCGACAGCAACTCTTTGAGCTTTTGGATATTGAGTATTTGTCCAAAAGCGTGCCAAATAAGAAATTGTTGAGAAAATGCGTAAGTCCTAATTTAATTAAAAAATCGTCTAAGCAATTCACATCGGTCACGACTGACATGAAAAAGCTTAAGCGAATTTTATTAACTCGATATGAAAGCAGTTTCTCAAAACAAATTGGATTTTGTGCCAGAAAATATTCAACCTCGTCAGATTGTTGCAGAAGTTCAACAATCATATTTGGATTATGCGATGAGCGTTATCGTTGCTCGCGCGCTGCCTGATGTTCGCGATGGTCTTAAGCCTGTGCATCGTCGAATTTTGTATTCTATGTGGGACACTGGCCTTCGTCCAACTGCAAAATTCAGAAAGTCTGCTACCGTGGTCGGAGAAGTGCTTGGTAAATATCATCCGCACGGCGATACTGCTGTGTATGATTCTATGGTTCGTTTGGCGCAAGATTTTTCTCTTCGTTATCCGCTCGTTTGGGGACAAGGAAACTTCGGTTCTATGGATGGTGATAGTGCTGCTGCTTATCGTTATACCGAAGCAAAATTAAAAGCCATTGCAGAAGAAATGCTTTTTGATATCGAAAAAGACACCGTTGATTTTATTCCAAACTTCGATGGAGTTCACAAAGAGCCTGTAGTGCTTCCTGCAAAGCTTCCACAACTGTTGCTTAATGGAACAATGGGAATCGCTGTTGGTATGGCTACCAATATTCCTCCTCATAACTTGAACGAACTTGCTGATGCTATTAATCATTTGATTGATAATCCAGAAGCAAACGTGGACGACTTAATGCAATTCATCAAAGGTCCGGATTTTCCAACTGGTGGAATTATGTATAACACTCCTGGAATCAAGGAGGCTTATTCAACTGGGCGTGGAAAAATCGTTACGAGAGCTAAAGCTGACATCATCGAACAAAAATCTGGAAATTTTCATATTGTTATCACAGAAATAACTTACTTAACTAACAAATCAAACTTAATCATCAAGATTGCAGATTTGGTTAAAGAAGGAAAAATTTTAGGCATCAAAGATCTTCGCGATGAATCTGACAAAGACGGAGTACGAATCGTGATTGAACTTAAAAAAGATGCTTACGCACAAAAGGTTTTGAACAAGCTTTACAACGCAACTGATCTGCAAAAGAATTTCAATGTAAACATGTTGGCGCTGGTTGATGGAATTGATCCACAAATCCTTTCTCTTAAATCAATTTTAGAGCATTATATTTTGCATCGTAACATTGTTGTTAAGCGTCGTACCCAATTTGAACTTAACAAGGCCAAGGATCGTGCTCATATTTTGGAAGGCTTAAAAATTGCTTTGGACAACATCGATGCTGTTATTGAAACCATCAAAAAATCTCCGACTCGAGAAGAAGCTCATGCTAACTTGATGAAAAAATTCAAGTTATCAGAAAGACAAGCTACTGCTATCTTGGAAATGCGTTTGCAAACATTGGCGGGGCTTGAACGCAAAAAGATTGAAGACGAGTTGGTAGAAAAACTTTCTTTAATAAAACAACTTGAAGAACTTTTAGCTAGCCCCAAGAAAATTCTGGCCGTGGTTAAGGATGAACTTATTGCACTAAAAGAAAAATTTGGCGATGAACGTAAAACAAAAGTTCTTAAAACTGGAATTGAAGAATTCAAACAAGAAGATGTGATTCCAAATGAAGAGGCTATCATCACAATTTCTCAAGATGGATATATCAAACGAATGAACCCTGATGTATATAAGGTGCAAAAGAGAGGTGGCAAGGGAGTGATTGGAGCAACAACGCGAGAAGGAGATGCAATTGAGAAGGTTACCAGCGTGATGTCTCATGATAATTTGATGTTTTTCACTAACACCGGAAAAGTCTTTCAAACAAAGGCCTACGAAATTCCAGAATCAGCAAGAACGTCTAAAGGACAAGCCGTGGTTAACTTCTTGCAACTAGCACAAGACGAAAAAATCACCGCAATGATTCCATATAACAAAACTGACGACTACAAATTCTTCTTTATGACAACAACATTAGGGGTTGTCAAAAAAACAAAAGTTGAAGATTTTGATAATGTGCGTCGATCAGGTCTTATTGCAATCACTCTAGACAAGGGAGATACGCTAAACTGGGTTCAACCAACAACAGGAACGGACGAGGTTATCATCAGCACCTCAGAAGGTCAAGCTATTCGTTTCAATGAATCAGATGTTAGAGCTATGGGACGATCTGCTGCCGGAGTACGCGGAATTAAACTAAAAAATAAGGATTTAGTTATTGGCATGGATGTTGTGATTAAGGGACAAAAAGGAAATCAGCTTTTGATTATAAGTGAAAATGGTTACGGAAAACGAACTGACCTTAAAGCTTACAAAATTCAAAAACGTGGTGGCTCTGGCATTAAAACAGCCAAAGTGACTGTCAAAATAGGCAAACTTGTTGGAGCAAACATCATTAATGTTGATGACATTGAGGGAGATTTGTTTATAACTTCAGCTCAAGGTCAAATTATCCGCATCCCGCTTGCCAGCATCTCAATTCTTGGCCGAGCAACTCAAGGAGTGCGAATCATGAAACCCAATGCCGGCGACAAAGTAGCCGCTTCTGCAATTATCTAAGACAAATTTGTTTTCATTTTTAAAACCCTGCTAGTCATGCAGGGTTTTATTTTTTGACAAGAAAAAAAGCCCGCGAGGTTATTATCCTTGAACGGGCATTACTACGAAAATTTTCTCTAGGCATTTTTCAAGGGGCATTTTTCATGAATCGTTGTTTCAACGGTTTTACTATTACCAAGATATACACCGGGCAACTTTTTACATCTTTGCCAACCATTCTGTCCCATAGGATCCTGATCCTCTTCAAACCAATGATTGGGGCATTCGTAACAATTGTTAACTACCTCGCTAATTTTTTTTGCCATGTTGCGCCTCCAAGGTTGTAATTTTGCCAGTCAATGCTGGACGTTGCATATTGGCACATATTAATCCTTGCGTCAAGAATAAGAAGGGTTTCATAAAATTTGCCAAAAATCGCATTGCGTGTTATGCTTTTTTTGTAATTAATATTTGAGCATTTATTGGTCTTCAGCCTTTCATTGAAGCAAAAACTTCAAGGTAACCAAGACGAGTATGTTGCCACACAAATGCTATGGCTTTAACGCACAAGCAAAAGGAAAAAGTAACAAAGGACGTGAAACGTCACGACAAAGATACTGGTTCTCCAGAATATCAAGTTGCGATGTTCACAGAGAGAATTAAGAAATTAACTTCTCATCTTAAAAAGAACAAAAAAGATTTTCATTCCCGTCGCGGACTTCTAAAAATGGTTGCAAAAAGACGAAAGTTGCTTGCATATCTTGAAAAGACAAACGAGAAATCTTACAAAAAAATTATCAAGGAACTTGGCCTTAAAGGTTAAAATCACTAATAACCACAAATTTGAAACGAATGCTCACAAATCACGAATCTCTTTTTTGATTCGTGATTTGTGTTAATTAGTCTACTATTCGTGCAAACTTGTGTTTCAACATTTATGTTGAGATCAAAAGAACAACGTGTCGGCGTGTTGGTCGACATTCAAAATCTCTATTACAGTGCCAAAGCTTTATATGGCAAAAAAGTGAATTTTCAAAAAGTTCTTGAGGAGTCTGTGGGCGAAAGAGTTTTGATTCGTGCGATTGCATATGGAATAAAAACTCTTGAAGGACAAGAAGAGAAATTTTTTGAAGCACTGGCAAAACAAGGTTTTGAAGTTAAGACAAAGGATTTACAACTTTTCCCTGGTGGAGCCAAAAAGGGTGATTGGGATGTGGGTATTGCGGTAGATGCAATCAAGCTTTCCAAAAATCTTGATGTGATTGTGTTGGTTTCAGGCGATGGAGATTATATTCCACTTGTTGAATACATTCAAAGCACCACCGGTTGTCGCGTAGAAGGAGTCGCTTTTGGAGAAAGCACCAGCGCAAAACTCGGCGAGGCTTTGGACGGTTTCACAGATTTATCCGAGAACAAAAAGAAATTTTTGATTTATACCGGGAATAAAAAATAAAATAACACTAACTTATTTTTAAAAAAGAATGCTTCGTGCATTCTTTTTTATTTTTATTTTAAGCAAAGTTGACAAAATGCCTTAAATAAGCTATTGTTTTAAGTGTTAGTAGGTTTAATAATTTATTTTAAAAAACCTTTATTAGTGCCTTAGTTTGACAATTTTCCGCCAAGCAGACAAACCACAGTCGAGAACTTAATTCTATTGAGTCCTTAACTGTTGTTTCTCCGCTTTCCGCCAGTTGGCGGAGCGGTTTCTTGTCTTATTAACGTTGCTGGTCTTGGTCAATGTGTTTTATGGCACAAAAAAAATGGTCTCTCCAAATTGGAGGACGCGAACTCGTTATTGAGACTGGACTACTTGCTAAACAAGCAAATGGGGCAGTAACAGTGCGTTATGGCGACACTGTTGTTTTGGCAACTGCGGTTATGAGTAAAGGAGCATCACGAATTGGTGGATATTTTCCACTTATGGTTGATTACGAAGAGCGTTATTACGCAGCTGGAAAAATCAAAGGATCTCGATTTATTAAACGTGAAGGACGACCTTCTGATGAAGCAGTTTTAACCGGAAGAGTTGTTGACCGAACAATCAGACCGCTTTTTAACCCTCGCATGCGAAATGATGTGCAAGTTGTAGTAACCGTACTTTCTATTGATGGAGAAAACGATCCAGCAATAGTTTCCATGATTGCCGCTTCAACCGCACTTTCAATTTCAAACATTCCTTGGAATGGTCCTATTGGAGCAGTTCGTGTTGGACGCCTTAATAATGAATTTATTTTAAATCCGGTTAATGGAGAAGTAGCTGAAGGCGACATTGATCTTATTATTGCCGGAACAAAGGATAAAATTAATATGATTGAAGCTGGGATGAAAGAAGTTCCAGAAGAAGATGTTGTTGCTGCTTTTGCTTTTGGTCATGAAGCTATCAAAAAAATTACCGCGCTTATTGATGAGGTTGTAACCGAGGTTGGCCTCGAAAAATCTGCGCCAGCTCTTTTGGCAGCAGATCCTGCAATTGAAAAAGAAATAAAAGAACTTTATCTTGCAGAAAATCTTTCAGAAATTCTTTACCACAAAGAAAAGTTTGTGATTGAAGAAAAAATGAAAGTTATTAAAGAAAAAATTAACACAATTCTTAAAGAAAAATATCCCGAAGAAGCTGATAAACTAAAGGAAATTGCTGAGCAAATTTTTGAAGAAACATCAGATGAAATCGTGCATCAAAATATTTTAGAAAAAGAACAACGTCCAGATGGTCGTAAGTTAAATGAAGTTAGAAGCATTTCTTGTATTACCAGCCTTCTTCCAAGAACACACGGCAGCGCTGTCTTTACTCGAGGCGAAACACAAGCTTTAACAGTAACAACTCTTGGCTCTCCTGGGGATGAACAATTTATCGACACAATGGAAGTTGACATTAAAAAGAGATACATTCACCATTACAATTTTCCTCCATTTTCAGTAGGAGAAGTTCGTCCAATGCGTGGACCAGGACGAAGAGAAATTGGACATGGGGCACTTGCTGAACGTGCACTTGTGCCAGTTATTCCTGCAAAAGAAGATTTTCCATACACAATTTTGTTGGTTTCTGAAATTCTAGAGTCAAATGGGTCTTCTTCAATGGCTTCAACTTGTGGCTCAACACTATCACTTATGGATGCTGGCGTGCCAATTATCCGACCAGTAAGTGGGATTGCAATGGGAATTATTGTTGGCAAAGACGATAAATTTAAAGTTTTGACTGACATTCAAGGATTGGAAGATCATTATGGAGATATGGATTTCAAGGCTGCAGGAACTGTAAATGGAATTACCGCTCTTCAAATGGATGTTAAGGTTGATGGAATTACTGTTGATATGCTTAGCGCAGTTTTAACACAATCAAAAATAAACCGCGCAGAAATTCTTGCAATTATGCTTGAAGCACTGCCAACTCATCGTGAAAATATGTCTCAATATGCACCGCGTATTATCACAATGCATATTAATCCTTCAAAAATCAGAAATGTTATTGGAACTGGAGGAAAAATCATCAACGAAATTATTGATGAAACTGGCGTACAAATTGACATTGAAGATGATGGTTCAATCTTTATAACTTCAGTTGACGAAGCTTCGGCCAAAAAGGCGCAACAATGGATTGACAATCTTACTCACGAAGTAAAACCAGGAGAAGCTTTCAATGCAAAAGTAACACGTCTTATGACCTTCGGCGCCTTTGCTGAAATCCTACCAGGACAAGAAGGATTGATTCATATTTCTGAATTTTCCGACAAACGCATTGATCATATTGAAGACATTGTTAAGGTAGGAGACATCGTTCCTGTGAAAGTAAAACTTATTGACGACCAAGGTCGCATCAACCTTACTGCAAAAATTTAATACTCAAGAAAAACTTTGTTGGCAATATTCTTGAATTGTTGTAAAATAGAAGCACATCAGTGTGCTTCTATTTTCAACTTTTGAAAAAATGATGAAAAGGAGCTTTTGCTTATTCTTAGGACTTACGCATTTTCTCAACTATTTCTTATTTGGCACGCTTTTGGATAAATACTCAATATCCAAAAGCTCAAAGAGTTGCTGTCGCCAACAATTGGCCAAAAAAGAAATGTTTCGAAACGCGTAACTTCTGAATTTATTTATTTAAAAATATCCCGATTAAATGTTTTGGGTTACCAAAATTTAATTGGGCAAGAAAATATGCCTGCGCAAAACAACGCAAATTCTCCTTTTCAAAATAATTCAGAACCTGTTCAAAACAATCCGGAAGATTTTTCAATACACACAATGAAAACTGATTTGGAATCTCTTGAAAAAAATGGGGTCCCCAATCTTGAAAAAAATATTGCGCCTATAGAAAAAGAAATTTTCACAAAGCCAGTGGCAGCGCCTATTCAACAACAAAAAACTTTCTCTCCGCAAAGCACACAACAACATCCTTTTCTTGAAAAAACAATTGCAGCCGCACCACTTGCGCCAAAAGTAGAAATAAAAAAAGAAGCTGTTGCTGCTGAAATTGCAATGCCAGAAAAAAGAATGTCGATGCCTTCCTCAAATCGAAATATCATCTTAACCTTGATTGTCATTTTAACAATATCCATTATTGGTTTAAGCGGATATTATTTTTGGCTAACTCGCACATCATCAACACCAGCGCCAGTTGTTCTTGAACCAGTTGTTGAAACACCAATCCAAGAACCAGTTAATATTGTTTCGCCTCTTGAAAAATATTCCGCAGCAAAACCAAATTATCTCGTGATAAATATGGAAAATATTTCTGCAGCAGAAATCAAGACGGTTCTTTCAAATGCGGCAAACGATCTTAGGGATTCTTCTGCTCAATCAATTTATGAATTTATGGTTGTGGATAATAATAACAATCCCATCACTCTTCCAGTTTTTGCTGCTGCAGCAGAATTAACGCTTTCACAAAAAATTATTACTGCTCTTGGCAACGATTTTACTCTTTTTGTTTATAATGACAATGGAAGCATACGACTTGGTTTTTCTACTTCAATACAAAATAAAGAATTCTTAATTAAAGAACTGCAGCTTCAAGAAAACACCCTGTCTCAAGATGTTGCCTTTATGTTTTTAGATTCAGTGCCAGAAACTACAACAGGAGCATTTAAGGATGGTTTTTATAATAACTACAAAACGAGATATTTTAATATGAACACTCAAGCAACTTTTTCTATTGACTATGCTGTAACAGATAGCAAATTAATAATAGGTACCAGCAAAAACACATTGAGAGCTGTCATCGACAAACAATTACTTGCCATTTCACCTCAAGAACAAAAAGCGGAAAACAATGACGAAGCTTATGTTGGCAATGTTGCAAATCCAGCACTTACAGAAACAGCAGCCGTGCAAGAGGCACCTTTATTGTCAGAATAACAGACTTCTGTGGATAACTTGTGGACAAGTGTGCTCAATTGGGGACAAAAAATAATATGATTTACTTTTTTAATTTATTGTTTTTATATTTTACAAAAAAATCAGTGCAAATTATTGCAAATATATCCCTTTAAGTCCTTCGTTGAGCCATTTATTATGACACAGCGTTGACCAAGTGCATATTTTCTGCTATAATTGAACTATCAGTAAGTAAATGTACTTTCAAAACTTAATTCTTCTATTCGGTACTCACGTTCCAATCACAATTTCCCCCTATTTGCGATTGGAACGTGAGTACTGTCCAAAGTACTTAGATTCATTGTAATCGAAGTCGCCCTTATTCTGAGAAGGGAAACAAAACAAAAACAAAAATTTGTATAAAAAAAATATAAAAATACAAAAAGTTCTTTAAACCCATCAAAGGCTCAATGCCAGAGGATAGGTACTTCACATAAGTAGTATTTGAATAAAAGCTCAGAACAAATACGAAAGACTGTATGTATACAAAATACATGCGACAGGTAAACTCGAACTGCCTTCACCCGGGCTATAAGTTTCAAGTTCACATGTTGATACATACGACTAACGCTCGGCGCTAGTCGCCATATTATATATAATTGGGCGCTTACTAGCGCCGGGTTTCCATACTTTTTTCTTCAAGAAAAATGCAATTGTGAAATCCGGTTTTACACTCACATTTCTTTTGAACATTTATAATCCCTTTTAATAGGGATTTTTATGTTATACTAGAGTTAGAATCATACGCAATGTATGACTTTAATTATGAAATGCGGTGCTTAATTTTTGTTTGCCTATTTATGTTTAAGCTTAATACGGACAAAGCAAATATCTCTATTGGTGCACGTGGCGAAAAAGCTGCAGTAAGTTATCTTAAGAAAATTGGATATGCGGTGCTTGCAACCAATTTTTGCAATGAAACAGGCCGGCGACTTGGGGAAATAGATATAATTGCCAAAGATGGAACAGAAATTGTTTTTATTGAAGTAAAAACAAGAGTGGAGCGTTTTGGCAAATCAAATCTACCAGAAGAAAATATAAACAAAGCCAAATTGTATAAATTAAACAAGGCTGCATCTTTTTATATTTCAAAAAATAAATTGTTTGACGCTCAATATCGTTTTGATGCAATAACTATAATGGCTAATTTAAAAGAAAATTCAGCAACGCTGCATCATTTAAAAAATATTTTTATATAGACATTTTCCCCATTTTTTGCTATTATTGACCCAAGACTATGGTCAAGAACTCAAAGAATTGCTGTCGCAATAATTGGCCAACCTGCCTGCCGGTAGGCGGGAAAGAAAACAGGCAAACAAAAATTTCAAAAATGCCCCTTAAAAGACCCGGATTGCATATATTCTATAACAAACTAATTAAATAATAAAAATAATATGACATTAGATTCAAAAACAATAGCTGAGTTAAAAAATGCCCTTCTTTTGGAAAAAACTCGTGTAGAAGAAGAACTTAATAGAATTGGCAAACCAACAACGGATTCTGGCGATTTTAGCACTAATTTTAATGAAATAGGTACAAATGAGGACGAAAATGCCTCAGAGGTTGAGGAATATACTGATAATTTGGCGCTGGAAAATACTCTTGAAAAACAATTAAAGGAAATCCTTGAGGCTCTTGAAAGAATAGAGATTGGTACATATGGAAAATGTGAAAATTGCGATGCTGATATTCCAGTTGAAAGATTGCGAGCTTATCCAGCAGCTAAGATGTGCACTAACTGCTAAAGTGGTTTATGCAAAATAAAAAACCTTATTTAAAGCCTTTTTTTGTTTTAAGTTTACTATTTTTTGGGGTTGGAATGATTATTTTTCTCGATCAGCTTGTAAAGTATAAAATCCGCCAAATAGGCGGTTTTTATATATGTAATTCTGGAATATCCTTTGGATTAAACCTGCACCCTGTTTTATTTTGGTCTTTTTTAAGCCTTTTTATTTTATCCACTCTTTTTTATTTACTTTATATTACACAAAAAGGCAACTTATCCACCATACAGAGCCTTTCTTTTGTTTTATTAATAGGTGGAGCACTTTCAAACGGCTTAGATAGAGCATTTTTTGGTTGTGTTATAGATTTCATAACCATATTAAAGCCCCTTTTTCCACTTTTTAATCTAGCAGATTTGTTTATTTTCATAGGAAGCTTTCTTCTTTTTGTCTTAGTTCTCCTTAAAAAAGACTCTTCTAGTGTATAAGCTGTGGATAAACCTGTTTATATCATTTATTTCTTGTGTATAAACAACTATCAATCCTGTGAACAAGTTAACCTGTTAAATTATTTAAATTTTTTATTGTCATTATCCACCCGCTTCTACATTATTCATCACACACTTATTCACATACAAAATTGCCTTTTTTCTTTTAAATAAAACTTTTTATTCATTTACACACAAAACACCAGTTACTAATAATAATAAATATTATATATTTATATAAAATACAATTAATACATTAATAGTGTTTTTGAATTAAAATTACTTTTGTATATTTTTAAGTCCATGTATAATTTATTGTTTTCATTTTTAAAAATATAAACAAATTTAAATACATTTAATTATCCACAACTTATTAAGCTTTACTTGTGTTGTGGTTAAATTGTTTTTAGGGGTTATTTATGTTATTATTGGAGTAATAAAAAAGGAATTTAAATATGAAAAATAAGGAAATAATTACCACTGTTTTTTTTATAGTAGCCTCACTTTTTTTGTATACAATTTTTAATGGGGATAATATTTTTCAAAAAACTGTTATTAGTTTAGTTTTTTTTGTAGCCCTGCCAATATTGTTTAATAAATTTATATTAAAAGGAACTATTGATTTATTTGGTCTTAAAATTGGGGATTGGCGACAAGGATTACTGTGGAGTTTTTATTCCTTAATTGCAGTAGGTTTTATTTTTTTTGTAATTTCAAAATATTTGGGATTTTTTAATCACTACGCAGCACCGTTTTTTATTGTTATTGATTTTGGCAGGTTTCTTTTATATGAATTTGCGGTGGTTGCTGTTTTAATTGCGGTGTATGAATTTTATTTTAGAGGGTTTGTAATGTTTGTTTTTGAATCAAGTTTTAAATATTGGGCTATTTTAATACAAACACTTATTTTTGTGATATTGGTTTTAAGTGCCAGGGATTCAGTAGTGTTTTATATGTTTTTACCATATTTGATATTTACTCCATTTGCAGGATTTATTGCGTATAAAAGCAAATCAATTTTATATTCAGGAATAAGTCAGTTTTTGATAGTAGTTTTTTTAGATACTATTTTTATAAAGATGATTAAATAAGTAAGTATATATGTTTAAAATAAAACAAAAAACAAAAAAAATATTTTCAACAATGTTGGTGTTTAGTTTGATTTTTGTTGAAATGTTTCCAATTGGCGTGTATGCTATTGAGCTTGATGAAATTAATGCAGCTTCTTTTTTTGGCGTAGCACCTATTCAAATAGAAAAGGCTAGCGAGCTGTATGAGAAGTTTATGAATAAAACAGATGTGGATGCGTATGCTGAAAAATATGCTGAGGGTCCTATAAATGGGACGGAGAATCAAATTCAGGGTATTATGTATAAACAAGATGTTCCGAAAGTGGATGTTACTTTTTCTGCTGAAGGTGGTGGAACTGCTGGTTCAATAATGACTGCAACAGCACTCCCAAGTTTTTTTAAGGCTGATCCAAAAAATTTGTATTTCACATGGTATTTAAAAAGAGGAAATTGTGGACTTCCTAGTAGTGACAAACCGGGGGATGTTGAAAGTTGTGACGAAGACAGTGATGGTAAAATAACTGAAAATGATTGGAAAATAGCAGCAGCTAAAATTATTGTGGCAGGGGATTTTAATGCAAAAGAATTAGATGAAAATGGAAATAAAAAAATTAGTTATGCTAGTAGTTCTGTTGATGATAAAGCTGCGGGATATGATGCGCCAGTTCCACGATATTGCTATGCAAGAGATTCTGCAGCGGGCATAGATTATGAATTAACGCGAGTAGAAGAATTATTCAAAGACGATGCTTGTCCAGCAGGAACAAAACTTTCTTGTGCTAAATCCGGTCAGCAGGAAACTTGCACGGTACTTAATCCTGCATATGTGGAAGCGGATTATCAGGCCAATCTAGCTGCTATTGCAGAGGCGCAGGCGTGGAATGCTGATCCTGCCAATGCGCTTGATCAACACATTGTTCCGGAGCCATATGCAATTTCAAAAACAATTGAGAGAACGACCAATAAATTTTGTGAAGTTGCCAACGAGGATTATTTTTGTAAAATTTCTAGTGAGAATGATTTTAAAAATTACCAAGCCTCTGTCGATTGTTATGATGGAGAGACAGCAATGTGTGTGGCTGATTCTGGAAACACTCTTTTTCCTACCACTGCTCCACATACAGCAGTTATTTTTGCAAAGGATAATCTCTGTAGTTCATTAGAGGTAAACCCCAACAGTCCTGCTGTAACTCCACCAGTTCCGGCGTGGCTTAATGCGCAGGCATCAGCTTTTAATGCTGTTGCAAACCAATCCTGTTCTTCAGCTCTTGCAGTTACGGAAGCAACAGGAACTTGCACATTTGAAAAAACAGATGAAAATTTGTGTCAACATCTTTTTGCTCAGTTGCCTTCATCGATGAGTGATGAAACAGGCGATGGAAAATTCACTTTAGCGGAAAAAGAATTTTGGGGAACAGATCCAACAAAAACATCTACAAACGGGAAAGGAAAGGATGAAGAAAATGTGGTAGGACTTGGTGTGGATAAATTTTCTTGGATGTTTTCCCCCGGAGATCAGGTCGGAGTTGTGATTGAAGGAGATTCTGCTTTTCCAACAGAGCATGCGGATAGTTCGTATAAAAGAACGTGGGCATTTTCAAAAAATACTTGCGAAGCTATTGAAAAATTATCCGACGACGAACTTGTTTCAGGCGCCAAGGGAGAGAGTAATAAAAACAAAAGAGGTGGTTATCTCGAAGGTCCTGGGGGGAAGGACTGTCCTCTGAATGACAAATCAAAATGCACGGGCTTTTTTACGGCAGAAATAGATTTGAATGAATGTTTAGAAGAAAATCTGTTGGAACCATTGGTGGATGGTGTTTCAAAATTTGGGATTAAATTGGTAACATCGCCAGAAAACCCGATAAACGATCCTGATGGCAGAGGCGATATTTTAAAAGTCAGCACAGTGACAACTAACACGCAAAATCAAAAAGCAGTATTGTATAAATGGTCAGTGCAAAAAAGCACAGATGGAGGAAACCCTCCAATTAACACAACAAGCTGGTTTGATATAACCACGGCTATGGAAAAATCGGGAGCTTTTTCTGCTGCCGATGCCTCAGGCTTAGGAAAAAAAGAATTAGCTATAAATTTAAATGTGTCAGATGAGGTTATAAAAAGTGGATGGAGTGAAAATAAAAAAACTGCTTTCGATAAAAACGGCGTTTTCTATTTAAAAATAAAAGTTTCAGTTATTGGTGGTGCAGTTGATGGTTCGCAAGAAGCTGCAGGATTTGCAATTGTAAGAGTCACTCAACAACAAGACAAAATACAAGTGTATCCCGTTACTGCAGGAGAAAATGGCATGCTTTCAATAAGTAGTGGGGATAATCCAATGCCAGATTGCGACGGAACGTGTGTTGTTTCAAAGAATCAAATAGTTGCAGTTAAGGTTCCCATTTCCACAAACACTACCACGGTAGTTCCTTTTGAATGGACTGTTAATAGCAATCCAATTTATTGCGATGCTACAATTTCAACGCAGTGTGATTTAAGCACTGGCTCACAAGGAAACATTTTGTTTTTCCCAATTGTGGGCAACGTTGGCGAAGCCATTGATATTGTTGCAAGGGGATTAAAAAACGGCGAGGCAATAACCGTGAGTAAGCACTTTGTGATTGGCGAAATGGGAGCACAAATAAAATCCGCTGATTACGATAATGCTTGGCCAAAACTATTGGGATATGCTAAAGATTTAACTGGCAATAAATATCCGGATTATAGTAATAATGTTTTGGAAACATATAGCGGAAAAGAAGTGACGCTTCTTGGACAAGCTGGATATAATTGGACAGTTGATGGTCAAGAGATGCTTGATTATGTTAATCAAGACCTACAAATTACTATAGATAAGTTGGCAGGTGAAAGTTATAACGTCGGACTTCTTATTGATAAAGACACTGCACAATCAAAAAACAATCGTATGGCGCTGTATAGAAATTGGGGAATATCTCCATATGATAGTACTGAAGAAAATCAAAACGCTGATATTCAGTTGAATGTTATTGCTAATCCTAATCAAGCGATGGTTGACTCAAAATCGAATTTTTTTGGAGCTAGTTTGATAACACATCTACCAGCACAATTATTCTTTTTGCTTAAGATTTCACTGACATCTATTTTATTATTATTGGCAACTGGCCTGTTGTTTTCTTTTATTCCTGAAACGTTATTTAGAAAAGAAAAGTAGCGATTGTTTTGTATTAAAAATGAAAAATAAAATAAAAAAACAGAAAAACAAGGTTTTTTTTGCAATTCTTTTAGTGGGATTGTTTTTTGGTGTTTCAATAAAAGCTGCAACACTAGAGGAACAATGCATTTTTAGTGGAGGAACCTTTAATGGGAATAAATGTACAAATTGTGGTTGTGATAAGGTTACGGGACCTGGCCAGGGAGCGGTTTGTGTAACAAAAGATGAATATAATCTTGCGGTATCTTTTATGGATCCTGCGGATGCACCAGAAATAAAAATAACAGAGTGTAAGGCGGCAGTAACAACTCCAGCAAGCACCAAAAAACTAAACTACACCCTCCTTGAATCATTCCCTGGCTTTTTTCAAGGAGGAAAAGAAATGACAGACCTTCCAACAATGATTCTAGCAATATGACTCTCTGATAGGCATCATAGCAGCAATGGGGGCATATTTAATCCTATATGTGATTAATCCGGATCTGACGAAGATAAATGTTAGTTTTACGCCGGTAGAAGTCGTTAATACTTTAGGATTTGGAGAGGGTGGAGGAAATTGCTCTGTGCCAACAACTGGACCATGCACAGTGGAAGCTCTGCAAAAAACCTGTTTCGGATCAAATGCAAAAGCAGCCGCAATGGTTTGTGGTTATGAAAGTGGTGGAAATGTTGGTAGTCCTAGTAAATCAGACAAGGGTGCGGATGGAAATGTTTTTTCTTGGGGATTATTTCAAATCAATCTTACGCAACATAAGCTGGGAGGATTTGATTGTCAGAAGGCCTTTGAAGGCGAAAATTATGCTAGCAAGGTAATTAATCCAGCACTCTATGCTAATTGCAAAACAGCAGCAACTACAGCAATGACAAATATTAATTATGCGTGTAAGATATCAAATAACGGTATAAACTGGGGTCCATGGAAAAATACAAAAAAAGCATGCGGTTTGTAATTAAAATATAAAAATAAAAATGAAAAAAATATTTATAATATCGGCAGTTTTGCTGGCCGTGGTGCTTCTTTTCTTGGGTATTTATAACTTTGCATTTAAAGAAGATGTTGCTGTAAAAAAACAAATAACAACAGAAATAAAAAATTCTGATATTGTGCCGGCGGCATTGGAAAAAATAACAGTTATTAGTGACGGCGCTGTTTTGGGGCCTGTTGTTGATAAGAAAACTGAAAAAATAAAATACTACGATGCTGACACTGGATTTGTTTGGGAAATGGAAAGTGATGGTAAAGGAAAAAGAAAAATTTCAGACACAAGATTAACGGGACTTAAAAATGTGTTATGGTCCCCTGATAATAGCAAGGTTTTAACAACCATAAAAAAGGATGGCAAATATTCCTTTTATGAATATGATTATCTTTCACAAAAAGGAGTTGCATTAAAAGACGGTTTGGACAATGCTGTTTGGGACAATATTGGGACAAAAATTTTCTATAAATACTTTGATAATGTCGCCAAAGAGAGAACACTAAACATTGCAAATCCCGATGGCAGTGGGTGGCAAAAAATAATTGATACTGATATCAGAAATATTGTTATTGCTCCTATTCCGTTTACTTCATTTGTTTCTTTCTGGAATTTTCCAAATGCGAATGAAGAAACAAAACTTCAAATGATTGGTGTAACAGGAGGGGAGATAAAAACGCTCGTAAGTGGAAAGTACGGAGCAGATTATTTGTGGTCACTAAAAGGAGATAAGGTATTGGTAAGCGCATTGGCAAGCAATGGATCCAAAAATATTATGCTTGGGGTGGCGACAATAAATGGCAAATATCAAGAGCTTGGCATTCCAACATTTGCTTCAAAGTGTGTTTGGTCTCAGGACGGAAAAACGGTTTACTATGCGCTGCCGGTAGGAATTCCTAGTGGCAGTGTTATGCCAAATGATTATTTGGAAAACAAATTTACCACAGAAGACACTTTTTGGAAAATGGATATTACCACAGGAGAAAAGGATCGCATTATTGAAACCACTGATATCAAGGGAAAATATGATTCCATTAATATGTTTCTTTCTGCCACGGAAGACGCGCTTTATTTTGTGAACAAGATAGATCAAAAATTATATCGACTAGAATTCTAGTTTGTATTTTGTATTAAAAATGAAAAATAAAATAAAACCAGTCGTTCACGAACGACAGGTAAAAAAACAAAGAAGCGGAGTTTTTTTTGCAATTCTTTTGGTAGGATTATTTTTTGGTGTGCAAATAGATGTCATTTATGCAGCTGAAATAAAATCAGCGTGCATTGTCGGTGGACAGGGAATATGGAATGCGACTACTGGCAAATGTGCATGTGTTGTTGCAGGAAAAGTACCAAATGCACAAGGATATTGTGCTGATCCTATTATTAATAATGCATATGAAAATGATGGTGGTGGTGCAGGTGCCGCAGCATATGCTCCCGATGCTGGAACTGAATCGATATATAATCGTCCTCTTACAAGCGGTGAAACAACTCAACCCCAAACCAAAAAACTAAGCTACACCCTCCTAGAATCATTCCCTGGCTTTTTTCAAGGAGGAAAAGAAATGACAGACCTTCCAACAATGATTCTAGCAATATACAAATTCGGAATCTGGACAGTAGGTATC
>LBRD01000001.1 GCA_000991245.1 Parcubacteria group bacterium GW2011_GWC1_36_108 | reverse complement strand
AATGCAAAAGAAAAAGAAAGAAATGTTTAATAATTTGAGCAAATAGGACTTTTTACGAAAAAGCCAGTTTCAAGCTCATATGTGGATTAGATTATACTGAGTAAAGGCGCTTTCGCAATGGAAAGCGCCTTAAGTGGGCAGAGTTTTTTGTCGCGCGCGTTTTTTGCACTGTGCCTTCGTTGAGGCAGATACTCGCGACTTCTTGTTTCGCCCGATATTGCTATGTCCTTGTGTTGCAATCCTCTTATGAATTTGCTGGTTCTGTCAATCCTCCATGCTATGGATAAAATCTGGTTGGCAGTCTCCTCGGCTCCAGCTGCCTCGCTCGATGTTCTACGCGATTGCTACGATTTGCACACTGAGCATAGTGGTTTCCTCCTTTGAGTGATAACAACTCGGAAATCAGCTCGTAATTTAACCATCGCCATTGGGTCGTGCTTCTGTTGGGTCTCTGTCTTGGAACCCTCTTTCTTTCATATTGCACCTCCTTTGATGAGATAAGCGACTTTTGAGAAATAAAATAGAGTAATTACACTATTGGCCACTCCATGGTTATTTTCTCCTTTGCAAGATAACAACTTTGTATTTTTATTTTATCAATTTATATGAATCATTGTCAAACTGATTTCAGTGGACATTTTTAGTTTTCAGTTGTAATATTAATTACTATGAAATTTGAACTGGATAAAAAATTTACGCCTGCAGGTGATCAACCAAGTGCGATTGAGGCTCTTATCTATGGCTTGGAACATAGGGAAAAATTTCAAACATTGATGGGGGTAACAGGTTCTGGAAAAACTTTTACGATGGCGAATGTGATTGAGCATGTGCAGAAGCCGACCTTGGTGATTGCGCCGAATAAAACTTTGGCGGCGCAATTAGTGCAAGAGTTTCGAACCTTTTTTCCAAAAAATGCAGTGGAATATTTTGTTTCATATTACGACTATTATCAACCAGAGGCTTATATTTCTTCGTCTGATACTTATATTGAAAAAGAAGTGCAAATAAATGAAGAGATTGATCGCTTGCGTCACGCTGCCACTAGCGGACTTTTGTCGAGACGAGATGTAATCATCGTGGCGTCAGTTTCATGTATTTATGGATTAGGTTCACCGGATTATTATCGTGAAGGAACAGCTGAGGTTATTGTCGGTGCAAAACAAAATCGTGAGGAGTTGATGAAAGGAATGATTGATATGCAATATCATCGCAGCGATGTTTTGGCGCGTGGAAAATTTAGAGTGACAGGTGACACGATTGAGGTGATGACGCCGAGTCGAGAAATTGTCACGCGCATTGAATTGAAAGAAGGCAAGGTTGCTCGTATTTATGAATATGATTTTTTGACAGGAGAAAAATTGGGTGAGCTTGAAAAAACCCTGATATATCCAGCTAAACATTTTGTGGTACCGGAACCTGTAATGAAAGAAGCGCTAGGTGAAATTGAAAGGGAGGCTAAAGAGCGCGTGAAATATTTTAGAGATAATAATAAATTATTGGAGGCCGAAAGAATTGAAAGGCGTACCAAACAAGATTTGGAGATGATGCGCGAAGTTGGATATTGCAATGGAATTGAAAATTATTCGCGCTATTTGACTGAGCGCGAGGCTGGAGAGCCGCCGTATACTTTGGTGGATTATTTCCCAAAAGATTTTTTGATGATCATTGATGAATCGCATGTGACAATTCCTCAATTAAATGCAATGTATGCTGGTGATCGTTCTCGAAAAAACGCACTTATTGAAAATGGTTTTCGTTTGCCAAGTGCATATGATAACAGGCCGCTTAAATTTCCTGAATTTGAAGAGCGTATTAATCAAATGATTTTTACCACAGCCACGCCAGCAGCTTATGAGAAAGAGCATTCAAGTAGTGTGGCGCAGCAGATAATTCGACCAACTGGATTGCTTGATCCGGAAATTATTATTAAATCAGCTAAGGGTCAAGTGAAAGATGTGCTGGCTGAAATTGAAAAAGTTGTCGCAAAAAAAGAGCGAGTGCTTATTACTGCACTTACAAAAAAGATGGCAGAAGACCTTTCGGAATTTTTGAAAGAACATGGTGTGCGCTGCGAATATTTGCATTCAGATGTGGATACATTGGATCGCGTGCTTATTTTGCAAGGACTTCGTAAAGGAGATTTTGATGTGTTGGTGGGGGTTAATCTTTTGCGCGAAGGTTTGGATCTTCCCGAAGTTTCTTCGGTAGCAATTTTGGATGCTGATAAGGAAGGCTTTTTGCGGAGTGAAACCTCGCTTATTCAAACAATTGGACGAGCTGCCAGAAATATTAATGGCCGTGTTATTCTGTATGCAGACAACATTACTGGTTCAATGAAGCGGGCGATTGATGAAACAAATAGACGTAGAAAAATTCAAGCAGAATATAATAAAAAACATCACATTACTCCTAAAACAATTGAAAAAAATATTAAATCAATCGTGGATCACGAAATAAATCCTGAAATACCGCTTGATTTTTCTCGTCTGGAATCATTGGAAGACATCGCTGGGTATATTAAACAAAAAGAGAAAGAGATGAAAAATGCCGCCCGTTCAATGGAATTTGAAAAAGCCGCCCTTATCCGCGATGAGATTTCAACTTTGCGGAAATTGCAGCTGAAATAATTTTTATTTTAAATCTTTGACAAATAGCTTATAATTGATATATTACATTGACTTGTGTTATTTAAAAATAAAGGCAGTTTTATATAAACAGGAAGCATCTAACCGAGAGGAGGAGGACATGACTGAGAATAAGAATGCAATAAATTGCGCTGGTGTTCCGTTTGTTCCTGGAGGTATGACGCTTAAAGAGCATGTTGAAGGTGGTATTTTGGTCTGGAATCCAGCCATGATAAAACCATTCCTTTTTAAAGAACAAAGAAGGTGCGGAGGAATTCTTGGCAGAAAATTGCTTGAATTGTATCCATTGCGCTCGATCCAAGCTGTTCATGGTAATATTCTCGATTTTCTGCTGGAGAACCCTGCATGTATTCGTGCGGAATGGAATAGTCTGGTTTTCTTGGACCCTATTTTTGAAGCATATGACAAGAGTCTTCATGTGCGGCAGTTAATTCGGGAAATAAATGGACGATATCATGCCAGTCTATTATGGTTGGACGTCAGTATGTGCGAGATTCATCCAGTAGCGCTTCTAAACGAGGATGTTTCAATGTAGAGGCAACCGTTGTTCAGTGCTCAACAAAAAAGCGACCTCGAGCTATAGAAATAGTAAGGGGTCTTTTTTTATTGCCTTGTGTTATTTCGAATAGCCCTGTAAAATGGGTTAAGTGTTAAATATCTAAATAATTTTAAGCATTAATTAGTTGTATTTTATGGAAAATGAAAACAAAGTAGAAGACAAAATATTGGAAGCGTCAGAAACAAAAGTTGATTTATCTGCCGGGGAGGCAGGAAAAAAAGTTTCTTTTGTTGAAAAAATGAAAAAAAGATGTTGTGGAAATGGTCCATGTAAAATTAATTGCAAAAACAAAGGTATTATAGCTGCTGTTGTTATTTTATTGCTTTTGATTGCGGGAAGCTACGGATACAAGCAATATCGAGAAAAGATAGATCTTGGTCCAGAGGCTGTGAAAACTAAGGTGGAGAAATTTTTGAGTGAAAATGTACCAGCAACAGCAAAGACTGGGATTAAAGATATTAATAAAGAGGGGGATTTATATAAAATTACAGTTACTGTAGATAAGCAGGAAATTCCAATTTTTGTAACTCGTGATGGGAAAAAGCTTATCCAAGCACAAGGCGTTATCGATTTGGATCAAAAACCAGCTGATCCAAATGCTCAAGCGCAAGCTCCTGAAAAAACAGAAGCTGAAAACAAAACCGATGTGCCAGTTGTTGACTTGTTTGTGATGAGTTATTGCCCATATGGACTTCAAATGGAAAGAGGTGTTTTACCAGCAGTTGAAGCGCTTGGAGCAAAAATAAAATTCAATGTAAAATTTGTTGATTATACTTTGCACGGACAAAAAGAAGTTACTGAAAATGTTAATCAATATTGCATTGGAAAAACACAGCCAACTAAGTTGAACAATTATCTAAAATGTTTTTGGAAAGACAGCAAAGGTACGGCGGCTGCTTGTATGAAAACTGCAGGGGTTAATGCTGCTAGTGTCGCAACTTGTGTTGCTGATACCAACAAGGAATTTAATCCAACAGAAAAAGCGATGGGATTGAACAAGGAAGAAACTGTGAAATTTGGAGTGCAAGGTTCTCCAACACTTGTGATTAATGGAACAACTGTTTCATCTGGTCGCGATAGCGCAAGCGTTTTGAAAGCTATTTGTTCAGGATTTACAACTCAACCAAAGGAATGTCAGGCAAAATTATCTGCCACATCTCCTGCAGCTGGATTTGATGATGAGGCTGCTGCAGCAGGAGGGGCTGCATCTGCTGCATCTTGCGCAACACCAGCGAATTAGAGTTTATTCTACTGTTTAAAAAAAGAGGAGCTAATGGCTCCTCTTTTTCGTTAGGAAAAAGCAAGGGCATAAAATTTACACCTTGCTCATTGCTGGGGCAAATACTTCACTCTTCGCTAAAATTTACACTGCGCGCCTACGCCTACTGGCGGGCGCTACGTTTCAAAATTTTTTAACGCTCATCGCTTGTATTTTACCTACGCATGTCACAACGGTGTAAATTTCATGCCCTTGCTTTTTGTATTGATAAATTTGAAGCTTTGTCGTATAGTGTATGGAAAGTAATAGAATGGTTTAGCGTAGTAATTTTAGTACCTCAAAAGGGGAAGGTTTTTGCATTTCTAATAAAATTTATGGAAGATAAAATAATCATCAAGGGTGCGCGTGAGCATAACCTAAAAAATATTGATCTGGAATTGCCTAGGAACAAATTCATTGTTTTTACAGGTCTTTCAGGGAGCGGAAAATCAACTTTGGCATTCGATACTATTTTTGCTGAAGGACAAAGACGATATCTGGAAAGTTTATCAAGTTATGCCAGACAATTTTTAGGGCAAATGGATAAACCTGATGTTGATTATATCCAGGGACTTTCGCCAGCTATTTCTATAGATCAAAAATCGACTTCTCATAATCCGCGATCAACTGTTGGGACAGTCACTGAGATTCATGATTATTTAAGACTTCTTTTTGCTAAAGTCGGGATACCTCATTGTAGTATTTGCGGACGAGAAATTTCAAAACTTTCCACTGATGAAATTGTGGACAGAATTTTGGACATGGGTGGAAAAAGCAAATCGCAAATAATTGAAATTTCTTCGCCAATTGTACGCGAAAGAAAAGGTGAATACTTATCTATGTTGGATGATATGTGGAAACGTGGTTATTCAGAGGCAATTGTGGATGGAAAATTGGAAAGATTAGAAAACTTTAAAGATATAAAATTAGGGAGATATAATAAACACAGCATTGATATTATTGTTGACAATATTGCTGTTAATGAAGAAAATCTCAGTAGAATTTTTGAAGGAGTTGAAAAAGCACTCAGACTTTCGCACGGGATTGTGAAGGTAAAATGCATAGGACAGAAATTAGGAATTAGGAATGAGGAATTAGGATTAAAATCTAAAATTTCAAAAAATAAAAAAGTTGATGATATATGTGCAGTAGAGCAGATTTTTAATCAGAATTTATCTTGTCCTATTCATGATATTGAATTTCCTGAAATGGAGCCGCGTCTTTTTTCTTTTAATTCCCCCTATGGCGCTTGTGAAGGTTGCGAAGGATTGGGTATGAAAAAAGAAATTGATCCTGCGCGTGTTATGCCAGATCTAAACAAAACTATCGGTGAAGGAGCTATTATGCCTTGGAGTTTTAAACCTAATAACTATCAAGGAACAGTACTTAAGGCTGTTGCGCAATATTACAGTATTCCAGATAATAAAAGACTTCGGGATTTATCAAAAGATAAAATTGATATTTTGTTGTATGGAACTGAGGATGAGGATTTGATAAAAGTTAAATATCACTTCAAAAGTGGCAGCGGTCATTATAATGTGCGTTGGAAGGGTGTGGTGGCGTGGTTACAGGAAAGATATCGCACGACAACTTCTGATGCAGTGCGCACTGACATTGAAAAATATATGTCGCAAAAACCTTGTTCGACTTGCAAGGGAACAAGATATAAAAGTGATGTCTTGCTTGTTAGTGTTGGGGGTAAAAATATTTATGAAATTTCAGCGCTTAGTATTTGGCAATGTATAGAATTTTTCAAAAATTTAAAAATAACTACCAGAGAGGAATTGATTGCTGGTAGAATTTTAAAAGAAATTGTTGCGCGCTTAGTTTTCTTGAATAATGTTGGTTTGGATTATCTGACTCTTGGTCGAGCAGCATATTCTTTGTCTGGTGGAGAATCGCAGAGAATACGTTTAGCATCTCAAATTGGATCACAATTGGTTGGAGTTTTATATATCTTAGATGAGCCTTCTATTGGACTACATGCTCGTGATAATGCGAAACTTATTGAAACATTAAGACAACTACAACAAATAGGTAATACCTTGATTGTGATTGAACATGACGAGGAAATGATGCGCTCTGCTGATTGGTTGGTGGATATTGGACCAGGAGCTGGAAAGCATGGTGGCGAGATTGTGGCACAAGGATTGCCCCAAGATGTTATTAATAATCCAAAATCATTGACGGGAAAATATTTACGCCACGAGCTTGAAATTGAAATTCCAAAATTTAGAAGGCAAATGAAAAGAAAAAGAAGCATCACGGTGCGTGGAGCAAGTGAACATAATCTTAAAAATGTGACAGTGGAATTTCCACTTAAGGTTTTTACTTGTGTTACTGGAGTTTCTGGCAGTGGAAAATCAACATTGGTAGAAGAAACTTTGTACAAGGCATTGGCCAACAAATTGCATCGTGCACTTGATGTGCCTGCGAAACATAATGAAATTATTGGAATCGAAAATATCAATAAAGTTATTATGATTGATCAATCTCCGATTGGTCGTACGCCGCGCTCAAATCCTGCCACTTACACTGGTCTTTTCACTCATATTCGCGAACTGTTTGCGCAGACAAAAGATGCTAAGCTTAGAGGATATGGTCCGGGTAGATTTTCATTCAATGTGGCTGGCGGACGTTGCGACAATTGCAGTGGTGAAGGATATCTTAAAATCGAAATGCAATTTATGCCTGACGTTTATTTGCCGTGCGATGTTTGTAGTGGCAAAAGATATAATAGTGAGACTTTACAAGTTAAATATAAAGGCAAGAATATTTCTGAAGTGCTAGCGATGACAGTTTCAGAAGGTGTGGAATTTTTTGGTGCACTTTCAAAAATTTATGAACCGTTAAAAGTCCTCGAAGAAGTTGGCTTGGGGTACATTGAACTTGGACAAAGCGCAACCACCCTTTCTGGAGGCGAAGCGCAAAGAATAAAACTTGCCTCGGAACTTTCTCGTCGCGCAACAGGAGACACTTTGTATATTTTAGATGAACCAACCACCGGTCTTCATTTTGATGATATTAAAAAACTTTTAACCGTGCTCAATCGTCTTGTTGATGCAGGAAATACCGTGGTTGTTATTGAACACAATATGGACGTGATTAAAACGGCAGATTGGATTATTGATATGGGACCTGAAGGTGGCGATGGCGGTGGAAAAATTGTCGTAACGGGTCCACCAGAAGAAGTTATCAAATATTACAAAGAAAGTTACACCGCCAAATATCTGCGGCAGGTTTTGAAGCCGAAGAGTATAACTTAGTTATAAAGTTCATAAAGTAAAAAAGACCAAAGCACAAGCGGTCGTATGAAGTTTGGTTTTTTTGGAAATAGATAAAAAAAGAGGGCGGAAGTTTTCTTTGACGATTTAGCCAAATAAACTTCCGCCCTTTGTAATAAATTTTATTTGTTATTTTTTTTCTATAAAAAAACGATTTTCAAAAATGTGCAGCAATTTCATGTGAAGAAAAGCAAAAGTTTCACAGTGGTTTGAATTATGAGAATAGCTAATTTCTACCTGTCTATGCATTGATGTTAATATCTTATTCAATTTCTGTTCGTAGTCTGCAACTGAAAACTGACCTTCTTTTATTTCCTTGATTTTTTCTTTTAGCCATTCACGCTGTTTCGCGCTAATAGTGCGCATCTTAATACTTTCCAATATTTCGTCAAGGCATATCACTGTTTGTTGTGTCAGCTTGTATTTCATGGAGATTCTCCTTTTTGCCTTTTTTGGCGTTTATTGTTATGTTAATGTCAAGTTACTACAGTTTTCATTTATAGTCTTATTTTAATAAAATGTCAATAATAAGCGATAAAATTAAAGAATTGCCTATAACGCCGGGGGTGTATTTTTTCCGTGATCAAAATGGCAAGATTTTGTATATTGGTAAGGCGACTAATCTTAAAAGCCGCGTGGGATCGTATTTTCGAGGGGATATTGTGGTAGGCAGAAGTGAGTGGATTGGTTTGATGGTGGTTCAAGTGGCTGACATTGATTTTGAGCAAACTGATTCAGTGCTGGAGGCTTTGATTTTGGAAAGCAATCTAATTAAAAAACATCAGCCGAAATATAATACCTTGGAAAAGGATGATAAATCATTTTCTTATTTTGTTGTAACTAAAGAAGAATTTCCAAAATTTTTGATTTTTAGGAAAACCGATATTGATCTTGAAAAGCTAGAAGCTAAAAGTTATAAGCTAAAAGCTATTTACGGTCCATATACGAGCAAGCAACAGATGCAGATTGCACTTAAAATTATTCGCAGGATTTTTCCTTTTCATGCGGGTAAACAAAAAACTGAAAAGGGATGTTTGGATTTTCAAATCGGTCTTTGTCCTGGACCGTACAGTGATGCTATTTCTAAGGTTGATTATAAAAAAAATATCCGCGGAATAGAAATGATTTTACAGGGCAAGAAAAGAAGTTTGATTTCAAGAATGGAAAAAGAGATGCAAACTTTTGCCAAAAAAAATGAATTTGAAAAAGCGGCAGTTTTGCGAAACAAAATTTTTGCCCTGCAGCATATTCGCGACGTCGCGTTGATGACAAGAGATTTTGAGCCTGTTGAATTTTCTAAAAAGCTAACGCCTAATAAGCTAAAGCCTGCCCGTATAGAGGCTTATGATATCTCCAATATTTCAGGCGATCACGCTGTTGGCTCAATGGTAGTTTTTGAAAACCTGCCTACCGGACAGGCAGGTGGGCAAGCTAACAAATCTCAATATCGTAAGTTTAAAATTAAAACAGTAAATGGTAGTAATGATGTGGCGATGATGAAAGAAGTTTTGTCGCGAAGATTTAATAATGATTGGGCGATGCCAGATTTGATTTTACTAGATGGCGGACAGGGACACGTTAATATGGCAGAGAAATTGCTGCACGAAGAGCTGGGATTAGTGGTTGGGATTGTTGGTGTAGCAAAAGGTCCGACACGCAAAAAACTTGATATTAGATATAATACTAATCTACAAATAAATGCCAATTCACTAATTGTGAATGTACTTCAAGATGACAATCTCGTGAAATTCATTATGGATGAAGCTCACCGTTTTGCAATCTCTTATCACCGAAAATTACGCAGCAAAAACTCTTTAAAATAAAATCCTACTACACAACTACATATAGAAGGATTGAGAAAATATCATCTTTACCATTCTACTTCATATGGTAAAATTTGTTTTGTTATTGTTGAAAAGAAAAAAGAGGCAACCAACTATGGCTGTCTCTTTTGTATGTAATTCGGTATCATTTAAGATTATTCTTTTGAATTTGGATGTATTGCAATGAAGCGTGCTGCACCTTCCAGTGTTTCAAAGTGGTGTAAGTTGTTTAGCTTATTATTTAGTAAGTTACTACGTGTAAATCGTGATTCGCCTATAATTAGGATTGGAATGCCTGGAAAATTTTTAGACAGGGTGTTAATCATAGCGAATTTTTTTATGAGCATTTCTTTGTGAGGCTCAATTACGATAAATTTGAATTCCCCAGGACTTTTTTTGAGAACCATTAATGCATATTCGAGCGATGGAAAAATGGCCCTAACTTGGTATTCTCTCAGACCAAGGTCAAAACCAAGCATCATGTTAAGTTCCTCGGGGTTTTCAGTTTCGTTGATAAGTAATGTTTTCACGGGTGTTCTCCTTTCATATTTGCGCCTTTTGGCGGTTTTTTGTGAAGTAACTGTTGAAATATATTTATACAGCTAGACTGATGAATTGTCAATTGTGAAATTAATTGAAAGACAGTTTGAAGTGTTGCGTATGAATAATTACAAATCAAGACTGAGATTCGGGAAGATAGGCGAACTCAGTTTTGTGCAATGGGAATGAAAATATGATAAAAAAAATATCACGAAAAATTTTGCCAAGCTTTCTACTTGCTGCAATTCTTGTAATTGTGGGTGGTTTTTCTGATGGAATGGTTGCTTCGGCTGAAATGAATTCAATGGATAATAATATTACATTGAATCAAACAATGCATTCAGTAAACACTGTAAATGTCATTATACATCAAGATGAAACTACGGATAATAATGCATTAAAACCTTGCTGTGAAAACAAGCAGGGTGGTGCTTCAGCAATCCAAGCTTCTACTTTCAATCAGAATATTAAATTTTCTTCTCTTGGCACTGAAACTGTTATTGATCCAAATTATATTTTTCAATATAAATTAATAGAATTATCTTCTGCTTCGCCACCGAAGCCGGATATTATTTCTTCAGTTTTTCTGAAGGAATAAATCTTTTTTCTTGTTTGCCCTTTTGAAATAAGGGTGGTTTTTGGTATACTTAAAAAAATAAACACTTATATAATATGCAAAAAATAACAGTTCCAATTGTTGGAATGCATTGCAAGTCTTGTGAAATTCTTGTTGAGAACAAACTGTCTGAAATTAGTAAGATCAAAAAAATAGACGTCAATTGTAAGAAGGGAACAGCTGATATTTATTACGAATCTCAAAAACCTAGTATGGTGGAAATAGAAAAAGCCATCAGGGAAGCTGGTTATACAGTTGGAGTGAGAGAAAAAAAACCGTTGTTCAGTCGGAATATAAATGAATATAAAGATTTGGGGATCGCTTTTTTGTTTCTGTTTGGTATTTATTTGATTGCAAAAAATTTAGGACTAGCTGACATTGGAGTAAGTTCCGCATCAAATCCATCGAGCTTGGGTGTGGTTTTTTTGGTGGGAATTACAGCTGGGATTTCAACTTGTATGGCATTGGTTGGAGGTTTGATTTTGGGAATTTCTGCTCGTCATTCCGAGAAACATCCTGAGGCTACTGCCGCGCAAAAGTTTCGTCCACATTTATTTTTCAATGCTGGCAGGATTGTGATTTACGCCTTGTTGGGTGGAATGCTCGGCTTGATTGGATCTTCATTTCAATTGTCAGGGGTGACTTTGGGAATTTTGACGATTGCGGTGGGAATTGTGATGTTGTCGCTCGGACTTAAGTTGATCGGAATTTTTCCCCGTTTGGAAAATGGTGGAATAACTTTACCGAAAAGTATTAGCAATGCCTTGGGCATAAAAAATCATACCAAAGAATATAGTCATAAAAATTCATTCATTATGGGAGGGCTGACATTCTTTCTTCCCTGCGGTTTCACGCAAGCGATGCAACTTTATGCTGTGAGTAGTGGAAGCTTCACGCAGGGCGCATTGATTATGGGAATTTTTGCCCTGGGAACGGCGCCGGGACTTTTGGGCGTAGGTGGTTTGGCCAGTGTGGTGCGCGGAATTTTTGCACGAAGATTTTTCAAATTTGCTGGAATTCTCGTGGTATTCTTGGCGATGTTTAATATTGCCAATGGTTATAATTTAACTGGTCTACAAATATTAACAAACAATAGACAACAAACAACAAATAACAAACAAGTTAGCGATCCTAATGTGACGATGGAAAACGGCGTGCAGGTTGTAAGGATGAAGGAAATTGCTAGTGGATATTCTCCGAACAAATTCACGATTAAAAAAGGTGTCCCAGTCAAATGGGTTATTGACGCTCAGGCTCCATATTCTTGTGCCAGCAGTCTTGTGGTTTCAAGTTTGAAAATTCAAAAAACTTTAAAAGCAGGTGAAAACGTTATTGAATTTACACCAAAAGAAACGGGTAAGATTCCATTTTCATGTTCTATGGGAATGTACACTGGAGCGTTTACGGTGGTGGATGACTCGTCTGCGGGACAGGCAGGGAATAGCTCGGTTGACGCTGCAAACATCACAACGACTCAAGGGGTGGCTTCTGCGGCAGCGGGAACTTGTGGCTCTGGGGGGTCTGGATCGACTGGAGGAGGTTGTGGAGGCTGTGGTGGAGGGGGAAAGCCTGTTGTTCCTGCTGAAGGAAAGGTTGAAATTGCACCAGTATCCGACACTGCAAAAGTAGATGAGCAAGTGATAAAAACTTCCTATACTCTTAATGATGATATGCAGCCCAATACCTTTACGGTCAAAGTCGGTCAGCCAGTCAAATTTGCAGTGGACGTAAAAGAAAATGGTCAAGGCTGTATGAGTACAGTCGCTCTGCCGGGGCTTAGTGATGATGTCTTTCAACTTATAGCTGGTAAAAAAATTGAAATGGTGTTTACTCCTTCTAAAAAAGGTGTGTATCAGATTACCTGTGCAATGGGTGTGCCACGGGGAACTATAACCGTTGAATAATTTTTATTCCTAATTGTAATAATGTAAATCTATAAATAAATTGATATAATAATATGAACGAAATTAAATTTAAAGTAAATGGTTTTCATTGTGAATCGTGCGTTAAATTGGCAACCATGAAAATCGAAAAAATAGCAGGGGTGGAAAGTGTTGACATTAAAGAAGATGGAGAAGCTGCGATTCAAGCTAGTCGTGAAATTGGGCTTGATGAAATTGGCGAGGCTGTGAAAATGGCAGGGCATACAGTTACAAAAATTTAATACAATTAATTTAATTTTAATATGAAAAAGCAAATAAGATTGCAAATTACTGGCATGCATTGCGAGTCATGCGAGATGATTGTTAAGGAGGAACTTGGGGAGCTTGTTGGTATTAGTGAAATTACGATTAATGCAAAAACTGGTATTGCGGAATTGATTATTGATGATGAGAAAAGTACCAAACAAGAAATCTTGGACGCAATTAAGAAAGCTGGTTATGTAGCAGTGATAACAGACGAAGAAAATATTGAAGCCAAATCAAATGATCTGCGGGAATTAAAAAAAGTAATGTTAGATGTCGCCAGTGACGTTCGAGAATTGAAAAAGGCTGTCATTGTATCAGACGACAATATAGTGGCAAATGCAGCTACTAAGGTGGGAGATTCAAGCAAGCGTGTAAGTTTGTCACTTTTTGGTATGCATTGTAGTTCGTGCGCCAATATTATTGAAAGACAACTTAAAAAAACTCCAGGAGTTAAGCAGGCAACGGTAAATTTTTCAGCCGAGAAGGCTTCCATTCTTTTTGATGAAAATGTTTCGAGCGTGAAAACTCTTACGGATGCTATCGCCAAAGTTGGTTACAAAGGAGAACAAGTTGATGCAAAAGATACGGAATATGAAACTCGTAAACGCGAGAAAGAAAGTTCAACGCTTTTCACTAAATTCATTTTCAGTTTTATCTTGAGTTTCCCGATGTTATATTTTATGGGATTTGATTTCTTCAAGTGGCTTCCTGGGGAAAAAGCCTTTGCTCCATACATAGGTGTGTTTTCATTGCTTTTGACAATTCCAGTTCAATTTATTATTGGAGCCGGATTCTATAAGGGAATGTGGTCATCACTTAAGATGAAAACATTTAATATGGACAGTTTGATTGCAATCGGAACTTCAACTGCGTTTTTCTATAGTTTATATAACTATGTGACGTATGTTATTGCTAACAACTCTTTGATTGGAAGAGCTGGCATGAAAATTCCTGATCTATATTTTGAGACTGCGGCATATCTTATTACATTTGTAATTTTGGGTAAGTGGTTAGAAATTAGGACAAAAGGAAAGACTTCTGATGCGATCAAGAAGTTGATGGGACTTCAAGCAAAGACAGCTCGCGTGATCCGCGATGGTCAAACAGTTGATATTTCAATTGATGATGCGATTCACGGCGATATTATTATTGTTCGTCCTGGAGAAAAAGTTCCGGTGGACGGAAAAATAACGAAAGGATCTTCGGCAGTGGATGAATCCATGATTACAGGAGAAAGCATCCCGGCTGAAAAAAACGTGGGCGACATTGTCGTTGGAGGAACAATCAACAAAACTGGAAGTTTTGAATTTGAGGCTACTCGTGTCGGATCAGAAACGACGCTGGCCCAAATCATTCGCTTGATTGAAGAAGCACAAGGCTCAAAAGCTCCGATTCAAAGTTTCGCGGATAACATCTCAGCCTGGTTTGTGCCAGCTGTAATTGGAATTGCAATCCTGACATTTTTAATTTGGTACTTCGCGCTGGGTGCAACATTGGCGTTTTCTTTGATGGCCTTCACCTCGGTGATTGTGATTGCTTGCCCGTGCGCGCTCGGTTTGGCCACACCAACCTCACTCATGGTGGGAACTGGCAAAGGCGCCGAGTATGGAATTTTAGTGAAAGGCGGTGAAGCTCTTGAAGCCGCCTCAAATATTTCCGCTGTCATTTTTGACAAGACTGGAACGCTGACACATGGAAAGCCGGAAGTTACCGATATTTTGGCTTTGGGAAATCTAGATGAAGATGAAGTTTTAGCTGTGTCTGCCAGTTTGGAAAAACTTTCCGAGCATCCTTTGGCGGAAGCGATCTGTAATTATGCTGAGGAAGAAAATATTGATTTGGAGGAAGTTCAAAATTTCAACTCGATAACCGGTCGCGGTGTGCAGGGAGATGTAAGTGGAACAACTTATTTCATTGGAACGCGTAAGTTGATGATTGAAACTTTAAACTTGGATGTTAAAAAAATCGAACGAAAAATGGCACGCCTTGAAGAGCAAGGCAAAACCGCGATGATTTTGGCAACCAAGGAGGGAATAGTTGGAATCATTGCAGTTGCTGACACTGTCAAAGAAACATCGCGAGAAGCTGTTGAAAAATTGAAGAAGATGGGAATTGATGTCTGGATGATTACTGGAGACAACGCTCGCACAGCAAAAGCGATTGGTCTGCAAGTTGGAATTACCAATATTTTGGCAGAAGTTTTGCCAGAAGATAAAGCCAATGAAGTCAAAAAACTTCAAGCTACTGGTAAAAAAGTGGCTATGGTTGGAGATGGTGTTAATGATGCCCCAGCACTTGCTCAGGCAAATGTTGGAATTGCCATGGGATCAGGAACTGATGTGGCTATGGAAGCGGGAGACATTGTAATCATGAAGAGTGACTTAAATGACGTTGTTATCTCGTTTCAACTTTCCAAGGAAACTATGAGTAAGATTAAACAAAATATGTTCTTTGCTTTGTTTTACAACGCGATTGGTATTCCGATTGCCGCTCGTGTGTTCTTTGCATTCGGACTTATTTTGAAACCAGAACTAGCAGGACTTGCGATGGCTTTGAGTTCGATTTCAGTGGTAAGTAATTCACTGCTGCTAAAATTATTCAAACCTGGCAAAAGAAATTATGTTTCTTTGGTTGCGCCAATCGTTATGATGGCCGTGTTTACTTTTGGATTTTATGAGTTTGCAAAATTCAGTTCTTTGATGGAATAAAAATAATATCAAACTTAAATAAAAAAACAGACCTCTGCAGCTGGTAGGTCTGTTTTTCTTGTTTTTGGTCTAGGCTTTACATCTGGCTATTTTTCTGATATCATTCTCTAGACAATTTTCAATTCACAATTCATAACTCTTCTATATATTATGGCTTCTAAAAAAGAAAACTCGAAACAGACAAATGAGATTATTATTAAGGGTGCGCGAGTCAATAACCTGAAAAACATTGATGTTAATATCCCACGGGATAAGTTCGTGGTAATCACGGGTCTTTCGGGTTCTGGGAAATCATCCTTGGCTTTTGATACTATTTATGCCGAAGGAAACCGTCGATATATGGAAGGTCTTTCTTCATATGCGCGAAATTTTTTGGATCCATCAGTGAAGCCTGATGTGGATAAAATTGAAAATCTTTCTCCTCCGATTTCAATCGATCAAAAAAGTATTTCACGTTCACCTCGTTCAACAGTGGGAACATTGACTGAGGTGTATGATTATTTGCGCATTATGTATGCAAAAATTGGAGTTTTGCATTGTCCGGAGTGTGGGACATCAATGCAAAAAAGAAGTAATCAGGAAATTTTGGATGAAATTTTAACATTTTCTCATCACACGCAAATTGCTATTTTGGCAAAGCCGAAAGATATTGCTGTTGGAAAAGAATTGCTAAAACATATTGCACAAATGGGCTATGCTCGCGTGCGTTTCAATGGAAAAATGTTTACTGTGGCGGAAGCTATGATGCTCAGTGAACGTGAAATTGAAACTGATATTGAGATGGTTATTGATAGAATTGTACTTGATAAGAAAAAACCTGATGTGGAAAGAATGTTGGATTCTATTGAAACAGCAATGAAAAATGGTGGCAATTCAGTGAAGATCTTGTTTGATAATATTGAAGAACGTAACTATAATCAAGATTTCTTTTGTTCCAAGTGCGGGGTAAAAATAAAAGAAGTGACACCAAGACATTTTTCTTTTAATAGTCCAGAAGGAGCATGCGATTTGTGCTCCGGTTTAGGTTACACTTTAAAAGTAAATGAAGAACTTATTATCCCAAATAAAAATCTTTCTTTGATGGAGGGTGCAATTCAACCTTGGAGCAAATCTGGTGGAAAAATAAGCGGACAAAGTGTGCAACTTTTGACACTTAAAGATGTTGCAAAAAAATATAAATTTTCAATGAACGTGCCGGTCAAAAAATTATCCGAGCAAAATTTGAAAATTGTGCTTTATGGTAATGATGGATTTGAAGGCGTAATTCCGGCATTAGAAAAAAAATATCAAGAAACAAAATCTGATTATGTGCGCAGTGAAATTGAAAAATATATGACTGCGCATACTTGTCCATCTTGCGATGGCAAGCGTCTTAAGAAAGAATTTTTGGCAGTGGAAGTTCAAGGAAAAACAATAGACGTGATGGTTTCAATGAGTATAACCCATCTGCGAGAATTTTTTGAGGATGTTGAAAATTGGGTTCAAACAACACAGGAAAAAAGTATAGGTAAACCGATTGTGCGAGAAATTTTGCAGCGTCTTAGTGCTCTTGAAAATGTTGGGTTGGAATATTTAAATTTGGGACGATCTGCACAAACAATTTCTGGTGGCGAGGCTCAGCGTATTCGTTTGGCCGCACAGTTAAATTCTCAATTGATGGGGATTGTGTATGTTTTAGATGAACCTTCCATTGGACTTCATTCTCGAGACACGGAAAAACTTATTAATACTATTAAAGCCCTGCAAAATGTTGGCAATTCCCTGATTGTGGTTGAGCACGATGAAAGCATTATTAAAGCTGCTGACTGGATTGTTGATATGGGTCCGGGGGCAGGAGAAGAAGGTGGGATCGTAGTTTTTGAAGGAGATTATAATCAACTTATTAAATCTAAAAATCTTACCGCACAATATATATCTAAAAAGAAAAAAGTTTCAGAAAAGAAAAAAAACCGAAGTGGAAATGGTAAGTTCATTGAAATTCTCGGGGCAGAAGAAAACAATTTGAAAAAAGTTGATATCAGTATTCCATTGGAAAAATTTGTGGTTATTTGTGGAGTTTCAGGCAGTGGAAAATCAACTTTGGTAAAAAATATTTTAGCCAAAGCATTATCGCGACATTTTTATAACACACGAGATCTTCCTGGCAAGCACAAAAAAATCAAAGGATTTGAGCATATTAAAAAGGTTATCAGTATTAATCAAAATCCAATCGGACGCACCCCGCGCTCAAATGCAGCAACTTATACCGGAGTGTTTTCACATATTCGCGATTTGTTTGCTGGCGTGGAGGAGGCAAAGAACAGAAATTATACTGCTAGTCGCTTTAGTTTTAATATGAAAGGTGGGCGCTGCGAAGTGTGCCAAGGTGAAGGTTCAAAGAAAATAGAAATGCATCTTTTGCCTGATATGTATGTGAAATGTGAAGCTTGTGGAGGAACAAGATTTAGCAAAAAAACTCTTGAAATAGAATACAAAGGTTTTAACGTGGCGCAGATTTTGGATATGGATGTGCGTTTAGCACTGCGATTTTTTGCAAGGCATCCGCTTATTGCTGAAAAACTTAAAACTATGGAAGATGTTGGACTTGGATATTTGAAACTTGGTCAAAGTGCAACAAATCTTTCTGGTGGAGAAGCTCAACGTATTAAGCTTGCCACTGAGCTTGCGCGAAAATCAACTGGCAGTACTTTGTATATTTTGGATGAACCAACCGCAGGACTTCATTTTGATGACATTAGAAAATTGTTGAGTGTTCTTAATGCATTGGTTGATAAAGGAAATACTGTGATTGTGGTTGAACACAATCTTGATGTGGTGCGCGATGCTGATTGGGTGATTGAGCTTGGACCGGATGGTGGCGACCTTGGTGGTTATCTTACTTTTGCTGGTACGCCAGATCAATTAAAAAAAGATAAGAAGAGTTGGACTGCGAAATACTTGTAACATTGCTAATGCGAAAAATTTATTCGGATACGTTTTTGTTTTTGCACAGAAAAACAATTGCAACTTTTTGACAGTAACACTAATGAGACTTGTTTTAAGTGCAAAAACAAAAAAGTATCCTCAAAATTTTTATTTAGCAGAAGGGTTATAGAAATAATAAGAAAATTGCCAATATTGAGAAAATAATATCATTCCTAGCATTTCTAAATGTCCATTGTCTTTCTTTTGAATCATGTGGAAATTTATGAACCCATTGATGAAATTTGTATATTTTTTCTAAAAATTTGAAATTAAGTTTCCAATAGAGTACTGTTAACAAATCAGGAAACATTGAGATAATTGCACCTATTATTATTGAGCTGGAAATTGAGGGGGATATATTTTTAGCATAAATTGCAAAAAGAATAATTGTACCCCCAATAAAAAGATCAAGTAGTACTTTCCAGGTTGTGTTTTTGAAAGTCGAATTTTTATTTAAATATTCCCCATGGCGAAAAATATCCAGAGTATAATGAAGGGGAATTAAGATAGCCGTTAAAGCTATGGGATTATGAATATATTTCCCAATGGCAGCTCCGACAAGGGCGTGAGTTGTTAAAATCATATTAGTGTTTTTAAGAATAGTCTTGATTATTGAAGAACAAAATTTTTATTCGAAGTTAAACTCGAATCTCATATTTTCTAGCTTCACCCTCCGGGTATATGTTATCCGGACAAAATCATAGATTTTGAAGGATAACTAAAATTTTTTGTGGTCACGCGAGTCCCGCGCAAGAAACAAAAAAATTCAGAGAAAATATGGATTCTCAAACAGAAACTTCTCAAAAAAATTTGTTCTTCAATAATCAATAAAAAAGATTTAAATCTTATGAAAGCAGGAATTTTATTTATAGTTGCTACTCCAATTGGTAATCTTGAGGACATCACTCTTCGCGCACTGCGTGTTTTGAAAGAGGTTGATATGGTGGCGTGTGAAGATACTAGAGTTACTCGAAAATTGCTTAATCATTATAGCATAGAGACACAAGCGATTGTATATCATCAACATACAAAAGACGATAAAATTAAGAAAATTATTGATGAAATTCTGGCTGGCAAAAATGTCGCTGTGGTAACTGATGCGGGCACCCCAGGCGTTTCCGATCCCGGGAATATTTTGGTGGCGGAGGCGATTGCCAACAGTATTGTCGTCTTGCCAATTCCTGGTGCTTCAGCCCTGGCTTCAATTATTAGTGTGGCTGGTATTGATATGCAGCAGTTTACATTTTTGGGTTTTCCTCCACACAAGAAAGGACGGGAGACATATTTTAAAAAAGTAGAAGCTTCCGAAATTCCCGTCATTTATTACGAATCGCCACATCGCGTGATCAAGAATCTGACACTACTTTTGGAATTTGCACCCGAAAAGAAGGTTATCCTTGGGCGAGAATTGACGAAAATGTTTGAAGAGGTGGTACGTGGCAGTATTGAGGAAGTTCTCGAATATTTTTCAAAAAATCCTTCAAAAATAAAAGGGGAATTTGTGATTGTCGTGTATTAAAGAAGTGATTACTATAATATTTGAAAAATCCCGCAAAAGCGGGTTTTTCTATTGCTCAAATCTATTTTATGGGGGTATAATAAAGGTATGAAAAACGAAATTCAAAAATTAATAGAAAGTGCTTTAAATGAAGCAAAAAAAGCTAATGATTGGTCTGATTTTGAGATGTCTGAAATCATTGTTGAATATCCGAAAAGCGAGCAATTTGGCGATTATACAACAAATATTGCTATGATTTTAGCAAAAAAAGTTGGGAAAAATCCGATGGAAATCGCTGAAATTGTTAACTTACAACTTACGACTTACAACTTACAACAATTTGAAAAGATAGAAGTGGCTGCTCCGGGGTATATTAACTTTTATCTTTCTAAAAAATATTTGCAAGAAATTGTTGAAAAAATAAACGTTGAAAAAGAAAAATTTGGAAATTCTGAAATCGACAAAAACATTAAAATAAATAATGAATTTATTTCTGCTAATCCAACCGGACCTTTGCATTTGGGAAATGGTCGTGGTGGGTTTTATGGCGACAGTCTTTCGCGAGTGCTGAAAAAAGCGGGGTTTGATGTGACAAATGAATATTATGTAAATGATGCTGGTGGCCAAGTTGAAAAATTGGGGCATAGTGTTTTAAAAGATGAAGAAGCTGCATACACTGGAGAATATATTGATGAACTTAATAAAAAATATGCAGCGTTAAAAGATGTTCGTGAAGTTGGAAAAATTGCAGCTAATGATGTTTTGGAAAATATCATTAAAAAAACCACACAAGAAAAAATGCAGATAACTTTTAATGTGTGGATGAGCGAGCAAAAATTGAGTGATGATGGATATGACCAGCGTGCCATTTCATTGCTCAAGGAAAAAGGTTTAACTTATGAATCTGAAGATGCGCTGTGGCTCAGGACAACTGACTTTGGAGATGATAAAGACAGAGTTTTGATCAAGAAAGACGGTAAAAATGCTTATATGGCAGGCGATTGCGGGTATATGCTTAATAAGATTGAAAGAGGATATTCGCGATTAATTATGGGTCTTGGCGCTGATCATCACGGTTATGTGTCACGACTTAAAGCAGTTGCATCAGCCCTTGGGTTTGCTGGGGATTTTAGGATTATTATTTCTCAAATGGTTAGGCTTGTGAAGGATGGCAAAGAAGCGCGTATGAGCAAGCGCGCAGGAAATGTTATTAACCTAGATGATTTGATTGATGAAATTGGGCACGACGTGACAAGATTTTTCTTTTTGATGTATTCGCCGGACACTCATATGAATTTTGATTTAGGGTTAGCGAAAGAGCGTAGCGCTAAAAATCCTGTTTTTTATGTGCAATATGCGCACGCGCGAATTGCCGGAATTCTTGCAAAGTCACAAACAACTAACAACTCACAACAAACAACAGAAAAAACAAAAAATTTGAATTTTGACCGTAGTAAGTCGTTAGTTGTTAGTTGTGGGTTATTGACTCATGAAAAGGAATTGAGTTTGGTTAGGGAACTAAACAAATTTCCAGAATTGATTCAAGAAATTTCACAAAGCTATGAGGCTCACAAGTTTCCGCAATATGCGATGAAATTAGCTGATAAATTTCACAGTTTTTATGATGCTTGTAAAGTGATTGATGAAAATAATAAAGAGTTAACAATCGCTAGACTTTCTCTGATAAATGCTGTTAGAATAGTGTTAGCTGAAACCCTGGATCTTATAGGGGTGGATGCACCCGAAAAAATGTGAAAATAACAGATAACTAACTACTGACAACTAATAACAAAAATTCTGATACGTGCTGAGTTATTGCTAGGCAGCATGTTGCAAGTTGATTGTTGTAGGTTGTGAGTTACAACCATATGAAAATTGGAATTGACGCTCGTTCGATTTTGAACCCTGAAAAAGGAGATGCTATAGGCGTAGGACATTATACTTATCAGCTGATTCGTCATCTGCTTAAAATGGACAAAGAAAATGAATATGTTATTTTCTTTGATTTTCGTGTTCGCGAAAAAGATGTCAAAAAATTTGCGCAGCCGAATGTGAAAATAAAATTTTATCCCTATTCTGATTATAAAAAATATCTTCCGGGAGCTTACAGTGAAATTTTGGGAACAGCAACGCTGCAAAAAGAAAGACTTGATGTGCTTCATTCTACTTCTGCTCTTAATCGTATCCCTATGGGGTACAATGGGAAAACAGTGGTAACTTTTCATGATATGTCGATGTATAGCATTCCGCAATATTTATCAGCTGTTAAAAGAACTCGCAACAAAACTATAGCTCGCTTGATGGGTAGCAAGGCAGATAAGATTATAGCTGTTTCATCTTCAATAAAAAATGATGTTGAAAAATTCATCGGTGTGCCAGTAGAAAAAACACAAGTTGTGTATAGTGGTCTTGACCAACGTTTTTTTGAAGAATCAGAAATATCAGTAGCAAAAGTTTTGGGAAAATATGATATTACAAAAAAATACATTCTTTTTTTGGGAACACTGGAGCCATCTAAAAATATTACAAGATTGTTGGAGGCATTCGCTAAATTTAAAACTGAGCAAAAACAAAAAAATGCTGGTAAGTTTGAATATCAGTTAGTACTTGCTGGAAAGCGAGGTTGGCTTTCGCAAGAATATTTACAAATTATCAAAGATTTAATTTTAACAAAGGATGTTGTGTTTACTGGCTATGTTATTGGAGATGAACTTGTACCACTTTTCCGCAACGCTGAATTTTTCGTGATGCCATCTTTGTATGAAGGTTTTGGAATGACCGTGCTTGAGGCGTTTGCTACCAAAACACCTGCGATTTTGGCCAATGTTTCTTCTCTTCCTGAAATTGCCGGCGAAGCTGCATATTTTATAAATCCTCTTGATACTGCTGAGTTGGCTGAAGCTATTGGAAAATTTGCAACGGATGAAAATTTGCGAGCAAGTTATATCGCAAAAGGATTGGAGCAGGCCAAGAAATTTGATTGGGATAAAACAGCCCGTGAAACATTAGAGATTTACAAAAGTTTAAAATAGGCATAGTATAAGAATACAAAAGCAATGGGGAGGTTATCACCTCGTCGCCCTAGTGAAATAATTACCTTGTAAATTTCACTGGGCAAGCTGCGAAAAGAAATCCTTTGGGAAAGTAGAATTCGTCGGGTAAGCCCGTTATAGCCGTAATAAGAGCTTATTAGGCGTTAGCTGCTTAGCTTCTTAGGAAATGCATTTTCCTGAAAAGCTGAAAAGCTGAAAAGCTGAAAAGCTGAAATAAGGTGGTACCACGAAATATTTTCGTCCTTATGCATTTATTTGCATGGGGATTTTTGTTTTTTAAAGATATTCTCGCTAAATTAATTCTATAATTTTATTATAAAATAATATGTTTAAGAAAGTTGATCCAAAACAATCGTTCCCGAAGATGGAAGAAGAAATTTTAAAATTTTGGGCTCAGGAGAAAATATTTGAAAAATCTTTGGAAATTCGTAAGGACTCGCAGAAATACACTTTTTATGATGGACCACCTTTTGCAACAGGTACACCTCATTACGGGCACTTGGTTGCTTCAACAATGAAAGATGTGGTGCCGCGCTATTGGACGATGCGTGGTTTTTACGTGGAAAGAAAATGGGGGTGGGATTGTCATGGACTTCCAATTGAAAATATCGTTGAAAAAGAATTAGGCTCAAAAGCTAAAAGTGAAATTGAAAAATTAGGCGTGGAAAAATTTAACGAACTTTGTCGTAGCAAAGTTTTGGAATATGTAGATGTTTGGAAAGTTGTTATTAATCGTTTGGGACGTTGGGCTGATATGGATAATGCATATAAGACGATGGATTTGCCATATATGGAATCAGTATGGTGGGTTTTTAAAGAACTTTGGAATAAGGGTCTTATTTATGAAGGCTATCGCTCAATGCATGTTTGTCCACGCTGCGAAACTACTCTTTCTCAACAAGAAGTTAGTGAGGGTTATATTGATGTTAAAGATTTGTCTGTTATTGCAAAGTTTGAACTTGTTGATGAACCTGGAACTTCTATTTTGGCCTGGACGACAACACCATGGACACTGATTGGGAATGTTGCTCTAGCGGTTAATCCAGAGATGAATTATGTATATGTAGAAACCTGCCTACCGGACAGGCAGGCAACAAATTTGGAAAAGGATGGAACATTTTCAGAAGAAATTTTTATTGTAGCCAAAGATAGAGCGAGTGATTTGTTTAAGGATAAAAAAATTGAAATTGTACGCGAAGTTTTAGGTTCGCAGCTTATTGGTAAGAAATATAAACCAGTTTTTGACTATTATGCAAAATCTGATATTGAAAATTTTGAAAATGGTTGGAAAGTTGTAGGCGGCGATTTTGTGGGTGCTGAGGATGGAACTGGTGTTGTTCATATTGCTCCAGCATTCGGTGAAGATGATTTGAATTTGGGTAAAGAAAAGAATTTGCCATTTGTTCAACATGTGGGAATGGATGGAATTATAAAAAAAGAGGCGGGAGAATTTGCTGGAATGCATATAAAACCAACCGATGATAGAACTGCGACTGATGTGGAAATTATTAAATTTTTAGCCAAAAATGGAACTCTTTTTGCAAAAGAAAAATACGAACATAGTTATCCTCATTGTTGGAGATGTGACACTCCACTGATGAATTATGCAACTAGTTCTTGGTTTGTTAAAGTTGCTGATATAAAATCAGATGCACTTGATTTGGCTAAGGAAATCAAGTGGTCTCCGCAGCACATAAAAGAGGGGCGCTTTGGAAAATGGCTTGAAGGTGCGCGTGATTGGTCAATTTCGCGTCAGCGTTTTTGGGCTTCTGTAATACCAATTTGGAAATGCGAATGTGGCGAACAAAAAGTTTTTGGCAGTGTAATGGAACTGGAAGCTGCTAGCGGTGAAAAAATAACAGATTTGCATAAACATATTGTTGATAAAATTGTGCTTAAATGTGATGCTTGCGGGCAGGATATGCATCGCATCCCAGACGTGTTGGATACTTGGTTTGATTCTGGCTCAATGCCGTATGCTCAACAGCATTATCCTTTTGAAAATGCTGAGCAATTTGAAAATAATTTTCCAGCTGATTTTATTGCGGAGGGCGTAGATCAAACACGTGCCTGGTTTTATTATTTGCATATTATTGCCAGTGCAGTTAAAAAAGCACCAGCGTTTAAAAATGTAATTGTGAACGGAACAGTTTTGGCAGAGGATGGAAAGAAAATGAGTAAACGTTTTTCAAATTATCCTGATCCACAACTCATGCTTGATAAATATGGTGCGGATTCGATCAGATTTTATCTAATGAGCTCGCCAGTAGTGGCTGCGCAAAACTTGAATTTTTCTGAAAAAGATGTGGCGGAAATTGTGCGAGGAATGATGCGAATGCTTTGGAATTCGTATTCCTTTTTTGTGCTGTACGCTAATATTGATAAGTGGGAACATAATGATCAATTTCAGCATTCAACCGCAACAAATTTGTTGGATCGATGGATTCTTTCTGAACTTAACACCTTGGTGATAGCAGTTCACAGTGGAATGGAAAATTATGAATTGCATCGAGCTGCTCGAGCATTTCCAAAATTTATTGATGATATGTCAAACTGGTATGTTCGAAGATCGCGCAAGCGTTTTTGGAAATCAGAAAATGATGGCGACAAAAATGAAGCATATGCAACGCTTCATCACGTGCTTGTGACACTGGCTAAAATGATGGCACCGTTTTCACCTTTTATCGCTGAAGAAATTTATAAAAATCTGACCCAGCCTTCGCAAAGCTCCGGCGGGCAGGCTGGCAAGGAGTCTGTGCATTTGGCTGATTTGCCGACGGGAGATTATCATCACGTCGATGAGCTTTTGAATGATCAAATGCACAGTGTTCGTGAGATTGTGACTCAAGGTTTGCAACTTCGCTCTCAAGCTAAAATTAAAGTTCGTCAACCGCTTGCAAAAGTGACAATCAAGGAAGTTATTCTTGATGAACTTGCAGAAATAATTAAGGAAGAACTTAATGTGAAAGAAATTCTTGTTGATGAAAATCAGCAGGATAATATTATTTTGGATGTTGAGATAACTGAAGAATTGGCTCAAGAGGGAGTGGCGCGAGAAATAGTTCGGCACATCCAAGAGATGCGTAAAGAAGCAGGCTATGATGTTGACAATCGCATCAAAGTGTGCTATAATGGAAAATCGGAAGAACTTGAGAAATTTAATGCCTTAATTGCCAAAGAAACCCTTGCTGATGCCATTACTGAAGGATTTTGCCAAGATGCTGATTTGGCTAAAGAGCTTAAATTGGATGAAAAAGTGCTAGTAATTTCTATTAAAAGATGATATAATTTCTTTACATAGTAGGTTCTTTTTATAGTGATTTTGTTAGTGGTAAATATTTTTTTCCAAACCAATCCTGAGGAAATCAGGAGAAAGGAGTTAATTGTGGAAAGCTCACAGTATACGCCATATTCAATTCAACCAGGGGACGAGAAATGCGAATTTGACCTTTTTGCAAAATCTATTGTTACAGAAGAGGTAAAAGAAGAAGATGATCAGGAAAATAATTTCTCCCCCGTACCAAATTCTTGGCTTATGGGAAAAGAAATTATGATTATCACTCTTGTTATGTCTGTGGCAACAGCTGTTTCCTTGTACGCGTTCTATTTAATTTTTCCGGTATAAGGGAATTAATCTTGGGTCACACGGGGCAATTGCTTTGTGTGACCTTTTTATTTTCCTAAAAAACCCTATAATTAAGCAATGGAATATAAATACACTGGGATTATCTTGAATAAGAGGAATGTGGGTGAAACTGATAGGATTTATACAATCTATACTCTTGAAGGCGGAAAAGTTCGTTCACTTGCCAAGGGTGTGCGCAAATCGCATGCCAAGCTAGCGGCATCACTTGAAAACATTACTTTGGCGGACATTACAATTGTTAGAACGCGTGGACTTGGAAAAATAACCGGTTCGATTATTGAAAACAATTTTATCTCACTTAAGCGAGATTGCGATGCACTTTTGGAAACTTTTGCTGGACTCAATATTTTTGAGAAACTGGTTGATTTTGAAAGTCCTGACAAAAAAGTTTTTTTATTGCTTAAGGAATATTTGGAAGCAGTTAATGAATGTTCATCAAAGGAAAACATAGAAAAACATATCATAATAAGACTGGGGTTTATTGTGAAGCTTTTGGATGCGCTGGGGTATACTATTGAAGTTGACAACTGTGTTTCTTGTGGAAAAAAATTAGCGCAAGATTTTCTTTGTTTCAGTTCTCAGCAAGGCGGCGCAATATGCCAGCATTGCAGCAATGGCAGTGACAGCTGTGTTTTGTCTGTGCGTACAAACACCATAAAAATGCTCAGATTATTTTTGAAAAATAAAATTAAATCTTTAACCAAAATTAAGGCTACGCAAGATGATTGCGACGGTGTGCGTTTGGTTGTTGATGATTTTTTAAGATGGACACTGTAAGACAATAACCAAGATACAAGATACAATAATCAAACAAAACTTAAATCTCAAAATTCAAAACCGAGCCAGTTTGGTGTTTGTATTTTGATTTTTGTATCTTAAAAATAAAAATTTTTGAGAAAAGTGTTTTTTATAGTATAATTATAATAATCTCAAAAATTAATATAGAAACAAAAGTATGCCGCTTAATGATCTTAATAGGGAATTGTATAATCCAAATTCTGAGGATTTGGTCAATAGGAATCATGAGCAAAGTGGTTATGATCCAAAAGCAAGTGTTGGTCAGCGCTTGAGTCCTTTTGAACAGGAACAGCAATGGAACCAGCCGCAAAAAGGTTTTTCTCCTTCGCAAAAAAAGAAACTCTGGATAGGAGTGTCTATTTTTGCATTGATTCTGCTTATAATTGGAGGTGCCTTTTTTTATCGTTGGTGGACCAAGAATGCCTTTCATCAAGATCGCGTGAGCATTTCTTTCGAGGGTCCGACGGAAACGGATAGTACTCAGATAACTAAATATATCATTCACTACACCAATAATAATCGCGCTACGCTTAAGAATGCTGAAATAGAGCTTAGCTATCCTGAAAATTTTCAACCGACTGATAATCTTAATTTGAAATATGTGAGTCCTTCTGCTAGCAAAATATTTATTGGAGACATCAAACCAAATATTAGTGGTCAAGTTGAATTGAAAGGAATTTTTTACGCACCTAAAGATTTTCCAGTTTATTTGCGCGGCGAGATTCATTTTGTTCCGTCAAATGGCACTGTTGAACTTTCAATGAGCAATCAAATAGGGGTAAATATTACTGCGGCGCCAGTATTCTTGGGTGTCGCTGCACCTCAGCAGGCAGTTGATGGAGATGGCTTAGAATATGTTATTGATTATAAGAATCTTGATGTGAGAAGAATTGGCGATGTGCAAATTCGCGTTACATTTCCCCAGGGTTTTGAGATGGGAAGTTCTCAGCCAGCATCATCAGAAAAAAATTCTTATTGGTATGTCGGAAATTTGGAGCCAGATCAGGGAGGAAAAATAACCATTCAAGGAAAAATTAAAGGAAGTGCTAATGAAGCAAAGGGTATCACTGTTTCACTTGGGCATATGGGCAATGAAAATGAATTCATTGTGTATAACAAACAAGAATTAACAACTCGTATTGTTTCTCCGGTTTTATCTTTGGTGCAAACATTGGATGGGAAAAGTGGCAGTGTTGTTGTGGCGGGAGAACTTCTTAAATATGTAGTAACATATCAAAACACTGGCGATACTGGTTTGCGAGATGCAATTGTGACTGCAGAAATAAAAGGAAGTGCGCTGGATTTTTCCAAAATAAGCGTAGAAAAAGGATCATATGACAGTGCAAAAAATCTTATAATCTGGAAAGCTTCTGACGTGCCTGAATTGGCAAATATTAATCCAAAAGCCAAGGGAGTGGTGCGTTTTACAATTCCAGTAAAGGCGATTATTCCAGTTGAAAATAAATTGGATAAAAACTTTGTCATTTCTTCGCTTGCGAAAATTGATAGTCCTGATATTCCGACACCTATAGATTCAAATAAAATTATTGGAAGCAATAAGCTTGAATTGAAGGTTGCTTCAAAAGTAATTTTTGAGACCAATGGATATTATTCTGATGCTAAAATAAAAAATTCCGGACCAATTCCACTTGAAACCGGAAAAGAAACTACGTTCACGATTCATTGGCAAATTATCAACGTTTCTAATGATATTTCCGAGGCTAAAGTTGTTTCTGCTTTGCCATCTGGCGTGCGCTGGGTGGATCAAGTTTTTCCTCCAAATGAAAAAATTTCATATAATGCTAGAACCAATCAGCTTGTCTGGGAGGCTGGAAAAATCTTGGCAGGAGCTGGAGTTCTTGGTTTGCCACGAGAAGTTGCTTTTCAAATTGGCGTGACACCTCAGGCTAGTCAAATTGGCAATGCACTGGATTTGCTTAAAGAATCTGTTTTTACTGCGAAAGATGACTTTGTTGAACAGGAAATAATGCTTAAGAATAATATGAAAAGTACAATATTGCCGGAAGACAAAACTGTAGGATTTATGAATGGTAAAGTGATTAAATAAAATACAACATACAACATACAAAATACAACAAAAAAGAGAAGATATGTCTTTACATCCCTTCTTTTTTTTGATAGAGTGATATGATGTTTGAATTATTGTTACAAAAAAATAATAAGCGCATTGGAAAACTGCACACTAAGAGCGGAGTTATTGAAACGCCGTTTTTTATGCCGATTGCAACCAAGGGTGCGGTAAAAAATGTTTCACCTGAGGATTTGATTGCTGTTGGGGCGCAGATTGTGCTTGGCAATACATATCATCTCTGGCTTAGGCCAGGAGATGAACTCATTGCTAAGGCTGGAGGACTTCATAAATTTATGAATTGGAATGGTCCTATTTTGACAGACTCGGGAGGATATCAAGTTTTTTCTTTGGGTGCGCGCGCCAAGGAAAAATATGGATCAAGCGGGGTTTCTCTTGCTGAAAAAGGCGTTAATTTTATTGATCCAATCAATGGCAGCAAGCATTTTATGTCGCCGGAAAAATCCATTGACATTCAACTTAATCTCGGTAGTGATATGATTATGGTGCTGGATGAATGCCCACCCTTTCCGTGTTCTCACAAGGATGCAAAAAAATCTTTGGAGCTTACAACAAGGTGGGCAGCTCGTTGCTTTAAACATTTTCACAAGAAGGTGGCTGAAAATTCGGAAAAATATGTAAAAGGTAGACCGCTTTTATTTTGTATTGTGCAGGGAAGTATATATGAAGACTTGAGAAAGGAGAGTGTGCACCAATTGATGAGTATTGATTTTTCCGCTCTAGGTGGGCCAGTTTCAGGCTGGGATGGATATGCCATTGGAGGTGTTGCAGTAGGAGAGCCCAGAAAACACCTCTATGATATTTTAAAGTGGGTGGTTCCATTTCTGCCAGTTGATAAGCCTCGCTATTTGATGGGCTTGGGTAAACCAGAAGAATTGGCGGCTGCAGTGGAAGCTGGGATGGATATGTTTGATTGTGTGATTCCTACGCGCGAAGGAAGACATGGGCGATTGTTTCGCTGGCGCGAAATGTCAAATGTCAAATATCAAATATCAAATGCTATGGAGGGTAATTCTTTTTATGAAACGATAAACATTAATAACGAACAATTTAAAGAGGATTTTACCCCTATAGATTCGCAGTGTGATTGTTATGCTTGTAAAAACTTCACTAAAGCCTATCTTAATCACTTGCTTAGGACTGATGAACCATTTTTTTTAAAGCTTGCCTCGGTGCATAACCTGAGGTTCTATCATAGACTAATGGAACTTCTTCGTAAATAATAACAATGGGCATTGAATATATTAAATTATGAAATATTTTCAATTGATGTTGCGTATAAGTGATAGAAGTGCCTCTAATTAACAAAAATAATTATTAAAAGCAGGTATTTTAACAATTTTACTACCTTTTAATTGGTAGGAACGAATTAATTTAAAAAGCCATTTTGGCAATTTTACTACCTTTTAATTGGTAGGAGCGAATTGACAGGGTCGGTTAATAAAAAAGTATGAAAAAAGCAGTGAAAAAAATTGGTAAGCAGCCAGATAAGCAGTTTTTGGAAGTTAACAAGTTTTTAAAAATTGTGTCTGATGAAAACAGGTTGAGAATTTTGGTGTTGCTTGAGAAAGGTTCTTTGAATGTAACTGATATTCATAGTAAATTAAAACTTCCTCAGAATCTAACATCCCATCATATTTCTAAGTTGAAAAGTGTTGATCTTTTGGTGGAAAAAAGAGAGGGAACATTCAGACACTATAGCGTCAATGCAAAGAAAATCAAGGAATACAATCAAATGTTTTTGAAGCTTATGAATGTGTAATATCTGATTTTTTCGTATTTCAAATTAAACGAACTACTTATCCACAGTAGTTCGTTTTTTTTGTGAACAATTTGTGTACTGTTTTGGTTTTTTATGTTAATATTATATTAATTAGATGCGCTGAAATTGTGCAAGCTGTTTTGTGGATTTAAAAGAAACATAAAAATAAAATAACCCCAGTGAAATAGTATTTTGAGTACAAAATAATTTCACGGGGCAAGAAAAATGATCGAGCCATGTATAAAGGTTGACCAGCTCAGGGTTATATATAACAAAGGAAAGTCCAACGAAGTTCGTTCGTTGGATGGTGTTAGTGTGGAAATTTATCCTGAAGAATATATTATTATTTATGGACCTTCTGGTTGTGGGAAGTCGACTTTATTGTATGGAATTTCAGGACTTCAGGCTCCGACGTATGGCGATGTGATTGTGCAGGGAAAAAATCTTGCACAAATGACAAAGCGGGAAACGGTGGAGTTTCATCAGACACGAGTAGGAATGGTTTTTCAAGCCTTTTATCTTATTGAAACGCTGACTGTTTTGGACAATGTTTGTTTGCCTAAAGTTTTTCGTGGTGAAAATCTGAAAGAAAGGCGCGAAAAAGCAATGGAACTTTTGAGACGTTTTAGCATTTCCGAGCAGGCCGATAAATTTCCGGCACAACTTTCTGGTGGTCAAAAACAACGTGTTTCTATCGCTCGAGCCTTGGTAAACAATCCAGAGATTATTTTGGCTGATGAACCCGTGGGGAATTTGGACAGTGAATCTGCGCAAAATGTGCTGGATATTTTTAAAGAAATCAATGAAATTGACAAGAAAACGTTGATTATGGTTACTCATAATCCGGAGCACCTTATTTATGCCGATCGCATCATTCATATGAAGGACGGAAAGAAAGTTAGTGAGGAAGTAAATCACGACAAGCGTCCTAAGGAAGCGTTGATCAAAGATGTTGCTGCGACGCCAGATGAAATTTCTAGCGAGCTTAAACTTTTGATGCGCACATTTAAAAATTTGTCATTGCAACAGGTTGGAGTTTTGCTCATTCCCTTTAAAGCAAAGCAATTGCTTACGCATATTATTTCGGAACTCAATGAGGAGCAGGTTGGTGCTGCTGAAAATTTGTTGAAAGAATTTTTGTTTAAAAATATTGATAGCACGGGACTTTCAGAAAAATTGGATTTGGATTTTGACAAAGGTGGTGCTGGCTGGAACAAAATAAGAGCAATGTCGTTTACTGATCGCACGAAAAAAATCTTGTCGCAAGCTGAAATTTTAAACAGCGATCAAGAAACAAATATCATTACATTTTCAGATTATTTGGCAGACTTGTATCATTTGAAACTTGATGATGAAATAACGCTTCGATTCAGGTCATTTATAAAATTGCGAGTGGAAAACAGGATTGATAGATTTGGGCTTCAGCAACGACTTGATACATCAAAGAAGCTAGGTGGCGCAGGATTATACAAAGGCAGCGCTGAAAAGGTTGTTCGTGAGGTGGAACTTATAATGTTATTAAAATATTCAGCGTAAGCTTGCAAACATACAAAAATTTACAAAAGTAGGAAATTACAAAAAAATAAAATATGAGATTTATAGATTTGTTCAAATTATCAACCAGAATGTTTAAAGCGAGAACTTCTCGAACGCTTTTGACTGTTTTGGGTATGAGTATTGGTATTGGTGCTATTTTGTTTTTGGTTTCTTTGGGTTATGGACTTCAAAAGACTTTGCTGGAAAGAATCACAACATCGGATTCTCTTTTGACTTTGGATATTTCTGAGGCAAAATCAGGAATTGTTTCTTTGGATAATGAAATGATCAAAAAAATCGAAGCTATGCCAGGGGTTGAAGATGTGAGTCCCGCCTTTCAAATTACCACACAAGGACATCTGGATGATCTTTCTGCTGACTTGGTTACTATCGGTTCCAAGCCTTCGTTTTTGAAATTGGGTGGATACAAACCAAGCAAGGGTGTGCTGCTTAGCGATGATAATCAAAACGGCATTGTTATAAGCAGCGCAGTTGGACAAGTTTTTGGTAAAACTGTTGATGAAATGCTTGGAAAGGATATGACATTTTCGTTTTTTGTGCCAAGAGCTGCTGCCACTGTTGATGACGCGGGCAACACTTCTGATGCTCAATCGCAAAGTGATTTTGAAAAAGTTGACAGTGAAATACGATACAAAATTATTGGAGTTATTGAAGGCGAGGACAACGTTGTATACGTCAACAAAGCATCTCTTAATGATTTGAAAATTGATAAATATGGACAGGTTAAAGTTAAGACAAAATCAAATGGGGAAATGGGTATTATTCGAGATGCAATTTTGGAATATGGCCTTTTGGTTTCATCTCTTTCTGACACTGTTGATCAAGCAAACCAAATTTTTAAAGTCGTGCAGATAATCCTGATGCTTTTTGGAATTATTGCTTTGGTTGTTTCTGCTATTGGTATGTTTAATACAATGACAATCACACTGCTTGAAAGAACGGAAGAAATTGGAATTATGAAGTCGATCGGAGCTTCCGATATGGGTATTTCCGTTATGTTTTTTATGGAATCTGCAATTATGGGATTCTTGGGTGGTTGCGCCGGAGTTGCAATTGGCTGGCTTGGAGGACAAGGATTCAACGTCATCATTAATATGGTAGCAGTGAGATTTGGTGGACAATCAGTGAGTCTTTTTTATAGTCCTACTTGGTTTATTCTCGCAATTCTGGCCTTTTCCGGGATTGTCGGATTCTTCACTGGACTTGTTCCAGCACGTCGTGCTAGCAAGATTGACCCATTGGATGCTTTGAGGTATAAATAAAAGAGTCTTTTTTTTTAACTCTTTTATCTTTGAGGAATGGAATTACTTTACGGAAAACCGGTGGCGGAAAAAATATTAAATCGTTTGAAAAACGATATTTTAATGTGTGCTCAAAAACCAGAATTGGCTGTCATCTTGGTGGGCAAGGATGAGGCATCGCAGTTGTATGTAAATCTTAAAGAAAAAAAGGCCAAGGAAATTGGCATGAATTTTGTTCGCTATGATTTTTCTGAAAATGTTTCTCAGGAAAATATTTTATCTCAAATTGAAAAACTTAATGCTGATGACAGTGTTAATGGTATAATCGTGCAACTTCCTTTGCCGAAAAATTTTGATACGCAAAAAATCATATCAAGTATTGATCCTAAAAAAGATGTTGATGGATTTCATCCGACAAACACTGAACTTTTCTTGAAAGGTGAAACTGGTATTTTACCAGTTTTTCCCCGTGCAATCATGCATTTAATTGAAAGTGCTGGTGAAAAATTAAATGGAAAAACTGGTATCGTAATTTCAAATTCAGCTGAATTTGGGCAAATAATGAGCGCGATGCTTGAGCGTCAAAATATAGCTTCAGGGTATGTTTTGACTGAAAATATACCTTCGAAACTCGGGGAAATTAAGGGTGCAGATATCGTGGTAAGCGCTGTGGGCTCGCCAGGGCTTCTTGGGGGTCAAATGTTTAAAGATGGCTCTATTATTGTTGATGGTGGTATTGAAAAAGTGGGCGACAGTGTTTTGGGAGATGTTGATTTTGCTTCAACAGAAGCTCTTTCTGGTTTCATCACGCCTGTTCCAGGTGGGGTTGGACCACTCACGATTGCTTGTCTTTTAGAAAACACTTTTTTAGCCTTTGAGGCTCAACAAAAGGAAAAATAGTATTGATCTTGCGTATATTGTATGATATTATAAAAACAACTTAATAAGGGTTGTTTTTTTGTCTTTCTTCTAAAAAAATGGATTGTCGTAATTGTATTGTTTATTTTTTCACAGAAAAACAATTGCAACTTTTGACATAACACCAAGGAGACTTGTTTTAAGTGTAAAAATAAACAATACGATTACTCTTTTTTGTTTTGTATTTTTGTATAATTTTGTAAGTTTGTAGACCTATGGAAAAATATATACCAAGCGACATTGAAAAAAAATGGCAAAAATATTGGGAGGATAATGGAACTTATAAAAATTATTCTCGCGAGAAAAAATTCTATGCTCTGGATATGTTTCCGTATCCATCTGGTGTGGGGTTGCATGTGGGTCATCCGAAAGGATATATCGCAACTGATGTTGTGAGTCGGTTTAAGATGCTTAATGGATATAGTGTGCTTCATCCAATGGGGTGGGATGCTTTTGGTTTGCCAGCAGAAAATTATGCTATAAAAAATAAAACCAATCCTAATATTTTTACAGCTAAAAGTATTGCGAATTATAAGAAACAATTAGAGATGTTTGGTTTTACTTATGATTGGGATAGAGAAATTAACACAACTGATCCTCAATATTATAAATGGACGCAATGGATATTTTTGAAACTTTTTGAAAAAGGGTTGGCCTATGAATCAAATGCACCGATCAATTGGTGTCCAAGTTGCAAGACCGGACTTTCCAATGAGGATTTGGAGGATGGAAAATGTGAACGTTGTGGCAGTGAAGTTGAGCAAAAACCGATGAGACAATGGGTTTTAAAAATGACAGATTATGCTGATAGATTATTGTACGATTTGGATAGTTCAGAATTGGATTGGGAAGATATGATTGTTGATCAGCAAAAGAATTGGATTGGAAGAAGTGAAGGTGTTCAATTTGAAATGAAAATTAAGGATAGTGATGAAAAAATTGAAGTTTATACTACCAGAATTGATACTGCTTTTGGAATTACCTATGCTGTGGTTGCTCCAGAGCATCCAATTATTGAAAAACTCAAAGACAAAATTTCAAATTATGCAGAGGTTGCACAATACGTTGCTGATGCAAACAAAAAAACAAATCTTGAAAGAACTGAATTGCAAAAAGAAAAAACTGGCAAAAAATTAGAGGGGATTAATGTTATAAATCCTTTTACTAATGAGGCTGTCCCGCTTTTTGTGGCTGATTATGTTATTGGTGGATATGGCACAGGTGCAGTAATGGCAGTGCCGGCGCATGATGAAAGGGATTTTGAATTCGCAAATAAAAAAGAGCTTCAAATAAAATATACAATTATTCCTGAATATGGCCGGAATAGAAAACCCTTGCTTGGTAAACCTGACGGACAGACATATGAGGGAATTGAAATGTTAAAGGCGCAGATTTTGAACGATACGAATGATGAATGCATTAGATCTATTTTGGCTAGTCAAATAATTTCTAAAAGGGCATATACTGTTGATGGTATACTGATAAATTCAGGCAGTTACTCTATATTAACTTCCAAACAGGCGCGGGAAAAAATGGCTGATTGGTTGGAAAAAGAAAAAATTGGAAAAAGAAAAGTTAATTATAAAATGCGCGATTGGGTGTATTCTCGTCAGCGTTATTGGGGGGAGCCAATCCCAATTGTTCATTGTGAAAAATGTGGAGCTGTTGCAGTTCCTGAGCAGCAATTGCCAGTGATGCTTCCTGACGTTGAAAATTATGAACCGACTGGTACAGGAGAAAGTCCGCTTGCAGCAATCACTGATTGGGTGAATACTATTTGTCCAAAATGTGGAGGACCAGGGAAAAGGGAAACAAATACTATGCCACAATGGGGAGGATCTTCTTGGTATTATTTGCGATATATTGATCCAAAAAATGATAAGGAATTAGTTAATAAAGAACTTGAGAAAGAGTGGATGCCAGTTGATTTGTATGTTGGTGGTGCTGAACACGCTACGCGTCATCTCCTGTATGCACGTTTTTGGCATAAGTTTTTATACGACATTGGAGTGGTTTCAACAATTGAACCGTTTAAAAAATTATTACACGTAGGACTTATCATGGCTGAAGATGGAAGAAAAATGAGTAAGCGTTGGAATAATGTTGTTAATCCTGATGAAATTATTGGTGAATTTGGCGCTGATGCGATGCGCTTGTATGAAATGTTTATGGGACCATTCACTCAAAGTATTGCCTGGAGTACCTCTGGGGTAAGTGGCGTGCGAAGATTTTTGGATAAGGTTTGGAATTTACAAGAAAAAACGACAATTGATAATATAGCAAGTGATAAAAAAATAACTTCACTTCTTCACAAAACGATTAAAAAGGTTACTGAGGATATTGAAAATTTTAGATTTAACACGGCCATATCTGCGATGATGATTCTGGTTAATGCAATGGAAAAAGAACCATCTATTTCAGTATCACATTATGAAACACTTCTAACCCTTTTGAGTTCGTTTGCTCCGCATATCACTGAAGAACTTTGGGAAAAAATTGGACATAAAGAATCCATCTTCTTGCAGGACTGGCCTAAGGTTGATGAAAAATATTTGCAGGATGAAGAAATTGAAATGGTTGTGCAAGTGAATGGAAAAGTGCGTGAACGTTTGATGGTGGCGAATGATGTCACTGAAGATGAAGCGAAAGAAACAGCACTTGAAAGTGATAAGGTTAAGGTTTTTACTGATGGAAAAGAAATAAAGAAAATTATCTTTGTTCCGGGAAAATTGATTAATATTGTTGTGATTTAAAAGTATTCTCACTCATACCCAGTTGTATATTTTTAAGTAAAAATAAAAATGCAAATAGTAATATTAGCTGCTGGTCGCGGAACAAGAATGAACGAACTTACTGATGACGTTCCCAAGCCAATGTTGGAAATAAACGGTAAACCAATCCTTGCTTATAAGTTGGAAGCACTTCCTGCTGAAATTAAGGAGGTTATTTTTGTCATTGGATATTTGGGAAATCAAATCCAGCAATATTTTGGAGATTCGTATGCTGGTAAAAAAATTTCTTATGTTGTACAGGAGCAGTTGAATGGAACGGGCGGTGCGGTACATTTAGTTAAAGATTTAGTAGTGGATGATTTTTTGGTTATGATGGGTGATGATTTGTATGTGAAGGGTGATATTGAAAATTGTATGAAAAATGATTTGGCTGTGTTAGGGTTTGAGGTTAATAATCCAAATAAATTTGGGATTATATTATCAGATGAAAATAAAAATCTTTTGAAAATTATAGAGAAACCCAAAATGGCTGGTCCGGCATTAGCCAATATTGGTCTTTATAAATTAAACAAAAATTTTTTTGATTATCCATTAGTTTCTATTGGAAATGGGGAATATGGTTTGCCGCAAACTTTGGCGTTGATGACTAAAGATTATCAAGTGAAAGTTGAAAAGACAATTGATTGGTTTCCAATTGGCAATCCTGCTGATCTGGAAAAAGTTAAAACAGAAATAGGTAGATTTATTTAAATAGATTTATGCAAAGAAAAAAGGTTGTTACAATTGGTGGAGGCACAGGAAGCTTTATGTTGCTTAGTGGACTGAAAAAATATCCAGTGGATATTTCGGCGATTGTTTCAATGGCAGATGATGGTGGTTCAACCGGAGTGTTGCGAGATGAATTGGGAGTTCTTCCTCCAGGGGATGTTAGGCAATGTTTGGTGGCGCTTAGTGATTCATCCGAGGCACTTCGAGAATTGATGAATTATCGCTTTGAAGAAGGTGGACTCAAAGGACATAGTTTTGGAAATTTATTTTTGTCTGCTCTGGAAAAAACAAGTGGAAATTTTAGTAAGGGGGTTGAGGAAGCGATAAAGATTTTAAATGTGAAAGGGCAAGTTATTCCTGTTACAAATCAGGATACTAATTTGTTTATGGAATTAAAAAATGGAAAATTGCTTAAGGGTGAAAATGAAATTAATCATAATCACAAGATTGAAACAATCGGCATTGAGAAAAATTTCTTAATGCCAACAGCCCAGGCAAATAAAAAAGCAATTAAAAGTATTTTGGAAGCAGATTTAATCGTTATTGGTCCAGGGAATCATTATTGTAGTATCATACCCAATTTATTGGTAAAGGGAATATCTCAGGCAATTTGCAAATCAAAAGCAACTGTTGTGTATAATTGTAATTTGGTTAATAAGCACGGCCACACGGAAACATTCTCTCTGGATGAATATGTTGATTCGATAAATTATTATTTAGGAAGAAAAAGAGTTGATTTTGTTACATATAATTCCAAGAAACCAACCGCCAACTTGATTAAGCGATATGAGAGTCAAAAAGAATTATTAATTCCATTTGATATCAATTTGCGCTCAAAGAGAACGTATCGAGTTTTGCGTAGTGATATTTTGAATAGCAAAAAAATTAGTTTCAGTCCTAGTGATATTTTGGCAAGTAAACGTGCTTTCATTCGTCATGATAGTGACAAGTTGGCTAAAGTGCTTATGATGATTTTGGAGCTTGGCGAATATGAAAGTATAATTAAAGAAATTATTTAGTCTTTAAAATATAAAAAATTTAAACAATTGTGGATGAAATAAAAAAAGAAGCAGAAAAAATTTCTCAGCAGAATTTGCCAGAAAAAATGTTGACTCTTTCTGAATTTCGAAGAGAGCTTGGCATTCCTTTGGTTTTGGCGAAAAAATTGATTATTTGGGGCGAGGTTGAAGCAGTAAAAGCAATTGATGGAACGCTTCGAATTGCAGCTCCGGAAGTTGCAGTTGCAAAAATACTTATTGGAACACCGATTAAAAAAGCTTATTTATTCGTGCGAGCCTTGGGCCCGGGATTAATTACAGGGGCATCTGATGATGATCCAGGTGGAATTGGAACGTATAGTGCGGTTGGTGCAAAATTCGGTCTGAGCATTTTGTGGATGGCTGCCTGGCTTTTGCCGATGATGTTGGCCATTCAGGAAACTTGCGCGCGAATTGGTATTGTTACAAACAAGGGTTTGGCTGCAGTGCTTAAAAAATATTTTAGAAGAAGAACGGTTATGTCCGCAGTGCTTCTTTTGATGATTGCGAATGTTGTGAACATTGGAGCTGATCTTGGTGCAATGGCAGCATCTCTCGAAATGGTAACAAATATCAATTATGCTGTAGGTGCAATATTTTTTGCTGCCGTGATAATATTGCTGGAAGTTTTTGTGAAATATCACACCTATGTGAAAGTTTTGAAATGGCTGACGCTTTCTGTTTTTGCGTACATCGTTGCAGGTTTTATGACGCATCCAAATTGGTCGATTATTTTTAAAAATTCCTTCATACCGCAAATATCTTTTTCTAAAGAATATATTTTTGCTATGATTGCAGTTTTTGGAACCACTATTACCCCGTATCTTTTTTTCTGGCAAGCCTCAGAAGAAGTCGAAGATGGAAAAATGAATCATAATGGATACAAGAAAAAATTTGTTCATTCAAGAGTTTCCAATATGCGCAATGATGTTAATTTTGGAATGATTTTGGCTAATATTGTTTTTTTCTTTATTGTTCTTACAACAGCAAATGTTCTTTTTGCAAATGGCATAACCAACATTGATTCAGCGCAAGATGCAGCACTAGCGCTTCGTCCGCTGGCGGGAGATTATGCTTTCTTGCTTTTTGCAATTGGCATCATTGGCACGGGATTGTTGGCAGTTCCAATCTTGGCAGGAAGTGGAGCGTATGCGCTTAGCGAGCTTATGAGTTGGAACAGTGGTTTGGAAGAAAAATTTTCCAAGGCCAGAGGTTTCTACTTGGTTATTATCATTTCTATTTTTGTTGGCCTCGCGATGAATTTCTTGGGCATTAATCCCATCTCTGCTTTGTATTGGTCAGCATTTTTAAATGGAATCATTGCTTTGCCTCTTCTTGCTATCATAATGAAAATTGGAGGCGATAAGCGGATAATGGGAAATGAGACAAATCCATTTTGGGTAAAAATATTTGGATGGTTGGCTGTAATAGTGATGGCGATCGCTCTTGTCGGGATGATAATTGTAAATGTGATTTAAAATTATGTTTGAAATAAAAATCGTACAATATTTTAACAGGATTGGCTCAAAAAATTTCGATGATTTTTTGGCGCTGGTTAATTCCATAAGATTTCTTGCAATTTTTTGGGTCGCAATTATAATAATTGCAATAATTAAACATCCGGAAATAATAAATTCTTTTCTTGTGGCTGTCGGAATTGTTACAATTTTACATTTTGGTATTACGGAGGGAATTATGAAGCACCTGCTTTTGTATTTTGTTCCTAAAAGGAAACGCCCATATGTTGCATATCCGGATCTGATAAAATCAATTGGAAAAAAATTTAGCGACTCCTCATTTCCATCAAGTCATATGGCAAGCACCGTTGCGATGCTTTTTGTTGTCATTGCTTTTTACCCTTCGTTACTTTTCCTGTCCGTTATCTTTGTTTTGGTTATGGCATTTTCACGTTTGCACAGTGGAATGCATTATCCCTCGGATATTTTGGCGGGAATTATTCTTGGTTTACTGTACGGCTGGATAGCAATGGAAATATTAAAAAGTGTATCCTGAATTACTTTATGAACCTTACAAACCTTAAAAACTTTTTAACTAATGTATGAAAATATTTATTGATTTTGATGACGTTATTTTTAACACGAAAAAATTCAGAGAAGATTTGGAGGCACTTTTTGATTTAAATGGCGTTTCAAAAGAAATTTTTCAAAAATATTATGCTGATCCAAAAGATCAAAGAGCTATTAAAACATTTAACCCGTGGTTGCAGGCAGAGCGCATAGGCAGGGTTATGGATTTTGATGTAAACAAATTAACGGAAGCAATTAATGAATTTGTCTTAGATATTTCTAAATATGTATTCGTGGACGTTGTAGACTTTGCAAATATACTCGGATCCAAAAATATATATGTTGTTTCCTATGGCGATTTGGAATTTCAACATAAAAAAATTGATGGTTCTATGATAGGTAAATATTTGGATAATATTGTTGTTACTGAAAACCTTAAATCTGAAATTATAAGTAAAATAATTGCAGAAGATAATCTGGAGAAGAATGAAGAGATATTTTTTCTGGATGATCGCATTGAACAGATTCGAGACGTAAAAGAAAAATTTCCTGAAATAATTTCAATATTGGTAAAACGTCCAGAAGGTCGTTATCAGGAAATGCAAAAAGAAGATTGCTGTGACTATGAAGTGCATAATTTGATGGAAGCTGAGAAGATAATTAAAAATATTGAAAAGAACTAATTTTAGGACTTACGCATTTTCTCAACTATTTCTTATTTGGCACGCTTTTGGATAAATACTCAATATCTAAAAGCTCAAAGAGTCGCTGTCGCCAACCTGCCTACCGGCAGGCAGGCAATTGGCCAAAAAAGAAATGTTTCGAAATGCGTAACTTCTGAATTTTTGTATGGATATTGAAAAACTGCAGCAATTTTTGCAAGACAATAATTTGCCCAAGTTTCGCTTGGGACAAATTCAAAAAGCCATTTTTGCCGATGGTGTTTCTTCGTTTGGGGAAATAACAACACTTTCCAAGGATTTGCGAGAAAAAATGGAAAATGAAATGCGGTTGCTTTCTTTTGATGTTGAAAAAGTTTTAGTGGCTAATGATGGGCAGTCGATTAAGGCGCTCTTGAAATTGCATAGTGGTGATCTTATTGAAACAGTTCTTATTTCTCCAAAGCCGGGTGTTTGGTCGGCCTGTATTTCTTGCCAGGTTGGCTGCGCGATGGGATGCAGATTTTGTGCAACTGGTAAAATGGGTTTTAAACGCGACCTTACTGCTGAAGAAATTACTGATCAAATTTTATTTTGGCGCCAGTATTTAAAGAAAAATTTCAAATCTTTTCAAAATTCGAAATTCGAAATTCAAAATTATAATGTTGGAAACATTGTGTATATGGGGATGGGGGAGCCATTTAATAATTGGGAAAATGTGGCTGAAAGTATTAAGGTTTTGACTGATGAAAAACTTTTTGGTTTTGGTTCTCGTAGTATTTCAGTTTCAACTTCAGGTATTGCTGATGGTATTGAGAGAATGGCCACGGAATTTCCGCAGGTAAACTTGGCAATCTCGCTGCATTTTGCTAGTGATGAAAAACGCGACCGTTTTATGCCAGTCAATAAAAAAGACAATTTGGAAAATTTGCGACAAGCACTGAAAAAATATTTCCAAATTACAACGCGTAAAGTTTTTTTGGAATATATAATGCTGGATGGAATAAACGATACTGCGCTGGATGCAAAGCTGCTGGCTGATTTTATATATTCAATAGGCAACACGCATCTTCTTCATATGAATCTCATTCGATACAATATGACAAGCGAGGATTTGAAGCCATCTTCAAAAACTCGCACGCAACTTTTCAAGCAGGAGCTTGAAAAACATAGTATCAATGCCACCATCCGAAAAAGCCTCGGCGAAGAAATAGAAGCTGCCTGCGGGCAGTTGGCGGGGAAGAACTAGCTTCTCAGGCTTTAGCTTGCTAGCTTCTTAGAAAAATAAAAAAAGCAGCTTTTGACGGCTGCTTTTGTTTTCACATCCATATATTCATTTATGGATGTGTTTTAATTTTAGATGATGTGAAAATGTTTTAGGGTTGGGATAATGTTAGGTGCGAGATTTGCCGGAAGATTATTGATATCTAGCCATTCATGTTCATGCACTTCTTTATGTGGAATTATTTCTCCCGTAAAGTCAGCAAAGAAATGTACAAGGACAACATCGAAAATTTCGCCATCCTTTTCTTTTGTTGTATGAAATAAAAAAGGCTCAGTATTTGTGATTTTGATATTAATTCCCATTTCTTCATATGCTTCTCGAGTTGCAGTTTCAATGAGATTTTCATTTTCTTCAACTATACCACCACAGAATTTCCAAAAAGTATCTTTACCTGAAATATTTAGGAGTACTTTATTATTTTTAATGATAACTGGTCCTGATGCGATAATTATTTTGTTCATATTTTTTTAACTAAATAAGTTTGATTTAGTTTGTATCCTTGTTTTCTATAATACCCCCTCACTCCGACTCCTGAAATTACTGCAATTTTTTCAAGGCTGTATTCTTCTTTGGCAATTTTTTCGGCTTCTAATAATAATTTTTTGCCAAGACCGATGTGTTGTGGGGAAGTTGAGTCTTGGGTATCTATTTTTGTTAGTTTTCCGTAAGTGTGAACTTCTCTAATAATGGCTGCATTTTTTAGTGTGCCAATAAAATGCTTAGCATTGTTCTCTGATGGAATGCGTAGGCGCAGGAGCGCAAACAACTTTTTCTTGTCTGGCGAAACGTATTGCAGGAAAATTTCTGTACCATCTGAGGCGGCGTAGTCAATTCGATCCAGGATAATTTCTTCTTTGATGGTATAACCTGCGCCAACTTCACGGCAACGAATGCAAGGACAATTGGATTGTGGAATAATAATTTGTCTAAGATTGGAAACTGTTGGGCCAGCTATAATGGATGGGGTGGGCACATCGCGAATAAGGCGAGCAATGCGAACATAGGGCGTGATTGCTTCGTTTTTTATCTTGACCACAAGCCTCTCAAACGCTTGATTTGTCAGTGGGACGTAGTTATTTTTCTTCCAGATGTTATACAGCTCGCTGTTTTTTAAAACGACCGTGGGGTATATTTTGAGCATATCAGGTTGAAATTTGGGACCTTCAAAAAGGGCCTTAAACATCTCAAAATCGCGCTTTGGGGTGCTTCCCGGAAGCCCCGGCATCATATGATAATTTATCTTGAAACCACTATCCTTGAGCATTTTGGTGGCTTCTATGGTGCTTTGGATGAGGTGTCCACGCTTGTTTAATTCGAGCACGTTGTCATAAAGACTTTGTACACCAAGTTCAACTCTGGTGCAGCCAAGTTGGCGAAAGTTCAAAATTTCTTTTTCATCAATATAATCCGGTCGCGTTTCCAAAGTAAGCCCAATAATCCTGTGATTAGCACTTTCATTTTTCTTTTGTTGGTATAAAAGTTCTTCGTTAGGAGTCCTCACCGACTTTATGAACTTTATAACTTTATGAACTTTATAACTTTTATATTCATTAGCTCCTTGAAAACATCTGGTGATAAATTTTTTTTGGTAATTTTTAGGTAAAAAACTGAATGTTCCACCCATCACAATTAATTCAATTTTATCTGTGCGGTGGCCGTTGAGCTCCAATGAACGCAGACGATTTTGCATTTGGCGATATGGATCAAATTGCGAATCAATCGCACGCATCACAGCCGGCTCATTGGAAAGATAGCTTTTGGGCATATCTTTTTCACTGGGGCAATAAATACATTTTCCGGGGCAGGGATATGATTTGGTAAGAACCGCCACCACAGCCACACCGGATTGTGTGCGAATCAAACGACTCATCAAAGCTTCCTCAAATTTTTCGCTGCGTTTAATTTTCTTTTGCTGGACTAATTTATTGTATCTGTCACGTAAATCAGCGTTGGTCGGCATAGCAACGCCAAATTTTTTGCATAGACTTTTTTTGAGTTTGCCAAAATCTCCCTGATTTTCAGAAAGTTCGTTTATTGCGGAGATTATATAATTGTCGTACAGTAAGTTCATAAAGTTATAAAGTTATAAAGTTCATAAAGTCATGGATAAAGAAATTGCAGAAAGAATATTAAATGAAACTGAAGTTGGCTATGATCTGATTTCTAAGAAATTTTCCGAGACTCGGAAGCATTTTTGGCGTGGGCTGGAGTTTATAAAAGATTATACGCGCAAAAATGATAATGTTTTGGATTATGGCTGTGGCAATGGTCGCCTTTTGGAATTGCTTGATTTTGAGGATATTCGCTATTGGGGCTTGGATGTTTCGGAAAAACTTATTGAACTTGCTAAAGAAAAATATCAAAAACAGTCTGTTTGTCATTCCGGACTTGATCCGGAATCTAGGTTCGCGTTTCAGTCTGGCAAAGTTCTGGATTCCCGTTTTCACGGGAATGACACGGAGGTATGTTTTCAGAAAATTAATCCTAGTTCAACCACTCTAGCATTCAATGATAATTTTTTCAATACTATATATAGCATTGCTGTTTTTCATCATTTTCCTTCAAAAAAATATCGCGAGGATGTGGCAGCAGAACTTTATCGAACCACAAAAGATGGTGGGCATATTGTGGTGACAGTTTGGTATTTATGGCAGCAGAAATACTTTAAAAATATTTTACAAAACTGGATTGATAAATTAAAGGGAAATAGTATTTTGGATTGGAATGATTGTTATATATCTTTTACAAATAATGAGGGTGAGAAGATCCAAAGATTCCACCGGGCCTTCACAAAAAGAGAATTAAGAAAACTTTTTGAACAAGCAGGTTTTAAAACAGAAAAATGCGCAATTGTGGATGGAAAAAATATATTGTTTATTGGAAATAAAAAAGGGATAAGATTATAGTCCTATCCCTGAATAATGCACGTTTTATTTTGTTGGAAAATTTTTTTTATTCAAAGTCGTCTTGCTGTGCGATCGCAAGACTGTCCTGCTGATCTTGCTGTTTATCACGTCTGCAAAAAATTGAAAAAAGAATAATCCATGCAAGAATAGAAAAAGAAATAAAAACGCAAATTCCTGGATGGTCGTCAATAAGCATTTTTAGATAATACATAATTGATCTCCTTTTTGAAAAATATGTGTTTTTATGGACATTGATCATTTGAAGAGACTTTTATTACAATTTTTTTGACCTACTCTTCCTCTTGTTCTTTCGTGTGGTGCTTAGGTTTTTGGGGGAGGAGATTGCAGTAACCCCTTAAGACGCAATAAAGGAATGCAAGCACGTAAAAGAGTAAAAGAACAAGTACTACTGTGCCGATAATGTGTAGTATTTCTGTTCCATTGTTAAAGACCTGATAAGGTTCCTGATACGATTTCTGCATAGCAGTACTCCTTCCTTTGATTTTTCTTAAAATTAACAGTAACAAAGTGTTATGTCAATTAATATAATTGGACATTTGACAGATTTTTTCTTATACTGTAATATACCCCTAGAGGGTATTTACCGCACGAGGCGGAATTTTTAATTTTTAATTCCTGCCCGCAATGCTTCGCATAGCGATGCAGGCGGGTTTAATTCCAAATGAAAAAGGAAGATAAAATTTCATCTGAGAAGGAATCAGCTGAAAAAATAGTGAATCGTATTTCTCGTATCGAGGGACAACTGCGAGGTGTGCGTAAAATGGTGGAAGATAAAAAACAATGTTTGGATGTGATTACTCAAATTACCGCTATTCGTGAGGCGGTTTCGATGCTAGGAATAGAGCTTCTAAAAAATGATTTCGTTTGCAAATTTGATGGAAAGAAAAAAATAGACGAAAAATATCTTAAATCATTATTTAAAATGCAATAAAAATTCATATAACATGCAACATATAGCATGTAACACTAAATTAATAATAGAAAAAGTTTATAGTATAAATATGCTATATGCTACATGAACAAAAGTTATGAACAAAGTAATAGAGCTTACAGACAAAACATTCAAGGAGGAAGTGCTTGAATCAAAAGAAATTGTGTTGGTTGATTTTTGGGCACCTTGGTGTGGACCATGTCGTATGATGGCTCCAATTTTGGATGAACTTGTAGCTGAACTTGATGGAAAAGTAAAAATTACAAAGCTTGATGTGGAAAATCCAGCTCATCAAGCATTAGCAATGGAATATCAAATTCAAAGCATTCCCAATATGAAAGTTTTTAAAGACGGAAAAGTTATTAGAGAAATAATTGGTTTTAATGCTAAGGAGAAGTTGAGAGAAGAAATAGAAATACTTTTGTAGAAAATCCAAAATCTAAATGACAAATGTCAAATAAAACCTAAAATCTTAAATTCTAAAAAATCAATGCATTTTTTTGACATTTCGTCATTTAGGCATTTATTTGAAATTTAGATTTTGATATTGGGATTTAAAATTGAATTAAATGGGAAAAAATATAATTTCAAAATAATATTTTATTTGTATGGAAGTTTTTGACTTAGCTATTATAGGTGCTGGACCCGCGGGGCTTTCGGCTTCGGTGTATGCTTCACGTTATGGAATTTCCAATGTGGTTATTGGTGGAATTTCAGGGGGACTCACAACACAAACTCACGAGATTGGTAATTGGCTTGGCACTGAAAAGATCAGTGGTTTTGATTTTGCACAAAAAGCTGAGGCTCATGCTAAAAGCTACAATAAGGCTGAAATCATAAATACCTTGATTGATGAGATCAACGAAAAAGACAATAATTACGTTTTATCTCTTAGCAATGGAAAAAAAATTCAAGCAAAAACAATTTTGCTAGCAATGGGAACAAAACACAGGCACCTGGGTGTGCCTGGAGAAAAAGAATTTGCCGGCAAAGGTGTTTCGTATTGTGCAACATGCGACGGATTTTTTTATCGTGGAAAAACTGTGGCAGTGGTTGGTGGAAATGACAGCGCAGCAGGCGCTGCGGTGTATTTAGGTGACATCGCCGAGAAAGTATATTTGATTTATCGTGGAGAAAAACTTAGATGCGAAACTTTTTGGGGAGAGGCTATTTCCAAAAATCCAAAAATAGAAAGTGTTTTTATGACAAACATCAAAGAAATTAAAGGTGAACAAAAAGTTGAGGAGTTAATTTTGGACAGTCCATATAAAAATAGTGAAACATTGAAAGTTGATGGTGTGTTTGCTGAAATTGGCTCTGATCCAAATGTTGATTTGATAAAAAATTTGGAAATTGAATTGGATGAGCAAGGATATGTAAAAATTGACACTTCTGGCAGGACTAGTAAAAAAGGTATTTGGGCTGCAGGGGACATCACGACCGGCTCAGATAAATTTAAACAGATCATCACTGCCGCCGCCGAAGGCGCAGTCGCTGCACATAGTGTTCAAGAATTTTTGAAAAAGCAATAAACGAAAAATATATTATCAGAGCCCGGCGGATTTTTCCGTCGGGCTCTTGTTTGTTTAGTGGCTGAAAGTTTTTTATTGTGAGTTGCATTTGCACTGAGTACTTTCACCTGGCTCAGTTCCTACGTCAACCTTGGTGCTGTCTCCACAAATAGTGCAAATAAATTTTTCTTGACTTTTTGTGGGGTGGGGTATGAAACTTTTTGCTGCCCATCTGGTGGGCGTGCTATTTGACATAAAGTTACTCCTTAAAAAGGAATTTGGAATATGCGAAGTGAAGTTTTTTGATATCACCTCCTTTAAATTTAATAAAGAACTTCGCATATTCTGGATAATTTTAGTATACTCCTTTTTAATAAAAATAAAACAGTGTATAAGTGAGATGTATTGACATTGATTGAAATAATGCGAGAATGATTTTAAGTGGTTATCTTAACAAAAGAAGGAGGACACCATGTCTAAAAAACAGACTAATACACTTAGGCGAAAGAAACCCTACAAGTTGTATTTTTTGCATAAGGTTTTAGAGACCATTTTTAAAGGTCGTAGTACGGCTTGCTGTATGGATACTTGTTCTGTTTTGAGAGAATTTATCAAAAGGAAAAAGCTACCCAAAGAGGAATGTGCTAATATAATGAAATATCTTTTGCATCGGAAATTTTGCAGGGTATCTAACGGAAGATTAGTTGTGGTGCAGTCAAGAATGCAAACCTTGCGCATACATAGACGTGAAGTTATTAATCAAAAGCGGATAGAAAATCAATCGCTGGAAACATTAAAGTCACGCAAGGAACAAAAAAAACAAGCAAAGGCACTGGCTGCTAAAGTTATTTTCAATGAAATGATAGTGGTTGTGCTCAAGGTCGTATTCATGAAAATCGATGCCTTTTTTTCGTTTGATTTATTTCAGAATTGGACACATGATCTTATGCGGGCTCAGTGGTATGATTTTAATAAATACAGGGATAATGAAGAAGGTGAATTAGAAGGTAATACTGAACCAAATAAAAGAAGTGCTTTCAGGCTTGTTGAAAAAATGCTGAAATCGGGACTTATAATGCAAAAAAAAATTGGACAAAAAACCTTTGTTCAAATAACCCATAAAGGAGCGGTTTATTGTGGGTTATTGGAGGAAGATTTTGGTATCGGCAGATTAAGTAAGGATGAGAAATTTTCTAGGAAAAAATTCATTTTGTCTGACATTGGAATTCCTATAAATGCATGTGGATTGCGTTCTCTTAAAAAGGAAGTAAGGAGAGCTCAAGCTAGTGTTTAAAAAAGCAATGCCTTAAAAATGCCTTAAGATTGAATATGCCCCGGAAAATATAATTTTCCGGGGGTTTTTTATATATATAAAATCCCTATAAATAGGGATTTTTTAGGTGGTCGACATGGTGTGCTGTCCGAACTTATATATTTGAAAGGTATACTGATGAAATTTCCACATTTTACCCTAAAATTGATTAACCCTTGAAAATTATGGCTTTACTAGGCCATTAGTATGCTTGACAGGTGATGAATTTTATGCTAACATAGTAAGTTGATTGTTGATGAATATCAAACAGTCAGCACTAGCCCTTTAAATTTTTACAGTCGAGAAAAAGTAACCAGAAGACAATTACTCAATCAATCACTCAGTCAAAGGAGGCAGGAAATGGAAGCGAGAATTTATTTTAACAAGCAGGCAGTTCTGCGAAGACTGGAAAAAGCAGGCGTCCTCAAAAAGGAAGAGGGTAAAAAGGAATCTGGCTATAATTACACAAACCTCGGAAACACGACAGTAATACGGGAGGATAAGGAACCCGACCTTGCCTATGTCAAGGCTAACGATGTTATTGATCTTGAGATCCACAGGATTTTCAAAGGTCTTAAGATCGTGAACGTGACGATATTCGACACCCTGCTCAAGGAAGAAAACCAGCACATCAAACAGGGTACCGACAGCATGGGTAGGGCTACATATTCCGTAACGTACACCGATGAGAAGTTTGATATACCAACGGCAAGTCAGTATGGCTGTGCCTATGCGTTTCGCTCTCTCATCAAGGTTCGTGTCAGAAGCACAAATCTTCAAAGCGCTGTTGATTGCTACAAGAGCATCCGAGAAGGAAAGTCTTCCGAAAACTGGAAGGGTAGCAATGGAATTCCTTCCCATTGCGGATTGTCACCGGCGTTGAAGTCCGAGGAAATGTACTGATAGCAAACTTGTAATGAATCGACTGTTTTTATGAAAGGGGCTAGAGGGTGGACAAATATATAATTCAAAAAGAAACGATTCTCTTAATGAAAATGAAAAGAAAACGACTTTGGAGATTATATTGCTGTCCACCTTTTTTATTTTGTTAAATCACAAATTTCTAATTCCTGCAGTTTTTAGACATGCAAAAAATTCCATTTTTTGCTTACAGGCAGTATTTTAAATCGTTCCGACGGCAGTCAGGAGAGTGAAGCTGAGCGACCTTGACGGCCAAGTCGGCGATCGTCGTTGGACGTACAATTTATTTATTGCTAAACTAAATGTATGGAAACATTCTTATTAACAATAGCTTCTAATTTTCCAATGCCAGCATGGCTTGTCAGTGTTGCTTTTGTTGTTTGGGCTGTTTATATAATTGTAGGTATAGCCATTCGTATTTTTAGATTTGTTGATAAGACAAATAGTACCATGTGCTTGTTTGATGATGTAAAAAAGGATATAAAATCGTTAGATAAAAAACACACTAAACTACTTGAAAAATTCAATACGCTCATTGCTGCTTTAGCTGAAAAAAATACTCTTGATAATCCAGATCTTTTTTCCACAAATAGTCCAGTAAATCTTACGCCAGATGGCATTGCATTTATTGAAAAGGTTGGGTGGAAAGCATCGATCGATAATGAAGATAATAGAAAAAGCTTATTTGAAACTTTGGATAAATTTAAATTGCAGACAAAATATGACGTTGAAAAATATTCAATCGTTTTGTTAACGGAACTCGCGGGTATGAGAGAAAATAATCCCTACACGCCAGTAAAGAGATTTTTGTATGAAAATGCTAAACTAGATGATTTTAAGGTGATAACAGCCTGCGCTATATATTTAAGGGATAAATATCTTGAAAGTCACTTGGAAATAAAAGAGTAGCGTACAAGAGTAGCGTACTATAGACAAATTTTTTTATACTGTTATAATTGTTTTTGTAGCTCATTTATGGGCCGGTAGCTCACCTGGTAGAGCGCCTCACTTGCACTGAGGAGGTAGCGGGTTCAAGTCCTGTCCGGTCCACAATGCTGCGTTTATCACGCAGCTTTTACAAATTATACGGGCTTATAGCTCAGCTGGTTAGAGCGCGTCACTGATAATGACGAGGTCTCAAGTTCGAATCTTGATAAGCCCACCAATAAAATGTCCCCGAAATGGGGATTTTTTGTTTTTTTGGCTCCATTGACAAGAAATGCCGTATGGTGTATATTTAATTTATAAGAAAGCCCCGAGGGCTTTTTAAAAAACCTTAAAATCATATAGCATATAGCATATAGCATATAGCAAAAACATTGCTGTTTGCCTAAAATGTTACATGTTACATGTTACATGTTACATGATTAACAAAATTATACAGTTTTTCCTTGAAGCTAAGGCAGAAATGCTGAAAGTGAATTGGCCAACCAAAAAGCAAACAGTGAATTATACGTTGCTTGTGGTCGCAGTTAGCTTGGTTGTTGCAGGATTTCTTGGGGGATTAGATTGGATTTTTAGTTACATTTTGAAGACATTTATTATAAAGTAACAATATTGAGTGGCTTCCCAGTCACGATTCCAAAGATAGTTTTCTGAAATTTGTAGTTATGTTCACGGAATCGCCTCCGGCTTAGTCACATGTAGTTTAAAGATTAATTAAAGAATCGAGACGGGACGCTCATTTTTGTAGCTGCTCGTACCTCGCAGACAAAAATGGCGAAACAGACACAACATCATGGGCGAGCTTGGTATGTGATTCACACATATTCTGGTTATGAAGACAATGTTACTCGAAACCTAAAGCAGCGTATCGAATCAATGGATATGCAAGATTTAATCTTCGATGTAATGGTGCCAAAGGAAAATAAGATTAAAATTAAAAATGGAAAAAGAACGGTTATTGAAGAACGAATTTATCCTGGATATGTGTTAGTAAATATGGTGGTAACGGATGCATCTTGGTATGTTGTTCGAAACACGCCAAACGTGACTGGATTTATTGGACTTGGAACAACACCAACCCCAGTTGATCCAAAAGAAATAGAAATGCTTAAAAAGCGAATGGGAGTGTCTGAACCTAAATACAAAATTGATCTTAAAAATGGTGATGCAGTTAAAATCAACGAAGGACCGTTTAAAGATTTTGATGGAAAAGTTCAAGAATTTGATGAAGAGAAGGGTAAGGTTAAAGTATTAGTTACAATCTTCGGACGTGAAACTCCTGTAGAATTAGATTTCTTGCAAATCACTAAGATATAATAATAAGTATAAGGTAAAAATATTATGGCAAAGAAAATTAAAACAGTTATCAAGTTGCAAATAGTTGGTGGAAAAGCAAATCCAGCTCCTCCAGTTGGTCCAGTTTTGGGTCAGCATGGTGTTGCTATTCAAGAATTCTGCGTGCGTTTCAATGATGCAACTCGCGATAAAATGGGAGAAGTTGTGCCAGTTGAAATCACAGTATATGAAGATCGAACATTCGATTTTATCATGAAGACTGCTCCAGCTGCAGAACTTTTGAAAAAAGCTGCAGGTGCTGAAAAAGGTGCTGGAAATCCATTGAAAGATAAAGTTGGAAAGCCTGTGACTAAAGCTCAACTAGAAGAAATTGCTAAAACCAAAATGGTTGATCTTAATGCTAATGATGTTGAAGGTGCAATGAAGATTGTGGCTGGAACAGCAAGATCAATGGGAATTAAAATCGAACAGTAGACCTGATACAAATGATGCAAATGACCTTCTGCGAATGATGCAAATATGCAAATCAGTGCTCACGTTTTCATTTGCGTCATTAGCGTATTCGCGTATTAGTATAAATTTGCATATTAGTATTATATTTATAATTTAATTAGGTGGGAGAAGTAGGCGATTATCGCAGACTTTGTTTGTACCACAATAAAAAGATGAAAAGAGGAAAAAAGTACAAGGCTGTTGCCGAAAAAGTAGAAAAAAACAAACTTTACACTGCCGAAGAAGCATTGGCTCTTGTAAGAGAAACAAAGACTGCAAAATTTGATGAAGCTGTTGAAGTTCACATCAGATTAGCTGTTGATCCTAAAAAAGGCGATCAACAAGTTCGTGGAGCTGTTGTTCTTCCACACGGAATTGGCAAAGCTGCTAGAATTGCAGTTATAACATCAACCAAGGCGACTGAAGCCAAGGAGGCTGGTGCTGACTTTGTTGGAGCTGAAGATTTGATTGAAAAAATTAAACTTGGGAAAATGGAAGAAGTTGATGTGATCGTTGCAAGCCCTGAAATGATGCCAAAACTTGCCAGCGTTGCTAAAATACTTGGACCCCGTGGGCTTATGCCATCACCTAAGACTGAAACAGTAACAGACAAAATCAAGGAAGCTGTTGAAATGCTTAAAAAAGGAAAACTAAGTTTCAAAAATGATAATACTGGAAATGTTCATCAAGTTATTGGAAAAGTTTCTTTTGATGCTAAAAAATTGGAAGAAAATTATGCAATGTTTGTTGATGCAATCCAAAAGGCTCGTCCATCTGGAATTAAAGGAAAATATGTAATGACAATTTCCATCTGCTCAACCATGGGACCTGGAATTAAGATTGCTTTATAACACTTAGGATTTAGGAGTTAGGAATTAGGAACTTAGAGTTCACAAAAAAGATACTCATACGGGTGTCTTTTTTTTGTGTAACTCTTGACTGCATTGTTTATATGTTGTTAGTATTTGGGTAATAGTTCTTATTATTATAATCTCACGTCACTACTTTTTTGAAAGGAGTAAGTATGAAAAATCTTGGCGACAGAAATATTTGTTTGAAAGTGATTGGTAATATGCGAGATTTGCTGTTTAATTGTCAAGCAATCAAAACTAATGGTTGCGAAAAGATGGTACTTACTACTGGGGCATTTGATGTTTTGCATGATGGACATTTTAGATATCTAAATCATGCAAAAAGTCTCGGAGATGTCTTAGTTGTCGGAATTAACGATGACGATTTCGTTAAGAAAATTAAGGGTCCTGATCGCCCGTATTACAATCAGCAAGCGCGGGCCTTGAGCTTATCCGAGTTTGATTGTGTCGACATGGTGTACATTTTTTCTTTTGAGGAGCAGGTTGAATTAATTGAAATTGTGGAGCCAAAATTCTTTGTCATGTCGGAGTCATCACATAGAAAGCCAACTGAAAGAAAACATCAAATTGATACTGTAATCAAGTTGGGTGGAAAAATAGTAATGCTGCCTCCGTTCTCTGATATTCATTCAACGGATATTATAAAAGAATTGAGAGCAAAAGGTTAATTTTTGCAAATTGCGCTTTCGCAAGGCCGCTGATATAATTAATATATTGGCGGCTTTTAATATTTACTTTTATGAAAATTTACGAACCAAAAAGAGCATTGTATAGAAAAAACAAGCCTACTACTGGCTGTTGTCAGTTTTGTGATAAAAAGACTATAAATGAGCAGCAATGTTTAAGTTTGGAGAGTAAACATTGGATGGTTGTTGTTAATAAATATCCATATATGGATGGTAATGTGATGATTATTCCAAAAAGACACGTTCGCAATGTAGCTGACTTATTAAAAGATGAATGGTTTGAATTTCAGGATATTTTAGAAAAAACAATGAAAAAGTTGAGTCAAATTTTCAAAACTGAAGATTTTAATATTGGAGCAAATATTGGTATTGATGCTGGTGGCTCGATAGAACACTTGCATTGGCAAATAATTCCAAGAAGGAAGAAAATTAGTAATTCCGTTAATATTTTTGCTGATATTGAAGTTATAACAATTTTGCCTGAAGATTTACGAAAAATTATAGATAAAAATAAACTTTAAAAGACACCCGTGGGTGTCTTTTTTATGTTCTAATATGGTATTTACTGGATTTGATTAAGTGTATATAATGAAGAAGCAACTATTAATAATCAAAAATTATGGAAAATGATAAGCGACAGGGATATTTTGATTGGGATGAAACATTTATGCAGATGTCGAAAGTTATCGCTAATCGTTCCAAGGATCCAAACACGCAAAATGGGGCTTGTATTGTGAATGAAAAAAATGTAATTATTGGTCTTGGATATAATGGGTTTCCGCGAGGTTGTGGGGATGGTGATTTGCCTTGGGCGAGAGAGGGAACTTTTTGTGAAAAAAAATATGCCTACGTTGTGCATGCAGAGGAAAATGCGATTTATAATGCCAATGCTTCAACTGAGGGTTCTAGACTATATTGCACTTTGTTTCCTTGCAATGAATGCGCTAAGACTATTATTCAAAATGGAATCAGAGAAATTATCTTCGAAGATGATAAATATCATGATGATGAAATTTGGGTGGCATCTAGAAAAATGTTAGATTTGGCTGGCGTGGTTTATCGAAAATATGAAACTAAAAATAATTTAATTTTTGAAAAGAGGCAAAAATAATATGGCAAAGTTAATTTTGGGAATTACTGGTGAAATGGGATCTGGAAAAGGGACAATTGCAAAACATGTAACAACGGAGCGTGGTGGAAGTTCCCATCGTTTTTCAACAATCCTGAGAGATGTTCTCGACAGGTTATATTTGGAACAATCACGCGAAAATATCCAGATACTCTCAATGATTTTGAGAAAGAATTTTAGTGAGGACATAATGGCAAAATCGATGTATCACGATGTTGAAAATGATGAACATGACATTGTGGTTGTTGATGGAGTGCGAAGATTGGCCGATATTACTTTCCTTAAAGAATTGCCACACTTTAAACTTGTTTATATGGAGGCTGATATGCAAAATCGTTATGAGCGCATTGTTAAACGCGGTGAAAATACTGATGATTCAACCAAGACATTTGAAGAATTTAAAGCTGAACACGATGCTGATAGTGAAATTCAAATTCGCGATTTGAAAAATTATGCCAGTTATGTTGTGAATAACGATGGGACATATCAAGAATTGTATGCACAAGTTGATGAAATAATTAAAGAAAATCTTTCATAAAATTATTTTTTAAAGTTTCCAAAATTTATGAAACAATATTTGGATTTGTTGCAACACATTGTGGATAATGGTGTCCAAAAAAATGATCGCACGGGTGTTGGCACCAAAAGTGTTTTTGGTTATCAGATGAGATTTGATCTGCAAAAGGGCTTTCCTCTTTTGACAACTAAAAAAGTTTTTCTTAAGGGAATTATTCATGAGCTTATTTGGTTTTTAAAAGGTGAGTCAAATATTAAATATTTGGTAGATAATGATGTACACATCTGGAATGATTGGCCATTTCAATCCTATCTTGAAAAAAATAATTTGGCTGAAAAATTTCCAAAATATTCAGAGGAATGGAAGGCGGAAATGAAAAACTACATTGAGAAAATAAAAGCTGATGACGTTTTTGCTAAAGAGTGGGGAGAGCTTGGACCGGTTTATGGTGTGCAATGGAGGAAATGGAAAACCACTGACGGAAAAGAAATTGATCAGATCCAGCAAGTCATTGACACAATCAAGAATAATCCTGATTCTCGTCGAATTATTTTGTCAGCTTGGAATGTTGGTGACATTGATAAAATGGCACTTCCGCCGTGTCACTTGTTGTTTCAGTTTAACGTGGCAAATGGAAAACTTTCGTGTCAGCTTTATCAGCGAAGTGCAGATACGCTTTTGGGAGTGCCGTTTAACATTGCATCGTATGCGCTACTCACAATGATGATTGCACAAGCTTGCGGACTTGAGGCTGGCGAATTTGTGCATACCTTGGGCGATGCGCATATTTATAATTTTCATTTTGATCAAGTAACTGAGCAGCTTTCCCGCGATACGCGAGAACTTCCAACTATGAAAATAAACCCAGAAGTGAAAAATATTTTTGATTTTAAATACGAAGATTTTACCTTGGAAAATTATAACCCACATCCAGCAATTAAAGCGCCAATTGCAGTGTAAAAAAATATGTACAATCCAAAAATTAGTATAATTTGTGCCATAGCTAAGAATAGAGCGATTGGAAAAAACAATCAGCTGCTTTGGCATATTAAGGAGGATTTCAAATTTTTCAAGGAAAAAACCTCTGGACATGTGATTGTGATGGGGCAGAAAACTTTTGAATCAATCGGAAAGCCACTTCCAAATCGCACCACTATTGTTTTGTCTAATGATCCGGATTGTAATATCGAAGGCGTTATTATGGCTAGAACTTTTGATGAAGTTTTTGCAAAGGCGCGCGAGATTGAAAAGGAAGAAGTTTTTATTTGCGGTGGGGGCAGTGTATATGCTCAGACTATTGGGATGGCTGATAAATTGTATTTAACCGTTGTGAAAGGAAATTTTGATGCTGACGTTTTCTTTCCTGAATATTCCGAATTTACAAAAGTTGTTAGCGAAAGAAAAAGCAGTGACGAAAATTTTGAATATACATTTTTAGAATTAGAAAAATAATAGTATGACGGAAAAAGAAACGGGAAAATTCATTGCCATTTATGGAATTAATGGTATTGGGAAAACTACCCAAGTTGAATTGTTGGTAGAATATTTGAAAAGCAAAGGCAAAAATGCTTCGCGTTTAAAATATCCCGTTTATGATTTGGAACCAGAAGGACCTTTTATTTATAAATATCTTCGTGATCCGGAATTTAGAAAAAATAATGAACTTTCCACGCACAAACTGCAAAAAAAATATGCAGAAAACCGCATGCGTTATGAGCCAACCTTAAGAGAAAGATTGAAAAATGGGGAATGGATTGTGGCTGAGGATTATACTGGTACGGGAATTTCTTGGGGTTTGACATGGGGAGGAAAGCTTGATTATGTTGAAGATATAAATGAGGATTTATTGAAACCTGATTTGGAAATATTGATGGATGGTCCAAGATTTTTGAGTGCCATCGAGAAAGATCATCGTAATGAAATGGATTCGGAAAGAATCGAAATTTGTAGAAATTTTCATTTTTTACTTTGTGATCGTTATGGCTGGACAAAGGTAAGCGCAAAACAAAAGATTGATAAAGTGCACAAGGATATTATTGAGCAGGTAGAAATTTTATTATAAAATGAAAATTCAAATAAAAAAACTTCATCCAGATGCTAAAATTCCGCAGTTCGCGCTGGCTGGCGATGTTGGGATGGATTTATATTCTGTTACTGAATTAATATTAAAGCCAGGAGAAAGAATTTCTTGTCCTACTGGAATTGCAATAAAAATTCCTGAGGGGTATGCAGCCCTTATTTGGGATAAAAGTGGTCCATCACACAAATTTGGGATTAAAACGCTGGGCGGTGTTATTGATAGTAATTATAATGGCGAATATTTGGTTGGGCTGGTAAACTTAGGAAAAGAGGATTTTAAAATAGAAAAAGGTCAAAAAATTGCACAGGTGCTTTTTCAAAAAATTGAAATACCGGAAATTGAGCAAGTGGAAGAATTGGAAGAAACAAACAGGGGAGATGGAGGGTTTGGAAGTACTGGATTAAAATAAATTATTCTAAGTTTGAAAGATATGGACTTTAATGAATATCAAAAAGAATCTCGTAAACACGCTATTTATCCCGGAATTGGAAGCAATTTTTCTTTTCCTGTGATTGGATTAGCGGGCGAAACTGGTGAGGTTGCAGAAAAAATAAAGAAAATCATCAGAGATAAGGATGGCGTGGTAGACGATAGTTCAAGAGAAGAAGTGGGAAAAGAATTGGGAGATGTTTTATGGTATCTTTCCCAGATTGCTAGCGAATTTGAACTTTCTCTTGATGATGTTGCAAATGACAATATAGAAAAAATAAGAAGTAGGAGAGAAAGAAATATGACACATGGAAATGGAGACAACCGTTAAAGCAAAATTTGAAATTTTTAATTTGAAATTTGAAATAAAATATGAATTTTTAATTTTAAAATTTGGTCATTTGAAATTGATTAAAAATTAAAAATTAAAAATTAAAAATTATTTATGAAATATATCCCAGTCATCGGTATGGAAGTTCATGTGGAGCTCAAAACACATTCTAAGATGTTTTGTAATTCCAAAAATGGACTTGGACTTGAGAAAAAACCAAATATTCATATTTGTCCTGTTTGCACAGCGCAGCCGGGAACTTTGCCAGTGCCAAACCAGCAGGCTATTGAGTTTGTGCAATTGGCAGGGCTTGCGCTAAATTGTGAGTTAAATCTGAAATCTAAATTTGACCGCAAAAACTATTTTTATCCAGATCTTCCAAAAGGCTATCAAATTTCACAATATGACCAGCCACTTTGCGGGTTGGGACATATGGATATTCAAACGTCTAATGGCGAAGAAAAGCACATTGGAGTGACCCGAATTCATCTCGAGGAGGACACAGGAAAGCTGATTCATCCCGAGGGCGCCGATTATACTCTAGTGGACTATAACCGCGCTGGAGTGCCTTTAATGGAGCTTGTGACGGAACCTGACATTGAAAATGGGGAGCAAGCTCGGATATTTTGCACCCGACTTCAGCAAATTTGTCGCTACTTAGGCATTTCTGATGCGGATATGGAAAAGGGCAATATGCGCTGCGAAGTTAATCTCTCACTGCACAAAGAAAATGAGGAAAAACTAAGCGGAACTAAAGTGGAAGTGAAGAATATCAACTCTTTTAGGTTTGTGGAAAAAGCCATTAACTATGAAATTGAACGTCAAACTGAGGCTTTGGAAAATGGAGAAAAAATTGTTCAGGAAACTCGCGGTTGGGATAGTGTGAAAAATGTGACAGTGTCGCAAAGAAAAAAAGAATCCGCTCATGATTACAGATATTTTCCAGAACCAGATATTCCACCGATGGAATTTACTGCTGAGTATGTTGAAAATTTACGCTGCAAATTGCCAGAACTTCCTGCTGCAAAAGAGAAAAGATTTGCTGAGGAATATGGGTTAAAGATGGATGATATTTTGATCTTAACTGCCCAAGCTGATTTGGCTGAATATTTTGAAAATGTTATTAGTGAAATTAAGGAAAAAATTTCTTCACATGAAATTGAAGTTGGCGAAGAAAAAACCATTAAGTTGGCAGTGAATTATCTTATATCAGAAGTTCGCAAGCATTTGGCAGAGAATAATCACGACATTCGTGACCTTAAAATTTCAGCTGAGAATTATGCTGAGTTTATTGGAATTGTGGCGGATGGGAAAATAAATTCTTCTGCTGCGCAAACCGTGCTCAAGGAAATGTATCACACTGGTGGCGATCCATCCCAAATCATTGAAGAAAAAAATCTTGGGCAAATGGAAGATGCTTCGCAGTTGGAAGCCGCTGTAGACAGTGTTCTTAGTGTAAATGAAAAATCAGTTGTAGATTATAAAGCAGGGAAAGATAATGCACTTAAATTCCTAATGGGGCAGGTTATGAAGGAAACTGGCGGTAAAGCGAATCCTCAAGTGGTAATGGAAATGCTAATTAATAAATTAAAATAAAAATATGCCTGAAAAAATATCACAAGGAAGAGGATTACATGAATACAAAAAGGGGCAGGTTTCACTTACACCAGCAGAAAGGGAAAAATTGCAAAAAAAAGGAATTGATCCCGACGTTGTCATGCTTCAGGCTACGGAAAGAATTAGAAGTGATATAAAAAATCCAGACAACTCCGAAGATGCAGCAAAAGAAATTATAGAAAGCATTGATATGGAGAAATATATGGGTTTTGTGAAGATTGCAGAATTTGCCCCAATTAAAGATCGAGAAGACATAGCTAATCAGATAAGTGATGACATTAAAAATCTTTCAGTGTATGGCAATATAGCAGAAGTTTTGCCAGTGCTTAACAAATTAAATTCTATTTATAAATATCTTACAAATAAAGAAATCTAAACAGTTAGTAGCTGATACTGAAATGGACTTTGAGTCTGTGGATAAGTCAATTTGTATTGGAAATAGGGTGGGTGTATAATGATTTTAATGAGTAAAAAAATACAAGGAAAATTTGAATATATAGTAAAAATATGTGATTGAAAATCGCCAGTGATGGTGATTTTTTTTGAGCAAAAATCGGTTCTTTGAAAAAATGCAGTTAACCTATAACAACTTGAATACAGAGATGTTCAAGAAAGGGGTGTGTCTATGTGTACAAACGGAAATCAGCTTGTTGCTTGGTGTGATCATTGTGGAAAAGCAGTAAAGGAAAGGGTTATGTTTGGAGAAAACAATTTCCAAGATATTTGGACATTGAGTGTTGGACCTGTTGAAAAGGCAAGAAATATGAATCTTAAAAATGAAACATGCTGCTGTTGCGCTGGACATCCGCAACAACTGGGTGGATTTGCAGAGAAATCACACTTAGACTATTTATTGGCAGCATAAGAATTGTGGAAATAAAGGGCTGACGCGAAACACGTCAGCCCTCTTTTATTATCTAGCAAAACGAGCGAAATGATTCGTCAGCAGACGAATATTTCCGAGTGAGCGACATTTCTCAAGAGGTTTATACCTCTTATTTTTCAAGAAAATTTTTAACTTCTTTTTCAATATCTTCATACTTGTCTAGCCAGACAATATCTTTGTTTCTTTTAAGCCAAGTCATTTGACGTTTGGCGAAGTGGATAATGTCAAAATATAAAAGTTTTTTCATCTCATCTAACTCAACCTTGTTTTGCAGAAATCTTGATATCCAGCGATATTCCAAGCCAATGCGCTCCATCCATTGCCAAGAAACTCCATTTTTTTGGAGCTTTTCAACTTCTTGAATCATCCCCTCATCAAAACGTTCATTAAGGCGTTTTTGTATTTTTGCATTTAATTCTTCTCGCTCAGTTTTTATCCCAATTTGCAAAAAAGCATATTTTTTAACTGACGACTCATAACTGACAACTGACAACATTGGAACTGCGCCAAGTTCTTTGCATATTTCAATTGCGCGAATGAGGCGCACTGGGTTTTTTGCATCGATGTTTTTCGCGCGCTCAGGATCAAGTTTTTTTAATTCTTCAAAAAGTTCCTCAGTTGTTTTGCTACGTAACATGCTACGTAGCAGTTCGTCGGGTGCGACTTCGGGTATGGTTGTGTTTTTCGTGATTGAATCAATCCAAAAATTTGTTCCACCGCAAATGATTGGGATTTTTCCACGCTCAATAATTTCTCTAATTATTTTTTCAGCATCTTTTTTGAAATGTGAAATATTATAATCTTCCATTGGCTCAGCCACATCAATCAAGTGGTGTAAAACATTGTCAGAAACAAATATTCCATGCTCCATGCTCCATGCTCCATCAACTTTGCCTGCGCCAATATCAAGACCTCTGTAAATCTGTCTTGAATCGGCTGAGATAATTTCACCATTAAATTTTTGAGCAAGTTTAATAGCGATTCCGGATTTACCAGAAGCGGTGGGTCCCATAACAACGATGATTTTTGGTGCTTGTGTTTGCATATTATTTTGCTTTACCTTCTAAGTTCCAAATGTTAGCTTTAGTAATTTCAACTTTCATAAATGTTCCGATTTGAATTTTTTTGTTAGAAATAAGCTTTACATTTTTCTGGGTTCTGGTTTTGCCGAAGTAGACATTGTTTTTTTCTTTTTCACCCGTCGCTCGCGAGCGACAGGTTTCAATAAGTACTTCGAAAGTTTTGCCAACATATTTTTTATTATTTGCAAAAGCGGTTTTCTTGAGAATTTCATTAAGAAAATTTTCACGCCTAAACTTTTCTTTTTGTGAAACATTGTCTTTCATTTTCCAGGCTACTGTTTCAGGGCGGGGAGAGTATTGCCCGAAAAAGACCATATCAAATTTTGATTTCTTCATTACTTCAGCAGACTCAAGAAACTGTTTGTTTGTTTCACCGGGAAAACCCACAATAATATCAGATGAAATGGAATGTAGTGAATCAGGTTTGTATTTTTTAAATGCAGCTCGCATTTTTTTAATTTGCTGTAAATAATGTTTTTGGGTATATTTTCTATTCATTCTTCGCAAAATTTCATCATCCCCAGCTTGCATTGGCAAATGAATCCATTCGCAAACCTTTTTGCATTTTGCTACTGTTTCTATTAATTCATCGCTCATATCTTTGGGATGCGACGAAACAAAACTAATCCAGAATTTTCCTGGAACTGAATTTATTTTTTTTAACAATTTCGAAAAATTAATTTCCTCTATGTTTTCTTTATGAACCTTACGAACCTTACGAACTTTATAAACCTTTGAAGTATAACTATTAACATTTTGTCCCAGTAGTGTGATGCTTTTGTATCCTTTTGTAATAAGGTTTTTAATTTCTTTGATTATTTCTTCTACAGGACGAGAAACCTCGCGTCCGCGCGCATTTGGAACAACACAATAACTGCAGAAATTATTGCAGCCAGTCATAATAGGAACATAAGCGGCATAATTGCTACTATATTTTGGATTAATAGAGAGATATGCGATTTTTTCTTTGTTGGTAATTTTATTTGGTGCCGCAATTTCCAATTTCCAATTTCCAATTTCCAAATAATTTTCAATGATCCAATTTTCAAATTCCCTAATATCTTTAACGGGGAAGAATAAATCAACTTTTGATTTCATTCTCTTCTGCACATCCGCGCGATTTGCAAGGCAGCCCGTCATTATTATCTTTACGTCTTGTTTTTTCTCCTTGCGCAAATTGTTGATCATGCTGTAAGCGCGGTTTTCAGCAGTTTGTTTTATTCCGCAAGTATTGAAAATTGCCAAATCAGCTTCTTTGATGTTATCAGCAACAGAAAAATTATGCTGCTCTAAAAAAGCAGCGATGCGCTCGCTGTCGCTAACATTCATCTGGCAACCAAATGTTTTGATAAAATATTTCATAAATAATCAGATAACATAAAACATATAGCAAAATACAGTAATTGTATAAAAGGGTAATGGAGCCGCGGTTGCGACTCCATTGAGGAAACTCACTTCATTGGGGTTTTTGGAAAAAACGAAGTTTTTGGGAGTTTCGTTTTTTCTGCCAATGTCGTTTTCGGTAGTGATGTTTTTGGCAACACGCCGATGTTTTTTGTTTTTTCTCTATGCCCCTGGGGTGCTTTTTCTTGGCCAGTTGAAGGTATAGATGTGTAACATCTTTCTGCAACTGGTATAGGCTTTCCATCTGGCAAGTGTAGATGATCTTTTTTGAGAATTACATCTCGCCGCTCTCCACCTTCTTTGTATGTATTCACAGACATTGGACACCTCCCTTATTGAGATAAAATTAAGGTACTAATTGTTTCTTTTCCTTAATTTCTTTTACCATTTTTTCGATGAATTCGTCAATTGGCAGTGTCTGTTGCTCTCTAATTCCACGAGTTCGAATTGCTACAGTTTTGTCTGCAACTTCTTTTTCTCCAACCACAATAATGTATGGAGTTTTCATTTTTTCTGCTTCGGAAATTCTTTTGCCAAGTGATTCAGCTTTGTCGCTAAGTTCGGTACGGATATCATTTTCTAAAAATTTCTTTTTTACTTCTTCGGCGTAGTCTGCAAATTTTTCAGAAATTGGCAAAACAGCAACTTGAACAGGGGAGAGCCAAAGTGGAAAAGCTCCGGCAAAGTGTTCGATGAGGAGCATCATAAATCTTTCGTAAGATCCTAAAATTGCTCGATGCACCATAACTGGAGAAGATTTTCCTCCTTCGTTATTGGTATATTCCAACTCAAATCTCTTTGGAGTAGCAAAGTCAAGTTGCACTGTTGGAATTTGAATTTCTTTGCCAAGAGAATCTTGAAACATAAAATCTAATTTTGGACCATAAAGCGCAGCTTCTCCTTCGTGTTTAATTGCATTTAGACCCATTTCATCTGAAATATCTTGCAGCATTTTTTCGCAAACATCCCAATCAGCGGCTTCTCCAATGTATTTTTCTGGATGTGCATAATCTCGCACTGAAAGTGAAACACGGTGATTTTCCCACATTCCCAATGATGTATAAAAATTTTGAATAATTTCTACCATATTTTTTACTTCTTGTTTGACCTGATCAACGGTGCAGAAACTGTGACCATCTTCAACTGTGATTGCAATTACACGTTGAAGACCACCAATTTCTCCGGGTTTTTCATCGCGATATTGCTTTTCACTTTCCATATAACGAATAGGCAGGTCTCGATATGAACGAGCCTTAGAAGCAAAAATTTGAGTTTGATGAGGACATTGCACAGGCTTCATCACATAATTTTGTTTGTAATGTGATGCTACTTGGAAAAGTTCATCTCCAAATTTTTGAGCATGTCCTGATTTTTCATATAAATCTATTTTAGCAAGATGTGGAGTTGAAACTTTTTGAAAACCATATCCTCGGCAAACTTTTTCAATATGCTTTTGCAGTTCATCTTTGATGATGGTTCCATTAGGCGTGAAAAGTGGAAGCCCTGGTCCGACTAAATCTGAAAAGCAAAATAAATCTAATTCCTTACCAAGTTTGCGATGATCCCTTTTTGCAGCTTCTTCAACTAGGTGGAAATAGTTTTTGAGTCCTTCTTTATTTTCAAATACTACTCCATAAATTCTTTGCAGTTGTTGCTTTTCAGCATCTCCTTTCCAATAAGCTCCGGAAATTTTTGTAAGCGCAAAAGCATTGTGCTGAATTTTGCCAGTTGATTCAATGTGTGGTCCAGAGCAGAGGTCCACAAAATGTCCAGATTTATAAATCGTGACAGTTTCATTTCCAGCCTTATGAAGATCATCAATAAGTTCCAGTTTTAAAGTTTGATCAAGCTCTTTGAATTTTTCCATCGCCTGCTCAACAGAAACATCAGCTTTTTCAAATGCGTGGTTTGCTTTTATTATCGCTTTCATTTTTTCTTCCAACAATGGAAGATCTTCCGGAATCAAAGTTCTTGGAAGTTCGAAGTCGTAATAAAATCCATTTTCCACCGCCGGTCCAATGCCAAATTTAGCTTCCGGAAACATTTCCAAAACAGCATTGGCAAGGATGTGAGCAGTGGAGTGGCGGAGGAGTTCTAATTTGTTTGATTCATCTTTCATACTTATGTATTAATTTTTAAATTTTGTAATTTTTAATTTTTAAATAAAATATAAAATCATAATTTTTTAAACATTAAAAATTAGGATTTATTTAAAAATTACAAAATTGGAAATTAAAAATTTAAAAATAAAAACCCTAAACAATACAGCAAAAACAGATTAATGTTTTTTTATCGAGACCCCAGCTTGCGCTGCGGTGGTTCCACTCGATTTCCCGTATTATTTGGGCACTTTGTGCGCTTGTTCGCAAGCAGCTTAATCGGAAGCCTGTAAGCGGGTTGGTAATCCGCAGCTCCATTTGATTGTAATCTTACTTTAGCAAAAATATGCTAAAAGTCAATTAGGCAAGTTCTGCATTTCCACCGTTAACTATTTTTTTAATTTCATCTAAAAGTGTTGGGCTGTGCTCGATGGAAAAAGGTGTTTCAAGTTTATTTTCTTGATGATGCAAAAAAACCTTGCATTGTCCAATGGCACAAGTGTTGAAAAATTTTGATAAATTGTGAATTATCTCTGGCGTTGCATTTCGTGGCAGAGTAATTATTAATTTTCTTGTTGCTTGCGTGGCTGGATTATTGTCAATGATTTGTTGTTGATTGCCACTGTCTCCGCTTGGAGTGGGTGGATCATTTTTATTATTGTCATCCTCATCTTTCACACCGTAAGTTTTTTTTGTCGCCTCAACGCGAAGATAATTTTCAATTTCACTGCGGTTAAGTTCTTTGGCTTCATCAACAATTAATTTATAAACACCATCCTTATCAGAAAGTCTGCCTTCTGCAATAATCATTCTTTCTTCTTCCCAAACACTTCCAATTCGTTCCAATACTTTTGGAAAAACCAAAACTTCTATTTTCCCCTTAGTATCTTCAAGCATAACAAAAAGCATAGTTTCTTGACGCTTGGTTAGAATTTTTTGAATTTTTTGAATCACGCCACCGACAGCAATTTTTTGTCCAACTAATTCCGGAGTTAGTTTGTCCAGTGAAACTGCAACCTTATCAATGTAAGCTTGATATTCTTTAACAGGATGTCCACTGACATAAAGACCAAGCAATTCCTTCTCCCATTTTAATTGTTGCTTTTTTGAAGCAGACTCAACTTCCAAAAGGGGAACTTGTGGAGTTTCCAAAATAGCTTCTCCGAACAAGCTTACTTGGTTTGAATTTTTTGATTTCTGCACACTTTTTGTGAACATCAGGATTTGCTCCATACTTTCCACGATTTGATTTCGTTCCCCGAGTTCATCAAGTGCTCCAACTTTTGCCAGAGCGTCGATGGATTTTTTGTTGAGATCTTTTGTTTCGACGCGTTCCAGGAAATCGCCAAGTGATTTGAATTTTCCGTTTCTTTTTCTTTCCGCCACAATTTCACTGGCAATCACGTGACCAACATTTTTAATGGCATTAAACCCAAAGCGAATGCTTTCAGTTCCGTCTGTTGCTGTGATCACAGCAAAATCTTCAAAACTTTCGTTTACGTTTGGCGCAAGAACTTTGATGCCCATATCGTGACATTCAGCTGCTTCAATGGCGATGCGATCGATGTTATCTTGATCTGATGTTTGCAGCGCTGCCATAAAAGCAGCAGGATAATGAGCTTTGAGATATGCTGTTTGATATCCGATGATGGCATAGCAAGCTGCGTGTGAGCGATTGAAACCATAACCAGCAAAGGGTTCGATAAAAGAAAAAACTTTTTCAGCAATTTCTTTTGTGCTTCCGTTGGCGATACAACCTTCCACGAATTTAATTTTTTGTTCCTTAATCAATTCAAAAATTTTCTTTCCCATTGCTTTTCGCAGCACATCAGCTTCACCCATAGTAAAGCCTGCTAAGTCGCGAGCAATTTGCATAACTTGTTCTTGATATACCGCCACGCCATAAGTATTTTTCAAAATCGGTTCAAGCTTTGGATGCACATATTTTATTTTTCGTCCGTGTTTGCCTGAAATAAAATCAGGAATCCAATCCATCGGCCCTGGACGATACAGTGCCACCATTGCGATAATATCTTCGATAACTGTTGGTTTTAGCATCTTGAGGTAACGTTTCATTCCAGAACTTTCCAATTGAAAAACTCCGGTTGTTCGCGCTTCTTGCAAAAGTTCATATGTCTTAACGTCGTCAATCGGAATGGTATCAATATCAATGTCAATGCCTTTGGTCTTTTTGACAATGCGCAAAGTGTTTTGAATAATGGTAAGATTTTTTAATCCCAAAAAGTCCATCTTGAGTAACCCAATTTTTTCCACATAAGAAGATTTGGTCGAAGATGAATATTGAGTCACGGTGCCTTCGCGCGATCCCGTGATGTTTTGAATAGGGGAATAATACGTTACTGGCTCTTTGGTAATAACAACCCCACAAGCATGCATTCCAGCATGCCTGATTACGCCTTCTAATCGCATTGCGCTGTCGATGAGTTTCCGAGCATCTTCAGAAGAATTGTAATGGTCTTTAAATTCCGGAACTTCTTCTAATGCTTTTTTAATCGAAGTAAACATCGGAATCATTTGAGAAGTTTTGTTGCAAAAATCATAGGGAATTCCTAGCGCTCTGCCGGTGTCTCGAATTGCAGCGCGGGCTGCCATAGTTCCAAAAGTAATTATTTGTGAAACATGATCGTTGCCATATTTTTGACGTACATAATTAAGAACATCTTCTCTTCTGTCGTCGGCAAAATCCATATCAACATCGGGCATTGAAACACGCTCTGGATTAAGAAATCGTTCAAAAAGTAAGTTATATTCAATTGGATCAACATTGGTAATTCCGGTTAAATATGAAACAAAACTACCAGCCGCGCTTCCGCGTCCCGGTCCAACCACAATCCCATTGGCACGTGCCCAGTTAACAAAATCTTGCACAATCAAAAAGTATGATCCATATCCGCATTTTTCAATAACAGAAAGTTCGTAGTCCATACGCGTGCGATGAATTTCTGTGATATTTTCGCCATATTTTTTCGTAAGACCTTTTTCACAAAGCTCTACTAAATACGCCATATCTGTTTTCCCATCTGGCACATCAAAATGGGGAAGTTGTGTTTCTCCCATTTTTATTTTGAAATCACACTGATCAGTCACGAGCTGGGTGTTGGAAAGCACTTCAGGATTGTCAGGAAAGCCAGCCAAGACTTCTTCAGGACTGCGCAGGGATAAATCAAAATCCATCAAATTCATACGATCAGACTCGTATACTTTGCGGTTGGTTTGCACACAAAGCAAGATGTCTTGCGCACTGGCGTCTTCTTTGTTGACATAATGTACATCGCAAGTGGCAACTACTGGCAGATTGATTTCTTTGGCTAATTTGAAAATTCCTTCATTAGCAATTGCTTGACTGGGATATTTTTTGTGATCTTGAACTTCCAGAAAAAAACCTCCTTCATCAAAAATATCTTTGTATTCCAAAGCTAATTCTTTAGCTTTATCATAATTTCCCATGATAATTTGAGCGGGAATTTCTCCTTCTGTGCAGGCAGATAAACCAATTAAACCTTTGGCATATTTTCTCAGAAGTTTTCTATCAATTCTTGGCTTGTAATAAAATCCATCCAAATGAGCCAATGAAACAAGCTTCATAAGATTATGATATCCAACCTCATCTTTTACAAGCAAAATTAAATGATATCTTTTGCGGTTTTCAGCTGTGGCATCTTTGGAAGTGTAATCGCCGGCAGTCACATACATTTCGCAGCCAATGATTGCCTTGATTCCTTTCTCCTTGGCTTTAATAAAAAGTTCCACCGCGCCATACATAACACCGTGATCAGTCAGAGCAATCGATTCCATTCCCAGTTCTTTGGCACGATCAAGCAGATCATCGACTTTGCCGAGACCATCTAAAAGTGAGTAATGGGAGTGAACGTGGAGATGGGTATACTTCATATTTAAAAATTTTTAATTTTTAAATTTTATAAATAAATCTTAATTTTTAATTTTTAAAAATTAAAAAATTTGAACATTATTTAAAAATTACAAAATTAAAAATTATAAAATTACGGATAAAATAAAAAACCACAAACAATGTAGTTTAAAAAATATAATTATAAAAATAAGGTAATATCATATGTGTGTTTATCTTCATCTCCCAGGGACCAAGCCATTGGGTTTTGCAAGATATTTTAATAAATCCATCTTAGCATATTTTTTGAAAAAAGAAAAACACGGCATTTTAGGACTTACGCATTTTCTCAACTTTTCTTCTTTGGCACGCTTTTGGATAAATGCTCAATATCCAAAAGCTCAAAGAGTTGCTGTCGCCAACAATTGGCCAAAAAAGAAATGTTTCGAAACGCGTAACTTCTGAAACAGTTTAAGAATAAAAAGTGGATAACTTTTCTTGTAAATATGCTATAATTTAACTATTAATATGAATATTGGAATAGAAAAATTGTTTAATAATGCGAATAAATTATAAAAATATGATATCAGGAAAAGTTTTTGTTGTGAGTGCTTTAATTGGAATAGTGCTGACATTTTTTGTGGGATATTGGCAAGCCAATTTTCAATTAAATCGGCAAAAGAAGGAAATGGTTGAAATGTCAAAACAGGGAACATTGGGCGAAATCGAAGCTAATGGTGGATTTCCCTTAAAATTTCTTGGCTATGGGCTTACTGAGAAATTTAATGTGCTAAATTTTATTATAGATGCTGCTTTGATGACAGTAATCATTTTTATAATTTTGAAATAAATATGAGAACCTCGCATGCTTTTACTAAGGCAGAAAATATTATTGAGGATTCTTCAAAAAATATTTTTTCTTTTGATATTGATAATGGAAAAAAATGTTGGATTCAAAATGGGGAATTAGGAAAACTTAATATTCAGTTTGTTCGTCGCGTGGCAGCAGAAAATAGTTTTTTCTTTGTTTCATATGATACTGCCACAGGATTGGTTGATTTTGCAACACCTATTAATAATGTTTATGTGGAAACAATGGAATTTATTCAGCAGCCAAAAACTGGTTTAATGATTCAGGTTGTACCTCGTCCAGCACCACTCTTTCTTTCAAACACAAATCCGCGCTTTGACGAATTGCGCAGCATCATTGAAAATGCGGAAAAAAATAATCAAATGCTTTGGGTGGGGACTTTTCCAGGGGATGATGATATTTTGGATGTACAGGTACCTTGCTTGTAACACTTAATATTGTTATTGCTGTGCAAATCGTTTTCTTTGTGGTATAATTTATATGTAAGTTTTAAAAGACTTCAGTTGAATATTGCGCCCTGCACAGTTCAACAAAGTAAACAAAAATGAATAAAAAAATAGCAAGTGAACTTGCAACTGGAGTGATTTTATTGGCAGCAGTTATTGTTGGAGGAATTTTCTTGGCTCAAGATGTGCGCCAAAGTTTGTTTGGTGGTGCTGCTAAGGGAGAAAATAAACAAGTGGCTGCGCCAATCAAACCAGCAGCGCAACCGGAAAAAAAGCAACAGGCACCAGTTAATGGTCCCGAGGATGGAAAATGTGTTGCAAAGCTGTACGAAGGAGAGGCAGCATTGAGAGGTACATATGAATTAACAACAATTCCTGGTTCAACAAAAAAGGATTGGATGTTTAAAATTGTAAAAGAAGATATTGAAAAATTGCCAGACCCAGCTAAAACAGAAAAAAATGGAATTATAAGCAGCCTGCTTTTTATTGAGGATTTGACTCCAGCATTAGCTGCAAAGCTTAAAAAGGCTACCGAAGAAAAACCAGAAACAATAACCATAAAAGGATTTTATCTTGATTGCGAAGGTGTTTCAGTTGTCAGCATTGAGCCTGCGCGATTAGCTTTGGCAAAATATATTAAAAAATAAAAAATAAAAAATTCGATACTTGAAATTACCGTCTGAAAAGGCGGTAATTTTTTTATGCTTTATACATTCTGCGAAATGCATTATACTGCCCTTATGGAGACTTCAACATTTATTCTTGAAAAAGATTTTGCTAATCAGGGTTTCACTCATATCATTGGAACTGATGAAGTTGGTCGTGGACCGCTTTGTGGTCCTGTTTTGGCGTGCGCTGCAATGTTTAAGGATATTAATTTTAAAATTCCCACTGACAAACAAAAGCAATTTGATCTTATTCGGGATTCCAAAAAAGTTTCAGAAAAACAGCGTGAAGAGATTTTTGATTTTATTAATGAGCATTTTTATATTGGCATCGGACTTTGCGATCATGAAACGATCGATAGGATTAATATTTTGGAAGCAAGTTTTTTGTCCATGAAAAAAGCTATCCAGGAGCTTAAACGCAACATGGGACAGGAAATTTGGGGTGATGTGGAGCCTAAATACATAGTCCTTGTGGATGGCAATAAGGTTATCCCAAATCTTTCTATGGAACAATATGCTGTGGTGGGAGGGGATAAATTAGTAAAATCAATTTCAGCGGCTTCGATTGTGGCAAAAGTGACTCGTGATAGAATGATGCTTGAATTTGCCTCGAAATACCCTCAATATGGCTTAGATAAACATAAGGGGTACGGAACGAAGGTTCATATGGATGCACTTTTTAAATACGGACCATGCGAGATTCATCGAAAAAGCTTTGCTCCAGTCAAAAGAGCGATTAATGAGCTTCTGGCTGTGGGAATTGACCCATCCTTAAGATAATGTTGCAAAATATTGCTAAATCTTGCCAAATTACAATATGCATGCTATTATAATTTTGATATTTTAACATTTAAAAAGTTAGAAATAGAGCGACATTTTCATTTTTGAAATTTAAAAATTCGGTCATTGGAAATTGATTGGAAATTGGAAATTGGAAATTGGAAATTAAAACCCTAAAATTATCAGATAAACTTCTTTGGTTTTCCAGATACGGTTAGAGAGAAACGCTTTATTTTTTATGCACGATTATGTCAGTACCAAAACAACGACACACTAAACAACGACGAGATGCTAAACGCGATCGCTTTGCAATTGAAACTGTGAAAACTCAAACTTGCACAAAATGTGGCAAGGAAAAACTTGCGCACAGAGTTTGTACTCACTGTGGATTTTACAAGGGAAATGAAGTTGTAAATACAATCAAAAAAGTAGCGAAGAAAAAATAAATATAAACGGATAAACACAGATGTAAAACTAATAATCACAGATCACGGATCATTCGTGATTCGTGAAAATTCGTTTTAAATTCGTGAAAATCAGTTACTTCAATGGCTAACAGGCACCTTCAAAGATCAGTAGCAATGCAGGCTCTTTTTGAGTGGGATTTTCAAGGTAAGCACGATGAGCAAATTTCCGACATCGTGGCGCGCAATGTCTCGGAATTTGCTCCGGGAATTGAGGACTGCGAATTTGTAAAAGCGCTTGCAAAAGGAACACTTGAAAAACGAGCAACTATTGATGCTCTGATTGAAAAATGTGCTCCTGAATGGCCCTTGGAACAAGTGACAATTATTGATCGCAACATTCTTCGTTTGGGGATATATGAACTTATGCATGGTAATTATGGTGAAGTTCCTCCAAAAGTTGCCATCAATGAATCTATTGAACTTGCCAAAACTTTTGGCGGCGAAAGTTCTGCCCGCTTTGTAAACGGTGTGCTAGGCACGATTTATCGCGAAATGGGCGAACCAATGAAAGATGATAGCACGAAGAAACATAAGGAAATATCTGAAGAAAAGATAGAAAAAGTGGAGGAGGAAAAAAATTGAAGCGTAATAATTATTTCAAATTAAAAATTTCAAATTAAAAATTTCAAATCAAATCCTAATGTTTAAATTTTTTGAATTTTGACATTTGGCATTTATTTGACATTTGTTATTGGGGTTTTGACATTAAATTCCATGGTAGAGTCTTTGGCTAAGAAAATTGGCATTAAATTTGATAATATCGAGTTGTTGCGTCAGGCAGTGACTCATCGCAGTTATCTGAATGAAAACAGGGATTATGCGCTTGACCATAATGAGCGTTTGGAATTTTTGGGTGATGCAGTTTTGGAACTTATTATTACTGAACATTTGTACAATAATTATAAAAATCCGGAAGGAGAACTTACCAGCTGGCGCAGCGCATTGGTAAACGGCGAAATGCTAGCTGTTGTTTCTCAAGAAATTGGAGTTGAAAAATATTTATTAATGAGTCGTGGCGAAGCAAAAGACAAGGGACGTGCTCGGCAATATTTGTTGGCTAACGCACTGGAGGCTATTATTGGTGCAGCATATCTTGATCAGGGTTATGATGTTACAAAAAAATTCGTATTGAAAAATGTAGCCACAAAACTTAGCGAAATAATTGAGAAAAAATTATATCTTGATCCCAAAAGTTATTTTCAAGAGAAAGCACAAGAAAACAGCAAAGTAACACCATCATATCGCGTAATGAAAGAATGGGGACCTGATCACGACAAGCATTTTGTGGTTGGAGTATATCTGGCAGATGAATTGGTTGCTGAAGGAGAAGGAAATTCAAAACAAGAAGCTCAGCGGGAAGCCGCTAGATTGGGATTAGAAGCGAAAAGCTGGATCTAGAAAACTTCGCTTTTTGTTTTATTGCAAAATTATATTTTCTATGTCAACTGGGTTCGCAATTATTGCGAACCTTTTAAATTACCAATGATCAATTCCCAATTTCCAATAAAATCTCAATGACTCAATGACTAAAATTTTAATTTAGATTTGAAAATTAAGTATTTGAAAATTAAATGAAAATTGTGAATTGTAAATTGAAAATTATTGCTTTGTTGCTTGCTAATAGTGTCAAAATTTTGTATAATATAGTTGTAAAATAACCAAAATAAAAACAAAACATATGCTTGATGTAATCATAAAAAATGGGACAATTGTTGATGGCTCTGGTAAACCAATGTATCGCGGAGATGTGGGGATTCGCGAGGGAGTTATTACTGATATTGGAGACTTGCACAATGAGCATGCGGAAATTGAAATTGATGCAACAAAAAAATATATAGCCCCTGGGTTTATTGATGTCAATAATCATTCCGACACATATTGGAGAATTTTTATTGATCCTGTACTTGAAAGTTTGCTGCATCAAGGTGTTACTACTATTATTGGGGGAAATTGCGGTTCATCGCTTGCACCATTGGCTAATCATAGTGTTATAAAGTCAATTCAAAAATGGACTGATATGAAAAATGTCAGTTTTAATTGGCTCAGTATGAAAGAATTTTTGGCTGAAGTTGAACAGAAAAAAATTGCTTTAAACTTTGCAACTCTGGTGGGGCACGGAACACTTCGAAGAGGTTTGGTTGGCGATGAAGTTCGAGATATCAGCCCAGGTGAGATGAAAGTGATGAAAAAAATGCTGACACAAGCAATGAAAGAAGGCGCACTTGGTTTTTCAACAGGATTGGTTTATACTCACGCCAAATTGGCATCTTCTCGAGAAATTGCAGAATTGGCTGAGATTGTGAAAAAATATAACGGTGTTTATACAACTCATATTCGCGGAGAAGCGCACGAACTTATCAGAGCAGTAGAAGAGGCAATTCGTGTTGCGCAGATCACGGGAGTCAGGCTTCAAATCTCACATCTAAAAGTTATGGGAAAGAAAAATTGGCCGCTTATGGAAGAAGCTTTGAATTTGATTGAAACAGCTCGTACCAGTGGAATTGATGTTCATTTCGACGTATACCCATACACGTCAACAGGCAGCGTGCTGTATATTTTGCTTCCCGATTGGGTTACAGAAGGTGGTCGCAATATGATGCTTTCGCGACTTAAGGATTCAGAAATTCGAAAACGTGTTATTAAAGAAATGAAAGCAAGTGAATATGATTATTCAAAAATAACTATTTCAATTTCAGCTTTGGACAAGGCACTTAATCGTAAAAAAATTACTGAAATTGCCGAGGCTCAAGGAAAAAGCATTGAAGACACGATCATCGACGTTCTTATTGCTAGTGAGGGTCGAGTAGTAACGATGATGGAAGTGCTTAGTGAAAAAAATGTGGATAAGGGTGTTATAAATCCTTTTTCAATTGTTTCATCAAATGGTTCTGGATATGATATTAAACATAGAGAAACTGGTGAAGTTGTGCATCCTCGAAACTTCGGTTCATTCCCGAGAGTGCTGGCTGATTATGTTAGGGAAAGAGGTGTTGTAGGTTGGGAAGAGGCTATTCGAAAAATGTCAGGATTACCTGCGGAAAAATTTAATATTGAAAAGCGTGGCATTCTTGCAGAGGGGAATTTTGCTGATGTGGTTGTTTTTGATCCAAAAAAGATTCAAGATCTTGCTACAATTGAAAATCCATATCAATATTCACAAGGCATTGACTGGGTACTTGTCAATGGTCGTCCTGCAATTAAAAATGGAAAAATCTTGGAAGAGCGTGCAGGCGTGGTACTTCGCAGAAAGTCATCATTGTTTGAGTTCTAAAAACAATATACAAAATGTAATATACAAAATTCAGTAAGTAGGGTGTTGCTTTACTTCGTTTATTTTTTGGTGTATATTGACTTTTTACTATTGATTATTGAACATTATGGAACTATCCTTTTTTAAGAACAAAAAAATAACAGTAATGGGTATTGGTCTTCACGGTGGCGGAGTCGGCACGGTGAAATTTTTGGTTGCGCAAGGAGCTAAGGTTATAGCAACTGATCTTCGAACAAAGGAGCAGCTTAGCGCATCACTAGAAAAACTCAAGGGACTTAAAAATGTGGAATATGTTTTGGGTCATCATCGGATGGAAGATTTTTCCAAAGTTGATATGGTAATAAAAAATCCAGCAGCGCAATGGTCGGACAAACATATCAAGTTTGCTCTTGAAAACAAAGTTCCGGTCGAAATGGACTCTAGTCTTTTTTTTAAGATTTGCAAAAACAAAATAATTGGAGTGACTGGTACCAAGGGAAAAACGACTACCGCCACTCTTATATATGAAATTTTAAAAACAGTAGGAAAAAACCCGATAAAGATTGGCATTGGACAAGTTTCGGTGTTGGATAAATTGCTGCTGCTGAAGAAAGATTCAGTGGTGGTTTTCGAACTTTCCTCTTGGCGTCTTTCTGCTTTGGGGCGAGCAAAACTTAGTCCGCACATTGCTGTGTTTAAAAATATTATGCCTGATCATTTGAATTATTATGGCACGATGGAAAAATATTTTCAGGATAAAAAATATATTTTTACAAATCAAAAACCCAAGGATTGGCTAATTATGAATAATGATGACGAACTTCTCAGGGAGGCAACCAAAGAAGTGCCTGCACAAGTCGTGCGTTTTTCATATGAGCCGCTTAAGCGCAGCAGAGCCGTGTTTATTGAGGATGATGCAATATACCTCAACAATGGAATTGATGTGAAAAAGTTAGTTGCAATTAAAGACGTACTTATCCCAGGGAGACATAATCTTTCTAATGTGATGGCTGCAATTGGAGCTGTCTATGCATTGGGATTAAGTGCAATAGAAATCAAAAAGGCTCTGCCGCAATTGAAAGGCGTTGCTCATCGATTGGAATTTGTGCGCGAACTTAACGGTGTGAAATATTACAATGACACCGCGGCAACAATTCCAGACGCAGCTATTTCTGGTCTTAATGCTTTTGAAAAACCAATTGTTTTGATTGCAGGTGGAACGGATAAGAATCTGGACTTTGCCGAGTTTGCAAAAGAAATTTTAGAAAAAGCAAAAGATGTTGTTTTACTCAAAGGTAACGCGACTGATAAGTTGCTTGAAAAAATTAGAAAAATTGCTGACAAAGAATTTTTAGATAATATTGAAATAGTTAGTTCCATGGAAGAAGCGACTGCACTGGCTCAAAAAAAAGCTGAGCAAGGCGATGTCGTTTTGCTTTCGCCAGGGGCTGCCAGCTTCGGACTCTTTGCTAATGAATTTGATCGCGGGGATAAATTTCGAGACGCGGTTAAAAAGTTGAAGTAAAATTGTTAAAATTTTTGAATAAAGGAAACACAAAAAGACGCTCTACTCTGAGCGTCTTTTTACTTGAAAAAAAACCCAAGACCTGTATAATTAGTTTGTAGTTAAGTACGACTTAATTTAGGCTTAAAACAGACAAATATGACTGAATATTTTGAAATTACTGGGGGTAAAACACTCCTAGGGTCAATCGACGTGAGGGGGTCAAAAAATGCGACTACTCCTATTTTGGCTGCCACACTTTTGACTAAAGAGGAATGTGTTATTTCTAATATACCGCTTATTGAAGATGTGTATCGAATGCTTGAAATTTTGGAAAGTATGAATGTGACGGTTGTTTGGGAAGGCGAGCGAACAGTGAGAATTTGCGCCAAGGATCTTGAAAGTGAAAAAATAGATTTACAAATTGTGAAAAAACTCCGTTCATCAATTTTGTTGCTGGGTAGTTTGAGTGCGCGCGCTGACAAATTTAGAATTGCTCATCCCGGTGGTTGCACGATTGGCAAGCGTCCTGTCGGAACACATTTTGACGCGCTGGAAAAAATGGGTGTAAGCATAACGCAAGATGAAAATTGCTATATTGTTGATGCCAGCTCTCGAAAGGCGGGTAAGGTGGTGCTGCGAGAATTTTCAGTTACAGCCACAGAAAATGCAATGATGCTGGCTGCGTCACTTCCTGGGAAAACAATCATAAAAATTGCAGCCGCTGAACCTCACGTGGAAGATCTTGGAAGATTTTTGATTTCAATGGGAGCGAAAATAACAGGACTTGGAGCGCATACTTTGGAAATCATTGGAAATGAAAAACTTTCTGGCGCTAAGCATGAAATAATTCCTGATGCTAATGAGGCTGCAACATTTTTAATTATGGGTGTGGCAACAAAAAGTCCAATTACTGTTAATAACGCGCGCGAAGAAAATCTGGATATTGTCCTAGAAAGACTCAGACAATTTGGAGCGGCTTTTGAAATTAAGGAAAATTCAATTACAGTTATTCCGCAAGAAAAATTGTTTGCGATTGAGAAAATTGACACTCGCACTTATCCCGGAGTGCCTTCTGATGTGCAGCAGCCTCTTGGAGTTTTGGCGACGCAAGCTGAAGGGCAGACTTTGATTTTCGACACAATTTTTGAAGGACGATTTAATTATCTGAGCGAGCTGGAAAAGATGGGGGCTCATTCTAGAATTCTTAATCCTCATCAAGCTATTATTACCGGACCGGTTCAATTGAAAGGTAGTTCAATCAAAAGTTTTGACCTTCGCGCCGGAGCATCGCTTATCATTGCCGCACTTTGCGCCAAGGGAACCACAACTATCGATGAAATTTATCAAGTTGACCGTGGATATGAAAGGATCGAAGAGCGCCTAGCTGCACTTGGTGCGGACATTAAAAGGGTTTCAAAATAGTTTTGTTTCTGTGCTTTAGTTGTTCGCATACATTTTTCTTTTTATCACAGAAAAACAATTGCAACTTTTTAAAATTAACACCAAGGAGACTTGTTTTAAGTGAAAAAAGAAAAAGTATGCCCACCATTCAAAAGATTTATAAAAAATATGGAAAAAGAATTTAAAATTGGAAAACATTGTATTGGGGTTGGGTGCGGAGCACTTATCTTTAACAATAAAAAAGAGGTATTATTAATGAAGCGAAGCAAAAATTCAAAGAATCAAGCACTTTGGTGGTCGCAGCCTGGCGGAGCAGTTGATTTTAATGAGAAAGCAATTGTTGCAACTAAGAGAGAAATTAAAGAAGAGCTTGGTATAGATATAGACATCTGGGCTGAGGTTTCACATATTGATCACATTTTAAAAAAAGAACAACAGCATTGGATGGCAATTCCATTTTTAGCTAAAATTAAAAAAGGAATCCCGAAAATTATGGAGCCAGAAAAATGCGACGAAATTGGTTGGTTTTCTCTTGATAATCTTCCGAATAAACTTACGCAGACAACAAAAGGTACCATTAATAGTTATTTAGAAAAGAAATATATTAAATTATAAATATTATGGAAAAATTTTATAATGCGATTGTGGAATTTCATAAGAAGAATGAAATGAAGGGGACGAATAATGAGGATATGCAATTTCGTTTGAATTTGATGACTGAGGAATTGGGTGAGTTGGCGCAGGCTGTGACGAAAGGGAAATCAAGAGAAGAATTTATAGAGGAAAATGTTGATTTGGTTGTTTTGATTTTAGGAAATTTGATTAGTACTGGAATTCCTGTTGAAGAATTTGAAGAAGCGTTCTGGAAAAAGCACGCAAAAATAATGAGCAGGGAAAAAAGAAAATTAGAAAACGGAAATTTTAGAGTGTCAGATTTTAGGAGTTAGGAATTAGAAATTAGAAATTAGGATTTAAAAATTGAATCATTGGAAATTGTTTAGAAATTAGAAATTAGTAATTAGAAATTTTTTACGCTTATGTTTATACGAAGAATTGGAATTGATCTTGGCACAGCAAACACCTTGGTTTTTATACCCGGCAAAGGAATTGTTGTGAATGAGCCATCGGTGGTGGCAGTTTCTCCGATAGAGAATATTGTTTTGGCGGTGGGGAATCAAGCGCGCGAAATGCTTGGGCGCACACCGGATAATATTGTGGCATCTCGTCCAATGAAGGATGGTGTGATTGCAGATTATCGCGTGACGGAAGCTATGTTGAAATATTTTATCAATAAAGTGACTGGCAAAGTTCGAATTTTCAAACCGGAAATTATGATTTCAATTCCGGCAGGAGTGACTTCAACTGAACGTCGTGCAGTGATTGATGCGGCTGTGAAAGCTGGAGCAAAATCAGCGTACGTTGTGAAGGAGCCACTCTTGGCTGCAATCGGTGCTGGAATTCCGATTCACAACGCTTCTGGTAATATGATTATTAATATCGGTGGTGGTACATCTGAAATCGCAGTAATTTCGTTGGGCGGCGTTGTGGCAGCGCACAGTGCACGCGTGGGAGGCAATAAATTTGATCAAGCTATTTCTGATTATATTAAACGAAAATATGGTTTGGCAGTTGGTGATAGAACTGCTGAGGATATTAAAAAAGAAATTGGATCTGCAATTGCACAAGTTAAAGAAGAACATATGGAAGTGCGCGGACGCGACTTGATGGGTGGACTGCCAAAGACAATTAAAATTTCTTCCAATGAAGTGACAGAAGCTTTGCAAGATGAGCTGCGAGAAGTGATAAATGCCATTAAAAAAGTTTTTCAAGAAACTCCTCCAGAATTAGCTGCTGATATTATGGATAAGGGAATGATCCTTTCTGGTGGTGGAGCACTGCTTCGCAATCTTGATCAGTTGATCACAAAAACGATTGGTGTTCCTTGCTATGTTGCTGATGATCCATTGTTTTGCGTGATTAAAGGAATTGGAATTGCTCTTGATAATCTTGAGGTGTATAAAAGGACGATTACACTTAGTAAATAATGATACTAATACGCGAATGAATGCAAATGATGCAAATATGCGAATGAATTAATTTGCATATTCGTGTATTAGCATTAATTTGCATAATTCGTATAATGATCATAGGAATCGATGGCTCTCGGGCTTTTATAAAAAACAGAACTGGAATTGAAGAATATTCATATCAAGTTATTAAAAACCTGCGTGATAAATTAAATGATCAGCGGGTTATTTTGTATGTTAAAAAAACTAACAACTTACAACTTACAACTTACAACGGAGTTGTTAAAATTAATGATTTGGAATTGCCAAAAAGTTGGCAAATAAAGGTCATTAAATTTCCTAGATTTTGGACGCAGATTGGCTTGTCTTTGGAAATGTTGTTGCATCCGGTTGATGTGCTTTTTATTCCTGCGCACACTGTTCCAATCATCCATCCCAAAAAAACAATAGTTGTGATTCACGGTTTGGAATATGAATTTTGTCCAAAAGCATATTCTTCTTGGGAAAGAATTTATATGCGCGGAACGATTAAGAAATCATGTCAGTGGGCGAGTTCAATTATTGCAGTGTCGAATAATACAAAGCTTGATTTGCAAAGATTATATAACGTGGATAGTAAAAAAATATCTGTAATTTACGAAGGGTATAGCCGCGGGGAGCGGAATTTCCAATTTCCAATTTCCAATTTCCAATCAAATCCAAATGATCAAATTTCAAAAATTAAAACATTAGAAATTCAATCGAAATTCGAAATTCGAAATTCGAAATTTCTTTTATTTATTGGTCGCATTGAGGAAAGAAAAAATATTTCCAATATTGTTAAGGCTTTTGAGATTTTGAAAGAGAAATATAATATTCCGCACAAACTAGTTCTTGCTGGGAAGTCTGGATTTGGTTATCAAGATGTCAAAAGTCAAATGTCAAAGGTTAAATGTTGCGACGACATTGTCGAGCTTGGTTTTGTGAGTGAAGAAGAAAAATGGGAATTATTAAAAAAGGCGGATGTTTTCGTTTTTCCAACCCTGTATGAGGGATTTGGAATTCCTGTTTTGGAAGCGCAAAGTGTTGGTTGCCCTGTCGTGGCTAGCAATAATTCATCTATTCCTGAGGTTGCATCTTGTCATTCCGGACTTGATCCGGAATCCAGGGCTAAGCATGCAGGAGAGGGTCTGGATTCCCGTTTTCACGGGAATGACAACGGATATTGCTCAGCCCTCTTGGTCGATCCCCAAAACCCTCAGGACATTGCCGAAAATATTTTTAAGCTCATCTCGGACGAAACCCTAAAAAATGCTATAATACAGAAAGGATTGGAGAACGTGAAAAGGTTCAGTTGGGAGAAATGTGCACAGGAAATATCCCAAATATTGTTAAAAAAGAATTAAGAATCATTTTTTATGGATAAATTAAGGGTTGCGTTGGTCCACGACTTCCTTGTTCAGCAGGGCGGAGCGGAGAGAGTGCTGAAAGAGCTTTCAGATATGTATCCAGAGGCGCCAATTTTCACGTTGCTGTATGATAAAGAAAAAATGAAAGGTTTGTTTGAGGGGAAAGATATCAGACCATCATATTTGCAAAAATTCCCAAATTTTTTGAAAAAAAGATATCGTTTTTTGCTGCCATTTTTCCCAGTAATTCCAGAAACATTTGATCTTCGAGAATATGATTTGGTCATTTCATCTTCTGGTGCTTGGAGCAAAGGGATTGTGACAAAATTAGACACCGTGCATATCGCATATCTTCATTCTCCAATGCGTTTTGTTTGGGATTATAATGAAAGATATGTCAAAGAAACTGAACATAGAAGGATGAATTTTTTGACGAGAATAGTTTTTAATTATCTGCGCGTGTGGGATCGCTTGGCAGCGGACAGGCCGGATTTTCTGATTGCAAATTCGAAATATACTCAACAACGTGTAGATAAATATTATAGACGCGATAGTAAAGTCATATATCCACCAGTAAATCAGGAATTAGGAAATAGGAATTTGGAATTAGAAAAACAATCTAAACCTACAACCTACAACCTAAAACCCAAATCCTATTTTCTAGTTGTTTCTCGTCTTTCTCCATACAAAAAAGTTGATTTGGTGGTGGAGGCTTTTAATAAGCTCGGACTTCCTTTGGTTGTTATTGGAACTGGAGAGCAGGAAAAATACTTGAGGAAAATTGCCAAAGAAAATGTGCACATTTTGGGTTGGCAAGATGATTCAGCCGTTTCGCAATATTATCAAAATGCTGCAGCTTTTATTTTTCCAACAGAAGATGATTTTGGTATTGCGCCAGTGGAAGCGATGCTCGCTGGTGTGCCTGTGATTGCATATCGAAAAGGTGGCGCGCAAGAAACAGTGCAAGAGGGAATTACTGGAGAATTTTTTGATGCTCAGACACCAGAAGTGTTGGCAGATGGTGTGAGGAGATTTTTGGATAGCAAAGATAAATATGATAAAAATGTGATCAGAAAAAGAGGAGAAGAATTTTCGAGAGAAAGGTTTAGACATGAGTTTGGGGAATATGTTAATCATATAACATACAACATATAACATATAACAAAAATGCGGAGAGTTTTAAAAAGCTCTTGCTACATGCTACATGCTACATGCTACATGGTTGAATGGATTTCATTGGTAACAAAAAAGCAGTTGATATTCTTCAAAGAAGCATCCAAAATGCTACACTTAATCACGCGTATCTTTTTTCTGGGCCGGAAAAGGTTGGAAAATTTACTTTGGCAAAAATGTTTGCACTTGGTGCTATTTCCGGCAGTGAATTAAATTTGGATATTGATAATGTGGATAAGGATGCAATGCTTGATTTGGTAATTGTGGAGCCGGAGATTACTGAGAAAAATGGCATTTCAAAACAGCGCGACATTTCAATCGAATCAATAAGGGACGCCAAGCTTAGTTTGAGTTTGTTTCCTTATCACGGAAAATATAAGGTTCTTATCGTTAACGATGCTCATCGTATGACAAATGGTTGTCAAAACGCATTATTGAAAATTCTTGAAGAGCCTAATCCGACAACTATTTTAATTTTAATAACCAATGAAATTGATAGGATTCTGCCTACCATCCTTTCGCGTTTGCAAGTTATTAATTTTGGCTTGGTTGATGATGAGGATATGCAAGTTGGTTTTGCAGAAAATTTTTCTTTTCAAAAAGATTGTGTGGAACTTTCTATCGGCAGACCTGGCTTGGCGCAATATTTAAGCGAGCATAATGAGGAAAAACTTTTTAGAACTAATGCTCTAATGGAACTTGAAAAAATAAGAAAGGGGACATTGAATGAAAAATTCAAGTTAGCGGAAGAACTTTCCAAAGATGCGGTTCGAACTCTTGATAAGCTGAATGTTTGGCTTTGGGAGATTAGAAAGATTGCTGTTGATGTAAATCAAATAGAAAGTAATAGAGCGTGTGCTATCATTGAAAAAATTCAGAAAGCTATGACAGTCTTGAAAAGGACTAACGCTAATAGTAGACTTATTTTGGAAACCTTGTTTATGGATATGTAGTTGTCACTCGGATATAAATACAAATTAAAATTAATACGAAAATGTCGAGAAAATATATTAAAAATTGCACAGGAAATGATTGCGAGGAAGAAAAAAAGTCTTCACGATTTTTCTCGGTGTTTATTTTCTATACGTTGCTGGTTTGTTTTATCGGTGTGACGGGATATGTCGTATTTTTTTCTCAACATCTTCAAATCGTAAACATTACAGTTTTAGGCACAAAAGAACTTAATGGGCAGGAAATTCAACAGATTGTTAGTGATTCGCTACAAGGAAAATACTTGGGAATAATTCCAAGAAATAATTTTTTGTTTGTTTCGCAAAGAAAGTTTGAAAATCTTTTGAATGATAAATTTAAAAAAATTCGCACACTGAGTGTGATTAAAAAATTTCCAGACACTGTGAGCATAGAAATCGACGAACGAAAAGCATTGCTGGTTTGGTGTAGCAGTGAAAAATGTTATTTGCTTGATGAAAATGGCACGGCATATAGCGAAGCTGATTTTTCCTCGCCAGATCTTATGGGTAATAATCTGTTGCAAATAAATGAAACCAATAGGAGGGATGTGACAATTGGCGACAAAATAATTGAACCTTCTTACGAACAATACGCACTTGCCATCAAGGATTCTTTGGCAGCTCTTGGTTTTGAGGCAACTGGACAATATTTCACGCCATCAAGAATGGCTGAAGAAATCAATGTGAAAACAAATCAGGAAACAGAATTTTATTTTTCAACTCAATTCTCCTTGGATTCAGCAATAAGAACATTGGAAACTGTTTTGAAAAAAGAAATTCCTGAGGATAAGAAAGGAGAAATTGCATACATCGATCTTCGCAACGAAAACAAGGTTTTCTATAAATTCAAAAACACCGACCCTCCCGTGGATGAAAACCCACAAGCAGAAAATGTTGAGGTAAAATAAAAGTTACGTAACTTGTTACGCAACACTAGGTTAACTTAATTATTACCACTGTGTCATTCCCGTGAAAACGGGAATCCAGGGCTAGGCATCGCTCTGGATCCCCAGTCAAGCTGAGGATGACAATGCACATCTATTTAAATGTACAATAAAAAACGCTCACGAATTTCTTCGGAGCGTTTTTTTGCATCGGTATTCTTTATTATTCTATTGCAAATGGCACATAATAAATCATAATTGAATTTCCAATCATATCAATTGGTTCGTATTGCTGTGTCCAAGCGTAATTTGTTGCAGGAGTCTTGTTGGCTTTGTCGTATATGCTGGTCTGAAGTGAATTCGTTGAGATGGCATACCAGCCAGTCTCAATTGGTCGCTTGGAATCCCAAGTCGAAACATATTTATCTCCCAGATAATATGCAGGATTTCCTCCACCGAAATAATCCACATTAATCTTTTTTATTTGCGGATTTTCATCCAAAAATATTTTTAATCTGCCTAAGTCTTGTCCCCAGTCAACATTTGAATCGGTTACATATTTGTATCCGTTCTGCGAACCACCGATGGATTCATTAAAATATGAAACATAGTTTGGATAATTGAAAATTGGGATAATAACGATCCAAGTTATTAGGATGGAAAAAATAATTTGAAGTTGGTGTCTTGTGGCAAAGTGCTTGTGTCTGAGAAAATCAAAAACTTTTTTAGTCACAAGTAAATATGCTAACGGCATAATCGGAAAGAGATGCCGAAGGCCAATGTTTAGATTTCCGGTTATGCTGAGATATGAATAAAGAATAATAAAACCAAAGAGGGAGTATTGCATCACGCCTGTTTGCAAAAAGCGTTTGAAATTTTTTCCAATGCTTTTTTCAGTTATTGATCTTTTGAATGTTCTTGTGATTTGTGCTCCAGTATAAATCAGTGAAAAAAGAATCAGCATTAGAAATGGAAGAGTTTCCTTGAGTAGAAACACCAATGGGAAATATACAGGAGATGCCTTGCCGGAAACATTGTTCAAGAAATATGCACCATTTCCTCCAGCGACACGTTTGAACACCATCGTGACACCAAGGAAGTATTCAGCGTATGGACGAAGAAATGCGGATGAATTAAGGGTTGTTAGTGCGCTGTTGGTCGCTATGCTGAGAGGATTTGTATCATTAGATGGGAAGGAAAAATTAATCTGTCTAGCAATAACATCTTGAGGCATATTAAAAGTGTTTGCGAAATACAAAATCCAAACAATAATCATTGAGATTGCGAAAGCTGCAAGACTTTTTATTAAATATGAAAAAAATAACTTTGTGCGCAAAAAGTTCTCTTTTATTTCGGTGTCATCGTGCGATATTTTTTTAATTAAAGGATAGCCAAGAAGAACAAGTCCAAGAATTGGAAAAGCCATTATGGATGAAAACTTCACGCAGCTCACGAGACCCAGAAAAACTCCGCCAATCGCAGCATTTTTCCAAGTTGGATTTTTGATGAATTTGAGAAAATAATAAAAAGCAAAAGTTAAAAATGCAGCAATTCCGATGTCTGTGGTAACGTAATGATTGTGTCCCAAAATATTTGGATCAAAAGCATATAGGGTCAAAACAAAAAGTCCACCCAGAATCCCGGCAATTTCTTTGCCCCACATAAAAAGAAACAAACCAAGCAGCACGGAGATTATTATAATTGGAAGGCGCGCCCAGAAAAGAATCTGATCAGGATTGTTTCCAGCTTCATATAGCAGGTGTTTGCCGGCAACCCATTGTCCATCATCCCAAATCCTGTTCAAACCATCGCCAGTCCAAAATTGTTTGGTTGTGTCAAAATTGAGATTGAGAAATGCCAGTGGAATGCCGATTAAATCTTTGAGTAGCGGTGGATGTTCAGGATTAAGCCGCATATCCTGCTGGGTGATGTAGCTGTATCCTGCAGGAATGTGCGCAACTTCATCAAAAGTGGCTGTGTCATTTTTCGCATTAAGCAAAGACACTGTGACAAAAAATGTCATAATGGCAAAAATAACCCAGCGGTAATGTTTTTTTAGAGAATTCTCCATATAAATTTATACTAATGACGCGAATGTCATGCTAATACGCGAATACGCAAATGATTCGTGTCATTCGCATATTCGCACCATACGCATAAATTCGCATAATTCGTATTATGTTAAGCTTAGTTACTTAGTGTTATAAATATATCCCCAAATTTGTTTTTGTGTTCTTGAAAAGTGAGATTTGGAATTCTTCCGCGGAGCGAGTTTATTGAATTCCAATCCCATCCTGTGAATATTATTTCAATTTTTTCATTGCCTTCAACTTTGATGTTGTTTATTTCGTGAGGATAAATATAAAAAGTGTTTGGAAGTGTCGGGTTGAGATAATTGATTGTCAATCTTGGCATAGCGCCTGTAATAATATATTTCTTTTCGCTTTGGGGAAGAGTTCGAATATAATCGGAGATTGCTCTTGTGTTGGCTTCAAAAACTTGATGCTGTTTTGGACTGTTGGCAAAAAAGACAAAATATTTAATTGGATCAGCTAGCCCAATAAAAACAAAAACTCCTGCAAGAATGGAAACGGTAAAAATTTTATAACTGTGTCCAAATTGATTATATTTTTTTAATATCCAAAGAAAAGGAAGAATCGAAATCATTATCACTACCGGCAATGTTCCAATAGAGCGCAGTGCGTGAGGATTTCCTTCGTTGGCCAAAAATTCTGGAATAAGCATTGCGAAAAACCAAGATAAAAGAAAGATATAAACGTCTAATTTTTCATCTCGAACACCCTTGTATATTCGCAGCCAAAATAATTGCAAAAATTTAGCAATGATATATATAAATCCGATTAAAAAAGAAATGCCAACAATGGGATTAAGCAGTGGATAAGGTGGATAATTGTGTCTCATATTGAGATCGCCCATTACAAAATATTTTTGCAAACTCAGTCCGAATGTCTTGGCGATTGTCAGCGGAAGATTTCCACCATTGGTGGCTGAATTGAAAACAGAAATTGCGCTGGTGCGTGACGCATAATGCTGTGGGTTATAAACGAAAAAATCAAGCAGCATTGGAGTGGCTGTGACTAGCATCGCAAAAGCGAAAACAAGCGTGTGTTTCCAATAGTTTAATAAAAAGTTTTTACGAGTTATGATTAGTGAAATGAGTAGCATTACCAATATCAGTGGGGAAACGCGAAAGGCGATGTAAGTGTGAACACCAAGTCCATAAATCAAACCTGCGATGACAAAATCGTGAAGCTTTTTCGTGCGCAGACCCTTAAAGAGAAAGTAAAAAGAAAAAGAAAGAAGAAACGGAACCATAATAGCCCGAAAGCCGATGCGGGAAAAATTGATCGCCCAATACGAAAATGCAGTCAGATATGCACCAATCAGAGCAGCTGCATAACTTTTGAAAAGTTCTTTGGTTAGCAAGAAGACCCCCAGCACTGTCAGGGTGCCAAAAATGATTGACCAAAGTTTGAGCGCAAATTCAGTCGGACCAAAAGCCTTAATCGAAAGTGCCTGCAGGTTTATAAACAATCCTTCGCGACCCTGGTTGCCTTCATAAAAGATTTTGTATTCCCCAGTCGCATTAGCCTGCTGCGCATCAACTCCATTTTGCGCTTCATCAGGATATATTCCCGCTGGAATGTTTTTGATATTAGTCACTCTCAGTGCAAAAGCCGCAATCAAAATTGCCAGCAGCAGCCCCCAGACGATTTTTTTGTTTTGCATTTTTGTTTCTTGCCCCGTTAAATTCTGCCGTAGGCAGACTATTTAACTGGGGTTGTATTTTTGTGATTGAAATTAGTTTTTTATTCTCAATAGAATTCCCCCCTGTTTCTTTATTAGCTGTATTATACCACCAATTTCATCTTTCAGCGAGCTTGACATAATGTCTTTTTTGTGCTAAGATAGATGGTTATAGGATAGTCCTATAGCAAGGCCAAAAAGGGCCTTAAATAGGCTCTTTGACAATATAATAAATACACACTAAATAAAGGAAAAGGGGAGGTTTATCATGTTTGGAAAATGGATGATGGAAGCAGTTGGAGAGGGTGCGTTTTTGAATTTAGTGAAGCAAGCCTGGAAATGGGCTGGTAGAATCATTGGTTTTTTGGGTGTTGGCGAAATTGCTGGAAAAAAAGTTGGAGAAGAAATAAAAAAACGTCTTATCGATCCAAAAGGTTGGGAAGATGAAAATTATTTCGCTTTGGACTTATCCGAAGCCAATGCTACACCTGACCAGAAGAATATGATTAGCGAGGCAATGAAAAAGGTTGAGGATGAAGATAGAGTTAACAGTACAACTTATGCGAGAAATTTTCGTATTCTTGTGACTTTTAATGACATCACTCATCCCAGTAAACCTGCTGTACCGGCCGTGCCCGCAGTGCCTGCGGTACCTGCCAAACCAGCTATTCCAGCCACTGCAACCTCGCCTGAAATTCCTGCAAAACCTGCAATACCTGCTAAGCCAGCAATTCCTGCTGTGCCAGCGACTGTTCGTCCAGGAATTACAATTTTGGAAGATCTTGCTAAATGCAATAATGTTGACGAGGTTTGTATGCGAATTATGGCACTTGGCGTTATGCAGGATACCACTACAAACTTTGAAAAATTTGTGGAGTATTGCAAAAGAGTAATGTTTACTTCTCTACCTGAAGCGTCAAAAAAACTTTATAAATCTGCCGATGTGAAATTGGAAGAGTGGGAAGAGGGTATAAAAACAAGAAATGATACATTCAATACTCGTCCGCTCTGGAAAAAAATATTCATAAACTAAATTCAGAAAAGGAGATAGTCATGATTTGGAGAATGTTTGCATTACTGTGGAATGCGGTCGAAGGAGAACTTCAACAGCTTCGTTGGGTTCTGATTACGGTGCTGGGTGCAACATTGTTAGGAGCTGTTCCTATTGTCGCGCTCAGTCTATCTGTCGAAGTTTCGATTTGGTGGACATTGGCGCCGTGGCTTTATTCGGCATATAGACTCTTCGCCGTTCGAAGATTCATCAATATGCACATAACTGGGGAGATATTGGAGTCACTGCAGGCAATGATGGGTATCATCAATAATGCGATGACCTCGGTAGCAGCGGCAACAACGGTAGTAGTGACAACACCATCGGTAGTGGCAACAGTCACACCGCCAACTACAACAACAACCACAACTACAACTACACCTGCAGTGGCTGCAGCATCGGAATCGACCGGAATCTTCGATAACCCATTTATTCGAAAGTACCTTACGGTAATTTCAAATATCTTTTTAGTCCAGACCGCCCTGTTTCTGATTCTGCCATTGTATGTGAATTACACAATGGGTGGTAAAACGACAGCTATCATAATTGTAATGCTGCTGACAATTATCGCAATTGATAATCTCGTATCATTTAAAAAGTTGTCGAGATTTACGGTTAAGGTGGCAGTTGTTGCATATACTGTGGGGTTAGTATTTGTTTTGTTTCCGCAAGCTGGCTTTTATATTAATGAGTTGGTTGGGGACAAAATAAAAATAATTCCACCGTCGACTGCGAAGCTCGTCAATGATATCGATGAGTTTCAGAAGAATAAAAAAATTGAGGCTAATGACAAATTCCTGAAAGATGTTGCTGAATATCAAAAGCGACATCCTAAAGAAGATATGCCTCAAGCTATCAAAGATGAAATTTTAAGAATAAAAAGGGAGGGATAAAAATACACTGAAAAGTTAGCACAACGAAAGACGCAGAATGGATAATTCCACTCTGCGTCTTTTAATTTTTTCATAAAATTTGCTATGGGTAAAATAAGAATTTTGTGATATAATTTTAGAGTAAATATGATTTAGGGTGATTTAAAAAAATATGCCAAGCGGTAAAACTTTCAAAATACAATTTAATAATATTAATGGTCCAGGGAAATTAGTTCCTGACTTTAAAAACGCATCCGGGATTGTTTTTAATGGTAGTGAATATGCTGTAACGCCTGGATCTATAAAGGATCATGAAGTATTAAAAAATGAATTTGAGGAAAAGTTGGAAAGTAAAATTAATGACATAGATGCTATTTTAGGTTCTTTGGATTTAGATGTAATTTTTGATGATGAAACATTATATAAAGAGCATATTGTTGATGGCAAAGTAAAGCTAAATAAAATTAGTGATAAATGGGAAAAACTATTTAAACGTCACGATGAAAATAATGAAAAAACACCCGAACTTTCTATCGAGTTAGATGACTGTAGAAAAGAACTAGATAATTTTTTGGAAGAGATTGAAAAGAATAAGCTTGAAAAAAAAGCTAATGATGATTTTTTAAGTGAACCAAGAAACAAGGGCTGGGAAGATCAATTTAGGAAAGCCTCTGTTCGTATTACAGAAGAATTTGTTGATATGTTAGATTTTAATGTTAAAAATCCTGGCATCACGATTGGCGATGTTGATAAGGATTTCGACTTTGATTTAAGAGAGTATCTGTTAGAATCCGCAGATCTTCCAAATGCAAAAAAAGATCCTTTTGGCCTGGTTGGTAAGAAAAAATGGATTGAAATTTTTGCAGCAGCTAGAATGGTTAATGATTCTAGGACTCCAAAAAAATTCATAATTGTTGGTGATCAAACCTATGCGATGCCTGATGCTAAAAAATCAAAAACTTTTGATAAAGATGATGTAAAGAAAGCTAGAGAGTCTTTGAATAGAGTTGTGATTGAAAAATTACAAAAAAAGTTTGAAGAAAAGGAAGTTTATGATATTTCAGGAAATTTATTATGGGGGAAAAATGTTAAAAATGCAGATTTGCGTTATTTGGCTTTTGAAATATTGAAAGATGTTCTTGAGGATAAGAATAATTTAGGAATAGTTTTAGATGAAGGTGTTGATTCTTTGCTACTTGATGATGAGAAGAAAAAAATGGATATCGCTGTTGATGAAATTTTCAAGGAGAATAATAGTAAGGAGGCAAATAGGCTGGCAGTTAGGGTTTATGTTTATAATAAAATTGGAAGTGCAATTGCTCAAAGTGATAAGTCTAAAAACTTAACCAATGAAGAAAAATATATTAAAAATAGAGAACTTGTAGATGATGTGTTGCAAAGTTTTGATCAAGATTTGCAAGCAAAAATCTCAAGTTTCATTGATCAGCGAGAACAGGCTGGTTCTAAAGGTATTATACTTGCCAAGGAACAAAGAAAAGCAATGGAGAGTGCAATTATTAAATATGTTGATGAAAATCTTCTTGTTGTGAAACCAGCTGGCACTGCTGACCCAAATATCGCTGTGGTGGCGCCAAGCTCTCATGCGCTAGGGGTCTTGTCATTGGTCTCGGATGTGGACGCATTACCAATTGAAAAACCAAAAGAAAAAACACCGGAAGATTTATTTAAAGAATTGAATGTTGAACTTTCTGTTTTTAGTGTGGAAAGATATCAAATGTTGTATAATGAAATGATGAATGTAGTTGGGAAAAAGGGAATAGTTGGAGATGAAAAAAAGAAGCTAGTTCTAAGTGTTTTGCCGGATGTTATTGAACGTGATATTGCCAGGCACACAAAAAAAAGAGGCGAGGAACTAGAAAAGATTTCTGAGTATATTTTGAGTCAAATAAAATAAAGTTACAAAACAAAATGGCGGTAGGAACATTGGACGCAACCATATTTAATGATTTGCTTAACAAGCACACAGCACAAATAAGTGCTGATGTTGAAGTTGAAAATGAAGACAAGCGAATTGCCGAATGGACACAAAAACACAAGGATAAACTGCTGCTTGAAACAGAGATCATAAAAGGACAGCAAGATCGGGATGATAAAAATTTTGAGTCTGCCGCAAAGAGTTCCAAGAAAGGAACGGAAAAAAAAGATTCCGCTTTTGAAGGTGAGCAAAACTTCAAAAAGTCCACAGATATGGCTGAAGCTGTTGATCCTCAAGAAAGAGCTCTTAGGGAAGCAAGAAAAAATTATGTTGAAACTGAATTTAATGAACGAAATGCCTTGAAAGAAGTTCGAAGTTATTTTAGTCGAGCAATTGGAAAGGAAGACAAAACGGAAACACCAAATATTGCTGCAGCTCGTATGGCTTATGAGAAATTACGTAAAGAAAAGATGAATGGCGAGATTGCCAAACTCGAAAGTGGTACGCTCAAAGGAGATGCTTTGAATGTTGAAATCGAGAAATTGCTCACTTATTATAATACGGGGGCGGCTATGGAATTGTATAATGAGAGAATCGCAGTAAAAACTGCTCAAAAAAAAGAAACTGAGGGGAAATCAAAACTTAAAAATACTTGGGACAAGACGACTTTAAAAATGGATCAGGTTGCGGAATTTTATAATAAAAAAGTTCCATTTTTAGTTAAAACTGGTCTTGCTGTTGGTGCTTTTTACGCTGGCGCCGGGGTATTTTCTTCGGGAAAAAGAATTTGGGGAGCATTTATGATGGCAACTGCTGGCGGGATGCAGTTGGATGCAATGGCTCAATTTGCTGACCGCATTCTTGATAAAAAAGAGGATAAAAAAAATCTTAAAGAAATTTCTAAAGAAAGTGGAGAAGTTGATTTTGAAAAATTGAGAGGAATTTTGAATAAAAAAGTTGCAGATGTGGACAGGAAAGTGAATAAGCATGTGATGCGATCTTATTTGAATAAAGCTTTTGCAATAAGCGTTGCAACAATTATCGGTGTGCAAGGACTTCAAGGTTTGTCACATGCTTTTGAAAAAATGACTGCAGCACCTCCCGTGGTTAGCACTGCTCCATCTATAGATAATTGGCCAACCCCTCCAAGTACAGGTATTCCTGTGGATTTAAAGCCAGGGTCGCCAGAATATATGAAATATGTGGCTGAACATGGTGGAAAACCCCCAGTTTCAGCTCAAGATGCTGCTGCGCAAGCAAAAAAAGCTGCTGAAGCTGTTGTTGATGCTTCAAATAAAGCGGTTGAATCCTTAACAATAGAAAAAGGTTCAAGCATTGAAAAAACATTGATCGATCATCTCAAAATTCATGGAATAAAAAATCCAGGAGTTGCAGCACATCGCATGTGGCTTGATTATATGCATGATAATAAAGCTGAGATAATTAAAAAAGTTGGAGACAATGAATATCACAAGATGCTGAAAGATGGAATGGTTAATGTTAAGCCTGGAACGCATATTTTTATAAATGAAAATAATCCGTTGGAGATGAAATTGAGTAATATTGACGGGAAAATCTCACATCTGGATGGGCATCATTCTGTTGGTGGTGGCGGTGTTGAAAATGGGCAAGGAGCTGGCGATAGTGTGAAGCCAATTAGTATTCCAAAGCCATCAGTGGCTGCAGTAGTAGGAAATGCTGATGCTTTAGGGCACGCTGCAGAAAATCAGCAACATCTTTCAACAGCGCAAGAAATGTTTAAAAGCGCCAATGCTGAATATATTCAAGCGGCCAATGACGCAACTGATCATCCTGCTGGAGGAGATGGACCATCAATATCTCAATATGAGGATATGGGTCATGCTGATGAGGCGCGCAAATCTGCAGCTTTGACTGTTGAAGAATTGACTAAGGCAAAAGACACTTGCTTTAAGGATATAAAGTTGGCTACGGATAATATATATAAAACTACCGGATATAAATGGGTTGATATCAAAGATTTGGATTATAGTTCTGCTTATGCTGACGATAAATTGCGTCCAATTATGAAAGATATTATAAAAAAATATAAAGAAGAATTTAGAGGTACTAATAATTTTCCTAATAGCAATGCTACTCTTGGAAAATGGCTTTACCGTGTAAAAGAGGTTACTATAAAGAAACGTTTAGGTATAAATATTGAATAAAAATTAAACTAAAAACCCCAGTTAAATAGTATGGAGTACCATAATTTCACGGGGTAAAAAATATGGAAGAACATAACACTGCGCAAGCAGAGGCATTGAGTCAATTGATTAAGGATTTGGGAATCGACACGCTTTCTCAAGACAAACAAAATGAACTCATCATTAAGATGACGGAAGTTTTGCTGAAGAGAATTTTTTTGGAAACAATGGATAAACTTGGCGAAGAAGGACGCGAAGAATATGAAAAAATGTCAGAAGGTGAAGTTGCACCAGAGCAAGTAGAAGAATTTTTCAAAGAAAGAATTAATGATTATGATGAAATGGTGCAGGGGATTATTGAAGAATTTAGAGGTGAAATGATGGCTGCTAATAAGTGATACGAATGTGCGAATTAATGCAAATGATGCAAATATGCAAATGTGATGACTAAAAATCTAGAAAATATTATTTATCCTGAAATATCCTATACACTCAATGGAATATTTTTCGATACTCACAATGAACTTGGTTTTTATTGTAAGGAAGTGCAATATTGTGATGCAATTGAAGAACTACTGAAAATGAAACAAATAAATTATAAAAGAGAATGTTGCATAGATAGCGGTAATGATTTGATGCGAAATAATAGTAATAGGGTGGATTTCTTGATAGAGGATAAAATTGTTGTTGAGGTTAAAGCAAAAAGATTCGTAGGTAGGGATGAATATAATCAAACGCAAAGATATTTAAAAGCAGCAAATTTAAAATTAGGTATTATCGTAAATTTTCATCAAAGACATTTAATTCCTAAGAGAATTATTAATTCATCTGCAAAGGAGTGAATTCGCATCATTAGCATATTCGCGTATTTGCATACATTCGCATAATTAGTATTATAAACTTATGAAGAGTAACCTAGAGCCGATTGAAGAAAGTGATTTGGACTTGGAGGGTAAAATTAAAAATGGAAGTGTAGATTTTTCTCGTGAGGAGGCTGTGCCTGCTGCTGCTATTGAGCGTGAAGCGATAAAAGAAGTTAGTGCAGCTGAAAAGGATGATGCTTATGGAAAAATTCTTTCTAAAGTTCAAACAGTGCAAACAGATGATGAATTGGATCAGACAGTTATTGCGGCTGATGCGAAGACTGGCTACGAAAAAATGGATGCAGAGTCACAAGTGCAGCATTTGGTTGATATTGCAGGGCAAAAAGGTGTTGTACACGCCGTGAAAGTTGCGCAACATATGCAAGACAATTATGTCCTCGACACTTTTCACGACCGTATGCTCGGCGAAGAACTGCACAATGCATTGGTGGAGAAGGGGATGATAAAGGAAATTTGATTTGATACGAATTATACGAATTATGCAAATGTATGCAAATACGCGAATATGCTAATGATGCGAATAAAAATGCGAAGGCTGATTTGCATATTAGCGTCATTCGTAGAAGGTCATTCGTAACATTCGTATCATGAATGCATTAAAATAAATATAAAACAAAAATGAATACTCTTGACCTCAACACCATCCTCGTCCCTTTGCTTTGGGTTTTTGCCACACTGACTCTTTTTAGTGGTGCTTTTTTAGTTGTGCGAAGTTTTTTGAATTATCGTGCTCAAATCAATCGTTCAATGAATATGGACTTGGAAGTCGTGCGAGTGACAAAAATTTTCAAGGAAAAAGGAGAGCGAAGTGAAAATGGGGAGGCTTGGAAAGAGGAAATTGGTGCGATGGAGCAATTGCTTACGACACTTTCTAATATTAAAGAAAAAAAATCACTCTGGGCTCATTTTTTGTATAGCGAGCCATATATGGCACTTGAAATTGCCAATCCTTGTGGAAATGAGGAAATTTCTTTTTATTTGGCAGTGCCGAAGAAATTTCGTGACAGTATTGAGAAGCAAGTTCATTCATATTTCCCACACGCTTCTATTGAAAAAATTCCTGACTATACGATTTTTTCGCCGGGGAGCTTTACTGCTGCTGCAACACTTGGACTTAAACGTTCGTATGCTTTGCCAGTTCTTACATATGAAAATATTGATGTTGACCCGCTCAACGAAATTTCAAATGCGCTTAGTAAACTGCAAACAGAAGGGGAAGGTGCGGCGATTCAAATTGTTTTGCGTCCTGCGGGAAAAAACTGGAGAAAATTGGGAAGAGGAATCGCACACAAGATGCAACAAGGAAAACAACTTAAAGATGCTCATTCAAGTTCGATTGCAATGGATCTTGGAAAAGGTATGGTGCAAGTGATTCAAAACAAGCCAAAGGAGGAAATTATGCACAAAGAATCAGTGCAACTTACTCCTGAAGAGCAGGAGCTTGTAAAGAAAATCGAAGCAAAATCTGGCAAGGCTGGATTCAAAGCTAATATTCGCTTGCTTGCCTCTGCAATGACTCAACAAAAGGCAGATGAAATTTTGGCGCATATGGAAAATGCTTTTGCGCAATTTGAAAATCACGACGTCAATCATTTTGTGGTGCAAAAAAGAATAAAGTCCAAAAAAATATCTTTTGATTATATCTTCAGAAATTTTGACGAAGATCATTCTATTATTTTGTCTACCGAAGAAATCGCCAGTGTTTTTCATTTTCCAATTTCTACCACTGAAACACCAAAAATTAAATGGCTGAAGGCAGGTGCTGCACCACCGCCACTTAATATTCCAAAAGAAGGTTTGGTGCTTGGCTATAATGATTATCGTGGGGTAAAAACTGACATCAGACTTAGCGATGGAGACAGAAGAAGACATTTGTATACTATCGGTCAAACTGGTGTTGGTAAATCAAATTTCTTGCAGGAAATGGCCAAACAAGATGCGCGCGACGGCAAAGGATTTTGCTTTATTGATCCACACGGAGATGCGATTGAAGATATTTTAACTGCCATTCCAAAAGAGCGCGCGGAAGATGTGATTGTGTTTGATCCATCCGATATGGAGCGTCCATTTGGACTTAATATGCTGGAATATGACCCAAGTCATCCTGAGCAAAAAACTTTTGTGATTAATGAAATGATTGGTATTTTTGATCAATTGTATGATCTTAAAGCTACGGGAGGTCCAATGTTTGAACAATATGTGCGAAATGCAATGCTCCTTATTATGGAAGATCCTGAATCAGGCTCAACGCTTATGGAAATTTCCAAGGTCTTGGCTGATGAAGATTTCCGCAAAATGAAATTGTCCAAATGCAACAATCCTGTGGTTTCAGATTTTTGGATCAAAGAAGCTGAGAAAGCTGGCGGGGAAGCGGCACTTGCCAATATGGTTCCATATATCACTTCCAAACTTACCACTTTTGTTTCTAATGATATGATGCGTCCAATCATCGCGCAGCAAAAAAGTACAATCAATTTCCGTGAAGTGATGGATTCTGGTAAGATCTTGTTGGTAAAGCTTTCCAAAGGAAAGATTGGAGAAATTAATGCCCATCTTTTGGGGATGGTTATTGTGGGAAAAATTTTGATGAATGCGCTGGCGCGCGGCGATATGCCTGAAGATCAGCGTCGCGATTTTTATCTTTATTTGGATGAATTTCAAAATGTTACAACTGAATCAATTTCTCAAATTCTTTCTGAAGCGCGAAAATATCGTTTGTGTCTGATTATTGCACATCAATTTATTGGGCAACTCAAGGAAGAAATTTCCAAGGCAGTTTTTGGTAATGTTGGTTCAATGGTGGCGCTGCGAGTTGGACCGGAAGACGCAGAGTTTTTGGAAAAACAATTCGAACCGATTTTTACTGCTAATGATTTGGTCAACGTTGATAATTATAGTGGTTTCACGAGAATGCTTGTTAATGGGGAACTTTCCAAACCATTTAATATTAAATTTTATCCACCAACCAGAGGTAATCAGGAAGCTGCCAATTATCTCAAAGAGCTGTCACGCCTCAAATATGGCCGCGACGCTGCCATTGTGAACCGTGAGATTATGCAGCGCGCCCAATTTGCACGCAGCGCAATGAAGGAATCAGCTTTTTAGGCTTTAGCTTTTTAGCTTGTTAGGAAAATACATACATCAAAAAACGGCTATCGTTAGCCGTTTTTTGCTCTACCATTGACTTTTTGATGATTTAGGTGTATAATATAAAGATAGTGTTTACACTTCTTAAAGGCGTTCTGCGTGCATCGTTCGAATGCCTTTTTCTTTTTGTCACAGAAAAACAATTGCAACTTTTGACATAACGCCAATGAGACTTGTTTTAAGTGAAAAAAGAAAAATCATTCTCGCTCCTGTATGTATTCGCATTCCGCATTCCCTTTGCACCATATGAAGTACGTAGGCGAAAAACGAGTGATGAGCGTTAAGAAATTTTGAAACGTAGCGCCCGCTAGCAAGCGTAGGCGCGCAGTGTAAATTTTAGTGAAGAGCGAAGTTTTTGCCACAGTATCTTCATCCGGTGCGAGCTTTTCTTTCCTCCAGGTTTCTTTTTGCGGAAAAAAGAAATGTGGAAAAGAGTCTATTGAATTGAAAGTGAAATTAATCCAGTTGAAGTTGCGATGTATGCGAGTTTGTTTTGTTCGTCTACTGTCAATGAGATCACGTCCTTGAGCGCTTCATTGTGATATTGTTTAATAATGTTGCCGTCTTTGCTATATGAAACTAGACGCGAGTTTTGTGTGTCTAGTGCATAGAAGTTTTGCAAGTCCGGAGTTGTATAAATTTTATCAAAGTTAATAGGCGTGGTGGATGATTCAAGTGAAAAATCAACAGCTTTGCCTTTGAAGAATTTTAAAATTTTGTTATCTGAAATCGCATAAATATTGTCGTCGATGGTTATTTCTGAAACATTAGTAAGAGATGTTGAATCTTTGAGCCAACTTGTTTTCTCGCCAAATCCACCGTCTGCGCGTGGGAAGCGATAAATCTGATTGTTTTTTTGATCAAGCATATATAAATATGTTAGGTATGTTCCAATTGGACTTCCTGATGAAATGTTGGATAAATCGATGTTGTTGCTTGCAAACTTTTCTGAAATTGGACTGAAGGAAAGAATCTTGTTGCTATCAGTGAAGATTAAAACAAGGGACAAATCTTTCATATATGTTGCGGAAACAGCAGCTCCGGAGTCGGTAGGAATCGGAAATTCTTTTGGTTGATTGTTTTGTAAAACAATAACGCTGTTTTTGGTCACCACTGTTGGATTGTTGTTTGCGATCAAAGCGGTAACGATATTTGAGTTTGATAAAATTGTTTGAACTTGTGTGTTAAAATCAATGTTTTTGTCACTTGCCAATGCTCCTATTTGAGTCAATGGCACATCCTGAAGTTCAACGATTGTTGGAGCTTTTGGTCTGTTCAAGAAACGCACAATGAAAAGAGGCGCGATAAAAATAAGGGCTAGTGCAAAAAGAATAAACAGTTTTTGTTTTCCTGAAAAATGTGAGAATAGTTTTCCAATCTTTGAAAAATGAGGAGTTATGATGTTGGCTAGTTTGTTTGGTTTTGCGACGTGGGATCTATTTTTTGCTATTGCGCCAATTTTGCTGAGCCAGATTTTTGTGTGCGCAATTAATTTTTTTGATAGTGGCAGTATTTTTTTGATATTTTCCAAAGCCAATGCCTTGAACTTTGTTGTTTTTGATATTGTTTCAACAGTTTCAAATTGTATCTCTGGTTGAATAATAATTTCTTCTTCAAATGTTTCGGTTTCCTTTGTAGTTTTGTTTTTCAGATCAATGACAGCATTTCCTTGTTGCTCCAATCTTGCTAAGCGAAGTTTTTCTTTGAAGCTTAATTGCGAATCTGCGGTTGGTTCACTCTCTGATTCTTCTGCGTCAATATTTGTAACTTTAATTTTTGCTGCTGTTTTTTTCTTGGTTACTTCCGCTTTTGCGAGAATATTTTCTTGCGCAAGATTTTCTTGTTGACGCTGGTTTTCCTCCTCAAGATGAAGTTTGGCAAGTTGCTGCTCCTCGGCGATTTGTTGTTCATGCTGAATTTCTTGCAGAACCCTTTCTTCTTCAAGACGTTTTGCCTCTTCGGCTGCAAGAAGCTGTTGTTTTTCTTTTTCAATTCTGCGAAGCTCCTTCTTTTTTGCTAATTGTTTTTTGTATAAAGAGAAACGCTTTCGAATTTCATTTTTGGTTAAATATGATCCTTGGGAGATTTTTTCTTTGATCATATCCCAATATAAATTCATTTGGGGATTGGCGTTTTCATTGTTTTCATTTACTTCTCCCTGAACGTATATATGCCCAGTTTTTTCATCGGTATATTCTTGTTCGGCATCTGCTGGCAGTATTGTCATTTCTAATTCATTTTCTTGTTCTTGCGCCAAGGTTTCAGTGTCTTTGGCACTGGCAAAAGATTGTTGGCTGAAAGCATTGACTGCCTTGGAAGATTTTTTGCGAGGCAGCGCCTTGGTTGCTGCGATAGGAATCACTTCGCTCATTTCGACAACCACCGAAGCGATCATTTCTATTTGGTTTGAAAGTGCAGTTTTCAAAAATTGCACAAATTTGTCTCCTTCAAATCGCTGGAAATTCTTTTTGATTTCAATGATCGGCAAAATATGAAAAATATCCGCTGAAGTTATCAACATCCGGTCATTTTTTTCAAGGCGTCCGCTGGAAACATTAACAAATGTTTTCAGTGGGTGTGGTTCAAGAGAATCTGAGGCCAGATCTTCACTTATTTCGGAAAGACTTTGATTTCTGTATAAAAAGATTTTAGCATCGCCTGAAACGCTGAAATGAGCATTGTTTTTTTCCAGCACGCAAATTGCGGCGTTTATTTTGCCTAGCCATTCAACATTCCCGTGTTTGGCTAATTCAGAAAGGGCAATGTTAACTTTGTGCAGGGCGCTGTCCAAACTTTCCGTGACCGGCCTTTTTGGGTTTATATAATATTCCTTTTTTAAAACAGAAGTTAGAAAATTCACAACATAGGCAGACTCATCGGAGAATTCTTTGACTTCAAAAAAGCCAACAAGCGAGCCGAGTGGTTGCTGGTAAATGTTTTCTGGCGCGTATTCAAATAATTCCACGTATGGTTTTAATGAGGAATTGTTGACAACCAAAATTGGGGAAATTGTTTTTTCCAGTTCTTTTATCACATCTTTGTTTTTATCTGAGTTTCTTGGGGACATTGGTTTTTTGTGGCATAAAAAGCCCTCAAGTATCTTTCTATATAATATAGCAATTTTCATTCAAATGCAATTAGCTCGGGAAGGGCTGTGATTTGAGGTTTACTTTTAATTTTATTGATTGTATAATGGCAATATTGCTGCTTTTAAAAGCAGGAGAAATACTTAATTTCTATTAATCACTGCCAAACTTATGTCAGAAATCCTTGAAGTGCTATTCGGCTCAAAAGCAAAAACCAGAATCTTGAGATTTTTTTTGCTTAACTCGGAAAAAGAATACAGCGTTGCTGATATTGCGAAGAAAAATATGTTGGCAGCAGCTTCTGTGCGAAAAGAGATAGGCGAGCTTAAAAAAATAAAATTCTTGGTTGAAAAAACAAAAAAGGGATCAAAATATTATACACTCGATCAAGATTTTTGTTTTTATTCCGAACTTAAGAGTTTGTTTGCAAAATCAACTGCTTCGCCTGAATCCAAGAGTTTGTCACGATTGAAAAATATTGGGGATGTTAAACTAGCTTTGGTAAGTGGTATTTTTCTAAATTATCCAAAAAGCAAAGTGGATATGGTTTTGGTGGCAAACAACGTTAGTCGCGGAAAATTGAAAAGCGTTATGAGCAGTTTGGAAGCTGAAATAGGAAAAGAAGTGAGTTTTGTGCTGATGAACAGTGATGAATTCAAATATCGTTTGGATATGCTTGATCGTTTCTTGCTGGACTTCATCGAAGGATCTCATCTGGAATTGATCGACAAAATCCCTGGGCTTAAGAGATTTATTGCTGGTCGTAAAAAATATTAATATTAGGACTTACGCATTTTCTCAACTATTTCTTATTTGGCACGCTTTTGGATAAATACTCAATATCCAAAAGCTCAAAGAGTCGCTGTCGCCGACAATTGGCCAAAAAAGAAATGTTTCGAAATGCGTAACTTTTGAAAATATAAAACAAATATGTCATCAATTTTTGTCGCGATTATTATAATAGGAATCTTGGCCGCTCTTTTGTGGCTTGTTTTTGATTTAAAAATGAAAGTTGTGGCGAGTAGCGATAACAAGGAGGAAAGGGAAAAAATGACGGCAATTTTGGAGCGCCTTCGAAACTTGAGCGAACAAAATCATCAAATGCGCACTGAGATAGACACGAAATTGACTGAAGCACGGCGCTCTTCGAGTGAGCATATGCGAGACACGATTGAGACAGTCAAGGGGATTACGGGTCAATCAGCCAAGCTTATTAGTAATGTTACTGAAAAACTGACTAAACTTGATGAGACAAATAGGCAAGTGGTTAATTTTTCAGCGCAACTTCAAAATTTGCAGGATATTTTGAAAAACCCAAAGCAGCGCGGAGTGCTGGGGGAATATTTCCTGGAGGAAACACTGAAAAATGTGCTGGGTCCGAAATCATATCAAATGCAATATAAGCTTGGAAAGAGTGAAAAAACTGATCAGGATTTGATTGTGGATGCGGTGGTTTTTGTGAAGGATAAGATTGTGCCAATTGATTCAAAGTTTTCACTTGAAAATTATGAAAGAATTCTAAATTGCACAGACAGCGCTGAGCGTGAAAAATTTGAAAAATTGTTCAAGCAAGATTTGAAAAATCGTATTGATGAAACTGCTAAATATATTCGTCCTGAAATGGGAACAATGGACTTTGCTTTTATGTTTATTCCTTCTGAAGCAATTTATTATGATTTGCTTGTAAACAAAGTTGGAGCGGCTCAAATTAACACGCGCGATTTGATTGAATATGCTTTTCAAGAAAAGAAAGTCATCATCGTTTCCCCAACATCATTTTTGGCATATTTGCAGACAGTGCTTCAAGGTCTGCGCGCTTTTCAGATTGAGGAAAATGCCAAAGAGATTCGTGCCAACGTGGAGAAACTTGGAAAACATATTATTGCCTATGAAGACTATTTGAAAAAATTGGGAAATAATCTTGGAACCACTGTAAACAGTTTCAACACTGCATATAAAGAGCTTGGAAAAATAGATAAGGATGTTGCAAAAATAACCGAAGGCGAAAAAACAATTGAGCCACTGGCTTTGGAAAAACCACATGAACTTTTTTAAAATTGAAAATATAAAATTAAAGCTAAAATACTTTTTTTCACAAGAGTTTTTTCGTAGCGCACTAATTCAATGGGTTATGATCTGTGCGTTTTTTGTTAATCTTGCAAATTGGGGTGCGATTGCATATTTCATCAGACCAGTTGATTTTCCTATCATTCTTCACTATAATGTATATTTCGGGGTGGATGTGATTGGGGCATGGTGGCAAATGTACTTTTTACCCCTGATCGGGTTGGTTATTTTGTGTGTAAATGCGGTATTGGGGTATTTGTTTTATCAGCAAAAAGAGCGAATAGTAGCCCATTTGTTGATGTTGGCAACCTTTATAGTCCAAATCTGCATCACTATTGCAGTATCAAGCCTGCTGTTGATAAACTATTAAAACTAACCCACAACTCATGACTGACAACTCACAACCAAAAACTAACAACCGACAACTAATAACTAACAACATCTTCAATGCATTTCTGTTGTACGTTGTAAGTCGTGATTTGTAAGTTAATCTCGTGTTGTGAGTTATGAGTTATAAGTTGTAAGTTAATTCAATGTTTTATTTTCCAAGCCCAAAAACAACTGATTTGAAAGAACGAAGAGTTCAGCGCACACTGGAAATGATCCCAGGTATTTTGACGTGGATTACTCTTATTGGAATGTTGGTGGCTTCGTTTTTGCTGCCGATTTGGATTGCAGTTTTTATTATAATGTTTGATATTTATTGGATTTATCGTACTATTTTTATTACTTATTATTCCATCGTTGCTTATAATAAACTTCAAAATGGTAAAATGATTGACTGGTGGGAGAGATGTCAAAATATCGTTCACCCAAAAGAATATGCTCAAACCATATACGACCGTATGGCGCAATTGAAATTGAGTCTTAGAAAGAACAAAATGACATTCACTGAAAGAAGAACTTTAAGAAGGGAGATTGCAAGACTGGCGGAATATAAAAGGGAAGTTCAATATATTGCGACGGAAAAGATTGACGTGCTTGATTGGCGCAAGATTGTGCACGTGGTTCTTTTGCCGACTGCCAATGAGCCTGCGGATGTTATTGAACCAGCTATCCAAGCTGTTGCTGATAGCAATTTCCCAAATCAACAAATCGTTATTCTTTTGGCAACAGAGGAACGTGAAAATGAGCAAAACAGATTGGAGAAAGTGAATTATTTGCAGGATAAATTCAAAGGAGTTTTTAAAGATTTCTTGGTTACTACTCACGAAGTGCAGGATAATGAAATGAAGTGCAAAGCATCAAACGCAACTTATGCCGCCAAGAAATTGATGGTGTATTTGGATGAGAGAGATATTGATTATAAGCGGGTTATTTTTTCAAATTTTGATTGTGATAGCGTGTGTCATCCTCAATATTTTGCAGCGCTAACTCATGCTTATATTACCGATCCGAAGCGTCTGCAGCGTTCATATCAGCCTTTGCCGATGTATCACAATAACATTTGGGACACTAATGCGTTTGTGCGCGTTATTGTGACGGGTTCATCTTTCTGGCATATGTTTCAAAGCACAAGGGTGCAGATGGTAACTTTTTCATCACACTCTGAGCCTTTTGACACATTGGTAAAAGTTAACTTTTGGCCTTTGGATATGATTAGTGAAGATTCGATTATATATTGGAAATGCTACGCTTATTATCACGGAGATTATATGGTAAGACCTATTTATTTGCCGATTTCTCTTGATGCAGTTTTGGCTGAAACATATTGGAAAACTATCAAAAATCAATACAAACAAAAAAGACGCTGGGCATATGGAATTGAAAATTTCCCAGTAATTATGCGAGCTCTTTGGCCGGATAAGACAATTTCATTGTATAGAAAATTTAGAATAGGATTTGAAATGATCGAAGGACATCATTCTTGGGCAACGTCAGCCTTCATTTTGGCACTCTTGGGATGGCTTCCGCTCATTTTCGGTGGACCAGCCTTTAACCAAAGCGTGTTGGCTCACAATCTGCCTTTCGTGACTCGTTATTTGATGACACTTGCAATGGGTGGGTTGGTTATCTCGATGTTTCTTAGTTTCGTGCTTTTGCCTCCGCGTCCTGCGAAATATGGCAAAAAACGATATATCTATATGTTCCTGCAATGGTTCTTGGCGCCTATTATTGCACCGACTCTTGGGGCTATTCCTGCTATTGATTCGCAGACGCGTATTTTGTTCAAACAATATTTTGGAGAATTTTGGGTAACAGACAAAATACGTAAGAAGTAGTTAATATGGACTATTCTCTTTATTTAATGCCGATGTTTTCTTCTTTGCTGATTTCAGTATCGCTGCTTATTTTATTGATTTCATTTGGCCAAAAATATTCAAATGATGATGGCAGGACTTCCAACAGGCATATTCATAAAAAAGGAATTTTGCGTTTTGGTGGGATAGCTTTAATAGGATCTTTTTTGTTTGCAATATTGTTGGACAAAAATCTTGTCATAGGCGCGCCCTTGCTTGGCGTGCTTTTTGGTTCTTTGCTAATTTTGTTTTTGGGTGTTGTTGATGATTTCAAGCAAATAGCATGGAAAAAACAACTCTTCTTTCAATTTTTGATTGTGATTTTTGTGTATATTATGGGCGTACATCTTGAATATGTGACAAATCCTTTTGGTGGAGTGCTGGTGCTTGATGCTGGTTGGGGATATGTATTTGGTTTTTTGATTTCCACTATCTGGATTATTTTTCTTATGAATGCGATGAATTGGGTTGATGGAATTGATGGTGTGGCTGGGGGTGTGGCACTTATTGGAATCGTAGCGATTTTCTTTTTAAGTTTAAGGCCGGAAGTTAATCAACCGCCTATTGGAATTATTGCGGCTGTTTTTGCGGGTGGTCTGGTTGCCTTTTTGCTTTTTAATTTTTATCCCGCAAAAATTTTAGCCGGGAGTAGCGGCTCAATGTTTATAGGTTTTATTTTGGCGGTTCTGGCTATTTTTGCTGGAGCAAAAATAGCAACCACCTTGCTTGTGCTGGCCGTACCTATTATCGATGCACTTTGGGTTATTGGTGAACGCTTCAAAGCGGGAGCTTCAATTTTCTCTGGGGATAGGCGACACCTGCATTTTAGGCTGCTTGAACTTGGATGGTCGCAAAGAAACATTTGTCTTTTTTATTACGTAATAACTGCATTAGTTGCATTTATAGCGCTTAATACGCAAGCTTTGGAAAAAATGATTGCACTTTTTCTCGTTACAATGGTTATACTTGTGTTTTTTGTGATTATTCGCAGAAAAATGAAAATTAAAAAAATAGCATTGTTGATGTTAGCCCTTGTTATTTTTGTGTTTGCGATTGGTTATGTGTCAAAAAGGGTATATTCTTTTGCTGGCAATCGAATTGTTCCTGTTAATATTAAAAATAATATTTTTTATGCCGAATTTGTTTCCAGCAGTCAAAAAATGCAAAAAGGACTGGGCGGTAGGGTTGATATGTGTGAGAATTGCGGTATGCTTTTTGAATTTCAAAAGTCTTCGCAACATACATTTTGGATGAAGAATATGCAATTTCCTCTGGATATTTTGTGGATTTCAAAAAATGAAATTGTTTATATTGAAAAAAATATCAAACCTGACTTGGTTGGCATTCTTATCCCAAATAGCGATGCAGATAAGGTTTTGGAGCTTAACGCTGGCACAGTGGATGATTTGGGTATTGAAGTTGGCGACTCCATTGCTTTTGAGAAAATGCGTAAGTCCTAAAATAAAAACAGACAACATAAAACCCCGCTTTGGCGGGGTTTTATGTTATAAATATCTTTTCCGGAAAAGAACAATTTTATGAAACAAATATTTGCTTAAACTTTTTCACTTATTAGAGTGAAGAAACTCGAGCTGAATATTTTTGAAGATTTTTCAATTGGTTTTCATTAAGTGTCTTAGATGCAGCAATTGCTTTTTGGATCAAATCTTTTGAAAATTCTACGTTTGTTCCAACGCGAACGCCACCTTTTTGACCAACAGCTTTTCTTAGGTAATCTTCGATGTAGATCTTGTGTTCTTTTGTCAAAGTTGAATCCTGGTTTTTTTCGAGATAATTCGCAGTTGCTCTACGAGCAAGAACAGTCAATCCGTCACCTTTACCTGCAGTTTCAACGAATGAAACCTCAGTTTCTTTGCTTGTTTGAGCAGGAGAAACAGCTGGCTTGGTGTCTTTGTTTTCTGTTACTTTTGCCTCTTCTGTTTTGTCAGCAACTTTTTCTTCGTCAGTGGTTGTGTCGTTTTCTTCAGTTGCTTGTTCTTGATCAGCTACGATAGGAGAATCTGTTCTTTTTGAATATGAATAAATTCCTCCGGCAATGATAATAACGATTGCAACACTGATGATAATGCGAAGATTATCTTGAAACCATCTTTTTAGTTGTTCAGATTTTTCTTCTTGGGTTTCTGTTTCTGGTGTGTATTCTTCCATATGTGATTTCACCTTCCTTTCTAGTTTAATCCCGCGTCCAGTGAGAGGATGCAGGAATTGAATGATTAATTGTCAAAGGGCGCTTTCGTTGAAGCTTTATCCGCCTCTGGCGATTTCAATCGCTTTAGGAGACAAATTCTTCCTTTAGTCTTTTCATTGTATCTTAGCCAAATTTGAGCGTCAACTAGACAAAAAGCCTGTTTTTTGGCGTAATAAAGCATAAAACATATAACCCCAGTTAAATATTGTGGAGTACCACAATTTAACGGGGTAAACATACAACACATAACATATAGCATATAACAATAAAAATAATATAAATTGATGTAAAATTATTGGTTTATAATTTATAATAAAGTTTGAATAAAATATTTTTTATAAAAATATAATGTATTGAAAAATAAAAAAGGTTAAAAAATATTTTTTTCAAAAAAAGTCTGCGTAGAAAATATTTTTTAGAAATTTTATTTCAAGATAGATGTATAAATATAATGTGAGATAAGATAGTGGATATGGTGTTAAAATGTTCTTTAAAATTTAAAAGTTAAAATTTAAAATTTTGTGACGCTGTGGATAACTTTTTTGCATTGCTTTTTAAAAAATATCCACTATAATTAAGGTAATGGAAAAAAGATTTTTTGAAAATAATTTTTCTGTGAAATAAAAACATTAAAAGCAAAAATTAAAAATTAAAAATATTTGTTTTCTGAAAAAGTATTTAGAACTTTAGACTTTGGCCCGCACCTTTTCTGATGATTGCAACTCCTGCCTCATCGGCAGGCAGGCAAATCAAAAGAGGTGGTGCGGGACAAATGAGTCTTGCTAGATATTCGTATAAGAGCAAATTTACGAAAGGAGGTGTTTTACCATGGCAGTTAAAAAAGCAAAAAAGAAAGTTGCAAAAAAAGTAGTTAAAAAAGTTGCAAAGAAAGCTGTAAAAAAAGCAGTTAAAACTGTAAAAAAAGCAGTTAAAAAAGCAGCTCCAAAAAAAGCTGTAAAGAAAGTTGCAAAAAGAAAAGTAGCAAAGAAACGAAAATAGTTTTCTTTTGATACATGTTTTTTATTTTTTGGCTTCATTGTAAGCCTAAATATATCAACAAACTAAAACCCGCCAATTTGGCGGGTTTTAGTTTGGCATCTAATGATTTTTTCATTATCAATCTCTTCTTTGATAAGGAGAGGGAGAAGTATGGATGGTTACTTTACACACTCTCCATTTACCAGCTAGGTCTTTTTTGAATTCGGGTTTGGTTTTTGGGAAAATGCTTTTGATGAGTTTTGCGAGCAATATTTTTTGTTCAGGGCTAAATTCCAAAAACAGAATGACTGATGACTGATGACTGATGACGGAGAGTTTTTTTATTTGTTCTAATAGTTCTCGATAATGCTGTAGTCCTTCTTCAGGACTGTATAATGCTGATTTTGGTTCGAATTTTTTTACATCAATCGGTGCGCTTTCATAAATATCTTTTGATAAATATGGTAGATTAGCGGTGATAATTAGCTTATTAGGCATTAGCTTTTTAGCTTTTAAGAATGGTTTTAACAAATCTCCGTGGAGGAATTTGATTTTTTTATCAACGCCATTTAATCTTGCATTTTTTTTGGCAATAGTTAATGCTTCCTTGCTGATATCTGATGCTAAAAATGTTGTGGTATTTTTTTGCTTCATGCTCCATGCTCCATGCTGTATGGCGTGTGCAATTGAAATAATAATATTTCCAGATCCTGTCCCAATGTCAACAATTCCTAAATTGGAAATTGGAAATTGGAAATTGGAAATTTCGTTGAGCACCAGCTCAACGAGTAGTTCTGTTTCTGGTCTTGGAACTAGTGTATGTTTATTGACGATAAAATCCAATCCATAAAATTCCTTATGACCAAGGATGTAGGCGATCGGCTCTCCTTTGAGGCGACGATTAATTTGAAATTTGAAATTTGAAATTTGAAATTTTGTTAATTTGTATTCTGGATGCGTTAAAACAAATTCCCTCGTTTTCTTGAGGGAATTTGCAATTAATATTTCAAGATCTAAAAAATCAATCTTATTTTTGTATGCCTCGGTAATTTCCTGAATGGTAAGCATTATTTAATTTAAAAATTTAATCATTGGAAATTGATTAAAAATTAAAAATTAAAAATTAAAAATTCTTAAGATGTCGTCATCTTAAGTCTCGTGTCTTCTTCTCGGATAGCTTCAATAATAGGGTCGATATTGCCATCCAAAATTCCTTCCATATTGCTCCAAGATTGTTTGATGCGATGGTCAGTGATGCGATCTTGTGGATAATTATAAGTTCTGATTTTTTCAGAGCGGTCGCCGGTTCCAACTTGGCTTTTGCGAGCATCTCCCAGTTCTTTTGCTTTTCTTTCTTCTTCGGCTTGCAAAAGGCGAGAGCGCAAAACTTTCATAGCTTTGTCTTTGTTTTTTAGTTGAGATTTTTCATCTTGGCAGGAAACAACCACGCCAGTTGGAATATGGGTAATACGCACGGCGCTTTTGGTGGTGTTTACTGATTGTCCTCCAGGACCGGATGAGCAAAAAGTGTCGATTCGCAAATCATTTTCACTGATAACCAAATCAACTTCTTCAGCTTCAGCGAGAACAGCCACGGTTGCAGTTGAGGTGTGGATGCGACCTTGTTTCTCTGTTTCAGGAATTCTTTGCACTCGATGCACTCCAGATTCGAATTTCATTTTTTGATAAACTGGGTTTGAAGGTGTTCCGTTAATTTCGAAAACAACTTCCTTGAAGCCTCCTAATTCTGTGCGATTTGAATTTAACACATCCAGTTTCCAATTGTTTTTCTCGGCAAACTTGGAATACATACGAAAAAGACTGGCAGCAAAAAGGGCTGACTCATCTCCACCTGCGCCACCACGAATTTCCACAATAATGTTTTTGTCATCATTAGGATCTTTTGGCAAAAGCATAACTTCAAGTTCTTTTTCAATCTCAGCTTTTCTTTTTGCTAGTTCAATATTTTCAGTCGTTGCCATTTCCTTCATCTCTGCGTCGTCGTCGGTGTTCATAATTTCGGCATTGCCTTTCATTTCTTGCTCAATTTTTTCATATTCATTGATTTTTTGCATCAAGCCTTGAAGCTCACTTTGACGCTTGCCAAGCTGCGCCATTTTTTTGGCATCATTAAAAATCTCCGGAGAACTTAGCTCGGCTGTTATTTCATCATATTCCTTTTTAATTGCATCTAATTGTGATTTCATTGATTTTTTGTTACAATACAGCTATAATTTTAGCTTTAAAAAAGGGAAAAGTCAAACACTTATGAAAAATAAAAAAATATTTAATACTATGACACAAGTTGCTCTTCCAGCTTTGACGCTTGGTGGGCAATTAGCAATTGCACTTAAATTTCCAAAGTATGGTTTGGTGTTAGCATTAGCTTCACAGCCGTTTTGGCTTTATTCTTCATGGAAAGCTTACAAACAAGCTGGACAAATCGGTATATTTGTTAATACTGTGTTTTTCTGCTTGGTAACTTTGTTTGGTGTTGTGAATTACTGGGTATTTTAAAAAGGAGTCCTTTCGGACTCCTTTTTAATTTTAAGAAGATGTTTGTCTTATTTCTTAACTCGTGCTTTCTTTGGAGCAACTTTTTTGGCTGCTGCCTTTTCAGCAAGTTTTTTGAAGCGATCAACGCGTCCTGTTGTGTCGAGGACTTTCTTTTTACCAGTGTAAAAAGGATGACAAGCTGAGCAGATTTCAACATTCATTTCTTTCAATGTCGAACCTGTTTGCAGTGTTGCTCCACAAGAGCAAATAATTTTTGCATCGCTGTGATATTCAGGGTGAATTTTCTTTTTCATATATTCTACAAATTACGAATAAAGTTACAAATTTACAAATATACAAACGTGTAAATATGGAAATGCGAATTAAGTACTCAGAAAGCCTAACATAGTAAGAGAAAATTGACAAGGGGTGGGTCCTGCGCTATACTGAGTCTTGTATTACTAATTAACAAAAAGCATACTTTTTCTGGCTAGTCCTGTCTCAAAAATTGAGATTTCTGGCTAATAAAAGGGAAAAAGTAGGTGGTCGCTCTGCGACATAAAGGAAACTCGCGCCAGAAAGCCTCATTTTTGGGGAGATTTGGTTAGGGTAAAAAAATATGCAAAATGAAACTACTCAAGTAGCTCCGGCTGCTGCAGAGGAAAAAGAAGTGCGAGAAAGCTATTTCGCTTCTCTTGACGTGTCTAAAATTGAGCAAAGTCTTGAGGAAATGATGAAGGCTGGTGTGCATTTTGGTCATCAAAAAGCTCGCCGAAACCCAAAAATGGATGAATACATCTTTACAACTCGTAAAGGAATCAACATTATTGATCTTCAAAAGACTCAGGAAAAAATCCAAGAGGCGCTTGATTTTCTTGTGGGTGTGAAGAAAAGTGGTAAAGCAATTCTTTTTGTTGGAACAAAAATTCAATCTAAAGAGCTTGTGAGAGATTTAGCAGGAGCTTTGCAGATGCCGTTTGTTAGTGAAAGATGGCTTGGTGGAACATTTACAAACTTTAAGGTTATTCGCGGACGAACTCGATATTTAGTTGATAGCGAGGGAATGTTGGCACGTGGTGAATTCAAGAAATACACAAAATTTGAACAGATGAAGAAAATGGAAGAATTAGAAAAAATGGAAAAAAGAATGGGTGGTATTAAAAATATGGCAGATCTTCCAGGTGCAGTATTTGCTGCAAGTATAAAGGAAGATAATTTAGCAATTACTGAAGCTAAGAAAATGGGTATTCCTGTGATTGCAATTGCTGATACAAATATTGATCCATCACAAGTTGATTTCCCGATTCCTGCAAATGATGATGCAATTTCATCTCTCAGGCTTATTCTTTCTTATGTTTATAAGGCAATTATTGAGGCTTAAATAAAAATACTAATACGCAAATGAATGCAAATGATGCAAATATACGAATGACGCAAATAATTCGCATATTTGTGTATTAGCATAATATTCGCATCATTAGTATCATAAAAAAATATGTTTGAACTAGTAAAAAAAATTAGAGAGCGTACTGGGGCTGGAATGGTTGCTATTAAAAAGGCTGTTGATGAGGCTGGTGGAGATGAGGAAAAGGCAATCGAAATTCTTCGTAAGCAGGGAGAAAGCAAGGCTGCTAAAAAGGCAGATCGCGTTACAAAAGAAGGCGTTGTTGTTTCTTATGTACATTCAAATAAGGTTGGCGCTTTGGTTAAATTGCTTTGTGAAACTGATTTCGTTGCTCGTAATGAAGAGTTTGTTGCGCTTGCTAAGGACATCGCAATGCATATAACAGCTATGAGTCCAAAATTCATTAAACCGGAAGATGTGCCAACCGAATTGATTGAAAAAGAAAAAGAAATTTGGCGCGCACTTTTGGAAACGGAGAAAAAACCTGCGGAAATGATTGAAAAAATTATGGCAGGAAAAGAAAAGAAATTCAGAGAAGAATCGGCACTTTTAACTCAATCTTTTGTTAAAAATCCTGAAATTACAATCAATGAATTAATCGTAGCAGCTATTGGAAAAATGGGAGAAAAAATTGAAGTTAGTGAGATGTCTAGAATTGAACTATAAACATTCGTAGTGATTTAATGTAGGGAAAAGCAATATGTATAAATATTCAGTTCGTGTATATAGTTGGGAACCAGCACGTCTTTGTAAAAGTGAACATGAATTTCAAACTAGTGATGCTATTGTTGTAAAAGAAGATTTAACTAGTGAAATTGCATATATTGAAGATGGTGGCGGTATTGTGATGAAGGAAAGAAATACTACTATTGTTAGAAAAGCAACTGAAAGAGATTTAGAGATGTTGGCAAAAAATGAGGAGAAGAAAAGTGAAATTTTGAAATTGAGCAAAATAGAAATCAAGCGATTGTCACTTAATATGAAATTGGTAGACGTTCATATTAGTCTTGATGGTAGTAACGCTGTGATTCTTTTTACTGCTGATGAGCGAGTTGATTTTCGCGAGTTGGTAAAAAATCTTTCCAAAATTTTTCATCGCTCTGTACGAATGCATCAAGTTGGTTCGCGAGATGAAGCTAGAAAACTTGGAGGATGTGGGGTTTGTGGTAGGGATCTTTGCTGCTTGCGTTTTCCTGGAAGTTTGCCTAGTATTTCGATTGATATGGCTCGTGTACAACAAGTTGCGCATAGGGGCAGTGAGCGAATTTCTGGGGTTTGTGGAAGACTTATGTGTTGTCTTTCTTATGAAGCCGCTCAATATCAACAAATGATGGCTGGGATGCCGGAAGTTCGTAGTAGTGTTAAGACTCGCGATGGAAAAGGTGAGGTTATTGAATTGAATGTATTAACAGGAGATGTTAAAATAAGAATGACTGATGGTACAATTGTGGTTGTAAAAAAGGAAGCGCTCATCTAATTTTTTCAAAGTAATTTTGAATCAAATGCTTAATTATATTTTGCCACCAATAATAATTGTTATTAGCATTTCTATTTTGATAATGTTCCTTTTTAAAAAGGCGGCGCAAATTCCAGCTGGAGAATTTATTGCTGATGAATATAAAAGAGAAAGCGAAAAAAACACTGAAAAAATGATATCATCAGTAGGGCAGTTCGGATTGAAATTATTGGAAAGAATAATGCATAGAACGAAATTGTTTTCACTTAAATTTCACAATGTTAGCAACGCTTGGTTTCAAACAATTCGAGAAAAAAGACAACGAAGTGTGCAACTGCAAAAAGAAGAACAAGAGAAAAAAGTTTTGCTTAATGCTGAATTCCAACAGGCTGATGAAACAAGGGCTAATGAAACTGTGAATGTTCAATATAAAAGCAACGTTGTGGAGGAAGTGAGATCATCCAGACCGATGGTTAAAGATGCTGTAACAATGCCTAGGCAAAAAATGGTGAAAGAAAAAAATCAATTGGAAGAGGCATTGATCAAGCGAATTGCTGTAAACCCTCGTGACATAGAAGCATATGAAAGACTGGGGGATTATTATTTGGAAGGGGATAATTTTCAAGATTCACTGGAATGTTTCAAACAAGTTTTGCGTTTGAGCCCCGCTCATCACAAAGCACGTCTTAGAATCAGGAGACTTGAAAGAATGAAATAGATAGTGTAAGATGGAGAAACGTTGCTTTGCCATATTTTGCCGTTGTAGCTCAGTTGGTAGAGCACGCCCTTGGTAGGGGCGAGGTCACCGGTTCGACTCCGGTCAACGGCTCAGTAGAAGAATTTCGTATCTAGCATTTTGTAATTCATATTTTAATATGAAATACGAAATACTATATATGCATATAGTATATCTCGGGTAGATACCAAAGCGGTCAACTGGATGTGGCTGTAAACCACACGGCTTACGCCTTCGGGGGTTCGAATCCCTCTCTGCCCACCAATTTTAAAACAATGCCCTTTTTTGGGGCATTGATTTAAAATTATTGACAATGATAGGATTCGAACGGTCAGGAGCTAAGCAAGTTGGCTTTCAGCAGAAAGACAACGCAGCGTGCGCCGATGAATGCGAGGAATACGAGCATTCAGCGCTGACCAGGGCAAGGAGATTGTGAGTGTCGACGAACAAGCGACGCGAAAATCCCTCTCTGCCCACCAATTTTAAAACAGACGCCTTTTTTTGGGGTATTGGTTTAAAATTATTTATAGTAGAGTAGTTTGTCAAATAACAGTTACTGTGCTAATATTGTAGCATGGCAATCTCAAAAAATATTCAAAATAGAATCGCTAAGCTTTATGTGGAGGAGCGATTATCTGCAATGCAAATAGCTGAAAAGCTGGATGTTTCAAATTCAGCTGTGTGCTATTGGTTGGCAAAACAAAATGTCAAAAAGCGTTCGATAAGCGAGGCTGTTACAAGTTTGAATGTGACCAAATTTAACAAAAAACCATTTGAATTGAAAAAAGTTATTTCAAGAGTTGATAATGAACTGAAAATTTCCGGTATTATGCTGTACTGGGGCGAGGGTGCTAAGACAGAAAATACAGTCAAGTTTGCAAATAGTGACCCTGAAATGATAAAAGTTTTTTTAAATTTTTTGAGGAAGATTTGCGGAGTTCAAGAGGAACGACTGAAGGCTTTGATACATATATATCCTGATCACAATGAAAAAGAATTGAAACTTTTTTGGTCAAAGCTAACCAATATTCCGACAGAGAGATTTTATAGATCACATGTTCATGAAGGCAGAGTGGGAACATATAAGAATAAATCTCGCTGGGGTACGATAGCAATAAATTATTCAGATAAAAAGTTGTTAAACATTTTATTGTCTTGGATAGATCAATATAAGAAAGAATTGACATAGATAGATAATAAGCCGAAGTAGCTCAACGGTAGAGCAATCGCTTTGTAAGCGATGGGTTGGGGGTTCGATTCCTCTCTTCGGCTCAGGTTGAATTAATAAATTGAATTATTTATAAAAAAGTTTTTGTTTTTTGGATTCACTAAGAAGCTAAAAAGCTAAAGCCTAATAAGCTAATTATATGGCCACAAAGACAAAGGAAAATCTAGTAAAATTAAAGTGCAGTGAATGCAAAGAAATTAACTATTACACTTCTCGTAACAAAAAGAAGATCAAAGAAAAGCTTGAACTTAACAAATTCTGCAATCATTGCCGAAAGCACACTGAACATAAAGAGATGAAATAGTATTAAGGGGCGGGCTTTGTCTGTCCCTTTTTACAAAATGCGGGCGTCGTATAGTGGTAGTACGTCGGTCTCCAAAACCGTTGGCGTGGGTTCGATTCCTGCCGCCCGTGCAAATAATAAAACAGACATCATAATGATGTCTGTTTTATTATTTGCTTGCGTAGGAATCGAAGGGTATTTCAAAAACGCAAACGATTTTACGTTTTTGAAAACCCAGGCTCCGGAGGAGAAATTTCTCTGTGTATTCGCGAGAAATTTCGGGGGAGGAGGATTCCTGCACCCCGTGCAGACATAAAAAAGAGGCTTTAGTCAGTCTCTTTTTTGGTGGGGCAGTAGGAAGTTAGAACTGTGCTATAATATTGATATAAATTTATAAAATAAAATTATGGAAGGAGATGTTGAAAATTTCAATAGTGAAAATTCGGGAAATAACAATGGGCAGATAAGTAATTTTGAAAAAGACAATAAGTCAAGTGAGTCGAACAATAAAAAGCTTATTTTGGCTGGAATATTTTGTGCATTGCTATTTATTGTGCTTTTATCTATGGCATATTTCTTATTTTACAAAAGAGCTGATTTGACAGTATCTGATTTGAAAACGCAAGTTTATGCCGAAAAAATAGATAAATTTGTAAGGCTGGAATGTAAAATTGAAAATAGGGGACATAAAGAAACTGTAGATGGTGTTGATGTCGTTGTTAAGGTTGGAGAAAAATTAATTGCGAGTGAAAAAATTAAAGGATTGAAAGTTGGTGAGATATATAATTTTTCAAAAACTATTGAAAAAATTGATTCTGGTAATTATTCTTACGACATCATAATTGATCCAGAGAAAAAAGTTAGCGAATTAAGCAAATTAAACAATGTTGATAAATTTAATTTTGTTGTGCCTAATGATAGTCCTGATTTGAGGGTCACTGATATTAAATTTAATGGAATCAATGCTCTTGATGTTACATATTGCAATGTTTGGACAGTGAGAAATCAAGAGCAATTTCAGTTTAAGGTATCTATAGATGGTAAAGAATATCGGGCGGCACCATATTGGGATTATTTCAGGCTTTCTCCAGGAGATTGTCTGACTTCCGATATAATATATAATTTAGATATTGTGGATGAAAGGGATAAAAATGTCGTTGTGACAATCGACAGTGGCAATATAGTGAAAGAATCAAATGAAAATAATAATGATTATGAGAAAAAATTGAATTTTGAAAAAGTTAATACTTGTGAAGATTCTGATGGTGGTAAGGATTATTACACTAGAGGTGTTTCTACTATACACAATGTTTCCTCTAAATATATTTCACCTTTTGGAATAAGAGGTGGTGGTTCAATAGACATAAATGGCAAGATGATATTAAGTGGAGGTGATCCATCTGTCGTTTCGGTTTATGATAATTGTTTAAAGGAAGGAGGTCCCCAATTAAATGAAGCCTTTTGCGATGAAAATGGGGAAGTTTCTGCTACAGCATTTATGTGTCCAATGGGTTGCCGTGAGGGTGCCTGTATAAAATAATGTTTTTTAGTTAATTAACTAAATCTGACGCTGTCATAGAAAGGCTTGGGATATAGATATCTTTATTATTTTTCTCAAGTAAAGTTCTAACATCCTTTGCTAGCCCGTGGATTATTAAAGAAAAAAATGGGAATTTAAATCCCCATTTTTTATTTGTTTGAAATACGCGTCTCTTATGAATCGTATGAATGAGTGTGGAATATTGATTATGATTTTTAATAATATGGAATTAAAAAAACTAACACCAGAAGAAAAAAAAGTCATTATTGATAAAGGCACGGAGGCTCCGTTTGTTGGGGAATATGTTAATAATAAAGAAAATGGGATTTATGTATGCAAACAGTGTGGAGCGCCACTGTATAATTCTAAGGATAAATTCGAATCTTTTTGCGGTTGGCCCAGTTTTGATGATGAAATTGAGGGTGCTGTAAAAAGAAATTTGGATGCGGATAGAAGACGGACTGAGATTATTTGTGCGAGATGTGGAGCACATCTAGGGCATGTTTTTGAGGGAGAAAAATTAACAGATAAAAACATCAGACATTGTGTTAACTCAATATCGATGAAATTTATCCTGGGAAAATAAAATTATGAATAAAAAAATAGTTCTGGCGGGAGGATGTTTTTGGGGTCTGCAAGAACTTATTAGAAAACAAAAGGGCGTGATTGGCACGAGAGTTGGATATACTGGGGGCGAGAATAAAAACCCAACCTACGAAAATCATCCAGGACACGCAGAAGCCGTTGAAATTGAATATGATAATAAAAAAACATCTTTCAATCAAATATTGGATTTCTTTTTTCAAATTCATGATCCCACCACTTTGAATCAACAGGGAAATGACAGGGGTCCTTCATATCGCAGTGCTATTTTTTATACAAATGAAGATGAAAAAAAAGAGGCTGAAAAATTCATTGATATTGTTAATGAATCCGCGCGTTGGAAAAAATCAGTAGTCACAACATTGGAACCTTTGAAGAAATTTTATCCAGCAGAAGATTATCATCAAGATTATTTGCAAAAAAATCCCGAAGGCTACACATGCCATTTCATTCGTTTTGGGAGCTATTTGTAGTTTTATTAATTGAAAAATATAAAATAGGGCACACAGAAAGACTGGAAAAATTTAATATCTTATGCTAGGATACAGTTGGCAATAAGTGTGATCTAGGCGCAAATTGACGCCGACTATATAGTTGGTGTTATTTTTATATCATGTGCAAAGTATGCCTTAAACTAAGCATTGATTGTTAAAATATGGGTATTTCACTGTTTTTTATTATCATCTTGATAGTTTCTGCTTTCATACCTAAATACGTGGTTATTTTTCTGGCCCTGAATCTTTTCGCGGGGCTTTTTTTGTCCGTTTCTCAAATAATCATTTCACTTATTCCTCATTCCAAACCGAAAAGCTGTAAAAAGAAATCGCAACCCTTTGTTTCGATTTTGGTTCCTGCTTACAATGAACCTCCCGAAATTCTTATGCAGACACTTGAGGCATTGGCTAAGCTCGATTACGATCAATTCGAAGTTTTGGTTATAGACAACAATACTCGAGACAAAAACATTTGGAAACCAGTGGAGTCTTTTGTTGAAACTCTCGGAAATAAATTTCGTTTTTTTCATGTCGATAAACTGCCTGGATTCAAGGCTGGGGCGCTCAATTATATTTTAAAGAAAATAGATAATAAAACTGAATATATAGCCATTATTGACGCTGACTATGTTGTTGAAAACAAATTTTTAAAAATCGCCATGCCATTTTTCTCAGAAGATAAAATTGCACTGGTGCAATTTCCTCAACAATATAGAAATTGCAATGCAAAAAATCAATCAATTTCGGATGAATATAGACATTTTTTTGAAATCTATATGAACATGGCCAATCACTTGGATTGCGTTCCCTCTACTGGTACTGTGAGTGTATACAAGCTAAATGTTCTGAATAAGATCGGAGGATTTAGAGGTGAGGCACTGACTGAAGATGCTGATGTTGGGCTTAGAATTTATGAATCGGGTTACCGAGGTATTTATGTTGATCAGCCTGTTGGATATGGACTAATGCCTTATGATCTGGAATCATATCGAAAGCAAAAATGGCGATGGGCTTTTGGAAATGCGCAGTCGCTGAAAACTTTGTTTATGCTTTTTGGGAAAATTCCTTTCAGAACATGGATTGGTTTTCTTTCTCATCTAACCGCTTGGCAACAATTCCTGTTTTTGCCGTTTGCTGCACTTGCTGCGTTTCCTGTAATTTTACATCCAGCAATTCCTGTTACTAGTTATCATAAGCAAGTGCTGATTTTTGCTTCTTTGGCTATTTTTATAACGCTTACTGCTAAGATGCTTCTTTTCTTGGTGACACTCAGAAAGCAGAATAATTTTATCATTCGAGCATTTAAAGCTTTTGTTGTTCACATGGGAATGTCATTGGTTTATTCGGAGGCCTGGATCGCTTTTGCTTTTGGAAAGAAATTCGGATTTGAAAGAACTAATAAATTTGTGATAAAAAAAATTCCAAGTCTTATGAAGAATTCTTACGGAGAAATTATTCTGGGGTCATGGTATCTTTTGGGTGCGGTAGCTGCTGTTTGGTGGGGGAAGCCCATTATGGTAGTTGCATTTTTGATTGCAGCATCAGTAGTTTTTTCCGTCTTCTATGTTTATTGGAAAATTAAGCCAACGAAGGAATATTCAAAAAAAATATTGGCTGAGGCAGAACTTCGTTATGGTAAGTTTTTGTTAAAATAATAATAAAAAAATATGAGAATAGCACTCCTGGCACCACTTTGGAAAACTGTTCCCCCTCAAAAATATGGAGGATCTGAACTCGTTGTTGCTAACTTGGCAAAGGGGCTTACTGCACTTGGTCATGAGGTCACTACTTTTGCTTGTGGGGGGTCTGAAGTTACAGGTAAATTATTGCCAGTAATTGATAGGCCAATGTACGATCTTGTTGGGGGATTCGACTGGAAAGGAATCAAACAATATGAATTCCTGTCTTTTTTTGAGTTAGGAAAACGCATTAAAGATTTTGATATTGTGCATAATCACATGGGTTTTCATCCAATTGCTCTTGCTCCATTCATGAATATTCCTTTTGTGACAACCCTTCATAGCAGTTTACCGCCCGATTTTCCATATCTGGCAGATGCTTTCAGGGAATATCCATTTATTTCCATTAGTGAGTCTCAGCGTAATCTCGCTCCAGAATTAAATTACGCAGCAACAATCTATCACGGTATAGATACTGCCAATTTCAAATTACGCTTAGGGGGAGATGGTAATGGGTTTGTTTTCTTGGGTACTCTTTCAGAAAATAAGGGTTTGGATATTGCTGTTAATACTGCGAGAGAACTAAATATTCCACTGACGATTGCTGGAGAGATTCGTGAGAATGACAAAGCGTTTCTTGAAGAAAAAGTTTTTCCATATGTGGATGGCAAGCAAATACGCTTTATTGGTGAAGTTGGACATGAGGAAAAGGTTCGTTTATTTTGTGAGGCTGATGCAATGCTTTTTCCATCACGTTGGAGTGAGGCATTTGGCTTGGTAATGGTTGAAGCATTAGCTTGTGGAACGCCAGTCATTGCTCTTGATAATGGCGCTGTGCATGAAGTTTTGCATGACGGCGTTACCGGATTTATTGTTAAAGATGAGAAAGCATTTATTGAAGCTGCTAAGAAAGTAAAAACGCTTTCAAGACAAGCATGTCGCGCTGAGGCTGAAAACAGATTCGATATTTTAGTCATGGCACGAGCGCATGAAAAAATGTATAAATCTCTTTTAAAATAAAAAGTTTATGAAAATAGCTATCGTATCCCCAGTTATAATTCCTGTTCCTCCTGTAAAGTACGGAGGCATTCAATTGATTGTTGCCGAGCTTGTAAAAGGACTGGCAGGACGTGGACATCAAGTGACAGTTTTCTGTTCGGGAGGATCAATAATTGGAGGGGAAAATATTACCTGTGTGGAAACTTCACCCTATCCCACATTTGACCATGTGGATGAAAACAGAATATGGGAAGAACGTCAGATCCTAAGTGTAATTGAAAGGCAAAATGAATTCGATCTGATCCATCTGAATTATGAGCCAGCAGTTCTCAATTTTGAAGTTGAAGGCAAGCAAACAAATTTACTCAAACTTTTTTCAGTGCCAGTGGTCACGACTTTTCATAATTCAACCAATGTTCCGCAGCATATCGAGTATTATAAGAAGAACCAGTTGCCATTCAATTGCTTACCGGTATTTATAAGTGAAAATCATCGTAGTCCTTTGTCTTTCATCCTAAATTCCGCGGTCATTTATAATGGTATTGATGTTGAAAAGTTTCCATTCGATGATAAAAAGGAAAATTATTTATTGTTTCTTGGAAGAATAACTCCAACCAAGGGAATACTGGAGGCTATTTCAGTTTCGGAAAAAACTAAAATACCACTAATTATTGCTGCTAACATAGATTCTTCCGATCGCGATTTTTATGAAAAGGATGTTAAGCCTCGCATTGACGGAGAATTTATACGATATGTCGGAGAGGCTGATTTTTCACAAAAGGTTAAGTATTTGAAAAAAGCGCAATGCCTTTTGTTCCCAATTCTTTGGGATGAACCTTTTGGTTTGGTCATGGTGGAGGCTTTGGCATGTGGAACCCCGGTCATTGCTTTCAGAAGAGGCTCTGTTCCTGAAATTATTGAAGACGGAGTAAATGGATTCATCGTCGAAGATGTTGATGAGATGGTTGAGGCGATTGGAAAAGTTGTAGATATTTTACCTGAAAAATGCAGAGAAAGTGTAACTCAAAAATTTTCAGTTGAACGCATGGTGAATGAGTATGAGAAAATTTTTAGCAAGGTGTTATTAAAATAAAAATACAAAGACAATGAATAAAAAAGTTGAGCAATATTATTTTCAAGAGCCTGATGCTGTCATTAATGAATTTAGTTCCAGTCAATATGGACTTTCTTCAGCTGATGCAAAAAAGAGGATACTGGAAAGCGGATACAATGAACTACCCGAGGCCAAAAGGGATAGCTACGCAACTATTTTTTTGAGTCAATTTAAAAGTCCACTTATCTATATTCTCCTCACTGCTGGAGTGATTGTGTTTGCAATGGGTGAAACAATGGACTCACTAGTCATTTTCTTCGTGCTTCTATTTAATGCAATCATTGGAACCATTCAAGAGGGTAAGGCCCAAAATACTTTTTTGGCACTCAAGAAATTTATCAAGGGTCGTGCGATGGTTTTGCGCGATAACGAGGAAGTGATCATTTCCGACAGAGAACTTGTGTCTGGCGATATTATTATTCTTCGTGAGGGAGAAAAAGTTCCTGCTGATGCCAGATTGATAAACGCGAACTCACTCAAGGTGAATGAGTCTGCCCTGACGGGAGAATCAGTTCCTAAATTCAAGACGATAGCTACCTGCAAAAAAACAGTGAATTCGGTTATGAATCAAACTAATATGGTATACAAGGGAACGGTTGTTGTTTCTGGTAATGGAAAAGCTGTTGTGGTTGCAACTGGAATAAATACCTTTCTTGGAAATATTGCTGAAGAAACATTGGGTGTTGATGGGGAATTTCCACTTAAGGGTGATATTCGAAAACTTTCAAATTTTGTTATTGTTTTTGTTGTTATTGTTTCAGTTCTTCTTTTTTTACTAGGGTTGTTTAATGGTTTAGTCTTGAAAGATATTTTCAAAACTATGGTTGCAGTTTCAGTCTCAATCATTCCAGAGGGATTGCCTATCGTGATAACTCTTGTTTTGGCAAGCGGTGTCTGGCGAATGGGTAAGAAAAATGTTCTCATAAAGAAACTTCAGGCAGTGGAAGTTTTGGGCGAAACAAAAATTCTGGCTGTTGATAAGACTGGAACAGTAACTAAGAATGAGTTAGTGGTTGAAAGCGTGTATATTGGACAAAATCTATTTAAAGTTCAGTGTAATGGTTATGCTCCAACAGGCGGAATCACACTAAATGGAAAAACGATTGACCCACTTAATCATCTTGAGCTTTTGATGGCTGGTAAATTGGCGGCACTGAATAGTAGCGCTAATTTGATTTTTGAGAAAAAGAAAAAACTTTGGAAAATAGCGGGCGATCCCACTGAAGGAGCTGTAACAGTATTTTCGAAAAAAATTGGATTTCATCGTGACGATTTGATTTCAGAGGAAATTCTTATAGATGAAATACCTTTTGATTACGAACTTAAATTTCATGCTACTCTCCATAAACAAGATAAAAACAATCTGCTCATAATTACCGGCTCGCCGGAAGTTGTCCTTGAGTTATCTGAAAAAGAAAGTGATGTTAATGGATTTAAAAAAATAACAGTCAAGAGAAAGCACGAGATTCAAGCAATGATGCAATCAATGTTTGAAGATGGTCTTCGAGTTATCGGCTTTGCTTATCTTGAAACAAAGCTGCATTCTTTGGACAAAGAAAAAATCCCTAAGCTTGTTTTTGGAGGATTTTTTGCAATCAAGGATGCGCTGCGCAGTGAAGTGAAAAGTGCAGTCAGGCAAGTGGCAATGTCTGGAATCAAGGTTGTTATGATAACGGGAGATCATGAATCAGCGGCAAGATCGATTGCTAAGGAGGCTGGAATATTTAAAGTCAAGGATGAAGTTTTGAGTGGCGAGGAAATTAGAAATCTGACTGATAATGAGTTGGCATCAAAAATTAGTAACGTCAGTGTTTTTGCTAGAATCACACCGGATCAAAAACTTAGAATAATTAAAGCTTATCAATCAAACGGGATGGTGATTGCAATGACTGGTGATGGAGTTAATGACGCGCTCTCTCTTACAGCATCGGACATTGGTATTGGTATGGGGAAAATAGGGACAGAGGTTGCTAAGGAAGCTTCAGATTTAATTTTACTTGATGACAATTTTGCCAACATAACGCATGGAGTTGAAGAAGGTAGAAACATTTTTAATACCATTAAAAAAGTGGTGTTGTATCTTTTTTCCACCAGTTTAGGTGAAGTCCTTGTTATATTGGGTGCGCTGTTTCTTGGTTTCCCTCTGCCGATTTTGGCAGCTCAAATCTTGTGGCTTAATCTTGTGACGGACGGATTCTTGGATATGGCTTTGGCTATGGAGCCCAAAGAAGACGACAATAATAGATTATATAAAAAGACTTTCATTATAGATAAATTGATGATGCAAAGAATGTTTTTTATGGCGCTGCCGATGGCTATTGGAACAATATATCTTTTCAGTCAATATTATCAGACTGATATCGCAAAAGCTTGGACAATATCTCTAACCACCATGGCAGTTTTTCAATGGTTTAATGTGTGGAACTGTCGTTCAAAAGAAAAATCAATTTTTGTGATGAATCCATTCTCCAATAAATTTTTGGTCAGTGCTACTGGGATTGTTGTTTCATTGCAACTATTGGCAGTTTATAATCCATTTTTTCAAAAAATATTGCGCACTGTGCCATTGTCAGGAAAGGAGTGGCTGCTGATTGCCTTGATCGCATCCTCCATAATAATAGTGGAGGAATTAAGAAAAATTGTTTATGGAAGAATGATATCTAAATAATCAACTAAATTTGATAGCATAGTAGATAGGTTTGGAAATATTTTTAACAATTAAAAGCAATATTTTGTATGGATACATATAGTTGGTACTCGCAATTAATAAAACCGTTTTGGGCTCCACCCGCTTTTCTTTTTGGACCAGTTTGGACTTTTCTATATATTCTGATTGCTATTTCATTCGGAAAAGTTTTTTTGATGACTTGGAAAAAAGAAATTGCCTTTATGGTGGCATTACCATTTTTACTTAATATTGTTTTCAATCTCGCCTTCACTCCTTTGCAATTTGGACTTAGGAATAATTTATTAGCATCAATAGATATAATTTTTATTTTAGCAACGCTTATCTGGGCTATTGTTGCAATATATCCATATTCACGCTGGATTGCGTACATGCAGATTCCATATTTACTATGGGTTTCATTCGCAACTGTTTTGCAATTAACAATTACTTATTTAAATAAGTAATCCAAGTCGTTATTTGAGATTATGCGGAAATGCTTGGAGCTTAGTTTATTTTTACCGTTCTTTATATAAAAAAGAATTACGTAACTAAATACGTAATTCTTTTTTTATCGGTGTTGTCCTTATTTTAGTGCTCTTACGATTGCAATTAGCACGACAGCTCCGAAGATAGCAACAAAGAAACTGTAGAGGTTAAAGCCGGAAACTCCACTTTCACCAAAGAAGCTCATCAACCATCCGCCTAGGACTGCTCCCACGATACCGAGGATGATATCCATAAGTAGCCTCTCATTAGTCCCCATAATTGCTGATGCAATTATGCCTACGATTGCTCCAAAGATGATCCAAATAAGAATACTCATATTTTTCTTGCCCCGTTAAATTGTGGTAATCCACACTATTTAACTGGGATGTTGTTATATAATTTATCTATCTTGTGCGTTTAATTTTTCTGCAGCTTCCGGTGTGGATACAGTTTTTCCTATTAGGAATATCCTAATGATACCAAGAGCAACAACCCAATAAACAAGCATAGCTAGAAGTGTTGTCCACTCAAAAACGCTGCCTGCAACTTTTGTCATTCGAAATACTGTCAAAAATGGAGCTGTGAATATATAGGTTGCGCCGTATACAAAACTTGTGAATCCGGCTTCTGGGTTAGCTCCTAATAATTTCAGAACAAAACGAAAGGCAAGTAATACTTCCAGTAGACTCAATAGGTACCAAACAATTTGCGTGCCACGGTAGAGAGGTTTTGTGCTGGATGAAGTTGAGGAATCCATATGATTTAGTGTTAGTTATTAAATTAAAAACGTAATCTTTCTAGGCCATTTTAAATTATTAAAATTTATATATCCGCTTTTCTTATGATGGTTTTCTTGGGTAAATATTTTATTAAGGCTTTTTCTACAAAATTGGTTAAATTTAAATCTTCAACAATGGCTTGCGCCTTGGCTTGCTTTAATAGGCTGGGATTGAGAAATAGGGTTACACGTTGTTTTTCTTTTTTTGTCATAGTTCGTATAGTTCAATTAGTTGTAGTATTTATTAATACTCCAATGAGAGTTTTATATTTCAAAACTAATATTTTTTTGATTATTAGTTTAAAGTATGATTCCGTGTTATACTCCTCAGACTATGGAAAGTAATCTAGAAACGATACTGAATGATTTTAGAGAAAAAAGGGCTCTTTATGAAGAGTTCTGTCTAGCAATGTATAAATTACTTGATAGTATGCTTATAACCGAAGGATGTAAGTATCAAATATTTTACAGAATTAAAGAACTTGATAAGCTCGAGGAAAAAATATTGAGAAAAGAGGCGGAGGGTATTCGATATGAAAAGTTGGAAGATTTGGAAGATTTAGCTGGACTGCGTATTCTGTTTTATATTGAAGCTGATAAAAATAAGTTTGAAAAAAAATTATTAACAGAATTGACTAATGAGGTTAGTGTTACTCATCACAAGAAAATATCAGGTTATGAATCAACACATGTGGTTGCAAGTTTTGGCGAAAAAAGAATTAGTTTAAGCGAGTATAGTAAATTTAAGGATCTTAAGTGTGAAATACAATTAACATCGATCTTGCATCATGCTTGGGCTGAAATTGAACACGATATTATTTATAAAGATACACTTGGAATAAAAAGTGATAAACATCAAAGACTTTATATAAAAAATGCGATGCAGAAAATTTTGACAAATTATCTCATCAAAGCTTCAACCGAATTAAACAATCTTATTAAAAAAATAAAAAAATAGTTATTTTTTTATTTTTTATTATTAATGAGAATCTATAAGTCTCAAAAGATCTTCTTAAAAAGAGGGTGCAATTTAATTATGTTGATAAAATGGCATATCGATTGTATTAATATTGTATTAGTAAAGAGCGGAATGATTTATGGGAAAAAATGATCAAAAAATAAATATTATGGGGCTGGTGCCATATTTGAAAGTTTTCAGGGGTCGGATATTTTTTAGTATTCTATTAGTGGTTGGCTCCAAGGTCTTATTGGTGGCAGGACCATATGTAATGAAAAAATTGATTGATTTGCTGGTAATTCAGGGTACCTCAGCCTCAATCGCAACGATCATATATTTGTTGATTATGTTCTTTGCTTTGCAATGGGGAGGCAATGTTTTGGATGGAATGAAGGATTATGCTTTTGCCAAAGTTCAGGCCAATATTCGTCGATCAATTTCACTTAAAGTTTTTGAACATCTTTTGGATTTGCCATCAGCTTTTCACGCTGATCGCTCAACAGGAAGAGTATCTCGTAAAATCACACGAGGAACAACCGCGTTGGAAACGATTTTTATGTTCCTGTCTTTCAGTGTTATTCCAACCATCATCCAGATCATTTTCGTGGGTGTGGTTTTTATTGTTCTTTTTCCATTATCCTTTGTGTTGGCATTTTTACTTTTTGTAATCATTTACGTTGCTTTTACAATCTATGTTACGGAAAAAAGACAGGCTTTGCTTTTGGAAACTAATAAGTTGGATGATCAAGCAACTGGTCAATCCATTGACGCACTTTTAAATTATGATACAGTAAAATATTTTACCAATGAGAAATATGAGTATCAAAAATATGACTCACAATTAGAAAAATGGTCTGGAATGTTTATTAAATCAATACGCTCTGGTGCTAATTTGAACATGGGACAAGGGTTTATTATTACAGCAGGTCTTGCTGCCATCTTGATTTTGGCTGTGGAACATTTTATAAACGGAGATGCAACAATTGGTGATTTTGTTTTGGTCACAACATATTTAGCCAATATTGCGGTGCCGTTGGGATTCTTGGGCTTTACTTATAGAGCAATCAAAGAAGGGCTTGCTAATGTTGATGAAATGTTGAAATTGCTCAAGGAAAAAAATATAATTCAGGATAAATCTGATGCAATAGAATTGCAAGATTGGGCGGGAGAAATAAAATTTGAAAATGTAAACTTTGGTTATGCCCAAGAGAGGGAAGTGCTTAGTGATATTTCGCTGGCTGTGCCATTTAAAAAAAGGGTTGCGCTGGTTGGATATTCTGGCAGTGGAAAATCAACCGTGCCAAAATTATTATTAAGGTTGTATGACGTTAGTAGCGGAAAAATCACAATCAATGGCATAGATATTAGAGAAATAAAATTGCAAAATTTGCGCAGTCATATTGGAATTGTTGCTCAAGATACAACATTGTTTAATGATACAATTTTTAATAATATTGCTTATGGAAAACCTGATGCAACAAAGGACGATGTTGAGAAAGTAGCTAAAATGGCAAATATTTTTGATTTTATTACTAATGATTTACCTGATGGTTTCGAAACTATTGTTGGTGAACGTGGAGTGAAATTATCAGGCGGCGAAAAACAGCGAGTTGCTATTGCGAGAATGCTCATTAAAAATCCTGAAATTTTGATTTTTGATGAGGCTACAGCTTCACTTGATACGAAATCAGAAAAAATAATACAAGAAGAAATAGAAAAGCTTTCCAAGGGAAACATTACCACCATCGTTATCGCGCACAGGCTTTCAACGATTGTTGATTTTGACAAGATTGTTGTCTTGGAAAAAGGAAAAATAGCCGAACAGGGAAATCACCAAGAACTCTTATCCAAAAAAGGCGTTTACTACAGTTTGTGGCAAGCTCAAAGCAAGGGAATTGCTGAAGGATGATTATTTGTATTACAATATTTCAGTATATTGTAATATGCGACCACTACCATACTACTTCATATGGTAGTGGTTTTTTTTAATTTAATTATCTGGGTGGGTATTCGAATACCCACCTCTTACTATATCAGCTTGGCTTGAGAAAAATCGGGGTCGGTGGTAGGATGAAGATAATAAAAAGTCTTAATTAATACCTATGAAATTATTGCTAACATCCGCAGGTTTATCGAACAAATCTATTGGTAACTCACTTCTAGAATTAACCGAGAGGCCATTTTCTGAACTTAATATTGCTTTTATTCCAACGGCTTCCAACGTTGAAAAGGGCGACAAGTTCTGGGTAATCGATGACCTTATAAATCTCAAGAATCTTGGTTTTAAGCAGGTTGATATTATTGATATCTCTGCCTTACCAAAAGATGTGTGGCTTCCAAGATTGGAAGAAACTGATATTTTTTATTTTGAAGGAGGAAATACTTTTCATTTGATGCATTGGATTGAAAAATCAGGATTGAAAGATCTCTTGCCTAAAATGCTAAAAACCAAAGTATATATTGGGGTAAGTGCTGGCAGTATGGTTGTTTGTAAAAATTTGGATTTGAGCACATCAGAAAGATTGTATGACGAAAAGGTTGATGAGGGTGCAAAAGATGAAGGACTTGGCTACGTTGATTTTCTAATTCGTCCACATCTTAATTCTCCATATTTTCCAAAATTGAATTTGGAAAATATGGAAAAGATGTCACAAGAATTTCCAGACACTTTTTATGCTATTGATGATCAGACTGCAATCAAAATCGTTGATGGTAAGATGGAAATTGTTTCAGAGGGTGTGTGGAAAAAATTCAATTAATTTTTGAATATAAGTGATTAAAAAATATGTTTAAAGATAAGGTGGTTATTGTGACTGGGGCATCAAGTGGAATTGGAGCTGAAACAGCTTTGGCTTTTGCGAGGGAGGGAGCAAACGTGGTTATTACTTATAAGGAAAATAAAGCTGGTGCAGATGAAATTGCAGCAAAAATTAATTCCCTTGGGGTTAAACCTCTAATCATTCAGGCAGATTTAACAATTGATTCAGCTGCTAAAAATGTTATAGAACAGACAATGCAGGAATTTGGAAAAATTGACATACTAGTAAATAATGCTGGCAGATATATTGATGGCGATGAATGGAATGGAGATTGTGAAATTTGGATTAAGAGTCTTTTGCAAAATCTTGTTTCTGTGATGAGTGTCTCAAAATATGCAATTGAAATTTTTCAGCAGCAAAAATCAGGAGTAATTGTAAGTATCTCTTCGCGATATTCTACGGATGGACAATATGATGCATTGGCTTATGCAGCAGCAAAAGCTGGAGTGGCGAACATAACTCAGGCATATGCAAAATTACTTGCACCACTTGGAAGGGCTAATACAGTTTCTCCTGGCGCAGTTAATACTGGTTATTGGCTGCGAGCGCCAAAAGAAGAGTTGGAAAAAAATCTGGCTAATATTCCATCTGGAAAGCTGGTTGAACCAAGAGAAGTTGCTGAAAAAGTTTTATTTCTAGCTTCTGATGAATCTTTGGATATGAACGGGCAAAATATTTTTATAGATGGAAGCTTAAAATAAAATTATGACAAAATACGTTTTAAATTCAGGACGAGCAATGACCTCCGCGGATAAAGGCAGGAAATACAAGTTAATAGTGGACCGTCCTCAACCGGGTTTTTGCTAATCTCCATAGCGGTTTTTTTTATTTATTAAAATATGATTGGCAAAATAAGGGCATTATTATTTGAGGCGAAAATCCTACAAAAGGAGGTCATTTTCTTTATTTCCGAAGGAATATTTTTGGCTATTTTTACATATCTTATTTTCAACAATGCTAATTCCTTAAGTGATATGGGCAATTATTTTCACAATGTGAATGTTGCTCTTTTTACAATTCTGATTCCTTTGGCTATAGCTGTACTGTCGGATTATTTTCGAGACAAAAGAAACGGCACGGCAGTTAATTATTCGGAATTGGATTTGATTGTTATTATAAATAGCGTATTTGATGTTAAGTTGATATTGATAACCGTGTTGTTGTCCTATTTGCCATCATTTTTTTGGGCAGGCAGTGGTTTTTTTGTAAAAAATTTGTTACTTATAATTTGGTTGGTTGGGCTAGGTATACTTGTGAAAATAATACTCGATTTTATCATTTGGATAAAAAATCCTTACTATCACAGGTTTAGATTCTTGGATAAAATAAGGGAAAGCAATGAGTACATTTTGGCATGGGATTCAGTGTGGAAAGCAAAAGAAAATAGCAAACATAATGAATTGAAATTCTTTGAAATTTTTTCTAAAAATGTGAATATTTTGATTAAAATAGACAAACCCAATATTTTTTTCAATGAGTTCCTGAGAACTTTCACTAATCAGATTCAGAATCGTGAAAAGGATATTTTGCTGTATTGGGGCAAAGAATCTCCTTTTGAAAAAATACTTGAGTGGTATTACAAGGCTGAAACTTTGCATGATGAAAGAAGGCAGGGATTTCCATTCGATTACGATATTTATCCAATACTGGAATATGTGGAAGTTCAATCTTTTGACAGGAGCTACTCACGATATTTGCAGTTGGTGAAAAAACACCTGGATAAACATTCAGACGATATCGAATATGTAGAAAATTTCTTTTCTTCCTTTCTTTCAATCTTGCTTTTAAACCTGAATAGGATAAGTAGCGAGCTTACATTTTGGAAGTCATATCCAGAGGAATGGAAAATAAATTCTAATAATTTGGAATCTGAAAAAATAGTACCAATTGTTGCATTGAGGGAAATTATTCTTTGGTCTGAAAGAAGGATAGCAGATGGTTTTTTGGATAGCCAATTGGGAACTGCCAATGGATTGTCCTATGATTCAGAATTAAACAAGGTTTTTTATTATCTGTTTTCCGACACGGAACCCATCTCTTGGGCAAATATATTTTCATTTTTGTTTTACCCTGATTCGGATGGAAGAATCGAGGGACTCATAAATACGAAGAGGTTTTTTGGAGGAATGGGTCGTTTTGCTATGAGCTGGGGTGGAAACTCTGTCGAATCAAAAGCTGAGGCACAATATAAAAATGGTTTGAGTGAAAACAAAAAAATGCTAAAGTTTATGCATAGAATGATTCCAGTCGTGTTTCCCTCAAAGGAAGATATCAAGCAGGATAGGGGGATTTTATTGGGGTATGAGTCTGAATATATGGATGATAAGAATAAATTAAGCAGAATAAAAGAGTACATTTTTGTTTTGGAGGTGCTAGAGGAATTTATTGATGAGGCAAATAAAAAGTAAGAAGCAATTATTTATTTTAAATTAAAAAATGTATACAGCAGAAGAAATAGAAAAATTCAATAAAGAGGTTATTGAAAATTCCAGTAGGCAACATAGTGAATTTACAGAAGGAATGCGGAATGGCACTTGCTATCTTTGTGGTCAAAAACTGAATTTTTTTAAAAAGACAAAGCCCTGTCCTCATTGGCTATTGAAGCCAAAGGGTTTTAAAAAGAAACATTTTTCACTCTTAACAAATGATTTTTGTTATCACCAAATAAGAGCTTATGTTTTCTGGGTTGCTAATTATGAGAAAATGTTTGGCAATATCAATAACCTTGAGGATGAAAAAAATAATAAAAAGTATTTTGAGTACACGGTTAAATATAAAAATATTGAGTGGTCTTTTTCCTGTTCCCAAGAAGATTTTATTGGTCACAAAAAAAGTGCTTTTTGGAATAAGCCACACTATCATTTTCAAATGCGAATTGATAGTAAGCCTTTTATAAATTATTCTGATTTTCACAGCCCATTTTTTGAAGAGGATATGTTTACTTTCGATGTTGTTGCTGGGAAAGTTCCTGGCTTTGGATTAAGAAGTGGACACGCAACTGGTATGCAGGAAGTATTGGATGTTTCTACCCCTGAAAAACTATTAGACTCAATGAAAAAGGCGAAGGGCGAAAAGGATGGTGCATTTAAAATAGATACATTTATTGAGGCTAATGAGGGGTTTACTATTTCTGGCGATGAAATTGCTGATTTGTATGAAAAACAAAAAAAGACTGGAGAAACTATGGCAAAGTTAGTAAAGGATATGAAGAATGTAAAAATAACAACGTACATACAGCCAGCTGATAGTCTGCCTGACATTGCAGGCAGGACATTAAGAAAAAGATAGGCAAAGTTTTTAGAAGCATTTCTGGTTATATGGCATATATAAGTACCCCCCCATTAAAGGGGTTTGAAATACGACTTAACAAAAAAATAATTTTAATACTATGAACAAATTTAAAACTTCTGCCATTGAAATACTCAAGCAAGAAGGCAAGCCATTGCACTACAAAGACATAACTCGCTTAGCATTGGAAAAAGGCATTCTGGAAACAGAGGGAGCAACTCCGGATTCTTCGATGAACTCCCAAATCATCATAGACATTAGGAATAAAGGTAAAAAATCTGATTTTATAAAAACAGCTCCTAGCACATATGTTTTAAATCCAGAAAGATCTGAAAATAAATTTGAGCAGAAAATAGAAGAAGATGAGGAAACAGAAGATGAAAAAATAAAGATTGAAAGTGGCTATACTGGCAAAGCTGGCGAACATTTGGTTTGCAGCGAACTCCTTTTTCGAGGATTCAATGCGAGTATTATGAGTGTGGATGTTGGAATGGATATAATAGCCACAAAGGATAACAGACTTTTTAGTATACAAGTAAAAACATCAAACCTAAACAAGTTTGATACCTATGTGTTTGATGTAAGAAAAGTGTCTTTTGAGAGACATGATTCAGGAAATATTTTTTATATTTTTGTGCTTCACGGAGAAAATAAGAATGATTTTTTAATACTGCCTTATCATGAAATGGAAAAAAAGGTTCACGAGAAGGCTATTTTGGAAGTCGGACACGGTAAAAGATATAGGGTAAATATAAAATTCCGTGATAACATTGTTTATCTTGGAAATAAGGATAACAAAATGGATTATTATTTGAATAATTGGAATATGATAAAATAATTTAGCATTTCTTTTGAATTCGGCATAGGAGGTGCTCATCTTTGTTTTTTACTGGTATAATCAAACTTGAAAAATATATGAAAAAAATTGGCTTGTTTTTCGGGGAATTGGAAATGAAGCGGAAGTTTCGATAATTTCAGCAAAAAACGTTGCTGAAAATTTTGATCATAAAAAATGAGAAATTATTCAAAAACTGGCGGAAAAGTTGGCAAGCCTGGGTATAGGACTTCTTCGATGTTTATCAATAAGGTTTTTGCTCAAGTGAAGAAAATACCCAAGGGAAAAACTTTGACCTATAAGGAAGTTGCCAATCTTGTCGGTAGTCCAAATGCGTATCGCGCAGTTGGCAGCGCGTTAAATAAAAATTGTGACCCAGCTGTTCCTTGTCATCGGGTGATCAGAAGTGATGGAAAAATTGGTGGTTATAATAAGGGAACCAAAAACAAGGAAAAAATTCTTAAAAAAGAGGGCGCGATTTGATTATGTTTAGGACTTACGCATTTTCTCAACAATTTCTTATTTGGCACGCTTTTGGATGAATATTTACCCCGTCAAATCCAGCAAAGCTGGTGTTCACTACTGTGAACAATTTGACGGGGCGAGCTATCCAAAAGCTCAAGAGTCGCTGTCGCCAACAATTGGCCAAAAAAGAAATGTTTCGAAATGCGTAGCTTCTGATGTTGATAAAATGGCATGTCGATTGTATTAGTAGGGAATGGAATGATTTATGGAAAAAAACAATCAAAAAATCAATGTTATGGATATGATGCCATATTTGAAAGTTTTCAGCGGTCGGATATTTTTCAGTATTCTGTTGGTAGTTGCTTCCAAAGTTTTGTTGGTGGCAGGACCATACGTGATGAAAAAGTTGATTGATTTGTTAGTGATTTATGGCACTTCGGCTTCAATTGGGACTATTGCATTTTTACTAGCCTCATTCTTTGCTTTGCAATGGGGTGGCAATGTGTTGGATGGAATGAAGGATTATGCTTTTGCCAAAGTTCAGGCCAATATTCGTCGCTCAATTTCACTTAAAGTTTTTGAACACCTCTTGGATTTGCCATCAGCCTTTCATGCTGATCGTTCAACAGGAAGAGTAACTCGCAAAATCACACGAGGAACAACAGCATTGGAAACAATTTTTATGTTTTTGTCTTTCAATGTTGTTCCAACTATCATACAAATAATTTTTGTGGGTGTAGTTTTTGTCGTTCTCTTTCCATTATCTTTCGTGCTGACATTTTTACTTTTTGTAGTTGTCTACGTTGCTTTCACAATTTATGTTACAGAAAAAAGACAGGCTTTGCTTTTGGAAACTAATAAATTGGATGATCAGGCAACTGGACAATCCATCGACGCACTTTTGAATTATGACACGGTAAAATACTTTACCAATGAGAAATATGAATATCAAAAATATGACTCACAATTAGAAAATTGGTCTGGGATGTTCATAAAATCAATACGCTCTGGAGCCAATTTGAACATGGGACAAGGTTTTATTATTACTGCTGGTCTTGCAGCCATTTTGATTTTGGCTGTGGAACATTTTATAAACGGAGATGCGACAATTGGTGATTTTGTTTTGGTTACAACCTATTTAGCTAATATTGCGGTGCCACTGGGATTTTTGGGTTTTACCTATAGAGCTATTAAAGAAGGACTTGCCAATGTTGATGAGATGTTGAAATTGCTTAAAGAAAAAAATACAATTCAAGATAAGACGGATGCAAAGGAACTGCAGGATTGGGCAGGTGAAATAAAATTTGAAAATGTAAATTTCAGTTATGCCCAGGAAAGAGAGGTGCTTAGTAATGTTTCACTAACCGTGCCATTTAAGAAAAGGGTTGCGTTGGTCGGGTATTCCGGCAGTGGAAAATCAACTGTGCCAAAATTATTACTAAGATTGTATGATGTTGATAGTGGAAAAATTACAATCAATGGTGTGGATATTAGAGATCTTAAGTTGCAAAATTTGCGCAGCCATATTGGAATTGTTGCTCAAGATACAACTTTGTTTAATGATACAATTTTTAATAATATTGCTTATGGAAAACCTGACGCAACAAAAGAGGATGTTGAGCGGGCAGCTAAAATGGCAAACATTTATGATTTTATTGTTAACGACTTGCCTAGTGGATTTGAAACTGTTGTTGGCGAGCGCGGAGTGAAGTTGTCAGGCGGGGAAAAGCAACGAGTTGCTATTGCGAGAATGCTAATCAAGAATCCTGAAATTTTGATTTTTGATGAGGCTACTGCTTCACTTGATACGAAATCAGAAAAAATAATACAAGAAGAAATCGAAAAACTTTCCAAAGGGAACATCACCACCATTGTTATTGCTCACAGACTTTCGACGATTGTTGACTTCGACAAGATTGTTGTTTTGGAAAAAGGAAAAATAGCCGAACAGGGAAATCACCAAGAACTCTTAGCTAAAAAAGGTGTTTATTACAGTTTGTGGCAAATACAAAGTAATGGGATTATTGAAAATTAATTTTCGATATATGTTGACAGTTTCTATATTATGTTATATTGTGGCATTTAGTTTTTTTTATGATATTTAAACCGTCGCTATTTTTTTGGCATACTAAAATGTTGAAATGGAGGTTGAAATGGAAGAGCTGGATAAAAACAAGAAGGAAGAGGTGTTATGCGTGTGTGATGGTTGTGGCTATAAGCGTGTTACCTTTGTTGGTGATTGTTGTGTTTATTGTATGACAATGCATCAAGAAAACACTTGTTGTCAGGGAAGGTATGTGGCAGTGGAATCATTGGAAAAATAAAAGCTTAAAAGTTACAATCAAAAATCCCCTTATTCTTGAAACAGGAATAAGGGGATTTTCTTTTTTTGGCGCAATTCAAACCCCTCTGCCTTTCAGGCATCTCCCCTCATCTGAGGGGAGAAAGATATTGAAGAAATCTATTAAACGAAAGTCAAAGCTGTTCCGGTTTTGCCGGCGCGACCTGTTCGTCCGATGCGGTGGATATAATCTTCGTATGTTGCAGGTACATCAAAGTTAATCACGTGAGAAACATTTGGAATATCTAGTCCGCGAGCAGCCACGTCGGTTGCTACCAAAATTTCAACATAATTTTCCTTGAAAAGTTTCAAAGCCTTTTGTCTTTTGGCATGAGATTTATCTCCATGAATTGATTGAGCCTTAAATCCATTTTTACTCAAAATGATGGAAAGTTTTTCTGCTCCGTGTTTGGTACGAGAAAAAATCAAAACTTTTGAAAAGTTTGCTTTGCGAAGTAGGTCTTGCAAAACTTCAATTTTATCTTCGCCTGGTTTCACGCGCACAACATCTTGATCGATGTTGGCAGCAGTTTCTCGAGTTCTAATCGAAATCTTTATTGGGTCAACCAAAAATTCTTGAATAAGTTTTTCAATTTCTGGAGCAAGCGTTGCAGAGAAAAATAAAGTTTGTCTTTTTGGCGCAACAAGTGAAAGCAAATATCGCACGTCAGGCATAAATCCCATATCGAGCATACGGTCTGCTTCATCAAGAACCACGTTTGCAAAAGTATTAAGATGAAGATTTTTGCGTTGGATTAAATCCTTAAGTCGTCCCGGTGTTCCGATCACAACGTTGTAACGTGAGCGAAGACATTCGATTTGAGTTCGAATGTTAGCACCACCAACAACAACCACTGATCCAATGCGAAGTCCGGCAGCAAAGGCGCGAAATTCTTCTTGAATTTGAATAGCTAATTCTCGAGTTGGAACAACCACTAACAATTTCTCGCTAGGATTTTTGATAATCTTATCAAGCATCGGAAGCAAAAATGCTCCGGTTTTTCCTGTTCCAGTATTAGCAAGACCAATTAAATCTTTTCCCTCAAGAATGTGGGGGATGGTTTTATCTTGAATTGGAGTTGGATGCAAATATCCACGAGCGATAATGTTTTTCTTGATTGATTCTTCTATTTTGAAATCAGCAAAAATAGTGTCTGGGACATACGCCTCAGCTTCGACGACTGGTGCTGCTTTGTTAATAAAGCGGCTGATATCAATATAATTTCCAGTGAAACGCTTTTTGCGACCACCTTGATTATTGAATGAATTTTTTTGTCCGCCTTGGAATGGCGCTCTTGAGCGCGTCGGGCGCGAACTGCCCGCTTTGAAGTTTCTGCTATGCATGTATATTTTAAACAAAACAAACTAGGAAAGAATTTTCCAAGCAAGATCGTATACACAAAAAATTAAATGTTTTTTATGTATAGATACGCTTGATGACCTAACAACTGAAGGTATTAACATAAAAAACAATAATAGCATCATTGACAAATTCTGTCAATAGGAGTATAATAGAGCTATGTGAGGTTGAGAAGAGGGTGGCTCCTTTTTGCCCAAGATAAGGGAAAATCGAACTTGCATAAAAAGAGTAGTCCCGACGCAATGTTGGGGAAGTCGGGTGGAACCGCGTGTCTAATGACTCGTCCCGAATGTAATAATTCATTTTATTATATTCGAGACGAGTTTTTATTTTATTTAATTTTTATAGTTAATCGCTCGGATACATTTTTATTTTTGTCACACCTGCCTGCCGGTAGGCAGGGAAAAACAATTGCAACTTCTGACATAACGCCAAAGAGACTTGTTTTAAGTGAAAAAATAAAAAATATTCTCGCTCTAATAAAAATATGGCTGAAGAAAAAAAGGTTACCAAGATGGAAGACATTGTTTCATTTTGTAAAAGACGTGGATTTATTTTTCCAACGTCGGAAATTTATGGAGGATTGGCAAATTCATATAGCTATGGTCCATATGGAACGGAATTAAAAAACAATATTAAAAAGATGTGGTGGAAGAAGTTCGTCCAAAAACGAGAAGATATTATTGGAATGGATGGACCAATTTTGCTTAACACGAAATTATGGGAAGCCTCTGGTCATATTAGTGGCTTTAACGATGCTTCTGTTGATTGCAAAAACTGCAATAAAAGATTTCGCGCTGATCACATTGTGAAGGAATTGACTGGAGAGGATATGGAAGGAGAATTAGAAAAGATGACAAAAACTTTGCAGGCAGGACTTAAATGTCCCGAATGTGGAAAGTCTGACTGGACTGAAGTTCGCAATATGAGTCAGATGTTTCAAACCGAAATGAATAGTGTTGATGGTCCAATATATCTTCGTCCTGAAACTGCTGGAGCAATTTTTTCTGATTATAAAAATGTGATTGATTCGATGCGTGTAAAAATTCCATTTGGAATTGCACAAATTGGAAAAGCATTTCGCAATGAAATCGTGGCAAGAAATTTCATTTTCAGAATTAGAGAATTTGAACAAATGGAAATTGAATATTTCATTGAGCCGGAAACTAAATGGGAACCGTTATTTGAAAAATGGCTGGATGAGCAGGAAGAATTTGCAATTTCTATCGGCGCTAAAAAAGAAGACTTACGCCGCTATGAACATCCAAAGGCAAAACTTTCTCATTATTCTAAAAAGACAATTGATACAGAATATAATTTTCCATTCGGGTTTGGTGAGCTTTTTGGTTTAGCTCATCGTGGAGATTTTGATTTGACACAGCATTCAAAATTTTCTGGTCAGAAACTTGATTATTTTGATGCAACAACGAATAAGCGCTACACTCCGCACGTGCTTGAACCGACAGTTGGTTTGGATAGATTAATTTTGACAGCTATTTGTGCAGGCTATACCGAAGAGAAGCTTGAAGACGGGGAACGCATTGTGATGAAATTCCCTAAAGCTGTGGCTCCAATCAAAGTTGCAGTTTTTCCATTGATGAAAAATAAGCCAGAGTTGGTTGCAAAGGCTAAAGAAATTTTCCAAAACCTAAGTGAAGATTTTATGTGTGAGTTTGATGATAATGGAAATGTTGGAAAGCGTTATCGCAGGCAAGATGAAATTGGAACGCCATATTGTGTGACGGTTGATTTTGATTCACTTGAAGATGGTACTGTTACAGTCCGCGACCGCGATACGATGCAGCAAGAGAGAATTAAGATTGATGAGCTTGGAAAGTATTTTGGAGAGAAATTGAAATAGACTTTACACATACAAAAACGCTCCGCGATGTCGGAGCGTTTTTTCGCTTTTGAATGCCTTATTTAAAATGAAAATGGTATAAATGCTTGACAAATGGTGTTTTGTGAAATATAGTTTAAAATTGCCTGAAAAATGTTTGGTTTATTTTTTATTATTGTGTGCTAGAATAATTTTAAAAGCATTTAAAAAATAAATCAACAAAAAAATGAATTTAGAAAAAACATGTAATTTTGGCGAACATTTAACAATTGATGGATATGGTGGTAACACTGAAAAATTAAATGATAATGATTTAGTTTTGAAATGCTTATGTGAATTACCCGAGTTATTGGAAATGAAAAAATTGGCAGAGCCAGTAGTTTATTTTGCAAAAGGTGGAAGTGAAAAGGATCCTGGAGGATGGACGGGTGTTGTTGTTATAGAGGAAAGTCATATAAGTATGCACACATTTCCGCTTAGATGCTTTATTAGCATAGATGTATATACCTGCAGAAATGGGATGAATACGGAATTTATCAAAGAATATTTTAAAAAGCAATTTGGCTTAAAAGAATTAGAGGTTAATTTTATAAAAAGAGGCACCAAATATCCAAGTTGCAATTTGATATAAAAAATAAAAAAGTTCATTAAAAAGGAGATGCTAATGGAATTTACAGAGATACAGAAAATTCTTGTTAATGTTGCGACCGTCGTTGCATGGATTACTGGAATTGGCATAAGTGTGTATGCTGCCATGAAGGGCAAAAAGATGCAGGCAGAGATGGGAGTTTCAGTAAAGACGTATTTAACCTTGGTAGTTGTTACGGAAATTTTTTACACAATTGGAGCTTTAATGATTTTGTCTGCAATGGGTATTAATATAAGTAAGCATTTGGCAGATTTGGAATTTGGAAAGGTATTTCAAATTGTAAAAAATCTTGATATGACCACTATAAAGATTATTGGCGTATTGGGGTGGGTAGGTTTTTTTATTAACAGGAGCATATCATTTCTAAGTCCCGGATACTTGATAATTTGTGGAGGCAAGAAACTTCATCCATTTTTCTGGTGGTCATCAAGAGTTGAGGTGTGTCTCGAAGTTCTTATGACATTTTTGATATTCACATCTCTAAAGTGGGGATAAAAAAGAAGGGGAAGACTAGATTCTAGTCTTCCCCTTATTAATTATCTCATAATAATTTTTTTAAGCATTGGCTTTATCCAATGTATTGGTAAATATCTTGTGTACTTGTAGAATGGATTTTCCCAAAACATTAGTGCGCCGTAATTTAAACTGTCTGGATCTTTAATATAATTAGGAATTATTTTAATAATCCTAAAACCATCTCCCTGGTATAATCTTATTTCCGGATCCATTGTTTTTCCTTCCAGTTTTTTCCCAAATACATATTGCTCAACTGGAATATGTGATTTTTTGTGATAGCTTGGCATTCTGGAACCCAGAAAGCATCCCTTCTTGTTGGCGAGTACGGCCCCCATTAGTAATGCTGTTGTTATTAGTTTTTCGGAAACACCTTTTCCTTGAAATTCTGGTATTACAGAAAGATCTATTCCAAACATGCAATCACCATCATTTGTATGGGTTTTTAGTGTGCCAAAACCACTTATGCTCTCCCACCCCTTGCAATTTAAGACTGCCGATTCTGATATGTGTATTGTACTGACTGTTCCAATGATTCTACCTTCATAAATTGCGCAAAATTGAAGTCGAGGGCAATTTTTGATGTGTTGGCTAACCTCGTATTCAGTCCATAGGATTTCTTGTGGAAATGGCGGTGGCCAAGCTGCCTTGTTAACACTGACAAACGCCGTAATGATAACCTCAGGTTGGATACCCTCTAACAGTAGGTCTGAAATGCTCGCTATTCTAATAGCGGATTTTTTCTTCATGATTTCCTCCTTGTAAATGAACTTCTGATTTTATTTGTAATGTGATATAATAATATAGTATCAATATACGATAGCTTAAAAATTAACATTTGTCAAGAATATAGCTGCTATTTATCAACTTATTTTTTTGTTGTTAATAAGTTTGCCTTGAATGAATTTTATATGAAATTAGTTAGGAAAAACAAAAAGGGTGATTTACAGATAAACTGGATATGCTTGCGTGATAAATGTGCTAAAAATTGTTGTGGAGCATTCGAAGATCCGCTTCCAAATTTCGTATCAATTGAGGGACAAGAACGATATGAGATAGAAGTTTTGCCAAATGAGATAAAAAAATTAAAAAATGATTGCAAAGATTGTATAAAGTCCAATGCAGATAAGGGCAAATCATATATGAATCTATATAAAGATCATACTTGTGTACTTTTGAAAAATGGGATGTGTTCAAAATATGAAAAGCGACCATCTGTGTGTAGATCTTATCCGTTTTACATTGATTTATTTTCTGGTTTAAATATTGATAATTCGTGTCCTGGTGTAAAAAAGGGATGGACTAATGTGTCTGATTTGCATATAAATTTAAGCTCATTAATTAAATTGTATAAAAGTCATATTAAAAATATAGAAAAAAAATATGTTCGGAAATGATTTCATTTTTTTTGTACTTGTTTCTCTCGTTTCAATTTTTATGGGTCTGTTTGTTTTATTGAAGGATACTAGAAATAGGGTAAATAGAAATTTTTTTTATTTATCGTCTAGTGTTTTTGTTTGGATTGCTTCCTTCTATTTTGAAGATGTTATAAGAAATCAACAATGGCTAAATGTTCTATTGAGATCGGATTATTTTTTTGGATGCCTTATTGTTTTTTATTTTTTTCTATTTATAGGTGAATTGGTTGAATTGAAAATATTATCAAACAAGATAATTAAGGTAGCCTTATATTTGCCATCGATGTTACTATTTTGGATGATATTTTTTACGGATTTGATAGTTAAAGGTTTTGAGATATTGCCAGGAGGACTGAACCCTATACTTGGTAGCTTGGAAATAATTTATGAGATATTTTTAGTAGTTTTTTTATTGGCTGGCTCTATTATTGCGGCAATAAAATATCGAAAAATTGTCAATGAAAAAAGAGTCCAACTAGCATATATATTTACAGGTCTTTTTATTTTTATTTTTATTGCAATTTTAATAAATGTTGTTTTGGTTGATCTTATAAAGAATAGCGTTAATTATACATTTTATTCTCGCCTAGGCATTTATAGTGTAATTTTCTTGAATGTATTCAGTGGTTACGCAATCATAAAACATCGCCTGCTGAATATTAAAATAATTTACACTGAATTGCTTGCTTTGGGTGTTATTGTTTTGAGTTTGGTGCAGTTGTTTACGGCGAAGGGTATTTCAGAATTTATATCACAAGGTTTAATATTTGTGGCGCTTACTTTTTTTGCATATAAATTGGTTAGGAGTGTTGAGGTTGAAATTGAGCGTAAAGAAGAACTTCAAGAAATGGCAACAAGGTTGGCGCAAGCGAATGATCAGCTTAGGACATTGGACAATGCAAAGACGGAGTTTATTTCGATTGCTTCGCATCAATTGCGCACACCAATCACAGCAATTAAGGGTTTCTCTTCACTTTTGTTGGAAGGATCATATGGGGAAGTGAGTGAGAGTGTGCATAGTGCGCTGGAAAAAGTGTATTCTTCGGCAGAGCGTTTGGTAGATTTGGTTGAGGATCTTTTGAATGTTTCGCGCATCGAATCTGGCAGAATGCAATTTACTTTTGAAAAAGCTAGTGTTGAAAAACTGATCAAGGAACTTTATGACAATTTTATTTTAATCGCTAAAAACAAAAAGTTTTATTTGGACATTAAATTACCTGAAAATCCTTTGCCGGAGATTGTGATGGATTATTCCAAAATTCGAGAATTGGTTTCCAATTTTATTGATAATGCGCTTAAATATACTGAAAAAGGAGGAGCAACGGTCAAGGCTGAGCTCAGAGAAGAAGGGGTTGTGGTTGATGAGAATGGGTTTGTTGTTGGAAAAAAATCTGAATTTGGAAAAGTGATTCGAATCACGGTTTCCGATACTGGCATCGGCATTCCAAAAGAGGAAATCCCATATCTTTTCAAAAAGTTTTCTCGTGGCAAGGATGTGTCACGTCTGCACGTTGGTGGCACCGGCTTGGGGCTATATGTCGGTAAAGCCATTGCTGAAACACACCACGGTCAAGTTTGGGTTGAATCCGACGGCGCCGGCAAGGGTTCGAGATTTATTATTGAAATCCCAGTGGAGCATATATCATAAAACATATAACATGTATGAAAATTATTAAAACTAAAAGATTTATTTTAAGACCAATGGTTTTGAAGGATGCAAAAGATATTGCAAGGAATATTAATAATTGGAATGTTATTAAGAATCTATCGCAATTGCCTTTTCCGTATGAACTCAAACACGCAAAGCAATTTGCTGGAAGAAAGGAGAAGGAAATGAAAAAAGAAAAGCCCGAAGATTATGTTATGATGATTGAAATTGACGGAGAGGTTGTGGGCGCTGTTGGTGCACATAAAATTGTGCACGGGCATAAGGCGGAAATTGGTTATTGGTTGGCTGAAAAACACTGGGGAAAAGGAATTATGCCTGAAGCAGTGAAAAAATTTATGACTCATATTTTTTCCGAGTTTAGGCTTCGTCGCATTTGTGCTTTTGCTCATGCTGACAATGTTAAATCAATGAATGTTATGAAAAAAGTTGGTATGCAATTTGAGGGAATCCATAAGAAATATACAATTAAAGATGGAAAATACATAGACTGTCATATGTATGCCAAGGTTAAATGAATATCTTAATTAATAAACAGTCTTTTAATGAGGCTGTTTTTGCTTGCAATAAGGCAAAAATTTGATACAATAGTTTTATGAGCCTTATAACTTTATGAACTTTATAACTGACCCATATGAAACAATCACAACTTTTCACTAAAACTAAAAAAGAGGCGCCATCTGATGAAGTTGCAAAGAATGCGCAGCTGTTGATTCGGGCTGGCTTTATTCATAAGGAAATGGCTGGCGTATATGCGTATATGCCACTTGGTCTTAGGGTTCTTGAAAATATTAAAAAAATTGTTCGCGAAGAAATGAATGGTGTTGGTGGACAAGAGCTTATGATGACAACACTTCAGCCTAAGGAAATTTGGGAAAAAACTGATCGTTGGGATGATGCTAAGGTTGATAATTGGTTTAAAACCAAGCTTGTAAATGGGACAGAGCTCGGAGTTGGGCTGACTCATGAAGAACCAATTGTGGACGCTATTAGTAACTATCTGGGATCATATAAAGATATGCCTTTTGCTGTGTATCAAATTCAAAATAAATTCAGAAATGAAAAGCGTGCCAAAAGTGGTCTTTTGCGTGGTCGTGAATTTTTGATGAAAGATATGTATACCTTCTCTCGCGATCAAAAGCAGCATGAAGAAGAATATGAGAAAATAGTTGCAGCATATTATAAAGTTTATGATCGACTTGGATTGGGTCAAATAACCTATCGAACTTATGCGGATGGTGGAATTTTCACTCCACGCTTTAGCGATGAGTTTCAAACATTGAGTGAAGTCGGTGAAGATAAAATATATGTTGATGAGAAAAAGCGAATTGCAATTAATGATGAAATATTTACAGATGAAAATCTTGAAAAGCTTGGGCTGAAGCGCGAAGATTTGGTAGAGAAAAAAGGTGTTGAAGTTGGTAATACTTTTCATTTGGAAAGTAAATATACCGATGCTCTTGAATTATTTTATAGTGATGAAAAAGGTGAGAAGCAATCAATTATTATGGGATGTTATGGTATTGGTGTTAGTCGTTTGATGGGAGTGATTGCAGAATTGTTTGCTGATGATAAAGGTTTAATATGGCCGGAAAATATTGCGCCATTTTCTTTGCATCTTTTGAGTTTAGGTGAGAACGACGAGGCAGAAAAAATTTATGCTCAGCTCTTGAAAAATGGCGTTGAAGTTTTGTTTGATGATCGCGATGCTCAAGCTGGACAAAAATTTGCAGACTCTGACCTGATTGGAATTCCGTATCGCGCAGTGATTAGCAAAAAATCTTTGGCTGCTGGCGGGATTGAAGTTAAAAAAAGAAATGAAAGTGAAAGCAAAATTATGACGGTTGATGAATTGTTAAATTTGCTTAAAAAATAGATTAGATCTTAAAAATCCCTTGCTCTTGTGGTGGGGGATTTTTTATGATAAAAAGGATTATCAACTTTTTGTATTTTTGTATAATTTTGTAATTTTGTAGGGATATGGAAATTACACTCAGTCAATATGCTGGTTTTTGCGAGGGAGTGGAGCGGGCATATGACATTGTGGAAAAAATCGCCAAGGACCCAAAAGTAAAGAGGCCTATTTTTGTGTTGGGCTCGCTTGTTCATAATGAGGACGTGGTGGAAAAAATTGAAAAAATGGGAATTCAAAAGGTGCACGTTGAGGGTCCGCTGGAAGATTTTTTTGAAAAAATTAAAAATGAAGTCGGAACCTTGGTAATCACAGCTCACGGCATTGGACCACAGATTTATGAGCTTGCCAAAAAATATGAAGTTGATTTGGTGGACACAACTTGTCCGCGTGTGGTCAAGGTGCAAAGGCTGGCGAAGGCATTTTTTGACAGAGATGTGCAGGTTGTGATTATTGGCGAAAAAAATCATAAGGAAGTGAAGGGTATTTTTGAATGGGCAAACAAGAAAGCTATTTTTATTGAAACGGATGAGGATTTGTGCGGCTTTGATGTTGATCCTGCCAAAAAAATTGCTGTAATTTCGCAAACCACGCAAGATCAAGAATTTGTTGACAGAGCTGCCGCTCAAATTTCACAAAAATATCCAAAAGCAGAAGTTGTTGATTCTATTTGTTTGACCACGCATCATCGTCAAACAGAAATAAAACAATTGGCGCAAGAAAACGATGTTGTTATTGTTATCGGATCGCCAGAAAGTGCAAATTCAAAGCGTCTTTGGGAAATCGCCAAGCGCGTCAATGAGTCATCATATTTTGTTCAGCGAGCTTCAGAGATTGAAAATAAATGGTTTGCTAATTGCAAAAAAGTGGCAGTAACCGCCGGAGCAAGCACCCCAAAATGGATTATTGATGATGTGATTGCAAAACTTGAAACATGGAACACGTAGCATGAAACATAAACGTAGTTAATTTTTTTGTGGAGATCCCTTGTTTTTTGCTCCATGTTCTATGTTTAGTGATCCATGATTGGGTTGCTTTTTACCTTTGAATTGGTTATACTTCAAATATTAAAAAATAGTAAAAATAACAAAAAAGCTCAATTTATGGCTAAGATAATGTTGGTGGAGGATGACCCAATGATTGCTGAAATATATCAAAAAAAATTCGAATCGGCTGGCTTTGACGTTGTCAACGCGGTGACAGGAAAAGAAGTTTTAAAATTTGCCTTGGAAGATAAATTTGACCTTATTCTTTTGGATATGGTTTTGCCTGAAATGAGTGGAATGGATGTGCTGAAGGAACTTCGCAGCAACACGCAATATGACAGCGATTTGAAAATAATCATTTTGAGCAATCTTAATAAGACTGAAAATGAAAAGGAAGCAATGGAGAATGGTGCCAATGATTTTATAGGCAAGACGCAGTTTAGTCCTTCTGAGCTTGTGGTTGAAGTGCAAAGACTTTTGAATGAATATGGAGAGCAGAAAAAAAACAAACAGCGTTTGTCTAGCAAAAAAGAAGACGATGCTTGTGTTGGAAAGAAAATTCTTTTTATTGAGGACGAAGAAATCTTTTTGGAAATGTTTGGAAAAAAATTGGAAAACGAAGGGTTTTGTCTTGAATATGCAAAAAATGGTGCTTGGGGCAGCAAGCTTGCAACTGAAAACCAATACGATTTGATTATCACTGATATGGTTATGCCTGCAATGGGTGGAGAGGAAATTATCAAGCGTCTTAAATTGGATGACAAAACCAAAAATATTCCTATAATTGTGATTTCAGCATCACTAATCGAAGGGGATATCCAGCCGGTGCGAGATATGGGAGTGACTGATTTTTATGAAAAAACACGCCTAGTCCCCAGTGATCTTGCCCGGCGAGTAACAGAACTGTTGAGTTAAATTAATTTTAAAATTCACCCAGTTAAATAATTTTAAATTTCTTAAAAAATTTAAAATTAAGATTTGGGTATAATGGGTGGATATTTTAATAAAGATGAATTTAATCTAGAAATAGGTTGGTGCTACTAGGTTGGTAGACCCAAATCTTATTTAACCGGGTAAATGCAAAGAACAAACATTGTCGACACTCCTAAATTTATTGGAAAAACCGTCAAGCTTCAGGGCTGGGTTCATATTCGTCGTGATCATGGTAAGTTGATCTTTATTGATTTGCGTGACCGCAGCGGGATTATTCAGACTGTTGTCATTCCTGATCATATCGAAGCGCATGATAATGCTAAGAGACTTCGCAGTGATTTTGTGATTGAAATGGAAGGCGTTGTGAAAGAGCGTCCAATGAGCGCGAAAAACGAAAAATCTCCAACAGGTGGTGTTGAATTGGAGGTTGCTTCGATAACTATTCTTAACGAAGCAAAAACTGCTCCATTTGAGATTACTAAGGACACCAAGGATGTTGATGAAAAACTTAGATTGAAATATCGCTATTTGGATCTTAGATCAGAAAGAATGAAAAATAATATTTTGACTAGGTATAAGGTTGTGAAATTCTTCAGGGATTTTCTTGATAGCCAAGGTTTTATTGAGGTTGAAACTCCAATTCTTGGAAAAACTACAGCGGAAGGATCAAGAGATTATGTTGTGCCATCTCGAATTTATAAAGGAAAGTTTTATGCCTTGCCTCAATCGCCACAACAATATAAGCAATTGTTGATGGTTGCTGGAATTGAAAAATATTTTCAAATTGCCAGATGCTTCCGCGACGAGGACACTCGTGGAGACAGACAACCTGAATTTACGCAGTTGGATATGGAGATGAGTTTTGTTGAGCAAGAGGATGTGATGAATATTGTTGAAAAGATGCTTATTGAACTTGTGCAAACTCAATTTCCAGAAAAAAGAATTCAAGAAATTCCTTTCCCACGTTTTTCATACAAAGAATCAATGGAAAAATATGGCAACGACAAACCGGATATTAGAGAAGATAAAAATGATCCAAATTTGTTGGCTTTTTGTTGGGTAGTAGACTTTCCATTTTTTGAAAAAGATGAGGAATCTTCTACTGGTTGGACATTTACACACAATCCATTTTCTCGTCCGAAGCCTGAGTTTATGGATGATCTTATGAACAAGAAAAATATTGCCGATATCTTGACAACCCAATATGATGTTGTTCTTAACGGATATGAAGCAGGTGGTGGAAGCATTAGAAATCATGAACCGAAAGCGCTTCGTAAGGTTTTGGAAATTATGGGAATTTCTGAAGAAAACGTGCAAAGAGATTATGGCCATATGCTTGAAGCGTTTAAATATGGAGCTCCTCCACACGGAGGAATTGCACCTGGTGTTGATAGATTGGTAATGATTCTTCAAAACGAACCAAATATTCGAGAAGTTATTGCTTTTGCCAAAACAGGAGAAGCTGAGGATCCAATGATGGAAGCCCCAAGTGTTTTGGATGAAAAACAACTTACTGAAGCTGGCATCAAAATTGTCACAAAAAAGAAAAAAGTAGTATAAATCATTCTTCATTAAACAAAAAACAAAATATTTATCCCCGTTAAATTCTCGTCAGAAGTGAATTTAACGGGGCGAGAAATAATGGCAAACAAAAAACACAAGGAAAAGCTTAATGATGGTAAATTAAAGTTGATAACGTTTGTTTCTTTTTTATTGGGTTTTTCTCAGTCGCTTCTTGTTTATGTCGAATCTTCGTATTTCAAATTGTCTTTGGGCAGTGAAAATGTGAGTGTTTTTTATTTCTTGGCATATGTCGTGTCACTGCTTGGTCTTTTGAATATGCATAAATTCATCAAGCATTTGGGAAAATCAACAACTTTTTTCCTGCTTTTCTTTTTGCAAATTTTTGCTATGGCGGTGCTCATTATGGTTCCGCCGTCTATGTTTGGAATATTTTTGTTGATGATAAACATCATCACGGCATATTTGATGTATGTGGTGTTGGACATCATTATGGAATCGTATTCTGAAGACAGGAAATCAGGCAGAATACGAGGACTTCATTTGATGATTATTAGTGCTGGGTTTATGCTTGGACCTATTCTTTCTACCCACATTTTGGAAGTGTATGATTATTCCGGGCTTTTCTTTTTGTCGATGCTTATCAGTATGGTAATTTTTGTTATTGGTCTTGTTGGCTTGCGCGGTGGAAACAACAAGTTTAATGGGAATATAACCATTCGGGATTTGGTAAAAAAAATATTCGTGAACAAAAATTTGATGCGTATATATTGGGTGTCATTTGTGCTTGAGTTTTTTTATGCCTTGATGACCGTGTATACACCTTTGTATCTGCTTGACTTGGGAATGTCTTGGAGTCAAATTGGAGTTATTTTTACCATAATGCTCATACCTTTCATTTTGATTAACTATCCCGTGGGAGTGCTTGCGGATAAAAAACTTGGAGAAAAAGAAATGATAATTTTCGCCTTGTTTGTGATGGCTATTTCAACGCTGAGTATTTTTTTCGTGACAAGCACATCAGTTTTCATTTGGGGAATGGTACTTTTTATGACAAGAATTGGTGCGGCGATGATAGAAACATTGCGCGACTCCTATTTTTACAAAAGAATTGATGGCGATGATATGGATATCATAAGTTTTTTCAGAACCTCTCGAAGTGTTGCTTATATTGCAGCAACAGCCATTTCTGCAATGCTGTTGGTTGTTTTTCCCGTCAAAGCAATGTTTATTTTCCTCACGCTGATCATTTTGCTTGCACTATATCCTGCCTTTACTTTAGTGGATAACAAAAGTGAAGAAGAAATTGATTCAGAGAAAAAATATCTGCGCGGATAGTTTGTTTTTGTATTGTTGTTATTGATTATTGAAATTATTATGTCTTATCATTTTAAACTCGAACAATTTGAAGGGCCGCTGGATTTGCTTTTGCAACTGACGGAACAGGAAAAACTTGATATTACTCGAGTAAGTTTGGCGAAAATTGCAGATCAATATCTGGCCTATATTGCTGAGGCCAAAGACATCACGCTTGCTCATCTGGCTGATTTTTTGTCAGTGGCTGCAAGACTTATTTTGATCAAATCCAAAGCCTTGCTTCCGATGTTGGAATTTACTGAAGAAGAGGAGGAAGAGATTAAAGATTTGGAATATCAATTGGCAGAGTATAAAAAATTTAAAGACGCTTCAGCAAAACTTGCTCTCGTTTTTGATTCTCCCAAGTCAAGTTTTTCGCGTGAAGGATTCTTGGGGATAGGAATGGTTTTTTATCCACCGGAAAACATTGTAGCTAGCGATTTGCAAAAAGCTTTTAACAAGGTGCTTGGAGAAATTCCTATAGTAGAAAAACTGGAAGAAGAAATGGTAAAAGAAGTTTTAACTCTGGAAGATAGAATTATTCATTTGCAAGATACCCTGCGAGAGCGTGTGCAAACATCCTTTGCCGAGCTCGTTGCAAATGCAAAAGATAAGGTTGAAGTAGTAGTTTCATTTCTTGCAATGCTTGAATTAGTAAAACAACGAATTATTCATGTTGAGCAGGGGGAGTTGTTTTCCGAAATAAAAATGAGACATAAGGATGTGAAAAGTATTACGTAATTTATTCTTGCAATTATTAAGCAGCTTATTGAAGCAGGGAAGATTCTGGGAATTGAAGTAATTGATCATGTGATTGTCACAAAAATGGCTTATTTGAGCATAAAGTAGAACTTAGCACACATATTGTGTACATCTTGACAATTATGCACAAAAAATCAAAAAAATGTGCACAGCAAAAGCTTGACTTTATGGATATTATCGTATACAATTGGATATATCTGAATATATATGAAAAAAGACAGACTAGACAAAAGAATAAGGCTTTCCAATGAGATTTTGCTCAAAATTACCAAGATTGATGAAATGAAAGGGCAATGGAAGGGATCACTAGCATTGAATCCAAGAATATTGGGTCAACTTAAGCGTTCAGTGATTATCACTAGCACGGGATCATCCACGCGTATTGAGGGTTCAAAAATGACTGACCAGCAAGTGGACAGATTTTTGCGTGGCATAAAACAGCTGGTTCCAAAAAACAGAGATGAGCAGGAAGTTGCTGGTTATGCTGATTTGCTTGGAAGAATTTTTGATCATCATGATTCGCTGAAAATAACTGAAAACAGAATTTTGCAACTCCATGAAATCATGCTTGAGTTTTCTGAAAAAGACAAATTGCATAGAGGAAAATACAAAAAGAAAGAAAACACAGTTGCAATTGTTCAAAATGGAGAAGTTAAGAAAATTCTTTTCAATCCAACGCCTCCATGGCTTGTGAAAAAAGAGATGGATGATGCTTTGGAGTGGCTCAAGGAAAATCAGGGAAAAAAAGAAATGCATCCTCTGGTGATGATTGCAAATTTCATTTTTGAATTTCTCGCAATCCATCCATTTGAAGATGGGAATGGGCGACTTTCTCGCGCATTGACAAATCTTATGATGCTCCAGGCTGGATATTTGCATGTCCCATATGTTTCCCTGGAAGAAATCATTGAAGATAAACAGTCGGAATACTATTTGGCTCTAAGGGAAACACAAAAAAATCACAAGACTACTGATGAGAATATTGATCCGTGGATTAATTTTTTCTTGGACTGCATCTTGATTCAATCAAAAAAAGCGATAGACTTGCTCAAAGGAAATGATCCAGAAAGTTTGCTTTCTGAGGTGCAAAAGAAAATTTTTGATTTGTTTGGCAATGTTGAGGTTGAATTGGGCGTGGCTGAAATCAAAAAAAACTTGGCCGACATTCCATTGCCAACCATAAAAAAATCCGTGGCAAGATTGCTTGAACATGGACTGATCAGGCGCATTGGGATGGGAAGGGCAACAAGATATAGGATGGTGAAAAAATAAAATTGAAAATAATATGGAAAACGAAAAATGTAAAAAGTGCGGAAGTGAAAATATTATCATGGTGGAATATGACATGATGCATCCTGAGTATTATGACGGCGTGAGTGAAATTGTCTGCCAAGATTGTGGCGCACGTTTTGGACGCTGGTCTGGCAAAGAATTGAAAGATGGGGAGGTTGAAAAAAGAGGAGGTAGAAAATAGGCAAAAGACTGGCAATTCAGCCGGTCTTTTCTTTGTTTTATTTAATTGATTAAGTGGGGGGATTATGAGATAATGGGGCATAAGTCAATTGATGTTGTTACGTAGCATGTTACGTAACAAGGTTTTATTTTTGAAAAATAAGTTATCCACAGTTGTGTTCGAACCTATTGAATGATATAATATCACTGTAAGAGTTTAAAATAAAAATATGACACAAAAAATAATACAAGATATAGCCGTCAGTTTAAATATCCATCCAATTCATCTGCGGGTTTTTATGTCGAACCTTAAAAATGCATCAGCTGAAAATATCATATCGGCGTACAAAGAATTTAAAGATGAAAATCCAAAACCGTTTGTAAAGTGGGTTGGAGGAAAAAGGCAATTACTCAAACAATTTAGGGAGAGAGATTTATATCCGCCCTATGACTTTGATCCGAAAACTGCAACTTACTTTGAGCCTTTTGTCGGTGGTGGGGCAATGTTTTTTGATTTGTTGCCAAAAAAAGCTGTTTTGTCTGATATGAATGCCGAATTAGTAACAACTTATAATGTTATTAAAAATGATGTTGAAGGATTAATAAAAAAATTAAAAGAACATCAAAAGAAAAATAATAAAGAATATTTTCTCAAAGTTCGTGCGCAAGATTTTAAAAAACTTTCTGATGTTGATGTTGCTGCTCGTTTTATATATCTGAATAGAACTTGTTTCAATGGGATGTTTCGTGTTAATAGTAGTGGTCAATTCAATGTTCCATTTGGGGATAATAAAAATCCACTTATTTGTGATGAAGAAAATTTGCGGAAAGCCCATGATGCAATGAAACATACCAAAATTTTGCATCAGGATTATGGAAAAGTTTTAGAAAAAGCAAAAAAAGGAGATTTTGTTTATTTTGATCCGCCTTATTATCCTGTTAATGCAACTTCTAGTTTTACGAGTTATACCAAGGAGGGATTTCTTGAAAAACAACAAATAGAATTGAAGGATGCCTTTATGGAACTCCACAAGAGAGGTTGCTATGTTATGCTTTCAAATTCTGATACGCCACTTATTAATGAATTATATTCTGGACTAGGCAAAAAAATAAAAATTCACACTGTTGACGCTGGACGTTCAATAAATTCAAAAGGCACAGGAAGAGGAAAAATTAAGGAGGTTGTCGTAATCAATTATTAAAAAAGTCTATATTTATGCAGAAAGACTTTCAAAATTTAGTAGATACATTAAAAAACTCAATTAAAACATGGGAATATTTTGTAAATTGGGAAAAGGTTTTTACAAATAGTTCGGAGATGGAAATTATTCTGAATAAATTAAATTATCTTTTGGGAAAAGAGGATTTGAAGGCGGAATTTAAAACATTATACGAAACTAATTCTGACGTAGTTAAGGCTTTTCCAGTCTTATTGGCAGTAAGGGAAAAGCAGTTAGAGATATTTGAATTAAGTGATGGGAGTTTTGAAATCTTTGATTTTAAGAATAATGAAGCTGGCGTTGATAATTTTGAAAAGTATTATATGTTTCTTGAGAGAACTGGCTTGATAAACCTTTTTAAAAAAGAGGGAATTAAAAATCTTGTTGATTATGTTATTGGTGTTGAAGTTGGACTGGATAGCAACGGCAGAAAAAATCGCGGAGGGTCACTAATGGAGAAAATAGTTGAATCTCATATTGGCAAATTATGTGAACAAAAAGGTTTTGAATACATAGCGCAGGCAAGCTCTACGGAAATTCGCAATAAGTGGGGTGTCGAAGTTAAGGTAAATAAATCAGAAAGAAGTTTTGACTTCGCCGTATTTAATCCTGAAAATAAAAAAATTAAATTGTTTGAAGTTAATTTTTACAATGGCGGCGGTTCAAAATTGAAAGCAGTTTGTGGAGAGTTTAAAGATCTTTATAGAGAACTGAAAGAACAGGGCATTGATTTTGTTTGGGTTACTGATGGACTTGGTTGGCACACAACAAAAAGACCACTCGAAGAAACATATAACAACAATGAATATGTTTTCAATTTGCAAATGGTAGAGCAGGGATCTCTTGAAGAATTAGCGTGGTAATTACCAAAACAAGAAATAATAAATAAATTATATTATGGCCAATAAAGATTCATGGAAAGAAGCAGCTTGGGAGAAGTTTCTTAAAAAATTCTGGGATAATCGTCCAGATGGAAATGATGTAGTTGAATATAGCAGGGAAGATCTTGAACCATTTTTATCAAAATACAAAAAATCAGGACAAGGAGAAATACGTATTTTCCATTACGGAAGTGAAAAAATTAAAGCTGTTAAGAAAAGGAGCGTAGCTAAGATACCCTTGAGTCGTCAAAAGTGGAAACTTATATTGCATACTGAGAGCGTTAAATTTATAAAACCAGATGAGGAAATTATTTTTCAACCAAAAAATAAGTTAACAGACGGTATGATAGTTGGCGTTAGGGATACAATGAGTCGGAATACTAATCCTGGAGAAACTACATTGTTGGCAATTGCTAATTACTCAGGTATTATTTCAGATTTCTACGAATTGGGTAAAGCAGGAATTTTATTTACGGGTGGTCGTCAACGAGCTGCTGTTCATCTTGTTGTGGGAACTTCCGATATAGACATGTCCAAAGCTCAAATTGAAATAGATGGTGGTTTTGAATGGCCAGATACTGTAGTTATTGTAGAGATGAAGAGTTCATTTAATCAGGAAAATTTTGATATTAATCAGGCATTGATTCCACTGCTAAAATGGGAAAAACTTTTACAGCATAAAAAAGTGCATTCACTGGTGTTGCTTGCGCAAACAAATAATCGAGGAATTGAATATTGGGCATACGACTTAGAGCACAACAAAAAAGGTCTTAGTAATGAAATGAAAATAGTAAAAAGCAAAAAATATATTTTAGAAATAAAATAATGAACAAAAAAGATATCAAATTGCATCCCGACGAATTTGATTTAGAATGCACAACGGTATGGTCATTTCCACGTCGTGGAAATTGGGCGACACATAAATCTGATTGGCGTGGAAACTGGGCGCCAGAAGTGGTACGTAATTTAATCCTGCGTTATTCAAAAGAAAGTGATCACATTCTTGATTGCATGATTGGTGGTGGAACGACTGCAATAGAGGCAAAAATATTAAATCGTCATATCACTTGTGTTGATGTTAATGAAGAAGCACTGGAACGTACAAGAAAATCCTTGGAATTTGAGGTTGAAAATAAATCCAAGCAACGAATAATAAAATGTGACGCTCGCAATATGACCTTCATCAAGAATGAAGAAATAGACTTTGTTCTTACTCATCCACCATATGTTGATATTATAAAATATAGCGAAGGAAAAATTAAAGAAGATTTATCTGGCATTCATAGTCTGGATGAATTTTGTGATGAAATTGAAAAAGTTGCCAGTGAATTATTTCGAGTTTTGAAAAAAGGAAAATATTGTGCAATTTTGATGGGGGATACCAGAAGAGAAAAAATGTATCAACCCTTAGCATTTAAAGTTATGGAGAGATTTTTGAAGCAAGGTTTTATGTTGAAAGAGGATATTATTAAAAAACAACACAACTGTAAAGCGACCGGCTTTTGGGTAAAACGATCTCAAGAAAGCAATTTTCTCTTGATTATGCATGAGCATCTGTTTATTTTTCAAAAAATTTAAAATATGTTTGATGAAGCAAAAAAATCATTAGAGAAAAACCTGGGCGAAAAATTAGTTAGTCCATTCTGGGGTGCATTTATTGCATCTTGGCTGGTATGGAATTGGAGGGTTTGGTATGTAACTTTTTTTGTCGATTCTGATCTTTTGATGCAGTCAAAATCTGTTTTGAAAATCGACTATCTTTTGACTTTTTATCCCGTAAGTCATTTGTGGTCAATTGCTTATAGTTTATTTACTCCATTTTTGTTTTCATACCTAGTCGTATTTTGGCTACCAAAAATAACAAAAAAATACTATCTAAAATCTTTGGAGTATGAATATGATATTAAAACTGTAAAATTAAAAAAAGAAGAGGATTTCCTTAAATTGGAGGGTAAGAAGTTTCAAGCAGAAGAAATAAAATTAGAAGCGGAGGAAAAAGTCCTTAAAAAAGAAACAGCTGTAAAGAAAATAAAATCAGAAAAGTCCCAAGAAGAAGCTTGGGATGATGAATACGAAATTTTTAAAGGTTCAAATTATTTTAATTCTTTTGATTCAATTCGTCAGACATATTATGAAGGAAACAGATGGGCGAGTGATATTCCTCTTGGTATAAAAGTTTATTGTGACACACATGAACTTATTGAAATAGTGCCAAATAGTAGTGGAAGTGAAAAATTTAATCTTACCGAAAAGGGAAAATATTTTATGAAAAAATATTCAGAAAAAAAGTAACCATGTAACATGCTACGTAACAATGTAAAATAAAAATTTATTTCAGATTTTGAAATAAATTTAGGATGGTGCAAAGTCGAAGGTTCTCTCAATAAAACTTTGTACGGAAAAGATTCCAACAGTACCAATATTATTAGGTGTGTAAATATTTCGTAAGCTCTATATGATTTAGCGAAAAATTATAATGGGAAATAACAAAAAACATATAGAAAATAAAAAAACATCAAGCCTTGTTTCTTATGGTGATTTTGTTTTGTCCCCAGTTATTCCTGGATCAAATGTGAGTGAACTATGTAACAAGATAGATAGTTTTTATAATAGTTATCCTAAAAAACATATAGGGAGAAAACCTTCTGATTTGATTAAGGGGGCTTTTTATGCAATTAGATTGGAATGTAGATCGAATCCTGATTGGATGAGTCAGGCTGCAAATTCCATGAGGGAAGTTCTTTTTCCTCTTATTGGTAAAAATGTAAATTATAACTTGATAAAATTATTTAATTGTTATGCTACAGATGAAAAGAGTGAAGGCAAAAAATTTAACAGAGAATTTATAGATACTTTTAAAAATCTTGATATAATATATAGGAAAATGTCAGATATTGCGCATCATGGTGTAAATCTAGGATGTCTTTCGGAAAAGGAGTTTGTTAGCTTAGATGATCACAGTGAGTTTGAAGAATTAATGCAAAATGCTATTAATGTTCTCAATAAATCTTTCGGTTTCCAGCAAATATACATTCATAATGTTATTGATTTAATTATTCAGGAAAAACTTTCTGGAAAAACAAAACAAATAAAGAATGATTTGGAATTGATCTTAAAATCAAATGTTGATGCTCAAGACTATTTTTTTAATAAAGCTGATAAAAATTGGTTAAAATTTTTGCACAAAAATGGATTTCTGGATGCAGTGAAAAAAACTGTAAATGACAAAAATCAATATTCCTACACTCTGCCAGAGTTGCAATATCTTGTGAATATCTCAGAACAAGACCCCGCTGGTGTTGTCAACTTCATGCTCGATGTTCCAATTTCCGATGAAAATTTCAATCCGGAAGTCATCAATAGCTTTGCATATATCTGCAGTTCCTTGCCAAAAGAGCAACTTGTCAGAATGGTTTTGAAGATCAGAGATGAAAAATGGATCCAATTGATGAAAAAATTCAACAATTTCGGTTTTGAATATCAGCAAATGCTTGAAAAACTTGCCGAAGCAAAAGATTGGAAAAATTTCTTGATTTTGACTGAATCTGTTCTGGCTGTCCGCCCTAAAGAAGTTGCGAGTGAAAAAGAAACTTTTGGCATGGAAAACCCGTTCTATTTTAGGGATCTTGGTGAAATTGAAATTTTCAAACATTTGACTGAAATTGACGATGAAAATTTGGAAGAGGCTTTGAAACTTGTTTTGGATGTGATGAAAAAAATTGTCCCAAATAAAAAAAGAAAAAGCAAAAACGAGATTTTTGAGGTGGAGGATAGCTTTGGACTTTTTGATGTTGATTTTTTCACACTTGAACTTGAAGATGACAGGCATTCTTCATATCGCGATGATGTGAAGAACTTGACTGCTGTGATGAAAAAACTCATTGAAAGATTGTTTGCAAAAAATTATGCCGAGCCAGAAAAAATGAAAAGGATGTATGCTGAGTATGCTGAAACTTTGCCACTCAGTCGTTCAATGTGGCGTTTCAGTTTGTTTGTGCTCAGTCTTCATCCTCAAATTTTCCAAGCGGAGTTGAAAAAAGCCTTTTTTAGATTTTTTGAGGAAAACAAGAATGGTTATGATTTGATTTTCGGAGCTGAATATGAGCAGGCTTTGAAAAGAGGTTTTTCTGTACTTTTAAATGAGGATAAAAGACAATTTATCAAAAATGTCATTGAATATTTCGGCAAAAAAAGAGAGGATGAAAAAGATGAATTTTGGCACAAAGTTAAAGGACGTGAAATTCTTTCCTGCGTTTTTTTTGAGCTTGATGCAAATGAAAAAAACATAGCCGAGGAAAAGTTGGAAGGCAAAATCGCAGAAGAGTTTCAGCCGGAGCCAAGCATTGTTTCAAACGGGATGGCAGGATTCATTTCTGCAAAAGCTCCAATAACCCTGGAAGATTTGCAAAAATTTAAAGTTTCGGAAATAGTTTCAAATCTTTGTGAAATATGGTCGCCGAAAAATCTTCAAGCTATGGACACCGAAAAAGATTTCATGAATCCTTTGAATGCGGAAGGAATGGGAAACTTGCTCAAACAAGACATCACTCAAAGATTTGAGGAATATATTGATTCTGCAGAGCTGTTTTTCAATCGAGATGTTTTGGATCAGCACTACACTCATTCATTTTTGCAAGGTGTGTATGATGTTTTGCGAGAAAATAAAGTTGAAAAAGAAAATGTTGATTTTGGAAAGTTGCTGATTTTGATTGAAAACATTGTCAAATCAGATGCGGATGAAAATTTTCCTGAAGAGAATGATAGGCGTCAAGAGTTTGATGCCTGGCTTGTTGGCTGGAAATCAGTTTTCTATTCAATGTCTGATGTCATCAAAGAATTGCTGGGAGAAGGAAAAACTCAAACAACAATTGATTTTTCAAAACATCACGAACAATTATTGTTTGTCATCAAACATCTCCTCGCACATCAAAATCCCGGTCTTGAAAGGAATACTGAGGAGGAAAGCGAACCTTTCTTTGTTGCCATAAATTCAGTTCGTGGAAGAGCTTTTCAGGCGTTGGTGCTTTTTGTCTATCGTGAGGGAGAAAATTCTTCAGAAAAAGAAATTTCCAAAGAAGTTAAGGAAATTTTTGAAGAGACACTGGAAAGGGAGAAGACTTTTGCGATCATGTTTTTGTTTGGACATTATTTACCGTCTTTTTATTATAGAGACAAAAAATGGATTGCTTCTTTGATGCCAAAAATATTTTCAAAAGATGGTGATAAATTTGATTTGTATCTTGCAGCCTGGGAAGGGTATCTTTCTGCCAATATCTATGGAGACATGTTCGTTCAATTTGAGGATTTGTATGAAAGAGCAATCCAGCTTGATTCGAAAATTTATACTGATAGAAAATACTTCAAAAATATTGATGAAGGTTTGGCAACTCATTTGGCACTTGCGTATGTTCATTTTCCTGATTTCAAAATAGGCTCAAAGTTGTTTGAAATGTTTTGGAAAAATCAAAACACGACAAGGCAAAAAGAATCTATTTCTTTTGTTGGTAGGCATATTGTTTCAAACGCCAATGCAACCACTATCATCAAAGAGAGCAAAGTTGATGTGCAAAAAATAAAAGACCTTTGGGATTGGACACTTAAGAATGTTGAAAATGAAGAAGTTTTTGCTGGTTTTGGCTTTTGGGTGGACAAGGAACAAAATGTTTTTGCCGATTCCAAATGGCTTGCGGATCACATTGCCGAAACTCTTGAGAAAAGCAAAGGCGAAACAGATTGGGATTATGGCTTGATCAAGTCTGTGCCAATTCTTGCTGAGCAAGCACCGCAAGAAACATTGAGAATACTGAAAGCTTATTTATTGGAGTACTGTCTCAAAAAATCGGAATCATTTAGAAATATGATCTATGTGAATGATTTCGTCAGGGCTTTTGAAATTTTATACAAAAATGATGCAACGAAGTTGGCAGTTTCGGAATTGATAAATGAGTTGATTGAAAAAGGCGGCAGTCGTTTTTGGAAACTCGAAGAAATTGTTAATGGATAAAAATAATTTATAGAAAAAAACAGTTGAATATGTTTTTTGCTACGTAACATGCTACGTAGCAAAATAAAAAATAAAAATTAATCTAGATTCCGGATTAAGTTCGGAATGACAAAGCGTTATGAAAAAGAAAGAAGAACTTGTTCGCAAAGTTACAAGAGTAGGGAAACGAAGTCTTTCAATCGTGATTCCATCCGAAATCGTCGCCGAACTCGGAATTAAAGAGCGCCAAAAAATGACCTTCAAAATCGAACGAAAGCGCATAATAATCTCCGACTTCAAATCCTAACCCCATCTTTCACCACCACTCACTCAACGTCGGCCGTGGAAGAGTGAATAAATAATAATTTCAGATTGGAAATAAAAAATATGAGAATTGTGGTTAGGGCTATAATTAAAAATGATGATTCACTGTTAGTAATTAAGAGAATTAAAAATGGGGAAACATATTTTGTTTTTCCCGGCGGCGGGGTTGATGATGGAGAAAGTCATCCCATAGCACTAAGAAGAGAATGCAAAGAAGAATTGGGCTTAGATGTTTCAGTCTTGGAACTTATGTATGATTTTGATTTTATCAAAAAAGATAATGAACCACAGAAAGAATATTTTTATCAATGCGATATATTAGGAGGAAAACTCGGAAGTGGTGACGGGGAAGAATATAGTCCAGACCGCAATAGTGGAATTTATGAACCAATGTGGATAAAGTTAGAGGAGCTTTCGGATTTGGATTTGAGACCAATTGAAATAAAAAATAAATTAATAGTTGAATTATAATTAGCTACGTAACATGTTACGTAACCAGTCTTAGTAGGCAGACAAAATAAAAAATAATCAAACACCCCATCACTCACTCAACGTCGGCCGTGGAAGAGTGATGCAACGTGTGATATTATTAAGATAGAAATCTTTATTTTTTTATAGTATAATCGGGGTATGTATAGGCCAGGAGCTGTTCAAAAGAAAATATTGTTGGCGCTTTTAGGTGGGGTCGCTTTGGGTATGTCTTCATCGCCTCGACAATATTTTAGTACTTTGCGAAAATTGAAAAAAGAATGGGTAAAAATAAATCCACAGAATTTTAATCGCTCCATTAAGAGTCTTTCGAAGGAAAAACTTATAAGTGAGATCGAGCTTCCCGACGGTTCTTTTAAATTGACTTTAACTGAAAAAGGCAGGAAGCAAGCCCGCGTGCTGAATATCTTCGGAAAGTCGATAGAATTTAAGAAGCCGAAGAAATGGGATGGCAAATGGCGAGTCGTCATGTTTGATATTCCTGAAAAAGATAGACTTTTCCGCGATGTGCTTAGGAATCACTTGAAGGATTTGAAATTCAGGAAATTGCAGCACAGTGTTTTTGTTTCGCCTTATCCTTTCGAGAAGCCTATTTTGGAATTGGTTGCCCTGTATTCGGCGGAAAAATTTGTCAGAGTCATCACGGCACAGAAATTGGATAACGGTAAATATCTCGAAAAAATGTTTTTCAAAAAAAAAGAACACTCACTCAACGTCGGCCGTGGAAGAGTGAGTTAATAACAAATAAATAATAATTTCAGATTGGAAATAATATGAATGATTTTGAGAAACAAATGATGAGAAAAGCCACGGAAGTTGTGAAAGCACAACCAGACCTAGCAGAGCAATCAAAAATTAGAGAAAGAAACAAATTTCAAAAGGAACCTTTTTGGGAAGAAGGCGCTGATTTCTTATCTGAAAAAGATATTGAACGAAGACCTTGTACGGAAGAAGAAAAGAATGAACTAGACAAATCTCTTGAGCAGTTGGGAGACTTGTTTCAGGGAGCTGATTTTTATTGGCAATTAGACGGGGCTTTGAATATTTCACTTTATAGAGGTGCATATATAGGTGTGCATAAAGATATTGATTTATCGATTGATTTCCGTGAGCTAGAAAAGGTTGAATCATTTTTAGGCAGTAAAGGTTTCGGATTATTTTTAAGTAGTGGTCATCGCCCAGGAAAGAAAAGAATTTTTGAACGCATTGACGCAAAACGTCTGCAAAATAATGAGGAAGGATTTCAACCAATGATTTTTGCAATAAATGGAGATGGATCAATAAAATATGGTAAAGAAAATTTTTGTATCGATACCCATATTATAAAATGGAACGATAGCGGTGAACCCATTGGACATCATGAAACCACTATACCAAAAGAGTGGTTAACGCCAGAAGTAATCGATTTTCATGGCAGAAAAATCAATTGCTCAAATCCATCATTGGCTGCCTATCATAAATTATTTTTTACTAGAGCATATGATGATAATGATTTGAAACTTTTGGCCCAAAGTGGAAAATTAACGCTTAGGGATGTTGACTTGATAGAACAAACTTTCGATAAAATTATTGAAGATATACAAGAGGTAATAAGATGTTATATAGGCAGAGTTTTGCCGAAAATAAAAAATGCTAAAGACAAGCAAGAAATTTCTGATATACTGATCAATGATGAGCTTACAATCAAGCACAAGGAAAATGAGGAAACTCAAAAGTTTTGCAATGAACTTGCCAAAAAAATCATCACAAATGAGAATGTGACAGCTGAAAATCTTTATGTGGAAATATTTGCAACAACTCCAATTAGTAAGTTATTACCAAGGAGGGAGGAGAGATTTGCGATGTTGCGACAAAATGTATCAGACAGCTCAAATAAAAATTAGAAGAAATTTAAGAAATGAAATGTGAGAATTACGTAGCTAATTACATAATTCCTAAAAAGCTGGTATACTTTCAATAAGTAATAAAAAAATTAAAAGCTATGGAATTGGAAAAATTACAAGGGGTTATTGAAAGCATTTTGTTTGTTAGTGGGGAGCCGATTAAGAGGGCGAAGTTGATGAAGATTGTGGGGCTTAGGGCTGAAGAAGTTGATGCTGCTTTGGCTTTGTTGAGCGAAAAATATGCCTTGGCGGGCAGTGGGCTCAGCTTGCTTGTTAAGGGCGAAGAAGTGCAATTGGTTTCAAATCCTGAAAATGCTGAATTTATTGAAGGATTGGTTAAAAGTGAGCTGCAAGATTCATTATCGAATGCTGCGATGGAGGTCGTTTCAATCATTGCTTATCGTGGTCCAATTTCTAAAACGGAAATCGAAGCTATTCGAGGTGTTAATTGTGCTTACACTCTGCGAAACTTGTTACTGCGAGGGCTTATTGAGCGAAATGATAACCCAAATGACTCTCGAGGTTATGTTTATGCAATTACATTTGATTTTCTTAAAAAATTAGGGATTGAATCCGTGAAAAATCTTCCAGAGTATGGTATACTTTCAGTGGATGAGAGAATTAATTCAATAATTTCAAAAGAGTAATGGGTATAGGGGCAACCATTTTGATGATAGTTTTTTTTCCGCTTAATTCCTTCTTATTTTTGCAGGAAAGTTTTATTAATGGAAATCAAGTTCAAGCTGATGTTGTTAGTAGTCAAGAAAATAGTATTAGTGGATTGGTGGCGGGCGTTGAAACGCAGAAAATTGTAACCTTAAAAGCGCAGGCAGTGGATGAGCCTCAATATCAACCAGTAAGAGATATTAAAACTAATGATCTTGTTGTGCCGAATGCGCATGCCTCTGTAGTTATTGATGCCGATACAGGAACTATTTTGCATTATAACGAAGGGCGTACGCATAGGCAGATTGCTTCACTGACAAAAATTATGACAGCAGTTTTAGTGATGGAAAATATTAAAAATCTTGATGAACCCGTAACTATTGATGAGGAGGCAGTATATGCTGAAGGCACAAAAATAGGTTGTCCTCGCAGTGGCTATTGCATAAGTCCACGTCTTAAAGTTGGAGAGACAATTACAGCAAAGAGTTTACTTCAAGCGATGGTTATGAATAGTGCTAATGATGCAGCAATTGCACTTGCAAAGCATGTATCTGGTTCGGAGGAAGCTTTTGTGCAAGTTATGAATAAAAAAGCTAAAGATTTAGGGTTGGTAGACACAAATTTTTGTACGTCCTCAGGACTTGATTTGGATGATGAAGGCGCTGCAGCTGGATGTTATTCTTCTGCATATGACATTGCTCGTATTGCGGCGTATTCACTTCGCTATGAAACTATTTGGAAGCTTGCACGCTTGCCAAGCAATTCTATTGTAACTTCAGTGGATGGAAAAATTGAGCATACTATATTAAATACAGATCAGTTGCTTGATCAAATGCCAAACATTGTTGGTGCAAAAACTGGGTTTACTCCACTTGCTGGTTATTCTTTGCTTACAGTGGTTTCTGATTTTAGTTCAAAACACAGGATTGTCGGAGTAGTTCTTGATGATTCTCAGCGATGGTTGGATATCAAGACAATGATTAGTTGGACTTTTAATTCTTATAGTTGGCAATAAATTATGCAATTTGCTCAAATTCAAACAATTCCAGAAGTAGTTAATGTCCTCAAAGTTTTGGTTACAGGGCTGCTTGCTTTTTTACTGGCATTTGCAATTACACCGCTTTGGACGCATCTGCTTTATAAATATAAATTTGGAATAAAAATCAAAAGCAGCGATGTTAATGGGGAAAAATTAACATTTGTTAATAAATTGCATGCACATAAATCAGGAACTCCTACAATGGGTGGGGTTATTATGTGGGTGACAATTCTTATTTTAGTTTTTTCCTCCCATTTTATTTTTCCTTGGATTGGAAAACTTTTCAATATGGATTTTATCGCCAGGCTCGACTTTTTGAGTCGTAAACAGGTCTGGCTTCCACTTTTTGCGCTTGCCTCAGCTGGAATTCTCGGTCTTTTTGATGACGTGATGAGTGTTCGTGGCTGGGGAAGTAATAAAGGAGGTGGAATGCGTTTTGCTATGCGTTTTGGATGGCTTATTGTTATTGCTGCGGCAGGTGGTTGGTGGTTTTTTTATAAACTTGGTTGGGATATTTTACATATTCCTGCATTTGGAGATTTTTCAATAAGCTTTTGGTATATTCCACTTTTTGTTTTTGTGATTTTATTTTCCGCAGTATCTTCAAATGAAACAGATGGATTAGATGGTCTAAACGGAGGAGTTTTATTGCTTGCCTTTTTCTCATTTTCAATCATTGCTTTTTTTCAAAACAAGGTTGATTTGGCTTCGTTTTGCGCAGCTATGTCCGGGGTGCTCTTGGCTTTTCTGTGGTTCAATATTTCACCTGCTCGTTTTATGATGGGCGATACTGGTGCGATGTCACTTGGCACAACGCTTGGCGTCGTTGCGATGCTTACAAATTCAGCGTTAGCACTTTTTCTGATCGTATTTATTTATGTTCTTGAATCAGGTAGTGTTGTAATCCAACTTACTAGTAAGAAATTTTTCCATCGTAAAGTTTTTTTGGCAGCGCCACTTCATCATCATTTTGAAGCAAAAGGCTGGCCAGAGTGTAAAATTGTTATGCGTGCCTGGATTTTTACTATGGTAACTGCAATCATCGGGGTTGTGGTTGCAATTTTTGGCATGGGAAGATAAAACCATATAACACAAAACATATAACATGTAACAAATAAAAACAGATAGTGAGTAGCGCATAGCATTAATTTTTTTGCTTTATGCTATATGCTATATGTTTCATGAACAACGTGAGTATTAAAAAAATACAGGAAGGGGTTTTTTTGGATAAGAAAATTTTGGTTAGAGCAGACTTCAATATTGCGCTTGAGGATGGAAAAATAAAGGAAAAATTCAAATTAGAAGTATGCAAAAAAACGGTTGACCATTTGTCAGCTCAGAGTGGTTCTAAAATCGCACTGATATCTCACCTTGGTCGTCCCGCCGCCGTTAAAACTTTGGCGGGCAATGCTGAAGGGAAAAAGAATCCAGAATTTTCACTTGAGCAAATTAAGGACGAACTGGAAATAATTTTGGAAAGAAAAATTGTTTTTGTGAATGATTGTGTTGGCAGTGAAGTTTCAAAAGCGCTGGACGCACTTAATGTTGGCGAGATTATTCTTTTGGAAAACGTTCGTTTTTATGAGGGTGAGGAAAAAAATGATTCTGAATTTGCCAAAAAACTCGCTGAAAATTTTGATGTTTTTGTTAATGATGCGTTTAGCGTTTGTCATCGTGATCAAGCATCTGTTACAGGAATTACTGCGTATGTTGAGGGTTATGCTGGTCTCAGACTTCAAGAAGAAATAAAAAATCTTAGTCGAGTTATTCATGAGCCTGAAAGTCCGGCAACAGCTATTATTGGTGGAGCTAAAATTGAAACAAAGTTGCCGCTTATAAAAAGATTTGAAAAAAAATATGCGCATATTTTAGTGGGTGGAAAAATAGCCAACGAAGCTGTTGATCAGAAAATAGTATTTTCTTCAAAAGTTGTTTTGCCTCTTGATTTTGCCAAAGATCGTCTTGATATTGGTCCAAAGACAATTAACAGGTTTAAGGAAATCATCGCGCAATCCAAGGTTATTGTTTGGAATGGTCCGATGGGTAAATTTGAAGAGCAGCCATATGATATCGGAACGCGTGCTATTTTGGAAGCGATTGTTGAAAGTGATGCGTTTACTCTTATTGGCGGTGGAGAATCTGTTCAGGTTTTGGAGGAGAATAATCTTTTTGATAAAATATCGTTTGTTTCAACCGGAGGTGGCGCAATGTTGGAATACTTAAGTGGAAATTTGATGCCAGGAGTTGAAGCTTTACGCATAAAAAAGCAATAAAATATTTTTGGAAAATAATCGATTGTTGTGGTATACTATAATTGTTGTAGATGTTTATTGTTAAAATTTTCATTGCTTAAGAAAGTATTTTTTTAAAAAATAAAATTATGAAAAGTCCCCAATTTAAGGCGGGCAATATGGGTGTATTTAATGAAAAAGTTTCATTGAGTGATCTTAGAAAAATTGATCCAATTTCAATATTGGGGTTATATATATCCCAATCATTATTATTTCTTGGGATATTGCTTATTCTTTTGAACAACTTGAATATTATTGCACCAGGAAGCTATTTTGGTGCCTATAATTGGGTAACCGTGGTAGTTTTTTTTATTGGTCTTTTTATTAATTTTATTTCCATTCCTTTTTTATATTTTTCCAGCTTGAAGAATTTTATTAAGGAAAGTGATTTTTGGGACAAGGAAACATTTTGGATTTTGCCTTTATTTTTTTTCGGAACATTTTTTTTATACAACAGTCTTATTGCTCCAGCGCTTGCTTTGCTTATTTTGTCAATTATGACCATTGCGTCTATCCATATCAAATTTATATTCAAAGCTCGAAAAATAAATATGGAAAATGAGAAAGGTTTGTATGCCAGCAGGGAACAATATGAAGTAACACTAAAATATCTTTCAGCCTATTACATTTTATTGTTGGCACTACTTGTTTCTTTCGATCCATTGTATCAAGTGTTCTTTTGGATTCGTTTACATACTTAAATAAGAGTTTGAGTTACACCCCAGTTAAATACTCGCCAAAGGCGAATTTAACGGGGTAAAAATATATGATGAAAATTACAAATATAATCGGTAGGGAAATTTTGGATTCTCGCGGAAACCCTACGGTGGAAGTGGAAGTTTTTTTGAGTGGAGGGGTAAGTGCAGTTGCGGCTGTTCCTTCTGGGGCTTCAACGGGAAAGTTTGAGGCGCTTGAACTTAGGGATGGGGATGTTGCGCGTTATGGAGGATTAGGTGTGCTAAATGCAGTGAAAAATGTAAACACAAAAATAAAAGATGCTCTTGTGGGTAAGGATGCTGGTAATCAAATTGCCATTGACGAAATTATGCTTGAGCTTGATGGTACAGAAAATAAATCGCAGTTAGGAGCAAATGCTATCTTGGGTGTTTCTCTTGCGGTTTGTAGGGCGGTAGCTTTTGCAAAAAAAATTCCTCTTTATCAATATATAAATGAGATATCAGGATTAAAAACAAAACCTAAACTCCCTGTTCCAATGTTTAATGTGCTTAATGGAGGGATGCATAGTGACAGTGGACTTAGTATTCAAGAATTTAAGATAATTCCAACAGGAATTAAAACATTCAAAGAACAATTAAGAGCGGGAAGCGAGATATTTCATAAGCTTAAAAAGATTATTGAAGCCGGCCGCCATAGTAGCGGTGTTGGCGACGAAGGAGGTTTTTCTCCAAAATTGGAAAGCAACACACAAGCTTTGGAACTTATTAATCAAGCGATCACAGAAAGCGGTTACAAACTTGGAACCGAGGTTAATTTGGGAATTGATGCCGCCGCCAGTAATTTTTATGAAGAAGATGAAAAACATTATTTGGTTAAGCCGGAAGGCGTGCACTTGGAACGTGAGCGCTTGATTAGTATGTACAAGGAATGGATTGATAAATATCACGTTGTTTCAGTGGAGGATGGTTTGGCTGAAGATGATTGGGAAGGATGGAAAATTATGACTGAGAAAATCGCAGGCAAACAAATTTTGAATGGAATTCATAAAAATGTTTTAAGTGAAAATTTGTTGGTTGGAGATGATTTACTGGTCACAAATGTGAAACGTGTTGAGCGGGCAATTAAAGAAAAGGCGTGTAATGCAGTTTTGATTAAAGTTAATCAAATTGGTAGTCTTTCTGAAACACTTGAATGTATACGTTTGGCAAAGAAGAATAAGATGAAAATTATGATTTCACACCGCTCCGGAGAAACCACTGATGATTTTATCGCTGATTTGGCAGCAGGCACCGCAGCTGAATTTATCAAATCGGGATCACTTTCACGAGGAGAAAGACTTTGCAAATATAATCGTTTGATGAAAATTGAACAGGAATTAAAATAAGTTACAAAGTTGAAAGTTGTAAAGTTTATAAAGTTAGTTTATATGATCAAGGTTGTTACAATTGGATCAATATGCCAGGATATTTTTTTCCCCACGAGTGAGGGAGTTGTTTTGGAAACTCCTGAAGACGTTTTGTCTCAAAAAAAACTTGCTTTTGAGCTTGGGGGAAAATGCGCCATCCAGCAGCGCTACGAAACGCTTGGTGGCAACAGCGTTAATGTTGCAGTCGGACTTTCAAAACTTGGGGTTGATGTTATGGTATATACAACCATCGGAGATGACGCTGTGGGCAAATGGATTATGAAAGAACTGAAAGAGACTGGTGTTAAAACTGGAGCGGTTAAAATGGAAAGTGATTGTGGAAGCGATTTGTCTGCGATAATTGTTGATGAAAAAAGTGTCGATAGGGTTATTTTTTCAAGTCATATCGCAAATAAAAAGTTAGAATTTAGTGCTGAAAGAATTGGAAATCCAGAGTGGATTTTTATTGGAGATTTGAGTGGCGATTGGCAGAAAATTACAGATGACATTCTTTTATTTGCGAAAAAGAAAAATGTTAATCTCGCTTTCAATCCTCGTCAAAAAACAATTCACAGTGATGTCAAAAAAATAATTCAAACAATATCCGTTTGCGAAGTGTTATTTGTAAATAAGGACGAAGCGATAGAGATTGTTAATGGATATGATAAGAATATTTTGCAAGAATTGTTGGAGGAAGAAGAGTATTTGGTTAAAACGTTATATGAAATTGGAGCCAAGACAGTAGCGGTTACTGATGGAATAAGAGGGGCTTGGGCTTATGACGGAGTTGCTGTGATGCATTTTGATGCAGTGATTCAAAAAAATGCTGTTGACACAACTGGCGCAGGAGATGCTTTTACGAGTGGATTTCTTGCTGCTCATTTGGAGGGGAAAGATCTTTCAGAATCTTTAAGATGGGGCATTGCAAACAGCAGCAATTCAGTCACTGAATATGGCGGGCAAAAAGGACTGTTGACCGAGAAGCAAATAGCCGCAATGGTTTCAAATATATCAGGAAATCATAAAAGTTTGTGATTTTAAAAAAGGTTTTTAAATCCAAAATTCAAATGACAAATGTCAAATAAATGTTTCAATGACTTAATGAATAAAAAATTAGGACTTGAAATCTGGAATTTTATTTGAAATTTGATATTTGGAATTTGACATTGAGATTTTATATTTATGTCTATTTTTTCTAAAATATTTTCAAAAAACAATGCTGAATATTATTTGGCGTTGGACATTGGAACTGAAGTTGCTAAGGCTTTGGTTTTTCAAATTAATGCTGAAGAAAAGGTTGGCTATGTTGTTGGTGTTGGAAAAGAAAGACAGAAAAAAGGGAATATGCAAAGTGGTGCAGTTTCTGATATTTCAGGTGTGATCGAAACTTGTCAAATTTCCATAAGCAAAGCTCTTGAGAAAGCTAATATAAAAAAAGTTAAAAAGGCGATCGTTGGTATTGCTGGAGAATTGGTAAAAGGAACCACCACAACGGTGCATTATGAACGCGGCAATCCTGATTCGCGCATCGATTTTCCTGAACTGAAAAATATCATTCAAAAAGTTCAAACTAAAGCCTATGAAAGAATTCAAGAGCAGATTGCTTGGGAAACAGGACAGGATATTGAAGTAAAATTAATAAATGCTGCTATCGTTGACGTCAGAATCGATGGTTATCAAGTAACCAATCCGATTGGTTTTCAAGGCAAGGATGTTTCAGTTAGCATTTTTAATGCCTATGCCCCAATGATTCATTTGGGAGCACTTCAGGCAATTGCTGATGAGCTTAATATTGATTTGCTTAGCATTGCAGCAGAACCTTATGCTGTGGCGCGAAGTGTTGATTATGACGACGCCCTTGATTTTAGTGCTATATTTATTGACATAGGAGGTGGAACAACAGATATCGCAGTTGTGAGAAATGGTGGGCTTGAGGGCACTAAGATGTTTGCATTTGGTGGACGGGCTTTTACCAAAAAACTAGCGCAAGAACTGCGAATTGATTTTGAAGAAGCTGAAGAGTTGAAAATAAAATATGCTGAAGGAAAATTGGGCGCTGATGTTAGTTCCAAGGTGGAACAAATTTTGCAAAGTGACGCATCGGTGTGGCTCAGTGGTGTGGAGCTTTCACTTTCTGAATTTGCTGGCAGCGATGTTTTGCCATCAAAAATATTGCTTTGTGGCGGTGGCAGTGGCTTGCCTGGTATAAAAAAAATATTATTGACAACAGAGTGGGTTCGCAGTTTGCCTTTCTCGAAACCTCCAAGTGTGAATTATTTGCAGCCGCGAGATGTAGTACGAATTGTGGATCAAACAAATGAACTTAAAAATCCCCAAGATGTTACCCCAATGGGATTGGCAAATTTGGTAATGGATGTGACAGGCGAAGAAAAAGTAATGGCTGGAATACTCAGAAGAGTTTTACAAACAATGCAAGACTAGTAAATAGCTATAAAGTTCATAAAGTTATAAAGTTATAAAGTTATAAAGTCGCAAGGTCTGCAAGAAAACATTTTCTTTAGGAACCTTAAGAACTTTAAAAACTTGGAACTAATGTTATGCATCAGACATTTTACATCGATTTGGAAGAGGAAATCTCATCAGTGATTGACCGACTGAATAAGTCTATGGCTACGGATAATTATTTCGTGGTGCCAAAGCGTGCAATTTTTCTGCAAAGCGTTGTTAATTTGAAACTTTTGAAACGTGAAGCTGATAAAGTTGGAAAGCATATAATCATTATCACCCAAGATGAGATTGGAGCTTCAATGGCTCAGCGATGCGGGATTGATACTCGCAGCACAATTGATGGCCTAGAATCAATTATGGACAATGAAGATGAGGAAATGGAAGAGGAAGATGAATATGAAACTCCTGAAGTTATTATTAAAACTGAGCAAAAAAAACAAAACAGATTGAGAGGAGTTGGGTCGAATGATTTTTATGATTTGGCTGCAAGTATTAATGAAAAAGATTCTCAATTGGACACAACTTTTGCTAATTCGAAACGTGCTCATGTTAATTCAGTTTCATCTGCAAATAAAAAAAGAGAAGTTTCATATGCGGAACCAGCTCGAGTTCCTGTTTATAAAACTGCTCAGCCAAGAATGGGTGTTGCTCGCAGGCCACAGGTGGTTACTGGCTTGGGGAATAAAAATCGTCTTGATTTTGAAAAAGAAAAAACTCTTGAAAAAATGTATGCAGTAAAGGAAAAAAATGTAAAAGAATCTGCAGCGCCAGTTTCTGGCAGTGAAAGAAAAATTAAAAAAATATTTCTAATGTTTGTAGGGCTTTGCGCACTTGTCTTTGTTGGTGTGGCAGTATATTTATTTTTACCTAGTGCAAAAATAATTATTCAGCCGAATATTACGAAAAATAAAATAGACCTTGATTTGAATGGCGTGGTTGGTTCTACTGAAATTAATCAAATCAATATTCCGATTCGTGTAATCAACAAGGAAGAAAGTATCGCTCTTTCCTATGAGGTAAAGGGTGGGTCTGCGGTGGCAGGCAAAAAAGCTCACGGCAATGTTGTGATTTATAACGAATATGACAATTCTCCTCAAACACTTATTGCTACAACAAGATTTGAATCAAAGGATGGTAAAATATTTCGTCTTGTGAAAAATATTGTTGTCCCTGGAACGAGCACTATTGCAGGCGAAGTTAAACCGGGTGCAATTACTGCTGAGATAATTGCTGATGAGCCCGGACCAGATTATAATATTGAGCCTACAGACTTTACCATTCCCGGCTTTAAGGGTGGACCAAAATATGTAAAATTTTATGCCAAATCAACAGAACCAATGGCAGGAGGTTCCATTGAAGGCGAAACTGCGGGAGGTGCAGTTAGTCAAAATGACATTGATAGCGCAAAACAAAAAACAGAAACCAGTCTTAAAGAGCAGCTCATTAAAACTGTTAATGATGAATTGAAAAACAATGAAGTGGCTCTTGAGCAGACTCAAAAAATTACAATCACAAATTCTGGCGCTGGGGTAAAAGTGGGCGATATGGTGGGCGAGTTTGAATATACCGCAATCGCATCTATCTACGTTTTGGTATTTTCAGAAAATGATGTGAGAAATGCAATCGAGCAGTCTTTGGCAAATGAACAGTCACAAGATGTGAAAAAAGATATTTCCAAAATAGAATATGGAACAGCTGATGCTGATTTTGAGAAAAATACCCTTAAATTGAAGGTATATGGTGAGATAACATCCACTCCTATTATTGATAAAGAGCAGATAAAGAGTGAATTATTGGGCAAAACTGACGAACAATTGCCAGCAATTTTAAGAAAATATTCAACAGTAAAGAGTGTTAATGTTGAATTTCAACCAAAATTCGTTTCGCGCATACCTCAATATTCAGGGCGGGTAAGTGTGGAGATCAAAAATATAGAGAATTAGGCCTAATTTGAGCCAAAAAGAAAAAAATAGGAATCTGAAAACAAATGTGTCCTGGGGTTGACCCCGTTAGAAAAATATAAAGACGGTTTATCTATAAAATGTAGCCTAAATAACCAAAAAACACTATTTTTTAGCTGTTTGTATTTTTATTTTTCTAACGGGGAGTATAATCTAATCCACATATGAGCTTGAAACTGGCTTTTTCGTAAAAAGTCCTATTTGCTCAAATTATTAAACATTTCTTTC